>PAFU01000045.1 GCA_002704225.1 Gammaproteobacteria bacterium | reverse complement strand
GATCGGAACTGGCCTTGCTCGCGGAATAGGGAGACGACGGAGCATAGGGGGTATCTTCACGAAATAAGTCCTCTGGGCCTTCTAGGTCGCCATACACTTCGTCCGTGGAAATGTGGTGGAAGCGAAAGAATGCCTGCCGATCTGCTGCCTGGGTGGCNAGATAGCGCCGGCTGGCTTCCAGCANTTGGTAGGTGCCCATGATNTTNGTTTGCATGAAGGCTTCNGGNCCGTCGATGGAACGATCCACATGGCTTTCGGCAGCAAGGTGCATGANCACATCAGGTTGATGNGCGTTAAAAATATCGTCGAGCGCCCCNGCGTCGCAGACGTCGGNCTNGCAAAAACGGTAGTTNGGGTTNTGGTNGGTGCCGGGTAAGGACGCGAGATTTCCCGCGTAGGTGAGNTTGTCGACGTTNACGACCTGGATGTTCGGATCGAGTAACGCCTGCCGGACGACGCAACTGCCGATGAATCCAGCGCCGCCNGTAANCAGTATTTTCATTCGTTAGNGCCTTAAGCCGACGCTTTCATAAAGCGGGCATTCATGTGCAGATATCCGTGCTCGTTGGGGTGNTTGGCCCAAATCGCCTGCCATTCAGGCGATGCCATGGTCTTTGCGAAGCGCGCCTGTCTGTCTTCAATGCTGTCCCAGCGAATAATCCATGTGATGTTTGGCTGACCGTTGTCTGAGACCTGAGGGTTTGAGCCACTCACCTCTGCGTCAATGCCGCAGTCGATCCAAAAGTCGATCACATCTAAGTTTGCTTTCAGCCAGGGTACCGCCAGCTCGTCTGCCCACNCTTTATAGGCGGCAAAGGTTTCGGCTTCAAAGGTGTAATCGCGTATTTCTACGATAGCATCAGACATAGGGGGCTCCATAAGTGGTTTATTGAATCAGTTGCATTACCGTCGATTTTTAGGTTCCGTCGCCATAGGCAAGTTCGAGCATCTCAATGACCTCGCCGATCTGCTCGCCCCAAAACCAAAGGAAAGTGCCCAACACGGCCACACAAAAAAGGACTGTGAAGGTTTGGCGTCGGTTGTTGGGCGCAGCTGTTTCGACTTCGGTGTTGTTTACCATTGGATTTTTCCTCTGCTTAAGAAAAGCCAATCCATCGCCCCGACGCGGCGACGGTGAACCAGATCGCCATGGATGTGATGGCGGTCAGTTTAATGACGCTGGGCCTCAGAGCATCATGGGGCGTGCTGAGCAGTGGTTTGCGCACGAAGTAAACGAAGGCAACGCCAACCGCGAGGGCTGTCATTTTTGCCCAAAACATTTCGTTATAGTAGAGCTTCAGCGACACCGCCGAACTCATGAATATTCCGCTGATNACCATGGTGACGAGGCCGACATTGAACCATTTGTAGGTGTTTTCAATGACTTCCTCTGACGGTATGTCTTTCATCACGAGATTCAACAGTCGCAAATCGCCCACCAGCACCATGCCCCCCAGTAGGGACATGCCGAGTAAATGAAACATCTGGACTACGGCAAAAACCCCGCCGTAGGCTTTCGATATGTCCGCCAGTAGCGACGTGTCTAACCAATCAAAAAAGGGGTAAAGATCCATTCAGCGTAGCCTCACAAGTAACGCGTCAAAGTCATTTTTAGNNGTGCTCTATTCACTGGCAAAGGCGGCCATTTCATCAACACAGCCTGCTGCCCAGTACATGGCGAAAGGCAGTTCTTTGTGACAGTCAAACCAGTCGTAGGCAATGGTTCGGCCGGTNACCACCACGCCCGCCCACAGGCNGATCGAGATCGCCGCGCCCAATCGAATGTGCCGGGGTGGTTTCGGATCCAAGTCCCAAGAGTCNGCAGAAGCCTGCATGCGTGCCCGAAAAGTAAAGGCGTTGATGGCCGCTAAAATCAGCAGCACGACCTTGATGCGAAACCANAGGCTTTGGGTGGTGCGCACNGGGATAGCGTAATACAGGAGTAGCCCGGAGATCACCATCAGCCCAAAGCCGATCATCATTGGTCTGTCTAGGCGNTNTGCGATGGTTGAGGCGCGAACATTCGGAAAGACCAAGCCGAGCATGCGCAGGTCGATCACAAACAGCATGCCTAAAAACACCATCAGGGTGAGCACATGTGTNGTTTCGATCCACGCGTANAGATAGATNCTTTCGTGGATTTGAGTGCTCCAGCTCTGGGTGTCTAACCACCGAGCCAGCGTNAGAAGCCATTCGTTCAGCATCGTTAAATGTTAGCCTTTTCCAGAATACTGCATTNCAAAGTTACCGCATCGCNCCGGGCATGCCGCCATCGATGACAATGGTCTGGCCAGTGATTGAGGTCGACTGGACAAAGGTCAAGACGTGATTGGCGATGTCTTCGGNCTGTCCGACGCGCCCGAGCACGGCGGTTTGCCGAGCGCCTTCTGCGACGTTATCGGGCAACCGCTGTGCCATGCGAGTGTTTTCCACTAAACCTGGAGCAATACAGTTTACGGCGACGTTGGGTGACATGGCCACCGCNAGGCAACGGGTTAAATGATTGAGGCCCGCTTTGCTCGACGAGTACGCAATACTGCTGCTACCGGGACTGATGCCGCCTGCTGAGGAAATGTTCACGATGTGNCCGCCATCACCGGCACTCAACAACGTAGCCGCTGCGCGAGCGAGCAGGAACGGGGCGCGAAGATTGGTTTCCATAACGCGATCCCAAACGTCAGCGGTCAGGTCATCCAGTCGTCGAAAAGGAATGCCAATGTTCCAGGCGGCATTGTTTACCAGTACGTCTAAACGATCGTATCTCTGGCGGATGGTCTCGATCAGCGCCTCGATGGCGTCAGGATCTCGTTGATCGAGCTGCATGGCTTCCGCGCTGCCGCCGGCATCAGTAATGGTGGTCACTGTGGCTGCCGCCGCATCAGCNGCGCCGACATAGGTGCNAATCACATGCCAGCCGTGGCTGCCAAGGACTTGCGCGATGGCACCGCCAATGTCGCCAGACGCGCCTGTGACTAAGGCGATTGGTCGTGCTGTGCTCATATCGACTCCCCAAAAAATTCTGGCCTTTATCTCTCTCCTGAACTGGCGTTAGATTACCTCATTCGGTCAATAGATGGTGATCGCATGACGTTGTGGTTACCGACTCGCCTGTGTGTTATTCCATTGGAGTTAGAATGAATTCTACTCAGCCCTTAAAGAGTATTCGAGTGCTTGATCTGACTCAGGTGTTTGCTGGGCCTTACTGCACGTATCAGTTGGCTTTGCTCGGCGCTCAGGTCATCAAAGTAGAGCCTCCTGGCGGCGAAATGACCCGTTACGGTGGCGCGCTGCCGGAACTGTCCAAGCAGGGGCTCGGACTGAGTTTTTGCACCCAGAACGCGCAAAAAAACTGCGTCGAGATGGATCTGAANGACCCNNTCCACNTTGCCAAGGTGCTGGATCTGGCCGCAGAAGCCGACATNTTTNTCCAAAATTACCGNCCGGGGGTTGCCCAGCGATTGGGGCTGGGNGANGNGGCGNTGGCCGCGGTAAACCCTCGCTTGGTGTATTGCTCTATTTCGGCTTACGGCGAGGTCGGGCCAATCGGTCACCGGCCGGCCTATGACCATGTGGTGCAGGCCATGAGCGGTATTATGAGCACCACGGGCACGGATGAGATGGGTCCGGTCAAAGTGGGTGCGCCCTACATCGATTATGCCACCGGTCTGAACGCGGCCTTTGCCGTGATGGCCGGGCTGCGTCAGCGTGACCTAACCGGTGCTTTTCAGCACGTAGACGTCAGCATGTTGGATACCGCGATGACGATGATGGCGAATAATCTGGTGACAGTAGCCACCACTGGTGAGGACCTGCCGAAGCTCGGTAACGAGGCGGCCAGTCGCGCGCCTTCGTCCGGTTGCTTTGCGACCCGAGGTGGCGAGTTGCTGATGCTGGCAGCGAATAATGAGCGCCAGTTCGCGGATCTCTGCGAGGTGCTGGGGCATTCGGAATGTACCGAAGACCCGCGATGGGCGGAGCCGCGAGCACGTGCGGCTAACCAAGATGCGCTACGCGAGATATTTGAATCCGCATTTTTGTCCAAATCAGCCCGTGAGTGGGAAGCCTTGCTGGATCAGGCCGGTGTGCCCGCCAGTCGCGTGCGCAAACTCAGTGAAACTGTGGCGGAAGGGCAGCTTCAAGCCCGGGGGTTACTGAAAACACTGAATGTTGGTGAGGATGAGACGCCGGTATCGCTGCCAGGGATCGGTTTTCGACTGAACCGAGCCAGCCTTACCCCAGACCGACCGCCGCGGGCGGTCGGAGCCAACGATGCCGAGTGGTTGTCGGATTAGTCCTTGGAAGCGTTGGCTCTGCTGTCGAGAGACAAGGACTGAACCGCGTTGCCTGCTGCCAGCGTCAACAACCCTGCCATGATCGCCAGATTTTTGATGAAATTTTGGGTCTCATGTTGCTGAGTCAGACCCTCGTATACGTTCCAAAAGTCGTGCATGAACACGTTAATCACCAAGATCATTCCAGCCAGCATCAATGCAACGGCGCGTGTTTGCCATCCGGCAATGAGAGCCACACCACCACCAATTTGCAGCGCGGCAGTGATCGGCAGCAACACGGCTACAAGGGGTACCCCGTGGGTCACCATGTACTGAGCCGTATCATCAAATCCAGTGATTTTGCTAATGCCGGGGATCAGAAAATACAGCCCCAATAACATGCGGCCGGTCACGCCAACCAGAGGCTGGATGGGTTGAAGCATTCGTTCCATAAGATTCTCCTTTATTGCCAACCGGCTCGGTCAAAGACGCGAACAGCTTCGGCTTGGCGTTGGCCTAAAACTGCCGAGTTGATCGTGTCTTCTTCGAACGGGCCTAGGCTTGCCACTGGCCCCGACGTGGGGCCAACGATGGGGTATTCGTTGTTGCCTTCGGCAAACAGCCGTTGGGCGAAATCGCTGGTCAGATATTCGAGAAACCTGATCGCATTTTCTTTATTTGGTGCGTAGCGGGTAACACCGGCACCGCTGATATTCACGTGAGCCCCGCGGTCTCCTTGATTCGGAAACACGATGGTTAACGCATCGGTAATGGCATTGTTTTTCGGATCGTCTGAGCCGATCAAACGGCCGACATAATAGGTGTTCGCGACGGTAATGCCGCATTCGCCAGATGCCACTGCCCGAAGCTGGGCGGTGTCGTTGCCCTGCGGTGCCCGAGCAAAATTGGCGACAACGCCGCGAGCCCAATCTTCGGCCGCTCTCGCTCCATGTGCCTCAATGATCGAGCTCATCAGCGACAGGTTATAAATGTTGGAGGAGCTGCGCATACAAACCGAACTGGTTAAGGCGGGGTTTGCCAGATCTTCGTAGCGGGTAACCGTAACAGGCAGTCCCGCTGCTTTGTTGAAAGCGATCACGCGAACACGTTTCGACAAACCAAACCAGAAGCCCTGAGGGTCACGCAGATTTTGTGGGACCCGGTTGTTCAATACCTTACTTTCAATCGCCTGAAAGATGTCGTTTTCGCCCGCGCGCCAAAGGCGTCCCGCGTCCACGGTGATCAGCATGTCGGCCGGCGAGAATTCACCCTCGTTGCGTATGCGTTCAATCAGGGCGTCGCTGCCCCCCTCAATGAGGTTTACCTCGATACCGGTCTGCCGGGTGAATTCCTCATACAAAGCCATATCGGTGTCGTAGTGTCTGGCGGAATAGACGTTCACGACCTCGTCAGAGGTTGCGCGGGCAGGAAAGGTCAGAGCGGTTATGAGAGCGAACAAGCAAAACAGCTTTGTTGATAGATTTTTAAGGATTCGCTTAGTCATTAGTGCTCGGGGAGCTTGTACACAGTTTTCCATGGGCGCCTCAAATGAGAATGATTATCAATTGTATGCTACCGCTTCCGCGTTGGTAAAGCGCAATTCCACTCGATCGCCGGGCCTTAACCGGTGCTCCGGATTAAGCACGATGCGCAATTGTTGGTGCTCAGATCGGACAAGCGCGGTCCAGTACTGGCCATCAAAACGTATGTCTTCGATTGCGTGCGTTTTTCGTGTCCGAGCCGGATGGGTGTCATCGCCCTCGTTCTCGAAACGTGCCGCGGTGATCGTGCTGCCGCGTATACCCAGCTCAACGGTTTCGCCACTGGTGAGATTACCGTTAGAGCGGAGGTTTGCTATCGGTAGATTGCCAAATGTAGTAACAATGTGATGGCCTTCAACTTGCCCTGTAAGCGATTGCAGGCCGGCGATGGTTTCGGCAATAAATCGGTGGGCTGGGTTCTTCCAGAGTGCCTGGGGGGTGTCGAGTTGGACCGCAACACCATCGACGAGCACCAAGATACGATCGGCCATTGCCATGGCTTCTTCGGGATCGTGGGTCACCATAATCGTCGATGTGCCTGCTTGAATGAGACCTCTTCGAGCATCCTGCCGAAGCTCACGGCGAAGGGGAGTATCGACGCTGGCGAAGGGCTCATCCAACAGCATCACTCGGGGATTGGTGGCCAATGCCCGGATCAGCGCGATTCTTTGCTGTTGGCCTCCGGACAACGTATCCGGGTAGCGGGCCGCCAGATCGACCAGCCCAACGCTGTTGAGCAACTCATTCACCTGGCTGTCGCGCTCCGCCGGTGGAATCTCTTGGAGGCCAAAGCCGACGTTCTGCGCCACGGTGAGATGCGGGAACAACGCATGGTCTTGAAAGACTAAACCCACGGGGCGCTGCTCTGGTGGAGGACAAAGACCCGTACTGGCAAGTTGCTGACCGTCTAGCCGAATCTCTCCGCTTTGTATTTCCTCTAGACCGGCGGCGATCCTTAGCAGCGTGCTCTTCCCGCTGCCAGAGGGTCCGATGACGCAGAGGATTTCGCCGTCGTTTAACGACAGAGAAATATCGGATAACACTTGGTGAGAGCCGAAGCGGTGGGTAATGGCGGACAGTTGAATACTCATGGTGCCGCAATACTGCCCGATTGCGCCCGCCAAGCCTATGGTCGTATTCGCCCCAGTGCTTTCGAGTTTTCTGTCGAATGGTTGGCAGGGCCGGTATAGTGGTTTGCTATGTTAAGAAAACCCACCACATCCATTGTTTGGCCAGCCGGCGCGCTGCTGATCGCGGTGCCCGTCAGCCTGCCGATTCTGATGCTGCTTTGGGCGGCATTGGGGCCTGGTGGAGAGAGTTGGGCGCACATGCGAGACACTGTGTTCCCCACCTATCTGGCGAATACCGTGCAGTTGATGCTGTTCGTTGCTGTGCTGTCTACGGTGATTGGTGTGCTAACCGCCTGGTTGACCGTGCACTATGATTTTCCCCTGCGACGGATGTTGGTGCCGGCGTTGGCTTTGCCTTTGGCCGCTCCTGCCTACGTTATCGGTTATGTCTATGCCGACTTGCTGGAATTTTCAGGACCGATTCAGAGTGCCATAAGAGATTGGTTGGCGTTGTCACCGCAAAGGTCAGTGTTGCCCAATATTCGTAGCCTTCCGGGAGCTGCAGGGGTGATCAGTTTGGTGCTGTATCCCTACGTGTACCTGCTGGCTCGAGGCAGCTTTGCTCAGCAATCCAGTACGTTATATGAAGCCGCTCGCGCTCTCGGTTCGAATCGATTGAGAGTTTTCTGGCGGGTCGCGTTACCGGTGGCATGGCCTGCAGTCGTCGGCGGACTCGCCTTGGTATTGATGGAAACCGTGGCAGATTACGGGGTTGTTGAGCACTATGGTGTGCCGACGTTGACCACAGGTATTTTTCGCACGTGGTTCGCCATGGGCGAAACGTCAGCCGCCTTACAGCTAGCAGGCTGGTTGTTTATCGTGGTTTGTTTGCTGGTGGTGGCTGAACAGTTTGCGAGGCGAGGCCAGCGTTTTAATCCCGTCGGTCGGCAGCGTCAGTCGACCAGGCATGTACTGACCGGGTGGTCGGCTTGGCTTGCTTTCACGCTGTGTTTTATGCCTGTTCTGTTAGGTCTGATCGTGCCCATTGCGGTGCTGGCTGGTATGGCACTGAGCGACGGCGAGACACCGTTCAGTGCGGCTTTTTTAGCCTTGGTGCTAAACAGTGCGTGGGTTGCCAGTGTGGCGGCGTTGCTGTGTGCGGGGGCTGCGTTGTGGTTGGCCTACGCTGAGCGCCTGCATCCCAACGGTTGGGTTCGTGGCAGCGTGCGTGTGGCCACCTTGGGGTATGCGGTGCCTGGACTCGTGCTGGCGATAGCCCTCATGGTACCGATGATAAGTGTCGACAAATGGTTGGCGACATTGCTGAGAGACACCTTGGATTTGCACTGGGGTTTACTGATTACGGGTTCTTCGGCCGCCCTGATATTCGTCTATGTGGCGCGCTTTCTCACCGTGGCCTTCAACAGCACGCAGGCCGGTTTGACTCAGATTCATCCTCAGCTGGACGCTGCTGCGCGTAGTCTCGGTCATACCCCGAGCGGTGTGCTGCGCAGGGTTCACTTGCCTCTGCTACGGCCTGCGGTCTTGACCGGTGTGTTGTTGGTATTCATTGATGTGATGAAGGAGCTTCCAGCGACGTTGATTTTACGTCCTTTCAATTTTGAGACTCTGGCGACTTGGGTTTATCGCTTCGCTTCCGATGAGCGTTTGGCCGAGGCGTCGACCGCTGCCCTTATTATCGTTTTAGTGAGTTTGGTTCCTACCTATCTCCTCTCTAGGTTGCGTTAGCGCGCGGCGTACGGGTTTGGTTAGATCGGGGTTGTATCGTTAACTAATAGTGGTTAAAAAGGCAAATCGGTATAGTCGATGGTCAGATGGAATGGAAAGCCACTTGAACTCGAGCCAAGAACTATCATTGCTCCAACCGGTGGGGTTTTGCCAATACGTGACAAGTGATGGTTTTGCTCTTCACAGTCCCGCCCTTGCGTCCTTGAATTTGAGCGGCGAATACCAGGGGTGTCGTATTGAAAAAGGAGATGTGACTCTCACGGACAGCTTTCGTTGGGTTTCGCCAATGATGCAATTTCATAACGTTTTGGTCTTTTTGGGCATCAGCCCGTTGGGCAAATCTTCTTTGCATTTTCTCTATGGCGAACCTTGGTGTTACAAAGCGTGCTTGGTCAGGCGTCTGCTCGTCGACCATCGGGCGGAAATTGCGATATCACGCCGTCAGGTTGCGACGGTTGTTGTCGAGGAACTGCAGGCGGTCAGTTATCCGTTAGCCAGAGTATTGGGTTTCGTCGCCGGAGCACTGTTGCCACGACGCGGCTGGCAGGTTACCTAAGGCCATCCACCGGTCGGCGAGACAAAAACCTCACCTTTTCTTCGCCTTTCCCTGATTTTTTTAGTCCTCCTCGCTTTTTTGTTAACTCTTCACTCGTGATTCACCCGAACGGCTCTAGCGTAGGGGGCTGAAATCGGTGTTGCTGGAAACAAAGTGGCGAAGCATGGGAAGGCGAATCTGCCTAAAAAAATTTGTATCAGATGCTCAAAACCCTTCGCGTGGCGAAAGAAGTGGGCGCGTGACTGGGATCAGGTGCTGTACTGTTCCGAACGGTGCCGCCGTACCAAGTCCCAAGATTCCCGCTATGGAGGGTCTTATGCCTGAAGGTCCTGAGATCCGCCGAGTGGCGACGCGGATTCACAAGGTGTTGGCCGGCAGGGAAGCGCAAAAAGTGGTGTTCACCCAGCCGGGTGTCGCTGGTTTTGGACCGAAGCTCTCGGGTCAGCGAGTCGAGTGGGTGAGCAGTCGGGGTAAGGCCTTACTGACTCGGTTTGACGAGGGGCTCACAATCTACAGCCACAATCAGCTGTACGGTCGTTGGTATATTACCCGCCGTGACAAACCGCCACGGACCAATCGAACGTTACGGCTGGGGATTTACACCGAAACCCACAGTGCTTTGCTCTATAGCGCTTCGGAAATTGAAGTGCATACGCCGGAATCCCTACTGCAGCAAAAGTATTTGGCGCGATTGGGTCCGGATGCGCTGGACGATCGAGTGGTCTGGCAGGACGTATTGCGCCAGTTGCAAGACAGGCGGTTTTCGGGTCGTTCACTGGCGTCTCTGTATTTGGATCAAAGCTTTGTCGCCGGTATTGGCAACTATTTGCGCACGGAGATTTTGTTCAACGCTCGGGTCAGTCCATTCGATCGTCCGAAGGATCTGACGCGCCGGCAGCTCGGCGCGCTCGCCCGCAACACGCTGGCCCTGACTCGACAAGCCTATGCGACCTCTGGCGTGACTAACACGGCCGGACGAGTGAAGCGTATGCAGGCCAAGGGGGTGTCCCGTCGGCGCTATCGTCACCTGGCCTTCGACCGATCCAAGGAGTCCTGCTATCACTGTAACGATACGATAGAGCGCATTGAGGTCGGCGGCCGCCGAATCTATTTGTGCCAATCCTGCCAACCGAGCCTGCGCGGTGCAGCGGCCAAGGAGCTTTTATGAGCTATCAATCTGCCTTGCTGGTGCTGGGCAATCAGCTGTTTCCTGTCGAAGGCGTAACAGCGGCGCGAGTGGATTGCGTGGTCATGATCGAAGACCCGTTTTTGTGTCGGCACTTTGCCTATCACCAGCACAAATTGGTGCTCGTGCTAGCCGCCATGCGCGCCTATGCGCAATCCCTGCAACAGGCCGGCATCGACGTGCTGTATCAGCCCTTGGATGTCGAGCAGCGATCCGCAACCGCCGATCAATTTATGTCCACCTTGCAGCATTTATTAGCCCAGCACGAGGTGACTGAGTTGGTGCATTTCGAGGTCGAAGGCAAGGCTATGCAGGCCAATTTGGCGGGCTTGGTTCAAAGCATGGGTATTGGTCACAGAGTGCTATCTTCGCCGATGTTCCTCTGTGGCAGAGAGGACTTCGCGGAATTTCTCAAGGGCCGCGCCAAGCCACAAATGGCGTCATTTTATAAGTTTCAGCGCACCCGTTTGGGGATTCTGGTCGATGCGGAAGGCGTCCCAGCCGGCGGTCGTTGGAGTTTCGACGAAGACAATCGGAAGAAATTGCCAAAAAACATCGAGCCACCGGTACTGCCTGAGGTGCAAACCGATGTGTTGGTGGATGAGGTTTCTGCCCTAGTGAGCAATACCTTTGCCGAACATCCGGGCAGTGTCGACGGTTTTCATTGGCCGGTAACACGGCAGGGTGCCTTGGATTGGCTGGATGATTTTTTGCATCACCGCTTGGCGCTGTTCGGTCCCTATGAAGATGCGATCACTCAGCGTTCCAACACGGTTTTTCACAGCGTGCTCAGTCCCCTGCTCAACCTGGGTTTGATTACGCCCAATGAGGTGGTTGATCGAACCCTGCAGTTTGCCGAAAACAACGATATTCCGATGCAAAGTTTGGAAGGGTTTATTCGTCAGGTGATCGGTTGGCGGGAATTTATCCGCGGGGTGTATCAACACTTCAGTGCAGTGCAACAGCAGGGCAACTTTTGGCAGCACAACCGCCAGATGACAGATGCTTGGTATACCGGTAACACCGGTATCGAACCCTTGGATGTCGCGATCCTAGAGGCCCAGCAGTCCGGATGGTCGCACCACATTCCGCGTTTGATGGTGGTGGCGAACTTGATGACCCTGTGTGAGATCGAGCCAAAGGCCGTGCATCGTTGGTTCATGGAAATGTACGTAGATTCTGCCTCTTGGGTGATGGGGCCCAATGTCTACGGCATGGGGATTTTCAGCGATGGAGGTATCTTTGCCACTAAGCCCTACATTTGTGGCTCGAACTATTTGTTGAAAATGAGCGATTACAAAAAAGGACCATGGTGCGATGTGATGGATGGCCTGTACTGGCGCTTTATTGAGAACAACCGGGAGTTTTTTGCGACCAACCCTCGCTTGGCTCTGATGCCCCGAGCCCTGGACCGGTTAAAGCCTGAGCGAAAAGAAATCATCTTTTCTGCAGCGGAAACTTTCCTGCTCAGGCACACTCGCGGCACGTAACCGGGGTACCTCTTGCCATGACAGATGATCGTTCTTTTCAATCGTTGGGATTGCGCAACGATTTGCTTTCTCGCCTGCAGCAGATGGAATTTACTCAGATGACGCCGGTTCAGGCTGCGGCGCTGCCCAGCGCCTTAGAGGGCAAGGACGTGGTTGCTCAGGCAAGCACCGGCAGCGGTAAGACCGCTGCTTTTGCACTCGCCTGTTTACAGCGTTTGGAAAATACGAAGTTTCATGTGCAGTCGCTGGTCCTCTGTCCGACCCGGGAGTTGGCGGAGCAGGTTGCGGAGAGTTTTCGCGAGCTGGCGAAACATCTGTCCAACACGAAGGTAACGACCCTCTGTGGTGGTGTGGCCATGGGCCCGCAGATTGGTTCCCTGCAGCATAGCGCCCATGTGGTTGTGGGTACTCCCGGTCGGGTGCTCAAGCACTTGCAAAAAGGTACTCTGCACCTGCACGGCTTAACTGCCTTGGTGTTGGATGAGGCGGATCGTATGCTGGATATGGGGTTCGAAGAGGAAATCGACGCCATCTTTGCCTACCTGCCATCGCCTCGACAGAACCTGCTTTTTTCTGCGACCTTTCCAGACGAGGTTGCTCACGTTGTGAAGGCCCTGAGTCCTTACGCGGTAAGGATAGACGTCACCGAATCCGAAGTCGCGCCCTCCATTACTGAGCGCTGGTGTCATGCCCCGGCTGGGCGAGACTCGGGTACCCGAGCCGAGGTTTTGGGTGAAGCCCTCAAGCATTGGGGTGGCGCGTTGAATCTGGTGTTTTGCAATACCAAACTGGATTGCGCTGAGGTCAGTCGTCAGCTGGGCTTATTGGGCTTCAGTGCCGTGGCCTTGCACGGCGATATGGAGCAATTTGAGCGCAGCCAGACGTTGATTCGTTTCGCTAACGGAAGCGCGAACGTACTGGTCGCTACAGACGTGGCTGCTCGGGGACTCGATATCGATGATGTGGATGCCGTGTTCAATTTCGAATTGCCGCATCAGGCAGAGATTTATGTGCATCGAATTGGCCGAACGGCACGTGGCGGCAGAAAGGGTGTTGCCATCAGCTTGGTGTCAGATCGTGAGATGTCGCGCCTGCGTCACTTGGAAACCGAGCGGGAATCCGGTGCCATGAAGCTGTGGCGTGCAGATAGCATGGATGCCCCGGCATCGAATGTGACTGAGTCCATGCCCGAGCCGTCTGTATACACCCTCGAGATCAACGGCGGCCGCAAGCAAAAACTGCGGCCTGGAGACATTCTCGGCACGTTGACGGCCTCTAAGGAATTGAGTGCTGACGCCGTCGGCAAAATCGATATTCTGCCCATGGTGAGTTATGTGGCAATTGCCAAGGAGCATTCCAGCACTGCTCAGAGGCTGATCAATCGCCACAAGATCAAAGGAAGACAATACCGGGCGAGGGGCTTGGGCTAATACCTACCCGGTGCCGGAGGCAGAAGGCAGATCAAGCCCGATTGCCGTTGGCTCCAGCGCCGGAGCTGGCGGGACGTCGCCGCCGCCGGGGTCTATTGCCGCCGCCATCAATTCCTTTCGGTGTCTGATATCTGCGTTTGCCATTGGTGTGCCGCTGTCCCGCGTAGGGATCCACATTGGCATTGCTCACGCCTGGCCGGTTCCCGTCGACCTCGGGCTTTGAATCCTTCGGTTCGGGGTCAGCTCGATTGCCGTGGTTTTTGGCGCGCTTTCGAGCAGGCTTGGCGCTTTCGCGACCTTCGCCAGCGGGCTTGCGTCGGCGTGAGCGTTGCCGCTTGGCGCCATCTTCGCCATTACCTCTGCTCTGCTTTTGCGCCCCTTGGGCGGCTGGAGCGGAACCGGTTTTCGCGATTTCCGGCAGTTCGATATCCAGTGTGACGGTCTCCAGCGTGAGCTTGGTGAGACGCTGAATGGCCTTCAGTCGGCTGACTTCTGCGGCATCCACTAATGCCCAAGCGACACCACCGGCGCCGGCTCTGGCGGTTCGACCAATGCGGTGCACGTAGCTTTCGGGTTCGTGCGGCAGCTCATAATTGAACACATGGGACACTTCGCGTATGTCGATGCCACGCGCAGCGATATCTGTGGCCACTAAAACCCAAGCGTCCCCGGACTTGAAATTTTCTAGCGCCCGTTGCCGAGCGGCCTGACTTTTGTTGCCGTGAATCACCTCGGCGACGAAGCCGGAGGCGTTCAGCTGTCGAGCAACTTTGTTTGCACCGTGCTTGGTGCGAGTGAAAACAATGGCTCTTACCAGACTACTGTCGCGGAGCAGATGCTCCAACGCAGCACGTTTCTGATGGGTTGCAACATGTACAACCTTTTGTTCGATTTTGGCGACTGTGACTTCTTCCGGCGTGACGTCGATACGCACTGGGTCGCGTAATATTTCTTTCGAAAGCTTGGCAATTTCGCCGGGCATGGTGGCCGAGAACAGTAGCGTTTGGCGCTCAGTCGGCATGGCTTTGATGATGCGACGTACGTCGGGTATGAATCCCATATCCAAGAGTCGATCGCATTCGTCGAGCACTAAGAATTCGGTCTCACTCAGGCTTACATGGCCTTGGTTCATAAGGTCGAGCAAGCGACCGGGGGCGGCAACTAAAATATCCACACCGCCTCGTAGTTTCTTGACTTGCGGGTTTTGATTCACGCCGCCGATCACGCACAGGTAGTTCATGTTGCTCTGGCCGCCGAGGCGTTCCAGTTCGCTGTGAATTTGTAGTGCCAGTTCTCGAGTCGGTGCCAATATCAGTGCTCGAGGGTGGCGGGGTTTGGCGCGCATTTCGCCCTTGCGCTCGGCGGCTTCCTGAACGAGGTTTTGCAACAGCGGCAGTCCAAAGGCTGCGGTTTTACCGGTGCCGGTCTGGGCGATACCCAACAGGTCTTTGTGCGCCAGTACTTCAGGAATAGCGGCCTGCTGAATGTCGCTGGGTTCTGTGAAGCCAAGTTCCGCGACCGTATCGCAATAGGTGTGGTGCAACCCAAGAGCCGCAAACGCGTTGTCCGTCATAACATGTCCTAGTCACGCAGCGAAAAGCCTTTGCTTCGTGCGTCAGTTTAATTTGGATGTTTGCCGCGTATAGCCTGTGCCCTAACAGAGATCTGATGGGGTTTACTCGGTCGCACTGCCATTAAATCGGCGTTTTCGCGACGGCGCAGTTTGCATCGTTACTTCAAGCAAACTCACACACGCTAGGGTGGGGTAGGCTTGGCTCGCGTTGGAAGTCGCGAGATAGGGGCGTCGCCCCAAAGTCTCAAAGACGCATGTCCTCGAGGCGGTGCAGATTGAGGCTCGCGCCGGCCAGAGTCAAGTCCTATTGCTCCGGTGCTTTTCAGGTGCTTTCTTTTCTCGTGGCAGTCTCTGTGGCAGTCTGTGGGGCTTTTGAAGCCCCAAGCTAGGAGAAAATTCGTGCGGCCGATTTTCCAAATTATGTTGCCGGCTTGCCTGTTGTTCGTGCTCATCGGCTGTACCGAGCAAACCTTTGTAGCTGAGGACTATCTCTATCTGGAGGATCGCTACAATGTAACGATTCGTCGCGACGTCCGCGGTGTGCCGCATATTTTGGGCGAGACCAATGCAGATGCGGCCTTTGGTTTCGCCTATGCGCAGGCTGAAGACAATTGGCAACTGATTGAGGAAGCCATGCCCTTTTATCGAGGGAATAACGGGCTGTTCATAGGCCAGGACGGCGCCGTAACAGACTTTTTGGTGCACTGGCTTGGAATCTGGGAGACGCTGGACGCGAACTATGAGTGGGATCTGAGCCCCGAGATGCGTCGCTATATCGAAGCCTACGCGGATGGGCTGAATTTTTACGCCGCCACGCACCCAGAGGCGGTTGATGAGCGTGTGCTGCCTGTAACGGGCAAGGATGTGGTTGCGGGCTTTATGCTCCGCCATCTGATGTTCTATGGATTCGATGGCGTGGTCCGCGAGATTATGGGTAGCGAACGTCAGCGAGCGGTAAGTGAAGTCATTCGCCAGATCACTCCGCCAAGCCTCCAATTGCCCAGCGAACAACCCTTGTTGGAACCTCCGGCGTCGCTAAAGCAACCGCCTCCTGAGATTATGATGACAGGGGTACCGGTGGGCTCCAATGCCTTTGCTATCGCACCGAAAATCTCTGATGAAGGTGCCACGCGAATTGCGATTAACTCTCATCAGCCCGCCACCGGGCCGGTTGCATGGTACGAAGCGCACTTACAAAGCGCGGAAGGTTTAAACGTCATGGGCGGTTTGTTCCCCGGTTCGCCAACGGTGTCCGTCGGTTTTACCGAAAACTTGGCTTGGGGCGCCACGGTTAATCGACCGGATCTTGTCGACGTCTTTGTCCTTGATATCAATCCGGACAACGAAAATCAGTACAGGCTCGACGGCCAATGGCGGGACTTAGAGGTTCGTGATATCGAGCTGAAAATCCGACTGTGGGGTTTCTTGCCTTGGACGGTGACTCAGGAGGGGCTGCGATCTGAACACGGCCCCGTGCTGCGCACGGACCACGGCACCTATGCCGTACGCTACGCTGGAATGGGTGAACTGCGTCAGGTAGAGCAATGGTACCGCATGAATCTTGCGCAGGATTTCACCGACTGGAAAGAAGCCATGCGCATGATGAGTTTTGCCAGTTTCAACTTTGTCTATGCAGACAAGGAAGGCAATATCATGTTTTTACACAATTCCTTAACGCCCAAGCGAGATATTCGCTATGACTGGCAAAGCTACCTGCCTGGCGATGACTCGGCCCTGATTTGGCAGGAGAACCTGTCCTTTTCCCAAATGCCCCAGGTAACGAATCCAGACAGCGGCTTTGTATTCAGTGCAAACCAGACCCCCTTCAATGTGACTGCGGAAGCAGAAAACCCCAAGGAAAGTGCTCTTGCGCCAGAGCATGGGTTTCAAACGGATATGTCAAATCGTGCCCACCGCGGTCTGGAGCTCTTTTCGGCTCTGGGTCCAATGATCAGCAAGGAGGAATTTTCTGCCATCAAGCACGACAAATTTTATTCGCCATCAACGTTCTATGTGGCCTATCTGAATACCATTGCGGCTCAGTCGTTTACGGATCCAAGCCTGCAAAGAGCCCAGCAGGTGCTCGATCAATGGGATCTGGGTACGGATGTCGACAATACCGGCGCCGCCCTCGGCACCTGCGTATTTCTGGCCGCAGAACGTGCCGATGATCGGGAGACCCACGATGCGCAGGCAGTAGCGGATCTGTTGGGCGGCTGCGTTGAGACGTTGCTGGCAGCGACCGGTCGATTGGATCCGCCCTGGGGAGAGGTGAATCGCCATGTCCGAGGTGATGTGAATGTGCCGGTAGGTGGTGGGCCAGATATCCTGCGAGCGATCTATGGGCGTGACCTGGACGATGACGGGTTTTTAACCAATGTGGCCGGAGACGGCCTGTATTACTTGGTTGCTTGGGACGCTCAGGGACAGTTGTCGGTTGAGGGTGTGCATCAGTTCGGTAGCGCAACGCTGGATGAAGG
>PAFU01000044.1 GCA_002704225.1 Gammaproteobacteria bacterium | reverse complement strand
GATCAACTTCTTGCCCCGGCAGAAGGGCGGGTGCGGTATTTTTCCCCGGAACTTGAGATTGAAAAAGCGGGTGTCGACGTTGATCCTGATGACCCGCTTGCTGTGCTGAAGGTTGCGCGAAAAGAATCAGCGGCGGTTGAACCCGTTGCCCTGATGCAGGGTCCGGATGACACTATCCCCGTTCCTGCGCCGCTTCAGGGCATGGTCGTCGAAATAACCGTTGTTGTCGGTGATTCAATACAGAAAGGACAGCCTGTTGCGGTAATAGAGGCGTTGAAGATGGAGCATGTCATCGCGGCTCCCGCGTCTGGAATTGTCCGGGATGTGCCCCTCGCTGCTGGTGACACAATCTTCGAGGATACGCCGATTATGTTTGTCGAACCTGTCGCAGGTGTTGGTGAATATGAAACGGATGAGAAGGTCGACTATGACGAAATTCGCCCTGACCTCGCTGAGATTAATCACTTTCAACAGCTGACCAAAGACGAATCGCGGCCGGCGGCGACGGCGAAGCGTCATGATGCTGGCAAACGTACTGCTCGAGAGAACATTTACGACCTTTGTGATGAGGGCACGTTTACGGAGTATGGATCGTTAGTTACCGCAACACGTTTTCCCAAAGATACCTTTGAAGAAATCGAAGAACGAGTCACGCGAACCACCTCTGATGCCATGGTGATGGGTCTTGGGCGCGTAAACAGCGACCTGGTCGGCGCTGAAAGCGCGCGCTGTGTGGCGATGTCGTATGACTATACAGTGCTTGCGGGGACGCAGGGCCAAAAGAACCACCAGAAGCAGGATCGGATGTTTACGGTGGCGGAAAAGTATCGCTTACCCATCGTGCTTTACACCGAAGGTGGTGGAGGCCGAACCTACAATGGTCACCGTGCTGGGTTCACGCCGATAGCCTCTTCAGTTGGAGGACTGAGTTCACGCACGTGGCGGCAATTGGGGAAATGCTCAGGACTGGTGCCGATTGTTGGTGTCGCATCGGGATATTGTTTCGCTGGCAATGTCGTCCTGCTGGGAGCATGTGATGTCATCATTGCCACCCAGGACTCCAGCCTTGGTATTGGTGGCCCGGCCATGATCGAAGGAGGTGGTCTCGGTGCCTATGCACCTGATCAAGTAGGACCTGTCAGTATTCAGGAGCCAAATGGGGTCATCGACATCGTTGCAAAGGATGAAGTTGAGGCGACTGCGATTGCGAAAAAATACCTTTCCTATTTTCAGGGTCCCACTAAAACTTGGGAAGAGAGCGACCAGCGGAAATTGCGTCACATCGTTCCCGAAAATCGCAGGGCCGTTTTCAACATTCGTGAAGTGATCGAAACGATCGCTGATAAAGATTCGGTACTGGAACTTAGGCCGAAGTTCGGGTTGGCGATGGTTACCTCGTTTATTCGTATCGAAGGCAAACCCGTTGGCGTGATTGCCAATAACTCCAATTCGCCAACCGGGGGCGCTATCGATTCGGATGCTTCAGACAAAGCCTCACGGTTTATGCAACTGTGTGATGCGTTCGATATCCCGATCCTGTCCCTGATTGATTGTCCGGGCAACATGGTCGGCCCGGAAGCCGAAAAGACGGCACTGGTGCGACATTGCGGTCGGATGTACGTTGCAGGCGCTAACCTTACGGTACCATTTATGGTTGTCGTCTTGCGGAAGGCCTATGGTCTTGGGGCGTTAGCCATGGCGACAGGTAGTTTTGATGAAACCATGTTTGCTATCTCGTGGCCAACCGGAGAGTTTGCCGGTATGGGACTTGAAGGACAGATTAAGTTGGGTCGACGCAATGAGCTTGCCGCAATCGAGAACATCCAGGAACGCAAGGCGCGCTATGAGGAAATGGTTGAGAATGCCTATGCTTGGTCACGCGCTTTGAATGCCGGGACGGTTTTTGAGGTTGATGACGTTATTGACCCGGCAGATACCAGGCAGTGGGTCGCGACTGGTCTGCACTCAGCGCCACCGGTTACCCCCCGCGACGGCAAAAAGCTTAAATGGATCGACACATGGTAGTGCAAAAAATTGCGTTAAGATTCTGTTGATTTAGCAATAAGCGGGAGAACAATTCGCAATAAATCGTAGGATAGTTAGCGTCGACGTAACACAGCGGTAGGTTAGGGCTGTCGATAGGTCTTATTTCGACCGACACCAGGGCAGAAAAGGCACCTTCTCTTTCTTATGTTATCGGCGACCGCGTTCTGAACCTCGTGGCCATTTTCGCAAAACCACCAGACGCGCTTTCCAGAGCCCGCAAGCCCGTCAATAGGCGTTAAAGCTCCGGATTTGGTTTTAAGCCATAACGCCACCAAATCTGGTCTTTAGTCGCCGAAGCTGTTCCCGTAGCCGAGTTTTTGTTGCTGCTGTAGGGGCACGTCCTCTCGAGCGCTTTTCTTTGGCGAAGCAGTAGCGCCCTCCACGGCGGTTTTCTTTGATCACCAGATCTTTTTCCACAAGTAGTTACAGTTGGTTGCCTGAATTGGATGAAGAAATGTGGTCGGAGAGTACGGCATTCATCTTTTCACTCGTATTTTGTCGAGGTGCTTTTGCGGACTTCTCTCAACGTCGGTATTCTCGCGCATCAATATGCCTCTGGCCTCTGGCCTCTGGCCTCTGGCGCTGCTTCGCCGTCGCTTCAACAATTCCTGCCGAACCCAGCAATAATGACGCCTCTTGACGTCGAGGGTTACATCAGTCCTGAGTAGCTTCCACCATCTAGCTGTAGGTTTTGTCCGGAAATAAAGCCAGCCTGCGCGCTACACAAAAACGCACAGGCGTCGGCAAATTCTTCGGGTAAACCTAGCCGGCCTGCCGCTATCGTGTCGGCTATCTGCTGGTACGCCTCATCGACACTGATGTTCTGCTGAGTTGCCAGCCGCTGAGCCATGTATTGTTGTCGGCCAGTATTGATGCGCTCAGGCAGCAGATTGTTCAGAGTGACATTGGCATGTGCAACGTCCGCGGATAATGCCTTGCTTACAGAGGTAAGCCCTGTCCTCGCGCCGGTAGATAGGCCCATGGGGGCTTTGGGTGTTTTTACCATGGCCGACGTGATGTTGACGATACGGCCAAAGCGACGCTCGACCATGCCGTCCAGCACGGCCCGTATCATCAGCAAATGCGTAATCATGTTGGCTTCGAGTGCACCGATCCAGGCATCATAATCCCAGTCTTTGAGTGCTCCCGGTGGTGGGCCGCCATTATTAGTCACCAGTATGTCGGGTTCGGGGCATTGGGCTAACAGCGCTTCTCGGGTGCTGGCCAATGTAATGTCACCGATGACACTTGAGACCTTAACGCCCGCCGACGAGCAAGCGTCGCTAGCTTCAGCAAGCGCCTCGGGATCGCGCCCATTAAGCGTTACATTTACGCCTTCACGCGCGAGGGCGATAGCGCAGGCACGACCTAGCCCCCTGCTCGACGCGCAGATAATTGCGTGCTTACCTTGAATACCTAAGTCCATATCGTTTCTTAACTAATAAATTCGCTAGTTATTGGTGTTTAGTGAAAAATTTCTAGAGAGGATTTTCGCTCGATCCAAAACGGCTTCTTGCTCAGCCTCGCTCACGTCGGCTACGCGTAAAATGTAAGGCTCCAATGCTGCCCACCCTAATTCGATCGCAGCGGCGACGGCAAAACGAGCCTTAAACTCTATGGGTATCTCCTGACCGCGAAACTCCTTTGTTAGCGATCGGCGTGCCTCTACAGGTACCGATTGGCCCGATTCGAGTTCTTTGACCGCGATATCCAGTCTGCCGTCAAGTACCAACCGCACAATGGCTTTTAAATATTGACTGTCCTCGCCGACTGTTAGCGGCTCTGGCAACTCTGCTCCGTTCGAGCGCTCACGAGCATTTCGATAGTGATCTTGAGCGAGTTTGGTCGCAGCAGCTTCAATCAGGCCTGTTTTTCCACCGAAGTAGTGGTGAACCTGACCATGATTAACACGTGCTTTGTCCGCAACACTTCTGACGGTCATAGCGTTCGGGCCGATTTCTGCAAGCATTTCGCAAGCAGCTTCAATCAGCGCGCTCCTGACCGCTGCGGGGCCTCGCTTGATCGCCCCTGACTCAGAGGCCGCGTTCGTCACCGAATGTTTCCATGTTGATTGCCGGGCCCCATTGCGATGGTCCCATTTCAGGATGGTTCGGGTCTCCGTCCTGCATAACGTCGACGATTTGGGGTGGAACGGTGTTATCGAATACATCTCCGTCCGTCTGATGCTCATGGATATGTCCAAACGGTGAGCGCCAGTAGTCGAATATCTGACTGCCTTGATAGTGCCGGCCAATGCCCCACTCATGTTCGTAACCCTTCTTGGTGAGAATTTCATGCCCCATAAACACATCGTCAATATTGACCATTTCGTAAGAGACGTGATTCAGGCCAGGTTTGCCCTTTGACTGCATTTGGGCGGGTAAAAAGAAAATACTGTGGTGATCTGCTGGCAGAGCGCCGCGGTCGCAACGCGAGAAAATACCCAACAGGGGCCCGCCCTCGCCGCCGGGTTTGAGCCGATCGCTGGCGATGATGCCCAGATGCGCGTGGTACCAACTCAGGCTTTCCTCCATGTCGAGGACGTTTAGGCCGCAGTGCGCATAACGTTTGATACGGGGAAAACTACCCTTACTGAATCGTTTGATTTTATTGATGCGCTGAAAGTTCTCTCGCTCTTCTCCGCCAACATTGAATTCCGGCATGGCCAGTTCGGTTTCTTGCTCGGTTTTTTCGATACCGAACACAACATGAACGTCTAAACCGTTTGGATCCTTTGAGCTGGTTCTATAGCCGCCGCCCGGCGATGTCATGGCCTCGACAGGACCGAAGGCGTCACTACCGGCCAAAGTTTCTAAGTCTTGCATTGAGCAAGCGTGAAATGCGCTGCCAAGAAATTTCTTCGGACCCAATGTCGAGACGTGGACATAAGGCTGAGCGCCTGCGCCGCGCATGTACAACGTGTCCTTTGTCCGATGGGCCCGTTTCATACCGAAGTCCAGCAAAAATGTTTCTTGTTTGTCTAAATCAGGCACTTGCAGAATTGGAAACGCCATATCGTCTACTTTGATGATGGGGGTCATGGTGTTGCCTCTCAGTCATTAATTTGTCTTGGCAGCCGCTGATGGGCTTGTTGCCAAGTTTGCCTAGACAATTGACTAGATTCAACTCAAGATGTCAGTCATTGAGAATCTGATGGGAGTGCTCGTCATTTACGATGCCATTATTGCCGGATATGGCCCAACCGGGGCTGTCGCCGCTAACCTGCTCGGCGACGCTGGGCTGAATGTGTTGGTGGTTGAGCCCAGTCTGGAGATTTATGACATTCCTCGAGCCGTGCATTTCGACGGTGAGGTCATGCGAATTTTTCAGGCGATGGGCTTAGCCGAGGCAGCCCAGGCATTCTCGGCTCAGGGCCAAAAGCTTCGTTTCACCAATGGACGAAACTGGGATCTGTTTGAGCAAGATTTGACAGTGGTGCCAAGGCGTCACGGCTGGTTTAACAATCATTTTTTTAATCAGCCGCGCATGGAGGAGTGTCTGCGCAGCTCTTTAGTCAAACATCCGAACGTCAAAGTGCGACTCGGCTGGTCGGTGTCATCGCTGAGCCAAGCCGATGAGGGTGTGACAGTGCAACTGGTGCAGGCAGAGTTAAACCGAGTGACCGATGAGGCCGATCAACAGGCATTAGCCACGGAGGTTGTTCAAGCGCACTATCTGCTGGGCTGTGACGGTGCCGCCAGCAAGATTCGAGCTGCTTCGGATATCGCCTACGAGGATCTAGAGAGTGATGAGCCATGGCTGGTCTGTGACTTGATGTTAGATGAGCGCGAGGATTTTGATCGATCTGCTCTGCAGATCTGCGACCCTGAGCGTCCAACGACTCTTGTTCCCTGCGAGGGCTCGCATATTCGCTGGGAGTTTATGCTCAATGCCGATGATGAGTTTGCCGACATGGAAGAAGAAACCGTCGTGCGTAATTTGATGGCCCCTCACCTATGGCGGTTGTCACCATCACTGACCCCCTCTGACGGGAAGCTAGTGCGGGCAAAGGTTTATCACTTTCACGCGCTTCTTGCGGAGACCTTTCAGAAAAAAAGAGTGTTTTTGTTGGGGGATTCTGCCCATCAAATGCCGCCTTTTCTGGGCCAAGGTTTATGTGCTGGTATTCGAGATGCATACAATCTCAGCTGGAAATTGCGTGGAGTGGTACGCGGCGACTATAGCCATGAAGTGCTGGCTACCTATACGTCTGAGCGGCGGCCACATGTGCAGGAGTTGATTCATCTGGCGGTCGCTCATGGGGGCGTGATTCAGGCGAAGAACCCGCTGAAAGCACTGCTAAGAGACTGCTATTTGATGTTGGGACGAGCGCTGCCTTGGTTAGTAAGTTTTTTGAAATTTGGCGAGGAGACACCCATAGGGCCGGGACTCTTTGCGACAGAGGAACGGTTTGTCCCTGACGGGGTCGTAGGCAAGCTGATTCCTCAAAGCACGATGAAACTGTGCGGTGCCGATGAAGCAGAAGAGGCAATCTGGTCTGACGAGTTGCTGGGCAGCGACTATACGCTCGTCGGATTTGGCGTCGAGCCGCATGACTTGCTGCCGGAGGGACTCCGAGAGCCGTGGTTGCATACTCTTCATATTGGCCCCAACGGCTGGGCCGATGAAGTGGCTGGTAACTTGACCCATTGGGCCGACAGTCATGGAATTGCTCTGGCGCTAGTGCGCCCTGATCGCCAGATTTTTGGTGTTTGTTTGGTTGCAGCGTTGGATCCGAGGGCCGAAGTGCGTGACATTTTGAACTCGCTGCGACAGCAGTTAGGACGAAAGGATTCAGACTAGGAGGCATTATGGGTTTTCGATTGGCAAATGTGGAAGGTCGGGCAGTACTGGTTGTTGGTGATCATTTTTTTGATGTAGCAGAAGCATCGGGCGGTTCACTGCCTAGCGATCCCATGCAGGCTCTCGAGTATGGTATGGCTCTGAGAGAGCTGAGCGCCAACCTTGGAGGAGGTGAGCCGACAGGAGCTCTTGCCGATGTCAGGCTTTCTGCACCGGTTCCGCGTCCTCGCAACTCCCTTGCCGTTGGGTTGAACTACAAAAATCACGCCGAGGAATCTGGATTACCTATTCCCGATGCGCCAATGGTCTTCTGTAAATTTCCTTCCTGTATTACCGGCCCGACCGGAAACGTTGAGATGCGCAGCGACTATGTCGACTTTGAAGGAGAATTGGTTGTTGTCATCGGCAAGGAGGCAAAACAAATTGCCGAGGAAGATGCCCTGAACTACGTGGCGGGGTTTTGCATCGGGCAGGACATTTCCGACCGGCCAGCTCAATTCACCTCGACTCCTCCCCAATTCAATCTCGGTAAGTCATTCGATACCTATGGTCCGATTGGCCCAGTTCTGGTATCTCCCGATGCGATCGATCCAGATACCGACTTGATGCTGACTACTGAGGTTAATGGCGAGGTTCGACAGCGCGATAGTGCCAAAGATTTGATTTTCGACGTGCCTTACTTGATTGCCTACTTATCTCAGATTTTGACCCTATACCCTGGCGACCTCATCTTTACAGGCACGCCGGGTGGTGTTGGTGTCATGGAGGGGCGGTTTCTGCGCGATGGCGACCTGATTAGAACCACCATCGAGGGGTTGGGCAGTATGGAAAATCGGTGTGTTCGAGTCGCCGACCATTCCAGAGCGAGTGTCATTCCTGATGCCTTGAAATCCGCCTTGGCTAACGCCGCTAAGAACAAGTAGTGGAAGTCATTGGCGCATAGAGCACTAGGGCAACGGTGAATTTTAGGGCGAACGATATGCAGCGAATGATGATGTTAATGGTTTTGTGCATAGGGTGGGTAGCGGCTCATGCACAGCCAGCCAGCCAGCCACATATCTTGATCATACTTGCCGACGATTTGGGCTGGAACGACGTGGGCTACCACGGTAGTCGGATTGAGACGCCAAGTATTGATCGTATTGCGCGCGAGGGCATTGAGCTTGACCGCTTCTATGTGCAACCCACCTGTAGTCCTACGCGGGCTGGCTTGATGACCGGCAAACTGCCGATGCGATTCGGCCTCTATCGGCCAATTAACAAAAGCAGCACGAGGGGTGTGCCGCTTGCAGAGCGTCTATTGCCTGAGTATCTCGATGAGCGAGGGTATCAGTCGTTCATGGTTGGCAAGTGGCATTTGGGTCATCACGAACGAGGCATGCTGCCCAACCAGCGAGGGTTCGAGCATTATTACGGCTCGTTAACAGGGGGAATTGGCTACTGGAACAAAGTCCATGGCGGTGGTTACGACTGGCAAAGAAATGGCGTTACGGTCAGGGAAGGGGGTTACGTCACGCACTTGCTGGTAGATGAGATACGCACGTTAATTGAAGGCAGAGATACCGATAAACCTAACTTTTTGTATGCTGCCTTTCAGGCACCGCATTTACCTAACGAGGCTCCAGCCCCGACGATAGATAAATACGAAACTTTGCTGGAAGGCTCGGATAATCCTCATCGCATCGTTCACGCTGCCATGGTGGATGAACTGGATCAAGCCATTGGACAGGTACTTGAGATATACGAAGAGCAAGGGATGTTAGACAACACCTTGGTGATGTTTTTCAGTGACAACGGTGGCTTGATACAACCTGGCTCTCCGGAAACCTATACGTTCATCCAAAAAATTGGCGCCACGGCGGTTGAATGGCTCGGCCGTCCTGTACCGTCATTCCCGCTTCCCGGCCTCGAATTTCTTGCGGCAAATACATTCGACGGCGGTAGCGACAACACGCCATTGCCCGGCGGGAAAACGATGGCGAGCGAGGGCGGTGTTCGTGTGCCTGCTGCTATTTGGTGGCCCGGTGAGTTAGATGGAGGAACACATGATCAACCGTTCACGGTCACTGATGTACTGCCAACGCTGCTTGATGCCATCGGTGCGAAAACTGATATTCCAAAAGCTTTAGATGGGCGCAGCCAACTGGCGGCGCTTCGTGGGCAGGTTAGTGAGCACGCTGACTATGCGGTCTCGGATTTAGCGAGCGGACTCGCGATGTATCGTTGGCCATGGAAGCTGGTCGGGGTAGATGAACCAAAGCTATACCACCTGATTGACGACCCTTTAGAGCAAACAGACTTATCCATCAGTGAGCCTGACCAACTAGCCCAGATGCAGAAGAAGATGGCCTCTTGGGGTTTCCAGGAAGATCCGGGAATACCGATCGTTGAGGCGTTACTCGACCCAGATACTTTTGGCGGTGAGGAAGACGGTCGGCCGCCTTGGGCGGAATCAACGGTGGATTGAGTCGCTGCCCCCTAATGGTGAGATCAATCACCTGCCCCAGCGACAGGTTGCGCCATCATTCAAAACCGCGATTGGTAAAACAATGTGCGGCACCATCTTTGATGTGACAACTGCCAGGTGTCGACAGAGCTCCTCCGGACTTTCGAGCGGTGAATTCCAGTAAAAGTGTATTGCTGCTCATGACGCCGTGCGGCGGCGATTTCAGCAGCAGTTTCACAGATGGGTTGACAAGGCGATAAAGAGGCTCAGCCATCAGAGATTCATCCCCATTCGATATTCGGGCGGCACGCCAAACTCCGTCGGTTTCGGTGCGCGAGTTTCGGCCAGAAGTTCTAGCCCGACAGCGCGGTAGAATTCCACGGCAGGATTATCTGAGAGAACGTCCAACTGAAACCGTTTGTAACCCTGCTCTTCTGCTCGTTTGATAGCGCCATCAATCAGGTGGTAGCCGACACGCTTGCCACGAAACTCGGGTTTCACCGCCAGCGCGTGTACGTAATAGGTATCAGCATGCACGAAGGGGTTCAGCCAGCTGGCATGATCTGATCTTTGGAGCACACCCGGAATGTCATCAGGGTCAATGTCGCCGTCGGCGATCAGTTGTTGCCATACAGGTCCAAGTGCGGCTTGGCGTTTCTTGTATTCCGAGCCCTTCATTCCGATCTCAACGCCCATTAACTGCCCATCTTCAACCGCAACTGTTGCAGCATCAAAACCGAAAAGTGAGCCACGGTGCCGCCAGGATCCCAGTACGACTGCATCGAACAATCCCCTTGTGCCGAAGTGGTACTCATAGGAAATGGGTCCGGTCGACCACATCAGCTCAGGGATGTTTGGTGAAAACTGTTCGACCGTGTCATCCGTTACTGTCAGCAATTCCAATCTAAGCTACTCCCATTTTATTGATGGTGTAATATAGGTCATCGACCTATTAATTCAATAGCCGAACATGGGGTATTAATGCAGCCAGCAACTGCTAAAGGCGTTTCAACGCGAGAACGGATATTGATTGGCGCCTGTGAGCAACTCGTGAAGCATGGATACGAAGCATTTGTTTTGCGCGATCTGGCGGAGTCGCTCGGGATGAAGCTCGGTAATCTACAGTATTACTTCAAAACGCGGGAGTCTCTGGCTTTTCATGTGATTGAGATGGAAGCGGCCAAAGACGTCGAAGTCATCGAAGGCCACTTGCAGGCTGGTGCTTCCGCGATGGCTGCTCTCGAATCTGTTGTACGTGACCTTGTCACGCGCTGGCGCGGTAGTACCGGGGGACTGTTTTCTACTCTCGCTCTATTGGCGATGCACAACGCAGCCTTCAGAGAACTCTATACGCAAATTTACTCGAGATTTTATGCCGCACTAAAAAAACTTTTACACGAAGTGAATCCGGAACTGTCAGATGAAGAAAATACCATTCGCGTTCGGATTATAACTTCGCTGATCGATGGGTCCGCCATGCAGATTCAGGTTGGTGACATAGAACGCTTCTTGGAACGTATCCAGCAGCAGGCGCTAGTCATCGCCATAACGAACCCAAGCTAGCCCGAGACGCACCGCATACGTCTCTCATCGGGCCAAACAAACTTGCCGCCAGATCTTGATATATGTGATTTCCACAGGGCGCGCCAGCCGCGATATAGCATCCGATCCGACCGGTGCGCTTAAACCCCGAGCGGTTAAGCATGCAGCGACCCTGCTGGAGCCGAATAGGATCGGTTAGCCGCTCCGCAGTATTGATGCTTGTTCAGGGTCAATGTGGGTGAAAGGGGCTCTGCAGTTATCGCCGCACGTGTTTGTCGGTCACAGCGAGCTGCGCACAAGGGAATGGCAAGAAATAAACTGGAACGAACCGCCAATGACTAAGGCCCTGCTAAAGATATCGCCGGCTTAAGGGTTCAGATCGTTTCCTATGCCTCTCATTTTTCAATCTTGTACTGATGGTGGAGGCTCCGCCATGGCCGTTAACCAAGTGCGAAGTATCCTGCTGATGCGTTGATCTAGCGCCTTGGGTGTGATGCCCACACGCCTGGCGTACGGCAGGCGAAAAATCCGGTAGCCGCGGGTGAACGCGGACAGCGCAACTTGCAGCGCTTCAAGGTCATGATCGCGGTTAACCTCGCCATCGATCACATCCTGTCGCAACTGGCTAAGCCCACGCTCATACATGGGGATTGGGTCGACGTCTTTGTCACCATCCATGACCAGCAACGCTCGCAGATGGCTGTCATTCGTTTTGGATTTACTTCCCTGCAGAAAGTTCGCAACGCGGCGCTGGACAAAGCGAGCAGGCTTTTGATTTCGTCTGAACGATTCAAAGATGGCGTCGAACTGGCGATTGATCGCTGCTCGCAACAGGTCCTGTCTCGATCCGAAGTAGTGGTAGATGTTGCCTCGGTTTACACCAGCACCACTGGCCACCTCGCGCAGGTTAAGACCGGCCAGTACGCCTTTTTCGCGAATTATTTTGAGCGCCACATCAATGAGTTTCTGCTCTGTTTCAGCTCGGCTGCGCCGTTGTCTGCTTGGCTTCGATATGGGTCGCTCTGTTTCCGACGCCTCGCTCATCGTTCGATCTCTCCGCCTAATTGGTTTGCATCGGTCAATGCTAGTAAATATCATAACGATAAATTAATTTAGCATTATGATAAATATAAACCAATATGTGAGAATAAAGTTGCGATGAATTGGAAACGTTGGGCGGGCTTGGTAACCATTCTTTTAGTGGGCTTTGGTGCTTACCGAATCTGGCTCCTCTCAGAGGCGGCCCTTATGCCGTCTACTGAGGAAGAAATTGCTGCTGTCAGGGCGGTCAGTGCTGCACAGGATGAAGAGGCTTTCTTTCGCCCTGAAAATCAGCCTCTCGAGCCTCAACCCGCAAATCCACTGAACAACGTGTATTTCGGCGATCTTCACATCCACACCAACATCTCCAGTGATGCCTATCTTTTCGGTAACCGGTTGGATATGGATACAGCTTATCGATTCGCCAAAGGAGAAACCGGCGCCACGTTGCGGACCGGTGAATACGTCGAGATCAGTAGGCCGCTCGACTTCGCGGCCTTGACCGATCATGCCGAGACGTTTGGACGACGTTCAGCATGTGAAAGCCCGGACGCCAGCGATGCGGCTCGCGCCGCCTGCGATAAGCTGGAGGTGCCATCATTGATCGGTTTCCTGCAGCTCCGGCAAAGAGCTCAGGAACGCCCGCCGGTTCGGCCGATGGAGGTTTTCAACGATAACCCAAAGTTGGAACGATCCTATGCTGCCGCGACTTGGCAGCAGGTGCAGGATGCTGCGAATCGTCACTATGAACCAGGGCACTTCACCACTTTTGCCGCCTACGAATACTCCCCAGCGATGCCAGACCGGGGTAAAAACCATCGCAACATTTTTTTTCGTNGTAACGATGTACCGAAATATGCGGTCTCTTCNTTTGATGCCATCTCTGAGATTGAACTTTGGCAGCAGCTTGAAGCCACCTGCACGGCCGAGTGCCAGTTCCTGACGATTCCCCACAACTTGAATAAGACGTGGGGGCTGGCGTTTGCCGGTGAAACCATTGATGGGGCGGCTTACTCTGAGGAGGACTGGAGGCTTCGCGAGCGCAACGAACCGCTGGTGGAAATGTTTCAGATCAAGGGCAGTTCAGAGTGTTCGGTNATGTTCGGTGCCGGCGATGAAGAGTGTGGTTTTGAGCAGTTTCTGCTGCCGTGCGAAGAAGGCCAAGAGACCTCCTGTCTTCCTACGACATCCATGGCCCGCGACGGATTGCGGATCGGCCTGGAGTTGGAAGACCAGATGGGTTTGAACCCGCTGGAATTCGGTATGGTCGGCTCCACGGATACGCACAATTCGAATCCCGGCGATACGGAAGAATGGGACTACAGAGGTGCTACATCGTTCGCTTCTTCGCCGGCTGCCCGCCGTATGTCGCCAGACAATGTGACCGGCATTCGGAACAATAATCCGGGCGGCCTGGCCGCGGTTTGGGCTCCGGAGAACACGCGCGAAGCGCTGTTTGATGCCATGAAACGCAAAGAGGTCTACGCCACCAGCGGCACGCGTATCGTGCTGCGCATGTTCGCGGGCTTTGAGTTGCCGGCAGACATTGCTGAGACGGCTGATCTAACGGCTGCTTACGAACAAGGTACGCCGATGGGCGGAAGACTGAATGCGATCAGTGCGGGAGACAATGCCGTTTCGCTTTTCGTATGGGCCACGCAAGATCCCATCAGTGCCCCGCTTGCGAGAGTTCAGATTGTCAAAGGTTGGATCGAAAACGGTGAATCGCGGGAAGCCGTNTACGATGTAGCGTGTGGCGGTTCAGCCTTGAATTCAACGACAGCTACATGTGCTCCTAATGGCGCAACAGTCGATCTAACGGATTGTAGTTGGGACACGACCGCAGGGGCATCAGACTTGAAAGTGCGATGGACGGACCCTGACTTTGACCCTGCCGAAGATGCTTTTTACTACGCTCGCGTGGTGCAGAACCCAACNTGNCGATGGACAACCTATGACAGCCTGCGATTGGGGCTTACGCCTCTAGCGGATTCGCATGCCACGGTTACAGAGATGGCCTGGGGGTCTCCTGTTTGGGTAAAGACGAAGCCTTAGATGGTCAAAGAGACGTGATCACAGAAAGGTAGAAAACGGGCTGCNCGNACTTCCTGAACGGTAAACTCCCATCGCGACTGGTATGAAATGGAGGTTGGATGCGAAAAGTCTGTATTCGATGGTCTTTGAAAACACCGTTGCGATAGACGGAGGAGCGACCAAAAATCGCGGTGAGTTGGCGCGCACTGTCATTCTCAGATAAATCCAGCCAGCACGTTTCTNTCTGCCCATGCCTATGGCGGGCCTTTCCGCCGTGTTCNCATCAGTGGTCGAGAGTTGCGCGGCACCGGAACAATACGTCGGTGCATAATGTGCTGCGCTCTCTCGTTCTACCTTCTTACCCAGCGACTGGTGGCAGCAACATCCTCGATGGGATGGTCGCTTTCCTTCCAACCGCGAAAACCATCCGCAATATGCGCCACGTTGCGATACCCCATATTTTGAAGAGCGAGCGCCGCGTATACGGATCGCCCGCCGCCCGCGCAAAAAACAATGATCCTTTGATCTTCGCCGTCGAAAAAGTCCCGATAATAAGGACTGGCCGGATCAGCCCAAAATTCCAGCATACCTCTGGGCACATGTTTTGAGTTGGGTATGGTGCCTAGGTCAACGCGCTCTTGGAGTTCACGTAGATCAATCAGAAGTACCTTTTCGTTGGATTCTTGCTCTTGGATAAAGTCTGCCACCGAAAGATTTTCGATGGATTGGGTCAACGTCTTAATTTCATTGAATACATTTTTGATCGGCATAATGCGCTCACCTCTGGTGGTTAGGGCCATACGCTATGTTAGACCATGGGCCGATTGTTTTGGCGGCAACCGTCCACGCCGCCAGCCAGAGCAAGCAAAGAAGGAAGTCGAGTCGCTAAAGGCCTACCACTACTCCAGAAACGATAGGCAGCCAGTATCAGAAAGCACCTCTCGCAGGCCGGGTGCATTCGTGTTGGCCAACAGCCTCTTAAGCCTTGAATAACATTTCACCTGATACTTAAAGGTAGGCTGANCGTAGCGCTGTCCTGCTAAATGCAGNGAAACTTCATCGTTCCCGGTGTCATACGCCTGTGCGTTCGCCTGCAAAAAAGGAAGGTAGTAGGTGGCACAAAAACGCAGCATGTCGCTCACGGCGGGTCGCATGTTGGCGATGCCATGCCATTCGCCCTGAATGCCGCTGCTGTCCTCTAATCGTCTGACCCAGTCGTAGACGCTGGGCNCAGTGGTACGCATGATCATCATGGGTGTGTGATCGCTGGCCAGTGTTTTCAGCTGGCCGAACAATCCGAAATCTGCCAGGGAGGGCCGAGTGCCAAAGAGATACTCGTCACGAGTCGCGAAACGATCAAGAATGGCTAAAAGCTCATGAAAGCTCTGCTCAATAATGGGTTTGTTCTGTGGTGTGCAGCCTACCAAGGGCATTCGCGATACCTGACGATCACGAATGGCCCGCGCCGCCTTCGCCAACGCCTCGCCCCTTAAACCTGGCGTATTGTCGCTAATGATTTGACGGCTGCTGTACTCTTGGTCGATCTCAAGATCCCATCGGTAATGAAACATCATTTTCGTTACCCACTCGTCGGCCATGTCTTCGATAAGCAAGGACAGATACTCGATCGCCGGATCAGTCGGCTGGATCGAGCGCTCGCTATGCCTGTCTTCTAACATCATGGCTAAGGGTGTGGAGTCCACATGCAAACTGCCATCTTCTGGCAGGCGCAGAATCGGAATCACCGGTGGGCCATCGTGTTTGATCTGAGCGCGTATTGCCGGCGTAATTTGAATCCAGTCAAAGGGTAGGCGTCGGTAGTGCAAAATCGCTCGCATCTTCTGAGAGTAAGGCGATCCGCCGCCGCCGTATAATTTGTATCGGCTCACTTTGTCGCTCCTCGTTTTGGTTATGATTTTATTGGTTCAGGTGGCCAGGGGGTCTTAGCTCTCAGCAGATAAGCAGACAGTAACTCCGACATCAACAGAAGAATCAGTACCAGCAGGGGCGGTGGGAAAGGTTACGCGTCGACGAAGTAGGGAGACNGCCGCTACGCGATACCGGATGTTCGGCGTTCGGGCAAGGTGGCTGGNATTGGTGGGTACAACGCATCAGGCGTGATCGGCGACGANGATGTGTAAAAGTAGGATGCCTTGGAGGGAGAATCACAGAGGGGGAGAGGGGATAGCGATTTACTGCACCTCCAAGGCNCCTTTACGGTACGTTCGAGATGATGAAAATTTGGTGTGCAGATCCGTGNTTTCCAGTCACATGAAATTAACGCGCGGGCCTCGGTTCAGGGTCCGTAGGCTGATCAGGTTCGCTGCGANATGACACAATTTCACTCGCGTCGATCAGGCCTGAATCGAGTCCCACGCGGTAAAAGCTCGTCACGGAAAAGTCGCTTATCTCACGACTCGTGTGAGCGACGGTAAGACTNCCGCATACCTGCTTGCAAGCTACCTTGGTGACTTCCTGCAACAAGGCAAAGTCGCGATAGTAAGGTTGCAGCGCCGGCTTTCCTTCAACGGCGCGCCGCGCGTTTTTGTTNATCAGAGACTCATTCACTCGCTCTTCGATCGTGGTCAGAGCGCCAGGCATATCCGCTTCCAGCACATTTGCGAGGGTGGAATAAGAGATTTCACAAATGTTTTTGTAACGATCCGCGTTCGGCGAGTGATAATCGGCAATATTGGCGTCAAGGACGATGAGGGCTCGGAAAACGCCAAGNCCATCAGCCACCAGGCGAGTAATGGCCGAGATGCCGCTTTCTTCAATTGGATCGCCTTGAGTAACGAGTAGCACNGGCTTTGCCGGTGGATTCACCGACCAGCGCGCTGTGAGCTGCCTAACAATAACTGAGGCAACGGCCAGTGGGTCCCGCTTGTCGTACCCACTCATTCCCTCGACCACTAATGGGTGGTGGCGCTGNAGTTGTTGTAGAGCGCTTGGTTTTTGCATTTTGCTCATGAGACGCAGTCCATGGAAATGGCNTGCCCCCTGTATCCTCCGCNCAGCCTAGGGNTTAATCTTTTTACCGCCAATGCCCACGGNCGCACTGCGTCCGCCCGCTCGAGCCTTGGTGACGACGTCGCGCAAGGTAAAGGGCGCATTGAGTTGCTCCGCGCTTGAGNTTGGACCGAGCTCGCCAACGCGAAGATAATCGCCTGCGTCTGCAGCAAAGCGAAAATCTACCGTCGCCCCAGTAGGCTCGTCGATCATTCCGCTGGCTCCAAAACCATGGCCCTCATTGGTTTGCGCAGCGTTTGTTGCCTGAAAGCCCATGCGTTGTAATAGCTTGGGACTGGCGCGCTTCAGTACGTCCGGGCGTACAGACAGCATCCAGTTCTCTTGCTGACGGATGACCGGATGCTGCATGCCATTGAGCATCACGATGCGCGCCGTGTCGGTGTGATTGATGCCAGTGCTGTGCAGCAAACGGCCGTCTGTAATGACGACGGTGCCAGCTGACGCATCAAGATTGATCGTTGGTAATAGTTTACCGACGGGTTCTTGTGCCCGAACTGCGTCGGACAACACACGATGGCTACCGGGAATGATCAGTGTGCCGCCATTGGTTTGATCAATGTCAGTGATGATCGTCATGACATTGACGGTAAGCGGGCTTCTGGAGTCTAGGGCAATGTCCTGATCCTGATGCAATGCCTGTGGCACGCCGCCCTTCAGAGAAATAGAAGCGATCAGGGAGTTGCTGATCCAGTTTTCCCCCAAGGCTTCGGTCACGATCTGCTCAACCAAGGCGCCGCCTTGTACCATTGCAGGGTGCTGTTCGAGCAGGGCTTCAAAGCACTGTCCTTTGTTGACGCAGCAGTTGATGTTTTGACCACTTGGCGTTTTTTGCGCAATGCCTGCCAGCCGCTCACCTTCGGCTTGCTCGATAATGCGCTGATGGAGAACAGCAACGTGTTCCGCCGACAGAGCGCCTTCGATTTTGCAGTACCCCCAGTTCAACATGTCGGCGCGGAGCCGTTCGATATCTTTCGTCGCAATGGGGAGGTCTTTGTCTTTCCAATAGGGATGCTCAGAGCCAATGGTGGTGTCGTAGTATGCGCCCGGCTCGAAATCCCACCGGCCCCATTCACTGCTGCGTTTGGGTGGTACGAAATGAATTTCTGGATTGGCGTCGAGCACCGACTGCATCGGGTCCTTTGCGGCCAGCTCCGTCCGATACATGTGTTGGTCAGCGGCGGATTTTTTCGCCACGTAAGTCGGGTCAAACTCTTCAGGTACGGTGCTCATACTGCGGCGCTTCCTTGCGATGCTCTTCGTCTAGAGGCGCATAAGCTACGCGGAATCGCCTTGCGAATCGATAGCGTCGCCACTTTAGCCGCCGCCCATACCTGGCTCGACGATCCCCTAACGTGGGGGATGGGTTTTCGCTGGACACTNTTTTAAAGCGCTCAGCGAGACCTTAACGNGCCGAAAGACTTGTGTGCTGGGAAGGTTGCAGGCTTAGGTGCAGAATATNGGGTCTTCCATTGCTTTGAGGTAGCCGATGCAAATCGCTGGACTAAGAACTGCTCTAGGGGTCTTGCTGATTCTGGGGGCCAATGNTTTTGCAGAGCCTTCAGACTCAATGCCTGCTCGGTCGTTAACGGCGGCGGAATTGGTGGAACATCTGGGTTTGGACGGCCACATTGAGGGCGGTTTCTTTCGGCGTACCTACGCCTCAGATTACACTTTGCTGACGGCAGATGATCGTGAGCGTTTGTCCTTGTCATCGATTTTCTATCTGTTGGCAGCGGAGTCGCCTATCGGTCATTTTCATTTGAACCAATCCGATATTGTTCACTATTTCCACCTCGGCGATCCCATCACCTACTATTTGCTGCACCCGACTGGCAAGCTCGAAACGACGGTGATGGGCAGCGATGTGCGTAACGGCCAGGTGCTGCAATTGACCGTACCCGGAGGGGTATGGAAGGCCTCGGAAATCCCCGCGAATGGGTCACATGGCTTTGGGCTGATCAGTGAAGCGGTAACCCCGGGATTCGAATACGATGATATGACCTTGGGTTATCGCGACTTGTTGATGGCACGTTTTCCCCAGCACGAGGCGCTGGTGAAACGGCTGAGTCATGCTCGGGCGCCCAATCCTTAGACGATGACAAAATCCAGAGCAACGGAAGGTGTTCCGATTTAGACTTAGGCGCTAGCAAGGGCGGCAGACAGCTCTTATTCGCNNTAACGCACTATGCAAGACGAGGAGCGGTTCATGCCGACGATGCAAACGACCCAGCGGTCACTTGACCAGTATTTCGGTCTTACCGACCACGGTACGACAGTATCTCGAGAGGCACTCGCTGGTTTAACGACGTTTTTGGCCATGGCCTACATCACCGTCGTGAATCCGCTGATTCTGTCGGATGCAGGCATGGATTTCGGCGCGGTCTTCGTTGCGACCTGCTGTGCCGCAGCGTTTGGCTCTCTCGTCATGGGCATCATGGCGAATTACCCCATCGGCATGGCACCGGGTATGGGCCAGAACGCTTTCTTTACTTACGCGGTCGTGGTCGGTTCGGGTCAGCCTTGGCAGGCAGCGCTGGGAGCGGTTTTCATCTCTGGCATCTTGTTTGTGATCATCAGTTTGCTGCCAATTCGGGCGTGGCTGATCAATTCCATCCCGCGCAACCTGAAGCTTGGGATGGCTGCTGGCATCGGCTTTTTCTTGGCCTTCATTGCGATGAAAAATGCCGGTATCGTCGTCCAAAATCCAGCCACCTTGGTCAGCTTGGGTGACCTTATCGCCTTCGCGCCGATCATGGCCTTGGTGGGTTTTTTTGCGATCACTGCTTTGACGGCGAGTGGTAATCGCAGTGCGGTGATTATTGGCATGCTGCTGGTGTCGCTGATCGGTTGGTTCAGCGGCCAAGCGGAATTTGTTGGTGTTGTTGCCGCACCGCCCTCTGCTGCGCCGGTATTTATGCAGCTCGATATTGCGGCCGCCCTCGATATTTCCATGCTCAGCGTCATCCTGACCTTGTTGCTCGTTGATGTCTTTGATACCGCTGGCACCTTGGTAGCGGTGGCGACTCGGGCTGACTTGGTGGACAAAGACGGCAACCTGCCGCGTTTGGGTAAGGCGCTGTTGGCGGACTCTGGAGCAACGGCCGTTGGCGCATTGCTCGGCACATCGTCCACCACCAGCTTTATCGAAAGCGCGGCGGGTGTGGAAAGTGGTGGCCGTACGGGACTGACCGCGGTCGTTGTCGGTCTGCTCTTTTTGGTTTGTCTGCTGTTGGCGCCATTGGCCCAAAGCATTCCGGGTTACGCGGCTGCCGCAGCCCTGCTGTTTGTCTCAGCTTCCATGGCACAAAGCCTGGTGGGCATCGATTGGCCAGACGTAACAGAATCTACCCCAGCGCTACTGACCGCTATCATGATGCCTCTGAGCTTTTCGGTAGCGAACGGCATCGGTATTGGCTTTATCAGCTATGTGTCGATCAAACTGCTCGCTCGGCGGCACAATGAGGTACCGGCAGCGGTCTACGTGATCGCCGTGATCTTCGCGGGTAAGTTCGCCTTTCTCTAGACGGCGCAAGGCTTCGCTCACTCATGGGAGTGATCCTAAGCAAGGAAGAAAGAGAGAAGTGTCAGGCTTGGGAGCCTCAAGAAGAGGGGGAGAAGCGTCCGAGCCGCAGCGGGCCCGAACGTTCTTTTCATTGCGGCCAAGCGGTCCTTAGAAGGAGTACTGTGCCTTGGCAATAAAGTGTCTTGGCAGTTCTGGCAAGACGATGGTGCTACCAAACAGATTCGGGAAGTTGGAGCGGAAGTAACGCTCGTCTGTCAGGTTCTTGCCGGTCAGCGAGAATTTCCATGACTCGGTTTCATAGCCCAACGTCATGTTTACCAGCGTATAGGCCGGCAGCGTGATGCTGTTTGAGAAGCCTGATGCCACAGAGTCAACGTCGGTGACACTGGCGCTGACTGAGACGCCGTTATCAAACAAATACGTACCGTAAACGGAGTAGATGTTTTCCGGCATGCCGGCGCGTCGGCCGCCACTGGCTGCAACATTGACTGGTCCGCCAATTTGCCCACCGAACAGCAAGGCTGGGTCGATGGCTGGCAGATCTTCTGCACCATAGAAGCTGAATCGGCTGCCATCGTCTATGCTGGCAAGGTTCAGGGCCTCTACATTGGTGTACGTGGCGCCAACGAAGAGGGCGTCGTTAACGGCCCAACGCAGTTCAAACTCGGTGCCTTCGGTTTTCACCGCTTGGTTGGTCACGATGGACTGAGCCGAGAAGTCTGTGCGTTCCTGTTCGTAATGCGACAGTGAGAAGTACAGTCGACCGTCTTCAAGCAATTCGCCCTTAACACCAAACTCAGTGAGTTCAGAGGAATCAAAGGCGCCACCGGATGCGACGTTACTTACCGTAAGCTCAGCGCCTTGGCCCGCTATGACGGTAGCCTGCTCCGATACTGTGACGTAAGGAATGATGCCTGTATTGGCGATTTCGTAAGACAAGCTTACCGTCCAAGAGTTGCCGGACACGTCGTCTTCGGCCGCTAGGTCGATGCAGCTGCCGTCGGTGCAAAAGTTGTTTGAGCTGGCAAGCAACAGTTTGTCCGCAGGCTGTCGGCTTTCCATGTCCAAGCGGTCATGNCGTGCACCAATCAACAGAGACAGTCCGTTTTCCCATGACAGGTCTGTTAGGAAGGCCAGACCAATATCTGTGTATTCACCAATGTAGTACTCGGTGTAGTCATCATCGATGCTGGTGGCCAACAAACGCGCGTCCAATGCGGTGCTTGGGCCGGTCAGATCCCGTCGACCGAAGTATTCGTTGGTGTAGTCATCGCCGTGTTCAAAATCGGTGAAACGAATCGAAGGTGAAAGCTGCACAGAGGCAACCAGGCTGTCGAAGGTGTAGGTCTTTGAAAGCACCAGTTTCTCTTCGATTACATAGGTTTCGTGGAACTGCGAAAAGCCGTAGGCGTTTTCGTTGACGTTCTCGTAGGACTCGTAGAACAGCTGGTTCTTAACTTCCCAGCCAGCGTCGGTGTCGATGATGACGTCGAAGTACAGGGTAGCCACTTGGTTTTCCAAACGATCTTCTGCGCCAATCAACGTTGTTTTCGGATCCAGAATTGCTGTGCCGACGTCGTTTAAGGCCAGCAAATCGCTGTTAAAGAAGCCGCTGATGTCGTCAAAGGTCAGCGTTGAATTTGCGGGCAGTCCGTTGTCTCCCGACCAGAAGGCAAACGGATTCAGGTCGGTGAATCCGTCGCCATTAACGTCGTATTCCTGGTGCGAAATTTTGCCGTCGCCATCGGTGTCCAAGGGACTGGGTGAACCCGTAATGTAGGTACCGTTATCGATCAGATCTTGGGTGATTCGGTTCCAGCCCGCGTTTTGTGCACCGGAGTAGTCGTGATACATGCCGCCAAACTGCAGTTGGACCTTGTCGTTCAGATCCATATCGAAGCTGGCTTGAATAAGAGACTGTTCTACACCGGGTGCGTTTTCGTAAAAGCTGTCTGAATTTTCCAGCTCACCGTAGAGGTAAAAGCCCATGGGCTTGCCAGCAAACTCGGCAGGCCCGCCAACTTCTGCGGTCAGTACGCTCTTGTCCCAGCTACCGGTGGTATAAGACAGCGCCCCCGTGTTTTCTTCAATGTATGCGCCGGTTTCTTCGATGCGCGCAGACTTAGGATTGAAGTTGAGGTATCCGCCAATCTTGGATGGTCCGTAGATCGGAGAGGCTGGCCCACGCACAATATCCACTCGGTCAGATGCACCGATTGGCGTGGGGTAGTTGCCTGGGTTATCCAGTCGACGAATGCCGCGGAAGTAGGTTTCGCCTGGTGTACCACGGACATCTAGGCCGCCGGCTACACCGAAGAACGATTGAGTAAAGGAACCGGGCGAAACGGTAACAAGCTCGTCAATGTCCTGCATGTTCATGCGGTCCATCAGCTCTTCGCTCACGGTGGAAACGCTTCGTGGGGTTTCCAAGATAGACTTGTTGAAGCCAAAAATAGACTTAACGTCTTCACCGGGCAGACTGTTCAGGTCGCCGGTAACCACAACTTCTTCCATCACCTCTTCTTCGGCCACTGCGACGGGTGCCACCGCAGTAACCGCACTGAGCAAGGCGCTCAATGCGAGTAGTTGACGTACATTCCGGTAATTCATAAGGGGTCCTTTCTAGGGAGTTTTGTTCAATTTAAGTTGATTTGGCGCGCNGCGCTAAGAGCAAGGGCATGCTGGCCNGCGAGAGGGTTGTGCTTGGGTTTTTCTCGCGCGAGAATTTTAACCAAAAGTTAGCAGTATTGAAGCAAAAAATGGGCCAAAGACGGATTACCTACCTACCGGGATTCGGGACGNTAAAAATAGATTTTTCGTCAAAAATGGTGCGTAGGGGCTGGAGCGTGCCCTGAGGCGGGGCATTTCTCTGTAAAATAAAAACGACCCTCTAAATTTTCGACTTTTTTGGCCTAAAACATCTCGAAGGGCTGGAAAATCGTTAACCGTATTCTCACACTGAGTCCTCGTACGTTCAGTCTTATCAGGAGTGCTACTGTGACTTTGACCCTTCAATCGAATTCCGTTGTCCCCGCCGTTCTACGGCAGAATTTTTGGAGACAGGGGTTGTGCTTTCTTTTCGCTTCAATACTGGCTGGCTGCGCCCAACCGGCGCCTCCCGTGCCCAGTGCGCCTGTATTGCCGGTCAAAGTGGTTGTGGTGACCATGTTTGAGATCGGTGCCGATGAGGGCGATACCGCGGGTGAGTTCCAGCTCTGGAAAGCGCGTCGAAATCTGACCCAGCGGATTCCGTTCCCTCAGTCTCACCATGATTTGTTCTACAACCCCGAGACTCAAGTGCTCGGCATGGTCACCGGCATCGGCACGGCGAAGTCGGCGACTGCGACGATGGCATTGGGTTTGGATCCACGTTTCGATCTTACTCAGGCCTACTGGATGGTGGCAGGTATCGCTGGGATTGATCCGGAAGACGCGTCCATTGGGTCAGTGGCGTGGTCGTCTTATTTGGTGGATGGCGACTTGGGTCATGAAATCGATGCTCGGGAAATGCCTGAGGATTGGGATACGGGCTTCTTTGCACGTCATACCAGTTTTCCCTACGACCCGGCGCGACCTCAGCCTACGGGCGAGATGTTTCAAGCCAATCCGGCGTTGCGCGATTGGGCCTTCGAGTTGACCAAGAATGCTGAATTGGTCAATCCGCCAGCACTGGCGGAGACCAATGTTCTTTATACAGAACACCCCAATGCCCAGCGGCCACCCTTTGTTCTGACAGGCGGACATATTGCTGCCATGACGTTTTGGCATGGAAAGCTGATGAACGATTGGGCTAATCGATACGTGCGCTATTGGTCTGATGGTGCAACAGACTTCGTGACGTCGGCGATGGAAGAGACCGGGACTTATCAGGCTCTGACCTATCTCGACAATATTGGGCGAGTCGACGTAGACCGGTTCATGGTGCTGCGAGGTGGCAGCAATTACACCATGCAACCACCGGGCATAGGCGCTGCGGAGAACTTGCTGAAAGAAAACGACGGCTACGCCGGTCTGGCCGCGTCGCTTGAAAATATCTACATCGTAGGTTCGATCGTGATTGACGAGCTATTGAGTGACTGGGAACGATATTCGGTATCTGTCCCGGGNAGTCAAAATGTGGCAGATGCGGACACTCAGTAACAGAAGCAGGCTGCGTTTCACGAGCGGTAAGGAAAAGACAGAGGAGCGCTTTATTTTTTCGTCACTCAAATCAGCTCAATGGCTTCTTGGGACGTATTGGACGAGTCGCTATGCCGTACTGGGCGTCACTCTTTTCGGCTTGCTCGGAGTCATGTCAACGGCATGGGCCGAGTCCGCCGCTCAGCGATTGGAGTCCATCAAGAAACAGCCGCTGCAGTTGCGCCAGTTTCTGCAGCGGATGCCCAAGGGGGGTGACCTGCATAACCATCTGTCGGGCGCCGTCTATGCCGAGTCCTATTTGCGCTGGGCAGCTGAAGACGGCAAGTGCATAAGTCTGAGCGGAGTGATCACGCTGCCGCCTTGCGAGCCCGCGGGCGAAGGTCAGGCGGTACGGGATATCGTTGCGCGTATGACGCCGAATGGCGGCATCGAGGCGTTAGTAGACGCGTTGTCGGTGCGTAATTATTCGCGCCGAGAGGTTTCGGGCCACGATCAGTTTTTTGCAACTTTTGAGCGTTTCACCGCAGCAACCTTTGGTCGCCGTGGCGATATGGTGGCGGAAGTGAGTAGTCGAGCGGCCAGTCAGAACATTTTGTATCTGGAATTGATGCAAAGCTTGGGCATGTTCGAGGTGGCGGCTTTTGCGCAAACTCATGGAGATCTGGAGGCGAAGTATGGTCAACGTATCGACCACGCTGCGGTAGATGCGATTGTCGCTGATGTCATTCTTCAGATGGACCAGATCGACGCACGACGCCGTGCGATCCAAGGCTGTGATTCGGTTGCACCGGAACAAGGAGACGGTTGTCAGGTCACCGTGCGATATCTGAGTCAGGTCATTAGAACGCTGTCGCCCATTCAGGTGTATGCCCAAACTTTGTTGGCGTTCAAGTTGATCGCCGCGGACGAGCGTGTGGTGGGGCTGAATTTCGTTGCCCCAGAAGATCACGCCGTTGCCCTGCGAGATTACAAACAGCATATGGGCTTTATTGCCGAAATCGGTAGCTATTTCCCCGACCAGCGGTCCGGGGTCACGCTGCACGCTGGAGAGCTTACCTTGGGCTTGGTGCCGCCGGAGCATTTGGGCTGGCACATCGACGCAGCCATTCACGTAGCCGGAGCCAAACGCATTGGGCATGGTATTGANATCGCCTTCGCNCCAGACATGGACGCTCTGCTTCGCTCCATGGCCTCCCAGCAGATTCTGGTCGAGATCAATCTCACCAGTAACGATGTCATTTTAGAGGTCTCTGATGCGGATCATCCCTTACCGGTCTACCTGCAGTATGGTGTGCCGGTGGCGCTCTCAACCGATGATGAAGGCGTATCGCGCATTGATCTGACGCACGAATATCAGCGGGCGGTTACGACTTTCGATCTCGGTTATGAGGTGCTGCGAGGTATGTCACGCAATGCCCTGCAGTACAGTTTCTTGCCAGGCGAACCGTTGTTCGACAACACGTTGAGTGGTCGGGCTGTCGACGCTTGTTCAACCGCAACGCTGGGTGCTGAGGCTGTTTCGGCCCGTTGCGCGGAGTTTTTGGTCGATAATCCCAAGGCGTCGCTGCAGTGGGTGTTGGAAAGTCGCCTCGCCGAATTTGAGTCGAGCTTTTAGACTTTGCCCGACTACCGGTTAGGNCGATCNGAGCCCNCGGTTTACAGGTGCGCGGCGAGGATCTTGTGNATTTCCGGCTTGTGCTCGCGAATTTCCTCTGGGGAAAGGCCTTCCACTGAGTGGGGGTAGACGAGCCACTCGTCGCTTTCGTAAAGGAAGTATTCCGGTTCTCGATCCGTTTGGTTGCGCGCAGGCTTGTAGAAGGGCACGGCGACACGAACCTGTTGGGGCATGTTCAGTTTCAGGCGGTCTTGCATGCTCTCGATGATAGAGATGATGGTGCGGCCGGTGTCGTACACGTCATCGACAATGAGCACGCGGTCTTCGGCTTGAAGGTTTTTGACCAAGTAATTCAAACCGTAGATTTGCACTTCTCGTGATTGATTGTCGATTCCATGGTAGGAACTCGTGCGAACCAGAATGTGATCGGTTTCGATCTCGCGGTAGGCGAAGTATTCTTGCACCGCCAGACCGATAGGGGCGCCGCCTCGCCAAAGGGCCATAATGAAGGTGGGTTCGAAGCCGCTGCGATAGACTTGGTCTGCCAACCGAAAGGAATCGTTTAACAGTCGGTCGGCGTCGAGATAAAGCTTGTCNGTCATGTCAGGTCAACTTGGCTAAATAAAAACGATGAGTTGGAAGTGGCCACTCAAATAAGAGGAGCAGTGTACGTGAGTTTTGAGGTTCAAAGAGATTGAGTCAGTCTNAAAGCGATAAAATTTTTGTATCGGAGGAATCCCAGATNCTAGACGCCTACCGGCTGGGTGAGGCGATTTATTCCAGTGGTTATCGACCGACGTTTATTGTCGGCCTGTGGCGTGGCGGTAGTACCGTAGCGCTGGTGGTACAGGAGTGCCTTGCCTATCTCGGGGTGCCTGCAGATCACACGACCATCCGTACCTCCTACGGGGGGCGGCCCCAGTACGAGCAATCCATTGCTCGTGCCGAAAATATTCGGGTGCATGGTAAGAGCTATGCCCTTGAGGCGCTGACGGCGGACGATAAGNTGCTGATCGTTGACGACGTATATCGTAGCGGGCGACATACCCGTGCAGTGGTTCAGCAGCTTAAAAAAGGCCTCAGACGAAATATGCCCGCCGAGGTGCGAGTGGCGGCGCTTTGGAAGCACGCAAAGAGCGACTCGACAGACCTTGACTATTTTCTGCATGAGACAGATCGTTGGGTAGTGCTACCGTATGAGCTCAACGGGCTGACCCAGCAGGAAATCGCTGATCACAAACCCGAACTCGTTAACCTTTTCGCCTGAACTGAATCGGTTTTCCGCCACGGATAGGAGCGCAAGCCAACAACAGAGAAAACAGGTGATGCTATGACAGCCTTTGATTTCAGTGGTTTAGACTTTGCCGTGAGACGCGATATTCCCGAGGCATATTCGGCCTATTGGGATACCTTGTCCGCTCCCGGCAATTGGTGGACTGGCTCACAGCGTGTGGCTATCGCTGACGCCTCTCGCGAAGCGCTCAGCTGCGAGTTCTGTGTTCTGCGCAAACAAAGTCTTTCGCCCTATGGAGTCGATGGGACGCATAAAAATTCGGGGCCGTTACCGGATCGTGTCGTGGATGCCGTGCACCGAATCATCACGGACCAAAATCGCATCACGCAAACGTTTGTTGATGACAACGCAGCCAACGGCTTGAGCAAAGAAGCCTATGTGGAACTGGTCGGTATCGTTGTCACGGTTTTCAGTATCGACGAGTTCCATCGGGCCTTGGGTATCCCTTTGCAGCCGCTTCCCGAGCCGAAGTTGGGTGAACCGTCCTTTGAGCGCCCCGGCGCGCTGGTAGACGATATGGGCTTTGTGCCAACGATTTCTGCTGCTGGTGCCTCCGGTAAATATGCCGACCTGTGGTCTGCTGACGCCGCTCCCAATGTGGTGCGGGCGCTTTCCTTGGTGCCGGATGCGGTGCGTGGTTGGCAGCAGATAGCAGGTGCCCAGTACTTGTCTCTGCAAGGGATGCAAAACTTCGTGCAAGACGATAATCGATCCATCAACCGCATGCAGATGGAATTGATTGCCGGGCGAGTGTCTTCGGTNAACGAGTGCTTTTACTGAACCTCTGCCCACGCGATGATGCTCCGTGCGAGCGCGATGACGACGGATACCGAAGTGGACCTGCAAGGGGTGGTTGGAAATAAAACCAGTGCAGCGACAGGTATCGCATTCGGTGCCGAGCTGATGCATTTTTCTGAAAGCATCGCTCTGCGTGATGAGAAGATCATTGCGGAAAGTCGCAAAGCCTTGCTTACCGCTGCAGGTCCCGCAGTGTTAGTGGATGCTGCGGGCGTAGCCGCGAATTTTCAGCGTATGGTCAGGATTGCCGATTCCATTGGCATACCCTTTGATTACATGGATTCAACAATGGCTCAGGGAATTCAGCAGGAATTGGGTCTCAAGCGTTTTGCCAGTGCCCGTCATTCTTTGAAGCCAGACNTGGACTAGGTGTTCGTGCCTTTCTGGGTCTTCATCTCTGCTTAGGGCAAATGCCAAATGGGCGAAGACCAGGCGCGCTCTTCGATCATGCGGTCGGCTTCTGGATAGTCGCCACAATTTCCCAATGATTCACACAACAGTTTGCTCCAACGCGGTGTGGGAACTTCGCTGGCGCGGGCATACCAATAGCTTGGCGCGTTGGGGTTGAAGCCTTCGTCGAGCCAAGCGACGCAGGCCTGAGCTTGACCCTCTTCCGTAGTGAACAGATCGAAGACGGTTTCCTTCAGTTCACCCTCCCAGAGCTCGCCTTTGACGAGTTGAAGTTTGGCCAACGGTGTTTGATCCATCTGTGCGCTGACGGTGAAATACACGCCTGCTCGAGTGGCTGCCGGCAATGTGCCGCCCATGGCCGTATGGTGTTCTTGCACCCTAGGATGCGCGGCACACGCGCTCACCGGGCCAGCGGAAAATTGCAGTGAAATTCTAGGGCCGCTGGTGGCGTAGGCTTCTCGGCGGTGCAGGGCATCGAAGATCTCACCTCGAGTATTGTGGTTGGCCCAAACGGCCACCAACCCGCCTGGATTGAACTGGGTATTGTTCAGCACCTGTTCGTCGGTGGAGAACAGTGACGAGATGCTGCCCCGATAACCGGCCTCTGCAACTCTGCCTGCGGTGCCAAAGTGATTGTCGGTAGACGCGATAGCGCCGAGCATCAGCGGGTTTTGCTTATCCTCGCTGCGTTGATAGGTTTGCAGGCCACGGCCGAGCAAGGTTCGGTAATAGCTTGAGCGTGTCTGCTGCCACGCGTCCGCCGCTGATAATTTGGAGGGGCCGCTGAGTCGCGTTTTGGCCGCATTCTCAATCACCCGCTCAAAGCCGCAGTCGGCGGCTTCTGCGTTTGGGTCTTTGGGCATGCATTCGCTATTGCCCTTCTCTTGATGCATCTCCGCTAATCGCTCAAATTTTGCGCGCAGGGTGCGCAGAGTGCTGTCTTCGCTTTCGACCGCAAAGGTTGGTCCCCCGTCTGCCCAATTGATGTTGTGCGGTATGGTCAGAACATGGCAGTCGTCCTTGGCGTTGCATTGGGCATCGAGCTGTTGCCAAAGCATGGACACCTCTGGGTAGCGCACGTAGTCGATGGGCTGTTCGGTAACGGTGCTGCCGCGAAAAATAACGTTGCGATGCCAGTGCCTACCGCCCGGCGACGCCGTCCACTCATAGCCAATCAAGGCGGTGAAAGCACAAGGCTCATTGGCCTCGTTTGCGGCGCGTTGGGTGCGCTGCCATTGATTGGCCATGGCGTTGCTGCAGGAAAAATGCTTGTCGTTGCAGATCGCGGCTGGTGCAGGATCGGCGGCACCGACGATGGGTAACAGATAGTCGTTGAACAAGGTGCGTCCGTCCCGATTGTCTCGGGCTTCTCTTAACGTGCGGCAGTAGTCGTTGTCGGTGTTCATGGGATCTGTGCACAAATACAGAAGATCGAAGGTAGCGGCATGATCGGTAACCGCTGCNAAATCCAATGGGCGATCGATTTGGGATGTCCGACCGTTCGCTAANGTTAAGGGCTCGCCCTTGGCATACCGGTAGGCATCGGCGGGTGTTGCAGTGGCTCCAAAGGCGTAGGCGTCCAGCGAATACTGGGTGTGCACGTGCAGATCGCCCCAATAAACGGTCTTGGTAGCGTTGTTGGTGGATACGCAAGATTCCGCGCTGGTCAGGGACGGTGTCGCGCAGCCGATACCGACCAGTACCAAAGTAGCGAGTTTCTGGATATGCCGGATCAGATTGATCATGTCGTACTTTTTACGCTTGCTGGTCTTCTTTTATCCTCAGCAGCAAGCGANTCCCTGCGATGTTCATGTGCTCGCACGGGTCAACTGGCCTGCGCGATATCTTTTGCCAGTATTTCTGGCACCTCGATGTACTTTGCCCGCAGATACTCGCCAAGGGTTTTGGCTTGCTTGTCGATGCGGTGATTCGACGCGGCGCCTGTGCCCAGTACGCCCTTAATGTAAAAGTTCATGGCCCGCAAATTGGGCATGTCGTAGCGCTCAACCTCGTACTGTCCAAAATCGGGTACCAAGCGTTTGAATTCTTCAACGGTCAGATACTCGTGGAGGAAGCTGTAGGCTTCATCGGTAAGCGCCCAAACGCCACAGTTCGCGTTGCCGCCTTTGTCTCCCGAACGCGTGCCGAACAGCCGTCCAAAGGGTACGCGTACGGTGGGTCCCTGAGGCGCTGGGGCGATGTTCACCGGTACTTCTTGATAGTAGATCTCGTCCAGATCGAGCCGCTGAGTTGGCAGCACCTCGGTTGTTTTGCCACCAAGGTGCACGCGCTCGGTAAGCCGTTGGCTGCTGATCAGCGCAGGCCAGTGAATGATGGCCGGCCCGCCGTTGAACCCTGCCGCGCCGCGGCCGGTGTTGCCAGGAATACAGGCCAGACCCAGTTCCGTCGTTTTGGCCGCAAAAATACGCCCAAATTTGTTCGGGTCTTGTCCGGTGATGGTCACGCGGAGGGCCGCATGGGCTACCTCATTGCTGGCCGGATCTTCGTGATCACTGCGAATCAGCTGAATATCGATGTCGTCAAATTGTTCTCGACCGCCGAGGTTGTGGAAGACTGCGTCGAGATACAGCTCCGCTTTCTTTTCAATGTCCAAGCCCGTCAGCAGCACCTCCATGGACTGTTTGTAGGGGCCTTGGGTGTTAAAGCAAACTTTGTGGGTTGGAGGGGGGCTGCTGCCGCGGCAACCACTGACATAGACGCGATCGTCGCCGACCTGCTCAATGGCCATGGTATCGAAGTGTGCAATCACATCCGGGTTGTAATAGGCAGGGGTTGATATCTCATACAGAAGTTGGGCCTTGACCGTGCCTTCAGAAATCAGCCCGCCGGTGCCTGGGTGTTTGGTAATGGTGAAATTGCCGTCTGCTTCAATTTCCGCGATGGGATAGCCAACATTGCGAAAGCTTGGCACTTCCTCAAAAAATGCGTAGTTACCGCCGCAGCATTGGGCTCCGCACTCAATGATATGTCCTGCNGCCAGCGCGCCGGCCAGCGCGTCATAGTCATCGCGTTGCCAATTAAACTTCCAAGCCGCTGGGCCGATGACTACCGCTGCATCAGTCACCCGTGGNCAAATGACAATATCCGCGCCTTGATCCAAGGCCTCCTTGATCCCCCAGCCCCCCAGGTATGCGTTGGCGGTAAGAGCGTTCTGATCGGAGTTCGCCAGAACTTCTTGAGTGTCTAGGTTGGTAAAGGCTTCGCCATCCGCTTGCAGAGCGTTGAGGTCTTCGAGCAGGTTATCCCCATCGATATAGGCAACTTTCAGCTCGAGCCCAAGCTCGGAGAGGATGTTTTCAATCTCGGCGGCCATGCTCTTGGGGTTCAGGCCGCCAGCGTTGCTGACGATTTTTATGTTTTTGTCAGCGCACAGCTTTGCAATATCTTTGACCTGTTTGAGAAACGTACCGACGTAGCCGGTGTCTTCTCCCCGAGATTGTTTCTGGTTGTACAGAATCGACATGGTTAACTCGGCAAGATAGTCACCGGTTAACACGTCAATCGGACCACCCTCGACCATTTCTCGCGCGGCATCTAACCGATCACCATAAAATCCGCTGCAGTTGCCAATGCGTATGACATCTTTCATAAGTTCCCCCTCTCAGTGCGCAAACGCACAGGTCTCCGTTAGTCTTTGATCCAATTGGGTTTACGCTTTTCGCGGAACGAAGCCATCCCCTCGGCTCCTTCTGCGGAACGGAACATGCGTGCGCTCCATTCAGCGGTCTCTTTAAATCCCTCTTCAATGGAAAGTTGCGGTACGCGACGCGCCAGTTTTTTGCATTCCTGCACCGCAATCGGCCCGCCCAAGTTAATCATGGCGATTTGTTCTTCTACCGTGCTAACCAATTGATCCTCGGGCACGGAGATATGCGCTAGGCCCATATGCACCGCCTGTTGACCATCGAATCGCTCGCCGGTCAAAAACAGTTTCATGCCGTGGTGCGCGCCGAGTTTGGGCATACACACCACGGAAATGATCGCGGGTATGACGCCAATGCGTACCTCGCTGAAACTCATCTGCACATCGGTACGGGTAACCACNATGTCTGAAGCGCCCACAAGCCCAAGACCGCCGGCAAAGGCGGCCCCATTGACTGCCGCGATTACTGGCTTGGGACTCTCTAACATGGCGGTGAGCACCTCGTGGTAGGGCACCGCACGGTCAGTGCCTTCGGACAGTTGGCCGGGCGGGCTCTTGAGATCGGCTCCTGCGCAAAACGCTGGGCCGTTGCCCGTTATGACGATGCAGCGCACGTCGTCGTTCGCATTCGATGCCATTAAATGATCGTATAGCTCCGTCACCAAAATGGCCGACAGCGCATTGCGATTTTCCGGTCGGTTCAGCGTGATCCACGCTGCNCCATGACGGATTTCATATAGGGTGGCTTCGGTTCCGCTCATGGTGATTCCTCTTCAGTCAGGGTGACCAGCAACTGGGCGTTATCGACCTGATCACCCACGCTGACATGTACTTGCTCGACGACGCCGTCTCGTGGCGCGACGATACGGTGTTCCATTTTCATGGCCTCCAAGATGACCAGCAGGTCGCCCTTGCTGACCTTGGCTCCGGCGCTGATTTCCGTTGCCAAAACGGCTCCTGGCATGGGTGCGGTCAGACCNCCGCCGGTATCGGTGCCTCGCGGGTCGGGATAGCGGGGGGCCTCGTTCAGCACAAGATCGCCGCCGTCCCCGTGTACCAGCCATTGGCTGCCGTGTTGTTGCACATCACACTGTACGCGNTGTCCGTCCAGAGCGATGTCGACAGCNCCGTNTCCGGCCTGATGAATCGTCACTGCGTGGGTTACGTCATCGCAGATCACTTTGAAGCTNCCATCGCGTTGGTTTTGATAGGCCAGCGTGATTTCTTCTTTGCCAATCAGATAGGTTACCGACTGCATTGGCATGGTGGAGTTACGCCAACCGCTGGGTAATGTCCTCAGCACCGGGGCGGCTGCACGACGAGCCGCCTGCGCCTCCATGGCCACAGCGATAGCCGTTTGCACGCATTCGGATCGCGCCAATGGACGCTGCAATGCGGGTTTTACTCGTTCAATGAAATCTGTGGTGGTGTCGCCGGCCAGGTATTCTGGTGTCCGCAACGTGGTGACCAAAAAGTCCCTGTTNGTGTTCAGCCCAGCGATTGCTGTGGTTTCCAGAGCTCTGGCCAGACGACCGGCGGCCTCGCGACGCGTGGGCGCGTGGACAATGACTTTGGCAATCATCGGATCAAACTGGGTGCTGATTTCGCTGCCAGCCTCAACACCGGAATCGAAGCGCGCACCGCCTGCGGTGGCGGGTTTCCAGACCAATATTGGCCCCGGCGACGGCAGAAATCCTTTGGCGGGGTTTTCGGCGTAGAGGCGCGCTTCGATGGCGTGACCGTTGATGGATATGTCTTGTTGAGTGAACGACAGNGTNTCACCCTCGGCCACCCGAATCTGTTCGCGCACTAAGTCCTTGCCAATGATTTCTTCGGTTACCGGGTGCTCTACCTGTAACCGAGCGTTCACCTCCAAGAAATAGAAGTCGTCATCATCGCCCAGCAGGAACTCAACGGTGCCGGCCGACGCATAACCCAACTTGCGTGCCGCGGCGATGGCGGCATCTCCCATGCGGGAGCGCAGGGCGTCATCGACGGCAGGCGAGGGTGCTTCCTCAATGATTTTTTGATGACGGCGCTGAATCGAGCATTCTCGCTCGTAGCAGTGCACCAGATTGCCNTGGTGATCACCAAGTATCTGGATTTCGATGTGCCGAGACGTCGCCAGCCATTTTTCCAAAAAGACCGTGTCGTCGCCAAAAGACGTGCCTGCCTCGCGTTTGGCACTCTCGACCGCAGACAGCAAGTCGGCTTCCGCCTCAACGACTCGCATACCGCGACCACCGCCACCTGCCGACGCTTTGACAAGCACCGGATAACCGATGTCCGCAGCCGCAGCGACGATGTCGGTTGCTTCGGTGATTTCGACACCGGGTAGTGTGGGTACCCCAGCCTCGTCCATCAGTCGCTTGGCAGAGAGTTTGTCGCCCATCAGGCCAATGACCTCCGGTGAAGGCCCCAGCCATTTCACACCGGCATCGATGACCGCCTGCGCGAATGCTTGGTTTTCCGATAGGAAGCCATAGCCGGGGTGTATGGCATCTGCACCACTACGCTTGGCTGCATCCAGTACTTTAGCGACGTCCAGATAGGTTTCGCCGGTGCTTTTACCGCCGAGCGCGATGGCCGTATCTGCTTCCAGAACAAAGGGCGCGTTAGCATCACCATCGGCATAAATGGCAACGGTACTGATGCCCATGGCTCGTGCAGTGCGATTGATGCGCCGTGCAATTTCCCCGCGGTTTGCGACCAGTAGTCGGCTGATTGGTTGAATTACATGCGCCATGTGCCGTACTCCTTGGTGCCTTTGACGGTGTTGTTGTGACATGCCGATAGCGACATGGCGACGACATTGCGGGTGTCCCGAGGATCGATCATGCCGTCGTCGGATACTCTGGAGGTGGCGTACAGGCCCTTGGACCGTTCTTCCGCCCAGTGTTCGGCAAACGCCGCGCGTTGGGCATCGGCCTCCTCATCGAATTCAATGCCTCGGCGGGCTGCCGCACCTTTGCCGACAATGGTCATCACGCCGGCCATCACGGCCGGTCCCATCACCGCGATTTTGGAGTGGGGCCATATGTAGGTGAACTTGGTACCAAAGGCACGTCCGCTCATGCCGTAGTTGCCCGCGCCATAGGAGGCACCAACGATAACGGTAATGTGCGGCACCGTGGAGTTGGCTACGGCATTGACCATTTTTGAGCCGTTCTTGGTAATGCCCCCTTGTTCAAAGTCGGTGCCGACGATGAAACCGGTAATGTTGTGCAGAAACAGCAGTGGCACGTCGATTTGATTGCACAGCTGTATGAATTGAGCGGCTTTTTCGGCTGACTCGGAAAATAGCGCACCGTTATTACCTAANATACCAATCGGATAACCGTGAATTGACGCCCAGCCGCAGACCACCGACGGGCCGTATAGCGGTTTAAACTCCTCAAACAGTGAACCGTCGACAATGCGCATGATGACTTCGCGAATGTCTAATGGACTCTTCAGGTCCTTAGACACCATGCCCAGCAGGTCCTCAGGATCGTGCTCGGGTTCTGCGAAGTTGCTCTTGGGCTCGGGCCCCAGCTTGCGCCAGTTCAGGTGGGAGACGACTTCTCGGCAAATGCGAATGCCGTCCATTTCGTTTTGTGCAAGATAGTCGCCAAGTCCTGAAATTTGCGTGTGCATGTCCGCACCACCAAGGCTCTCGGCGTCGGCATCCTCACCGGTTGCCATCTTGACCAGTGGCGGGCCGCCCAAGGACACCATGGCCTGATTTTTCACCATGATGTTGTAGTCGCTCATGCCCGGCTGGTAGGCCCCCCCAGCTGTCGCCGCCCCAAAAATGACCGATACCGTCGGTATACGCAGCTTAGACAGTTCCGATATCTCGTAAAATAGCCGCCCAGATTCGGCAAAATGCTCGATATCGCGCTGAAGATCGGCCTCTGCTTCGACGNTGGGGTCTCCTTGTCCCTCGCCGCTGGCACCGCGCAAATCGGCACCGGCGCTCTCCACAAACTGGACGTAGGGCATACGGTTTTCTCTGGCGATCTCCAGCCCGCGCATCAATTTCTTTGCGTTGAACGGATTAAAGGCACCCGCACGTACCGAGGGATCATGGCCAAGGATGACGCATTCCACGCCNTCGATGACGCCAATGCCGACCACGAAGCCTGAGCCAATGTCATACGGTGAGCGCCAGGCGGCCAAGGGACTGATTTCCAGAAACGGAGAATCTTGGTCCAGGACATGAGAGATACGTTCGCGAATCGGCATTTTGCCGCGTTTGCGAATACGCGCGACGGCCTCTTCACCGCCGCCTTCAGCAGCCTCGTCGTAGAGGTCCTGTAGCTGGGCCAAGGTTTCCAACATATCGCTTTTGTTCGTACTGAATACCGCGGATCGAGTATCCAATTTTGATTCTAAGATCGGCATGCTGACTCCCCTAACGTCTCACGCAAAATTTCCCAATGCCCTAAAACTAGCAGAATAAAAAGCCAGCCGTAAGGTTTTTTTGTGGTAGCGTTTAAGACTGAGAAAAGGGGGAACGTGTGGCTGCGGAACAGGGACTGCAACAACTGAAGAGTGCTCGCGCTCGCGAGAGTATCTGCAACGCGGCGATTGGCCTGCTGGCAAAGGTTGGCTATGCCGAGACGACGATTGCCGGTGTGGCCCAGGACGCTGGTTTTTCCAAAGGCGCCGTGCAATACCATTTTCCGACCAAGGAAGAACTGATTGCCGCAACGGTCGAACACCTATTGATGCGTACGGTGTCCAGCGCCAGTCAGCGCTACGAAAATGTCGAAAGCGCGCTCATGAATGCGTGGCAGCGCCTAATCAATACGTCTGCTTATCGGGCACTGCTTGAGGTGCTGAATGCGGCGCGTATCGATGGCAAGCTGCGCCTGCGTATTTCGGCTGAACTGCTGGCGTGGGGAAAAAACCTGGATCAGCAGTCACTGGATATTTATCAAAGCGCAAACACGGAACTGACGTCGCAGNTGGGTGATGCAGAGGTGGTGATGCTGCTGAATATGACACGCAGCTTCATGCGCGGTTTGCTTATTCAAGAACAATATGGGGTGTCACCTGAGGAGACCCTGAGTTACGTCAGCAAGTGGATCGAAATGGTTACGCCTCTGCTGGCACTTCGCGCGGACTCGGCGAGCTGACGCGCTCGCGCAGGTTCAGCGCTGCAAAGAACAACATCAAAAGGGGATCGAATATGAGCGTTACGCAGGCGGAAATCGCAGAGTTTGAGGAACAGGCCGATCGCTGGTTTGCTGAGAATAAACCCGCGAATCCGGGATTCATCTTGCCCGAGACTTTTATGGAGGTCGGGACCGATCAACAGTTCGAGTTTTTGCGCAACTGGCAGCAAAAGGTGTATGAGAACGGCTACGTTGGTATGTCTTGGCCAAAGGAATTTGGTGGGCTGGGTATGGATCAGGTGTTTCAGGACATCGCCACAAAGGCGATGGCCAAGCATCGGGTGCCGTTTCTACCAAACACGATTGGTCTGAACTGGGCTGGGCCGCTGATTCTTGCCATGGGCTCCCAAGAAGAAAAGAGCCGATACATCAAGGGTATCTTGAGTGCCGAAGATATTTGGTGTCAGGGTTTTTCCGAGCCTGACCACGGATCCGATTTGGGCAGTGCCCAATGTAAGGCAATAAAAGATGGCGATGAGTATGTGATCAACGGCTCTAAGATCTGGACCAGTTTGGGGTCTTATGCGAAGTACATGATTTTGATTGCCCGCACCTCAACGGATGGCCCCAACAAGTATGCAGGGCTGAGTTTCTTTCTGGCACCAATGCAGACCGAAGGCATTGAGCCGCGCCCGATCAAAAAGCTCACCGGCGAATACGGTTTCTGCCAAACGTTTTTCAACGACGCACGCATTCCCGCCTCCTGCATGATCGGCAAGGAAGGTGAAGGTTGGAAAGTCGCNATGGCCACTTTGATGTACGAACGGGGTGCTGCAGGCGGTCAGGCCGGCGGACTTGCGATGATGGATCTCAGTATTGATGACGTTGTCGAGCTGGCTCGCCGTGCCAAACGCAATGGCAAGCCGGCCATCGAAGATCCCCACGTGCGCGAAGAGCTGGTGGATTTGATCACGGAAGCCAAAGGCAACNNTCATATGGCAGCCCGCGCCAAGGTGCCCGCGTTGGCAACTGACTGGCCGACCGCGATCAGTATGTCGGGCAAGCTGCGCTCGTCGGAGCTAAAGCGTCGCATGTGTCAGTTCGCTATTTCGCTGCAAGGCGCCAACGGCGCGCGTTATGTGAGCTCTGATGCCGTCGATGGCGGCATGTGGCAGCGNTCTTACCTGAACGCTTTTTCTGGAACCATCGGTGGTGGTACCAGTCAGATTCAACACAANATCATTGGCGAGCGGGTGCTGGGTTTGCCCAAGGGCTAGAGCCAGCGTCGCAACAGCAGTCAGTTAAAGGAATCACGTTTTCATGGCAACAATAGAGTTTTCTGAAGAACAAACCATGTTGATGGAGACCGCGGTGGATTTCTGCCGTAAGCACTCTCCGATAGATCGTGTACGCGCGCAGATTGATGAGCCTCAGAGCGTAGCGCCGGCGGTTTGGCAAGAAATGGTCGACCTAGGTTGGTTGGGTATTACCGTGCCGGAGCAGTATGGCGGCCTCGGGTTGTCACTTGCTGATGCTGTTCCCATTGCNGAAAGCATGGGCAGACACTTGATGGGATCACCCTTTGTCTCAACGACCCTAACGACACAGGCGCTGATATCCAGTGGCAGTGATGCTCAACGAGAGCAATGGCTGCCGCAGATAGCTGCCGGCACCGCAGCCTCCATGGCACTGACCGAAGAGGACGGTAACTGGAATCTGACGGAAATCGGCAGTTTCGCCTCGGTGCAAGGCGATCAACTTTTGCTCACGGCAAAGAAATGCTTTGTTCAAGACGCCCCGGATGCTGGAGTCATCGTGGTTTCGGCTCGCATCGACGGTGCTGCGCGACTGGTAGCGGTGGCAGCCGATCAACTGCCCGAGGGCGCGCTCACCCGGGAGACCGTGATTGACGAAACCCGTCGCAGCTATACCTTGGAAGTCGATGCNTTGGCCCTGCCAGCGGAACAATTGTTGGACGGAGCAGATTTTGCCGCNATCGAACACGCCGCCTTGCTGCTGTTAAGCGCAGAGATGTCTGGTGGGTTGTCTGGTGTGCTGCATGTGATCATCGAGTACCTCACGACACGCAAACAGTTCGACCAGTACATCGGCAGCTATCAGTCGTTGAAGCATCCAACGGTGCAGATTTTGTTGTCTATGGAAGCCTGCCGGTCTCATCTGTATCGCGCAGCGACCTGTATGGNTCAGGGCGATACTGCCGAGCTGGAGGCCGCCGTCCGAATGGCGAAGGCCCAAGGCAGTGAAGCTTTTGCCTTCGCGGGAGATCGTGCGGTGCAGTTTCACGGAGGCTTTGGTTTTACTTACGAATGCGATGCCCAGCTGTTTTTACGGCGCGCCCTGTGGTGCCAGTACCAGTTTGGCGACGCGGCTTACCACCGGAATTTGTTGGCGCCGCTGTTGCTGGATGATTAACGTAAATTCAGGCCCCCAAGGCCTGACTAGGGAGGATAAATGTCGGGTTCGAAAATGAAGCTGTACCACTGCGCGGATGCGCGCTCACTCCGGCCGCTGTGGGCTCTGGAAGAAATGGGGCTGGATTATGAACTGATCAACATGCAGTTCCCGCCTCGAGCGACGTATCCCGGCTATTTGGAATTGAATCCACTGGGCACGGTGCCCACGTTTACCGATGGCGATTTGGTCATGACCGAATCATCCGGCATCTGCCAGTATTTGGAGGACATGTACGGGCCAACGTCCATCGGCGTTGCTAAGGATCACTCGGCCTATGGTGAGTACTTAAATTGGCTGTACCGCAGCGATGCCACGTTAACGTTTCCCCAAACCTTGGTGCTACGCTACACGCGGCTAGAGCCGGAAGAACGCCGAATCCCTCAAGTCGTAGAAGATTATTCCATCTGGTATTTGTCGCGTTTGCGCTCGGTAGAACTGGCGCTGGAGGGCAAAGAATTTTTGTGTGCCGATAAGTTTACCGTTGCGGACATTGCGGTGGGCTATGCCCTGTTCCTCGGCGTTTCTCTCGGTCTGGATGCTCGCTACAAACCCAATTGTAAGCGCTATCTTGAAAGCCTAATGGAGCGCCCCGCGTTCAAAAGCGCTCGAGAAAAGCAGCAGGCTTAGGCTTCGTTGAGGTTGCATTATGAAGATTAATACAAGTTTACCCGCCCACGACTTAAACGCTGTGGGCTCGGCGGCAAAGACGATTGAAGAACAAGGCTTTAGCGGTGTTTCCACTCAGGAAAACCGTCAAGACGCTTTTCTGCCCTTGGCCGTGGCCGCAACTCAAACCGAATCGTTAGAGCTGCGCACCAATATCGCGATTGCCTTTGCTCGGAGTCCCATGGTGGCAGCGAACATGTCTTGGGATATTCAGCGTGCCAGCAAGGGGCGATTCACCCTCGGCATTGGCAGTCAAGTCAAAGGCCACAACGTGCGGCGTTTCAGTGTGCCCTGGTCACCACCAGCACCGCGCATGCGTGAATACGTGCAATCACTGCG
>PAFU01000043.1 GCA_002704225.1 Gammaproteobacteria bacterium | reverse complement strand
CACGCCAGCTTCATGCATGGTAACGCCCATCAAATAGTCCGCCATTTCCATCGTGATCTTGTTGTGCGTGATCACCAAAAACTGGACCGACTCAGACATCTCACGGATCAANGCGGCAAAACGCGTCACGTTCATATCATCCAAGGGCGCATCGACCTCATCAAGCAGACACACGGGGCTTGGGTTGAGGTGGAAAATAGCAAAAATCAGCGCTACCGCNGTCATCGCTTTTTCNCCCCCCGANAGCAGGTGAATTGATGAATTCTTTTTGCCCGGAGGNCGCGCCATCAACGTGACNCCAGTATCGAGCATATCATCCCCGGTCAGCTCCAGNGTCGCGCTGCCACCGCCAAATACTTTCGGAAACAATTCACCGAGTTTCGTGTTCACCGCGTCGAAGGTTTCCTTAAAGCGTACCCGGGTTTCTTTGTCGATCTTCTGCATGACATCCAGCAGCGTATCCAAAGCCTCCTCAAGATCCGCCGCCTGAGCGTCCAGATAGTTCTTACGCTCAGACTCTGTATCAAACTCTTCAATTGCCGCCAAGTTAATGGCGCCAAGGCGCTGAATGCGGCGCGACATTCGCTCGATTTCTTCCACCCAAGCCGCCTCGGAAGCCTCTTCAGGCATACCCTGCTGAACCACTTCTAATTCGTGACCCGTTGCACCCAACTGTTCAAGCACATTGTTTTCTTGAACCGCCATGCCTTGCCGCTGAACACGTTCATCTTCCAATCCTTCGCGGACCTTGGCGACGCTTTCAGACACCTTGCCTCGCTGAGCCTCCAGTGCCCGAATACCGGATTCCAACGTTTCNAGGTTAGCGCGGGCTTGTTTGAGCTCTTCCTCAACNCCGACCCGACTGGCTAGCTGTTCTTTNAGCTGGGTTTCCAGCTCTGGAATTGGCCGCTGGCTCTCTTCNATCCCTTGCTGAACACCCTTCATCTGATCCGCTAGCTGGGATTGTTGAGTTCTTACTCGCTCCCGCGCCGTCAGACTTACCGTGAGCTGGGACTGCACCGATTCCAAACGCACATTGACCGCATGGAATTTATCACGGCTGGCGCGGGCGGAATCTCGACCACGCTGCAGGCGTTCGCCCANTTGCTCGCGCTGTTCGGTTAANTCAGCCTTCACCACACTCTGNTCGCTGCGCACAGTCTCTGCGATTGCGAGGGCGCTGCGCGTTTGTTCCAGTCTGCTTTTTTCTTGGGCAAGCTGTTCTGCGACCTCTGCCGATTCTTTACGCAGTTGCTCTTGTCTGGCCGCCGCCTCCTCCAGCTTCACACGCGTCACTCCGTGATCNGTGCGTCGATCGCTCAAGCTTTGATTCAGTTCGTTAGCCTGACGCTGAAGCTCTTCACGCTTCGCCTCCAAAGTTTCCACCTGGACGCGGGCTTCTTGACGTTGATCAACGAGCGTCGCTAACTGGGCTTCCGCTTCTTCGATCTCAAGTGCCAGCGACTCAATCGCTCTACCGCGCTCAATGATGCCTTGTGTTTGATCTGCATCGTGCAGAGCGCGCATCCAGTCCGGGCCTACCCAAAAACCTTCACGAGTGATAATGCTCTGGCCTGGAGCCAACTGCTGACGTTTGCTCAAGGCTACCTCGGCAGATTCCGCAGCAAATACTCCGTAAAGCAACGAACTGCCGGCTAATGACCGGTCACGCAGCAACGAGCGCACAGTGGGCAAGGCAAGCGCCTCATTGCGCGCGTCAACGGCGTCAGTTGCGCGTGACTCAACGAGGGCCAGATCCCCTTCCGCCAACTGACTGAGAGTACCGGCAAAACCCGTGAGGTCGTCGACCTGCAGGGCCTGCATAAACCGCCCAAGCACAGATTCCACCGCGCCCTCCCAACCGGGAACCACCGATAGGTTCTGCCCCAAGCGTTGAGCACTGGACAAGTCGTTGTCGCTGATCCAATTCTCAGCCTCGGGCACATGACTGCCCAATGCTGCGTCTTGAATAGCCTGTAGATTCGCTGATTGCTGACGGAGCTCTTGCACCTGACCACGAGCAGACTCCAAGGATTGCTCTAACCCCTGAGTCGCCTGTCGCGCCACTGAAAGTTCCTCACGACATTCCGCCATCAATTCGTCCAGCGAGCGGCTCTGCGTCTCCAAACCGTCAATCTCTAGCGCCATTTGCTCGACCAGTTGCCCTTCCTGCTTGGGCTGATCCGATGCCAATCGAGTCAGTTCCTGAGCCCGATTATTTAGCCGAGCGATGAGTTGCTGCAGATACTCTATTCTCGAGGTTTGCACCTGAGCTTCTTGTTCATTAGCAGAAAACTCTTGATTAAACGAATCCCAGCGCTGCTGCCATTGTTTGTTTTGGTTTTCAAGATCTGCCAGTGCACCCTGAACCGATTGATCGGCAGTGGCTAACGCTTCTGCTTGAGGCTGCAGCTCTGCGACTTCCGCCTGCATGCGCTGTATCTGTTCATCGTCACTGGTGACCTGCTGATTCGCCTCGGCGCTACGTTTGCGCGCGCGCTCGAGTTCNTCGTTGAGCTGCACCAAACGCCGCCTATTGAACTGCAGAGACTCCTCCGTATGAGTAATCTGTGAGCCAAGCTTGTAGAAGCGTTCTTGTACGCCGTTCACGTTTTCGGTCTGCTCTGAAAAGCCTTTGCGCTGACCCTCGATCTGGGCCTCCACATGCCGTTGTTCTGCAATGGCCTTTTCCAAATCCACTTCGAGAGCCGCTATCTTTTGCTCGCGCTGCCCCAGTCCCTCTTTCAACGCCTGGTAACGCAGCACATACAGTTGGGCGTTTAGGAGCGATTCTTCGGTCTTCAGCGTCCGATAGCGTTCCGCTGCTTGAGCCTGGCGCTGCAAACGATCCAGCTGGCGCCCCAACTCTTCACGAATATCGTTGATACGCTCTAAGTTTTCTCGGGTGTGCTTGATCCGATTATGAGTTTCGCGCCGCCGTTCTTTGTATTTTGAAATACCGGCAGCTTCTTCAAGATAAACCCTCAGCTCTTCGGGTTTGGCCTCAACCAGCTGCGAAATCATNCCTTGCTCGATAATGGAATAGCTGCGCGGGCCAAAACCCGTGCCAAGAAAAATATCTTGGATGTCGCGTCGTCGGCAGCGGGTGCCGTTGAGCAAGTAGTTAGACTGACCGTCCCGGCTCACTTCGCGACGAATCGCGATGTCTGCGTAGGCCGCGTACTCTCCACCAATACGCCCGTCACTGTTGTCAAAGATCAATTCAATGCTGGCGGCATTGTTAGGTTTACGGGTGTTTGAGCCGTTAAAGATGACGTCTGTGAGGTTCTCGCCGCGCAGCTGCTTTGCCGAGCTTTCACCCATGACCCAGCGCACAGCATCAATGATGTTGGATTTGCCGCAGCCGTTCGGCCCCACAACCGCGCAGCGATTTCCGGGCAAGGTAACCGTGGTGGCGTCTACAAAAGACTTAAAGCCAGCAAGCTTGATTTGTTTCAGTCTCATGGAGTTCGCCGCACGCTTCGAGATAACGCGTTAGCTTAATTCATCCCACCGCATCACGTCACATTTTTGTGAAGGTGTGACAAACTTTTCCGCAGTTTAGTTAGGGGGCCCCAACACCGCATCCAGCTCATGTTGCTCGCCTTCAGCACCCGACAGGGTGAGCGGCTCCGACTGCCAACGCCAATCACCAGCTTCTGCCTGAGCCAGACCACTGGCGCTTAGACGCACCAACACCTCAAAATCATCGACTTGAGACAGAGGGCGGTCCGCGCTCATGCTGACCAGATCATCCAAATCGACCGAGAACGGTAGCAACCAGCTGGGCCTACGCACCACCGCGTAGGGCATACCGCCGCCAATCGGTCGCGCAACAACAAAAACCACGGCCTTGGGGTCGGTCTGTTGTGCTGCACGGACGTTTACCTTAACCGCAGCTGATCCGCCCTGCTGAGCGTAAGCCGAGCGCAAGGCGTCAATCGCATCAACCGTCGCCCGCACCCGCTCAGGGCGCTGTTCGGAGTTCAGGGTTCGATTCAAAAGCGTGATTGCCTCGGCCGCATTGCCGTCAGTAATCGCCGCAACCGCAAGCATTTCAAGGACTTGGGGGCTGTTCGGATCCATGGCTAGAATTTCTTGGGCTAGCTGCCGGCTGCGATCATCCAACACACCCTGACGGTCAAGATATCGGGCCTGCAGCCAGTAAAATTTTACCGACACATCGTTACTGGCGTATTGGTGGGCTTGGGCGAAGGCGCGCTCGGCACCGCTAAACGCGCCCTGTTTGAGGTGCGCGTGGCCAAGCAAGTACCAGCTTGGGGCGTCTTCGGGCGTTTCAACCAGCCACTCGGCAAGTAATGCCTGCCAACGCTGCAACGCCTCCAGATCATTGTCTGGCGACAGCTCTAGCACCGCTTGGGCGCCTTGAATTTTCGATGCGCCAAAGCTCCCCAACTGGCCATAAACCCCCACGGCGAGTGCAATCAATGCGGCACCTGTGATCAACAGTAGATTTACCGGTCTGGCAAAAAAGGCAGGGGGTCTGGCTTCTTGTGCGCTCAAGGTCTGGTCATCGGCCGACGTCTCAACACTGGGGTACTCGGCAAGCAAAACGGATGCAAGTTCGTCGGATAATTCAGCCCGGTGAACGTCGTCCATATCCTCTTCGGCCAGCTCGTGCATCCGCTGGTCGTACCACGCGCGACTTTGTTCAGCGGCCTCTTCTCGCGCTGCATCTTGTGGCGTACTGGCGGCGGCTCGGGTCTGGCCCCAAGACAAAAAGGCCGGTGCCAACACAAAAAGCAGCGCCGCCACCGCCAGCAGAAAGAAAACAAACATCAGTTTCGGGTATCCGTCTTAGCAGCCACAATCTTCTGCAGGCGTTTTTGCTGTTCGGCATCGAGCCCAGAGTGCTCGACACGTGCCGAACGCTGCAGTCGATACAGCACGAAAAGGGCCAGCAGACCCAATCCAATCGGGACCAGCCAGATGTACCACGTCCGGATGTTGAAGGGCGGGTCGTACAACACAAAGTCACCGTAGCGAGCTTGCAAGTAATCCCGGACTTCTTGGTCGCTCATGCCTTCGATTGCCACCAACCGATGGACCGTCTTGCGCAAATCTTGGGCAATGGGCGCGTCGCTGCCCGCCAAATTCGTATTCAGGCACTTCGGGCAACGAAACTCCTCAATCAAGGCTCGGTACCGCCGCTTTTCAACGTCATCGGCAAATTGGAAGGTGTCGATTTGCGAAGCGCCCAGCGCGACGGTTGCGGGCAGTAACGCCAGCAACAGCCAGGAGCTCAATTTGCGTAAGGGATAGCGGATCATGGCGAGTTCTGAGACTCAGACGTCGCGCTCAGGGTCACACCCAACTGTCGAAACCGCGGTTCAAGCTCATCCCGCCAAATCCGCGGATTGATGTCTCCGACGCGTTTGTAGACAACCTCGCCGGCAGCGTTCAGCAAAAATGTTTCCGGCGCGCCATAAACACCCATTTCAATACCCAACAATCCGTCGCGGTCATCCAGAACCCAATCGTAAGGATTGCCATATTGTGCAAGCCATTGCAGCGCCTTGGTCGGGCGGTCTTTGTAGTTCACCCCAACGATGACGATGTCAGTGCCTTGAGCGATACGCATCAGTTCTTCATGCTCGCTCAGACAGGTCGGGCACCAGGTCGCCCATACATTGACCATGGCCGGTCGACCCAACAGGTCGGCTCGGGTAATGGTTTTTTCCGGATTTTCCAGTAAACGCGCGTTGAACTCGGGGAACGGCTTATTGATCAACGCAGACGGCAGTTCGTTGCGTGCGCCCAGATCAAAACCGATGTAGCCAAGACTCATAATCAATACGAAGACGCCCAGCGGAATGTAGAGGCTGGCCCGGCTCATGCGGCCACCGCATCGGCATCCGCAACGTGGCTTTTGCGCCGCTGTCGGGCATAGCGCTTATCAAATACCGCCAGCACACCACCTAGGGCCATCAACAAGGCTCCGATCCACACCCAGCGGACTAAGGGTTTGTAATGCAATCGAACCGCCCAAGCATCGCCTTCCAAAGGCTCTCCCAAGGAAATATAGGTGTCAGCAAAAAAACCAGCCGCAATACCCGCCTCGGTCATCACATTGCCGCCGGCAAAGTACTGGCGCTTTTCAGGACGAAGTTCGTAGGCGCTTGAACCATCGGCTTCCGTAAGAATAAAAATGCCTTGTTGGGCGCTGTAGTTAGGACCCAACACACCAACCACACCGGTAAAGGTCACCTGTTGACCCGAAAGCTCAACACTGCTTTGGGGCGTCATTCGCACATCCATTTCAATGGATTGGGTCGCCGTCACCGCAATGCCCAAGGTGCCCAGGGCAAAGCCAAGGTGCGCCAACGTCATTCCCCAAAACGCCGCCGGTGGCCTACCGCGTCTGAGACGAACAAATAGCTGTTTGGCATGGGTGAGTAGCACCCATACGGCCAACGCTACCGCGCTGGCCACCACGATCGACGCGGGATCCAACAGGAACCAAACACTCACACCGAATACCCCGGCGATACCCATGGCCTGATAAACACTACGCAGCACCTCAACCCGAGTTCGCTTCCAATTGAGCACGGGCAAAAACGCCAAAGCCGCCAGCAAAAGCAGACCCAACGGGACGAAGAAGGCGTTGAAGAATGGCGTGCCGATGGAGATCCGTCCGCCAGTCAGGGCTTCATAACCAATGGGTGCCAACGTTCCCCAAAGCACCACGGCTAAGGAAACCACTAAGATGACGTTATTGATCAACATGAAAAACTCACGACTCAACAAGCCGTAACCCACCTTGGCCCGGGCCTGCCCGGCCCGCGCTGCGTACAGGGCGAGAGAGCCGCCAACTACTAAGGCGAGGAAAATCAAAATGTACATACCGCGTTCGGGGTCTACAGCGAATGAATGCACCGATGTGAGCACCCCCGATCGAACAATGAAGGCGCCCAGCAGCGAAAATGAGAATGCGGTGATGGCGAGCAGCAAGGTCCAGCTTTTGAACGTGCCCCGATTCTCGGTCACAGACAACGAATGCACCAAGGCAGTGGCCGCTAGCCATGGCATAAAGGAGGCATTTTCCACCGGATCCCAGAACCACCAGCCGCCCCAGCCCAACTCGTAGTAGGCCCACCAGCTACCCAATGCGATCCCGACGGTCAGCATGGCCCATGCCATGTTGGTCCATGTGCGACACCAGCGGGCCCAAGTCGCATCCACACGACCCTCCAGCAAAGCGGCCACGGCGAGGGCAAAAGGAATCGCCAAACCCACGTAGCCTGCGTAGAGCAGTGGCGGATGCACGATCAAACCAAAGTCTTGCAGCAGCGGATTCAGATCTGCGCCATCCGCGGGGGTCAGCGGAATTAGGCGCAAAAACGGGTTGCTGGTAAACAGAGCGAAGCAAATAAACCCCAGATTCAGCAGGGACAAAACCCCAAGCACCCGAGTGGTGAAGTGCGCTGGGTATTGGCTGGAGCGCAGACCAAAGGCCACCATCCAACAGCCCATAATCAAAATCCAAAGCAGAAATGATCCTTCATGGCCGCCCCAGGCTGCGCTGATCTTGTAAAACCACGGCAGCAATGTATTCGACTGGTTCGCCACATAGGCGACACTGAAATCATCCACCACAAAGGCATAAACTAAGGCCGCAAAGGCGACAAAACTGAATGCCCACTGGCCGAAAACCATGGACATGGCTGCCCGTTGCAGCACCTCGTCCCGTGGCGCTGTCAGACCCATGCCTGCGCCACCCAAGGCCAGCACTGCAGCCAGCGTCAGAGCGAAATTTCCAAGTTCAGGAATCATGCATACTATCCGGTGTCATCTCGGCATTGCCCTGAGCCGAGGGATACCCCGGCATACCCGCCTTGGGCGTCGCCGGAGGCTCCATGCCCTGTAAATCCATTAATTCCGGCGGCATGTAGTTTTCATCATGCTTGGCCAGCACCTCTGTAGCGTTGAACACGCCAGCGGCGTTGAGTTGACCTTCTACCAAAATCCCCTGCCCCTCACGAAAAAGGTCCGGCAGAATCCCCGTGTACTGAACCGCAAAGTCCGCACCTTGATGATCCGTCAGCACAAAGGTGACGCCTAAATCCTGAGCGCTGCGGACCACACTGCCCTCTTGCACCATGCCACCGGCTCGCAGCGTTTCGCCCACGGGTGCTTCCCCTGAGACCACGTCAGCCGGCGGGTAAAACATGTTCATGTTTTCGCCAGAAATCTGAATCAGCAACGCAGTACCCCCCCCCGCCACCAGCAGCAGAAACAGGGTGAGGTACAAACGCTGTTTACGTTTCGGATTCATTAAAACCTTCCCTATCTCGGTTCATTAACGACCCAGACCGATCCGCCAATTCGANCTGCCGGGCGATCTGTTGCCTTGCNTTGACGAACGCCTGTCGTGCGCTAAGCCAAGACCCAAGCAGTACAGCAGCCGTTGTGCCATAGGCCGTCCAAACGTAGAAACCGTGCTTGCCCATCAGCAGAAATTCAGCAAACGAGTCGAAGTACATTAGGAAGACTCCCGTCCTGAGATCCAGTCACTCACCCAGCGAGCGTTCATTTCCCGCTGCAGTATTTCGCTGCGCATACGCAGCANGACNANNANNCCGGCAAAACAGTAAAAGCCCAGCACCATCACNAGCAGCGGCAACCACATCTCACTCGGCATGGNGGGCTTTTGNGTCANNCCAAAAGACGCCGGTTGATGCAACGTATTCCACCACTCTACCGAATACTTAATGATGGGGATGTTGACGGTACCGACCATGGCGATCAGCGCGCTGGCCCGNGCCCGAAGCTCCGCCTCGGCAATCGCTTCGCGAAGCGCATAGATACCGACAAACAGAAAAAATAAAACCAATGTGGAAACGGTACGTCCATCCCATTCCCACCAACTGCCCCATGTAGGCCGACCCCAGACACTGCCAGAAAAGAGAGCCAACGCAGTAATCACCATGCCCAAGGGCAAACAGGCGGAAATCGCCACATCGGTCAGCTTCATTCGCCAAACAAGCCCGATGAAACCCGCGACACCCATGCCGATGTAAAGACTTTGAGCGAGCATGGCAGCCGGCACATGCACGTACATGATACGAAAACTATTGCCTTGCTGATAATCTGCCGGCGCGTAGGCTAGGCCCCAGATCGTTCCCCACAGCAGCAGGGCTGCGGCGGACCAACCGAAAAAGGCAACCCACGGTGTCGTGAGTGAGAAAAACCAGCGAGGAGATCCCAGCTTATGCCACAGACGCTTCAGCGATGCACCTAGCATGACATTGTCCACTGTCCAAAAAATCGCGCGATCACGTCAACTCCAACGTTACTGAAACAATCCACACCCGTTCATTCAGAGAACTAGGCGGCTACTGCATCTCCAAACTGATTTTGAGGCCTGCCAAGGTCGCAAAAGGTGCCAAGGCCAAGGCGACCAAACTGATTAAACTGAGGGCGTAAACCTGCGGCATCACACTGCGCCCGACTTGAGCCGCCATTACCATGTCCGCTCCAAAGACCAACGTGGGTAGAAATAACGGCAACACCAGCAGCGCCAAAATCACGCCACCACGGTTAAACCCCACAGTTACGCTAGCCCCCACACTACCGAGCAGGCTTAACGCCGGCGTCCCCAACAGTAAAGCCAAGGCGGTAGCCGGCAGCGCTTGAGTCGATAATCCAAGAATCAAACCCANGATTGGCGCGAGCATCGCCATAATAAACCCTGTGCTCAGCCATTGCATAAATATTCGGATCAACACTGTGACAAAAGGTACCTGGGCACTGACCACGCTCTGCTCCAATACACCACTGTCAAAATCTCTTCGGTACATGCCATCCAACGCCAGCANCTGAGTGAGNAGCACCAATGTCCAAAGGATGCCTGGCGCAACCTCTGCAGGCCCATCTGTCCCGTTGGTTATCGCATCGGGTGCGGCGATCACGAAAAGCGTCGTGGTCAGTAGCAAAAAGGCTAAGGGATTGATCACAGCACCCTTGGCGCGCAGTAGCACCTGCCATTCTCGAACCAAGGCTGCGCGAATCATCACCGACCCTCCGCTGTCGAAGTATCCAAGCGTAATTCGCTCTTGCCGTCGATGGCGATGGCGTGGTGGGTTGCGCAGATCACCGCCCCACCGGTGGCGCAGTGCTCGGCGATCACATCCCTTAACAGATCTTGTGCGCTGGCGTCTAAGGCTGTGAGCGGTTCATCCAGAAGCCACAGTTTGCGCGAACTAAGCAACCATCGAGCCATGGCAAGCCGCCGTTGCTGACCTGCAGACATGGCGCTGCACGGGCTGTAAGCCTTGGTCAANANGCCCGCCCGGTCTAGGGCGTTCAATGTAATGTCGTGATCCAGNGTGTGATCTTCCAACCCCGCCAACCAAGCCAAATTCTCCAGCGGCGTTAGCAGACCGTCTAAGCCCAATCGGTGCCCCTGATAGAGCGCATCTTTGCTGCGGTATTCGCCGGCGAACTGGGAGTGCAGGCCCGCTAGGGTACGCAACAAGGTGGATTTACCTGATCCGTTGNCCCCAACCAATTCAACATAATCACCGGGCAAAACACTCAGTGATATGGGGGAAAACAGCCGCCGCCCGCCTCGTTCACAAGACAAGGCGTTTACGTCGAGTAGCGGCTGAACAGTCAACGTCGTCCCATCAGTCGAGAATCATGCGTGCGCCGAGATAAACCTGCCGCGGCATGGCTGGAAAGTAGCGGTAGCTGCCAAAGGCGAAGTCAGCGCGATCGGCATAGCGTTCATCCAGCAGATTCATGACCCGCAGGCTGATTTCCGTGCTGGNNCTGGCCTGCCACTGCAGTCGCCAGTTCACTGCGTAGTGACCTTTGTAGCGCGCGGTATTCGCGGCATTCAAGAAGTGNGAGCCAACCCGGTTGACTTCCAGTTCGTGTNTCAGCGAATCGGTAATNGCAGTTCGCCACGCGGCGTGGGCAATCCAGCGAGGNGCCGAATCCAGCTCATTACCGTCAGTAATTTCTTCTCGTCCATCTGCATCCGCATCCCGCACAAAATCGTATTCGTGCTTGGCATAAGTCGCCGCTAATTGAAATTCATGACGGCCGACCTCACGCTGACCGCTAAANTCCACACCCATGGATCGNGTTCGCCCGTCGCTGACGTTGAACGCTTCAGAGTCACGAAACAGGAAGTTTCGTGTTTGCTCTGCGAAGACCGCTACGGAGACGTTTTCGTTTTTGAACCCCGCCTCCACAGCAGTCAGGTCCTCGCTGTCCAGATCGGCGATACTCTGACCACCGCGCAGCCGGTACAGCTCCGTCACCTGAGGTGGCCGGAATCCACGACTGACGTTGGCGTAGACCATTCCGGCGGCTAAGTCTTTTTCGGCGCCTAACCGGGCTCCCACATTGGTGAAGGAATCATCGCGACTGGCAGGACGGGTGTACAGACAGCCCCCGAAGCCGCAATTCGTGCCATCGTCCTTGGTATTTCCGACGATGTGTTTGTTCGTGTAGTCGTAACTCAAATACTCCAAGCGAAGACTATGCAGTACGCGGAATCCGTCGTTCACGCGATACTGCAGGTCGTAGAAACCGGCAATCAGCTGAGAGTCCACGTCGTAGTCGTAGTGTAGACCGGAGGGTCGAGTGGCGACCAAGAAGGCACTACCGACCGTCGGACCTTCTTGAAATTCGTTCAACGCGCCTGACATCAATTCAACCTGACCGCCCACATTGGCGCTGGTCGCACCAGAATCGATGGCGTAACTCACAATCAAGCCGCCACTGGTCTGCTCATTCTTTTCCAGCGGCTGACCCGGCAAAAAGTGCTGCAAAAACGTCATTTGGGAGCGACGCAGGTATGGCTTCAGCGTCAGTTGGTCCTTGACCCACTCGCTGCTGGCTCGCATTGACCACGCATCACGATAGGCTTCTGGCTTGGGGTTAGAGCTGCGCAAATCCGGATCTTCATAGGCTTCGAAGCCACGAACATAGGCGCCTGTTTCCTGATTCAGCAGAGTCGCGGTCAGCTGATTATTAACCGCCCAACCATTCGCTTCGGTCATATGCGCCAGATTCAGTTTTTGCTGGCCATAGCCTGTGTTGTCGCGGTAGCCATTGGTGGTGGTTCCGACAAAGCTGGCGCCAAACGCATGCTTGCCACGCTCGAACTTGCCGGCGGCATTGAAGCGCCCATAGTCGTAGGGCCCAACTTCAATGCCCAGACTGCTCTGACTTGGTATTGCATTAATGACGTTGACCGCACCATGCAGCGCATTACCGCCTAGGACCGCGCTGGCAGGGCCACGCCAGACTTCGACGGCATGGGCTTGCTCCATATTCAGTTCAAACAGATTATTGATGTTACAAAAGCCTTGGGGGCGAAGGGGTATGCCATTTTCCAGCAGTGCAAACTCTCCGCAGGCACCAGAACCCGTGNAGACCGCAGAGCGTATCGCCGTGAGATGCTCCTGTCCCGAGCCACGATTCACCCACACACCGGGCACACGATTCAGCACCTCGCTNGGGTGCGTGGCNGCNACNTCNCGNATGGTCTGTGCNTCNATCACGCTGATNCTGCCGCTGTCACCCAAACGCTGCTGCAGGCTGGAAACACCCAGCACCAAGACCTCTTCCAAGGCTTCACCATTATCTGTCGATGGCTCCAGGTCATCCGCCAGCGCTGACAGGGGCAAACCAGTCAGTACCGCCAAAGCCAGGCCAAGTTTTGTTAGCTGTTGGAACATAAANCCGCCAATCTTCTTGTTATCAATTCGCGCGAGACCTTACGCATCTAATCTTGCAGTTGCAATTGAGTGCGGGAATCGTCCAACACCGGTACACGTTCACTTTCCGGCGGCACTTCTTGTTCGAGCAGTTCGGCCTTGACTGGCGATTGCACCACAACGTCGTAGCTGAAAAACGAGTACGCACCCGCAGCCAGAATCTGGGTATTGTGTAAGCGAAGGGATGGCTGGAGCGCAGCCAACGCTTCTGCATCAAGCGCCTCTGTCGGCGTTGATGGCTGCAAGGCCCAATCCGCTTGACCGGCTGATAAGCCGACAAATGTCACGCCAGGCGGCAAGTGTTCGATCAGTTCCAGNGCAAAAGCGGGCACCGAAAAGGCGTTTGCGTTGTGGACTCGGAGTTCATATCGCAGCAAATCACCCACGGCCACCTCGTCCAAATCCGGCAGGAGGGAGGGAANGCTTGCTGACTCGCTCACCAGCGCGGGCAGGTTGCCATTCCACGCACTTGCGGCTGGGCTCAGTTCCGGCGCTGTGCCGAGTACATCAAAGGACCGCTCGCTGCCTGCCTGAAAGTTCAAGGCAGTCGAGTCTTCGGTCTGAATCGGATCCGATGCTCTCTCGCCCGGGGATGCCTGACCCTCCGTTGGAAACTCCAGCGCTTCAAAAGAACCATCCGCCANGACCCGCTGCACGGTGGTTTCAACCTCGATACCCGCACCTAGGGACCGCGCGCTGCACAGGCTCAACAGCAGTACTAGGACAAACAGCTTTGAAGAGAATCGGCGCATAGGAATACTCGCTGTGTGACCTCTAAGACGCAGATGCATCGGCTAACACGATGTCGATGTGTTCGTTTTCTGGATAAAAGCAGATCTCAGCAGCGCCGCTTTGCAGCATGGCTTTAACCCGATCACGCTTTTCATCCAGGGTAAAGTCTTGGTGACCATAGTCCGTGCCCTCACGCAATATAAACGCGTCAATCACCCCCAATAAGGCATCGTCCGTCAACTCACTGGTCGGAATCTTGATCATTAATCAATCTGTAGCGCATCAATGCGTGGGCTGTCGGCCTTCAGTCCGCCGAAATCGAAGAGTTTGCGGTCGCCCAGATGGGACAAAGTGACGTTATTAATACTGCGACCAATGTTATCCACACGGCCCGGGTGAGCCCGATCCCAGCCAGACAACATTTCTTTGATCACCTGACGCTGGAGATTGTCCTGTGAGCCGCAAAGATTGCAGGGGATAATGGGATACTGCCGAAAATCGGACCATCGCTGAATCAAGGATTCTCGGCAGTAGTAAAGAGGCCTGATCAAGATATTCTGCCCGTCGTCGCTGCGCAGTTTGGCTGGCATGGCTTTCAGCTTGGCACCGTAGAACATATTCAGCATCAACGTTTCGACCACATCATCCAGATGATGGCCAAGGGCAATTTTTGTGGCGCCGATTTTTTTTGCGTGACTGTAGAGAATCCCCCGCCGCAGACGAGAGCACACGGGACAGGTTGTTTTACCCTCAGGGGTCAGCGCTTTGACCACGCTGTACGTGTCTTGTTCAATGATATCGAAACCTACGCCCAGATCAGTCAAGTAGGCGGGCAGCACATGTTCGGGAAAGCCCGGCTGCTTCTGGTCCAAGTTCACTGCCACCACTTCGAAATTGATCGGCGCGTGCTGCTGAAAGCTCAGCATCAGATCCAACAAGGTGTAGGAGTCTTTACCTCCGGACAAACAGACCATGACCTTGTCGCCGTCTTGAAGCATGTCAAAGTCTGTCAGCGCTTCGCCCACCAGCTTGCGCAGTTTTTTGTGGCACTTATTTTTCTCGTACTGGCTTTTACGAGGATCCGCAGAGCGAGACAGCGGGTGTTCTGTGGGCGCATGAATCCCGACGGATGAGGTCATAAGGCAATCTTTGGGTGTTAAAAGGCCTTAGTATAAACCACGAAGCACGCTCATAGGCGGTGTGTCGATCAAACTTCGGCTGCCAAGCAAACCGACGATTGTGATGATCAGCGCCCCGGCCGTAGGTCCAAGCAACCAGATCCAAGGATGCGCCTCGGCTTCTAGTTGAAAGACCTGTATTTGCAGCGTCGCCACCAGCAGTTCCGCACCGAACACGGCCACAATGCCCGCGAAGGCACCGAGCACCAAAAACTCAGCGGTCAATGAACCACCAATCAATGCGCGCGTCCCCCCCAAGGCCCTGATAAGACCATGTTCAGCCATTCGGGTGTCTCGACTGGCCTGAATGCTGGCAATCAGCACCAAGGCTCCACTGAGTAACACAAGGGCCAAAACCAACTCCACTGCCTGACTGACCTGACCAACGATTTTTTGCACTTGCGCAATCAGCGCATCAATCTCAATCACCGTGATGGTTGGATACTGGCTCAGCAAGGTGTTCAAAAACACCTTCTCGTTGGGTTCCAAAAAGAAGCTCGTCATGTAGGTGGCCGGAAATCCTTGCAGAGCCCCGGGCGACAGAATGATAAAAAAGTTAGGCGTCATACTCTCCCATTCCAGGGATCGAATACTGGTCACAGTTGCCCAGACTGTTTTACCGCCAACATCAAACTCCATGCGGTCACCGAGCCCCAAGGAGAAATCCTCGGCGTAGTCCAGCTCCAGCGACACCTCCGCCTCGGTGCTGTCCGCTGACCACCATCTGCCCGCGACAATTTCATTATTNTCCGGTGCCAGAACAGACCAGGTAAGCGAACGCTCCGACGTCAGCCTGGGACCACCCGGTCCTTTTCGCACGCTTTCCTGCCACTCCTTCGCGGACAGCTCGTTTACCTGAGCCACGCGCCCGCGAATCATGGGGAAGAGAAACTCGCCCTCGGTTGCGCCTTGACGCACCAATGCCCGAACCCCATCTACCTCCTCTTCGGCAATATTCATCACAAAGTGATTGGCCGCGTCCTCAGGTACTTGAGACCGCCATTCGTCGATCAGTGCCGTTCGAATCAAGACCATCACGAGCAGCAACATAATCGCGACCCCAAAGATCAGAATCTGGGCTGTATTCTCTGTACGCCTGCGCTGCAACCCGGCTAGGGCTAAGCGCCAGCCGCTCTTGGCCTGCATGCCGGCTACCCTGCCCCCTTTGAGTAATGCCCATGCCATGGCACCAAACACCACGCAGATACCCACGATACTGACGAGGGTCCATAGGGTCAGCCAGAGGTCCTTGGTGTACCACACCAACAGCAACAAACTGCCGCCGGCAGCCGCGCCATAGGAAAGCCAGCGACTCAGTGGGGCGACGCCCAGATCCCGTCGTATGACGCGCATGGGTTCGACGTTTTTAAGATGAATGAAGGCCGGCATCGCAAATGCCAGCGCACAGATCAAACCCGTTGCGCCTCCCAGCAAAAACGGCCGAGCTGTCGGCAGCGGCAGTTCCACTGCAATCAACGTGGCAAGGACTTCCACGATAGCAACATGCAACAGTGACCCCAACAGCAGGCCCAGACCGATGGCAGCAAGTCCCACCATCAGCAGCAACGACATGAACCCGCGCAGTATTTGTGTCGGCGTGGCCCCTAGAGTTTTCAGCACCCCGACATGGTCGAAATGACGCTGGGCGTAGCGATGGGCAGAAAGCCCCACCGCGATTCCAGCAAGCAAAACTCCGAGCAAGCCGCCCAAGAGCAAAAAGCTCTCGGCCCGATCCAGCGCACGACCGATGCGAGGACTGCTCTCCCGCACGCTCACCCAGCTAAAATTCGGCTTCAGCGGCAGTGCCTCTCGCAGGGCCTCCAGCTCGACTTCGGCGCCGGACAGCAACAAACGATAGGACAGCCGACTACCGGGCTGAACCACTTCGGTCGCTGCAACGTCTTGCATATTCATGAGCAGACGCGGACCNAAATCAAAGAAGGAACCACCCCGGTCGGGTTCGGCAATCAGCACGCTTGCCACGGTTAATTTGGCCATACCCACTTCAATGGTATCGCCGAGGCCAAGATTCATTGCCGGAAACAATCGTGAATCAAGCCAAACCGTGCCCGGTTCCGGCACNCTGTCCGTNGGGGCACCGCGCTGAAACGGCTCACTACCNACAATCAAATCGCCTCGCAGCGGATAGGTGGCATCGACAGCTTTCACGCTCACCAACTGGTTCAAATCACCGGCAAACACCATAGACGGGAACACGAGAGTCTGGGCCGTGTTTAACCCACGCTGCTGCGCCTGTTGGACAAAGGCCTCAGGTATTGCCTGACTCGACGAGATTTGCCGGTCCGCTGCCAAAAAATTGGACGACTCTTCCAACAGCGCACTTTGCAGCCGATCGACGAACAAACTGATGGATGTCACCGTACCGACGGCCACCAACAAGGCCACCAACAGCAGAGCCATTTCTCCGGAACGAATGTCCCGCCAAGCCATCCGGGCGACCAACATCATGTTCATTTTACTGCCTCTTGGGACTCGCTCGGGACAATGCGTCCGCCAGAAATAGAAATCGTTCGCCCGCACCGCGCNGCCAGCGCCAGATCGTGAGTCACCATGACCAACGTGGTACCAAATTCCGCATTCAACTCGAACAGAAGCTGACAAATCAATTCGCCAGTCTGAGTGTCCAGATTTCCCGTTGGCTCGTCGGCAAATAAAACGGTTGGGTTCGAGGCAAACGCCCGAGCAATCGCTACCCGCTGTTGCTCGCCCCCGCTGAGCTGGCGCGGGTAATGGTCCAAACGGTCAGCCAGGCCCACTTTCTCCAACAGTTCACGAGCCTGCGACTGCGCCATGGTATCTCCGCGAAGTTCAACTGGCAGCATGACGTTTTCCAGCGCGGTCAACGAGGCCAAAAGCTGAAAGGACTGAAAAACAAACCCGACATGTTGTCCCCGCACCAGCGCACGCGCCTCTTCATCGAGATCTGTGAGGTTCGCATCCAGTAGCTTCACCGCCCCCGCGGTCGCTGTGTCCAAACCCGCAAGAATGCCCAGCAACGTGGTCTTGCCCGAGCCCGAAGCCCCCACCACAGCAACGGTTTCCCCTTGATTGATTTCCAAATCAATGCCATCCAAGATGATCAACTCTCCGGCAGAGGTCTGCACAATTTTTTCTACACTTTCAGCACTGACTACGGTTCGACTCATGCGATCCTTCTCTTTTCGTTTACGAAACATTGATCTGTCTGTGTTCGCGCGTCGGCGCGGCACAGTCTTCTGTCCAGCCATATGGCTCGTCGCTTTCGCAGCGGTGAGCCTACATGCGCAGGCCGGATCTGGGCAGCACTCTGCACCAACTAATCTCCAAGAAGTGTCAAAAGGAGATTCGGCTAGNATATTAGTCCTTGGCGACAGCATCAGTGCAGGCTATGGCATGAACATTGATGACGGTTGGGTCAATCTTATGAACCAAACCCTCATTCAACGCGAATCTCGCTGGCGTCTCATTAACGCCAGCGTATCGGGTGAGACCACCACTGGCGGACTGAATCGCCTGCCGGAACTACTCCAAGAACATAGCCCACAGATCGTGGTGCTGGAACTCGGCGGCAATGACGGCTTGCGCGGCTATCCTACCGCCAAAATTNTCAACAACCTGCTGGCGATGACGNAATTGGTNATCGACGCTGGNGCGAAACCCGTGATCATCACAATGCGCATTCCGCCCAATTACGGGCCACGCTATACCCGAAGTTTCGAAGCCGTCTTTGCGGAGGCGGCGAAACAGTCCGATGCCGCCCTTGTGCCATTTTTGTTTGAGGCGNTGGCNGTCAGTGACGACCTAATGCAAGACGACGGTATTCACCCAACGGCCAAAGCCCAACCCATTCTGGTGGATGGCTTTCTTCCCTACCTAGAACCCTTAATGTAAGGCAGGGCCAATCACTCGTCGCTGTGTTGACGCTCTCTGGCCTTGCGCTGATCCTGTCCGATGTGTTGCTCGCCCCGCTCGGTCGCCAAGCGCACCTGATGCTGACGTTCGCGAAACTGCAGCCGTCGTTCTTCGCTGGTGCGATCAATGCAGTAAGGACAACTCACACCATGCTCAAACGCTGCGCTGGCCAACTCTTCGACGGACAGGGGATGGCGACAGGCGTAACATTGTTTGTACTGACCTTGCTCAAGATCCGCGTTAACCGAAACACGTTGATCGAAAACAAAGCACTCGCCGTTCCAGCGCGATTCGCTGGCCTGAGTATCCTCGAGATACTGCAATATGCCGCCATCAAGCTGATACACATTCTCAAAGCCTTTATTGAGCATGTAGGCCGATGCTTTTTCGCAACGAATACCGCCGGTACAGAACATGGCCACCTTGGTGTGCTTTTCCGGATCGAGGTTATCGGCGACCCACGCCGGGAACTGCCGAAAACTTTTGGTATGCGGTGACACNGCGCCCTCGAAGGAACCAATGTCGATTTCGTAGTCATTGCGCGTATCGATCACGATCACCTCAGGGTCATCGACCAATCGATTCCAGGTCTGGGCGTCTACATGCTCGCCGAGTTGACTCATATCCAGATCATCAACACCAAAACTGACAATTTCTGGCTTCACACGCACCTTGAAGCGATGAAAACCGCTGTTACCCGGCTGCAGATCAGACCACTTCTGCGACTTAACGCCGTATTGATGCAGCAAGTGTTGAGACAGTTGTTGCAGGGCCTGAGTATCTCCCACCACTGTGCCATTGACGCCTTCGTGCGCAACCAAAATCGTGCCGCGCAACGCCAACTCGTCACCCAAGATTTGCAGGCTGCTGCATTCGGCTTGCGGATCATCCACGCAGAGGAACTGATAAAACGCCAGCACACGACGCATCAGACATCGTCTCCGTCACGCGCGCTACCACCGGCACAAGGCGGCGACATTGGCGCCTGATTAAAGCGGGTTTGCCATTCGTCCGCGGTGTAGACGTGAATCGCAAGGGCATGCATACCACCAGCGAATTCGCTTTCCAGCAGTTCGTTGATCATTCGGTGGCGCTGTATGAGACGTTTGCCCGCGAATTCCTCGCTGACCGCCACCACTTTGAAGTGACTTTCCGCCCCATCCGGCACGCTATGCCCATGACTTTCATCAGTCACGTCCAAGTGCTGCAAACCAAAGCGTTGCACCAAAGTCTCTTCTATTCGCTCGCGTCTGTTCAATCCGGTTTTCCTTGGTCTGATCCGATAGCGTTGGCGGATTCTTCATCAATGTTGAGCTGCCGCTTAATACCGTGGTCTACAGTATAGGGGCGCGTCAGGGCTCAATCAAAATCAGGCTGATATTGTCGTGCCCGCCCATGTCGAGGGCACGACCTAACAATGTTTCCGCCGCGGCNTCTAGGTCTTCTCGAGCGAGCACCTCTGCCATATATTCTTCACTGACCAGATCACTCAGGCCGTCGCTGCAGAGCAAAAATCTCTGGCCGGCGCGACCTGCTTTCCCGGCAAATAGGTCGCCGCCACAAAAACCGGGATCCAATGGCTGACGTAAACCCAAGCCTTGGGTTAGCACATGCCCATAATGGGCTTCTACGTCCACACCAGATTCCACCTCGCCGCTGTCGAGCATTCGTTGGGCGAGACTGTGATCCTTGGACAACTGAGTCAGCGTTTCCTGATGCCACTGGTACAGACGAGAGTCACCGACCCAGGCTGCACACCATTGCTCCTTCGTAGCCGACCAAATCACGACAGTACTGCCCATTTGAGATGTCATCTCTTTCGCAGCACTGACGTCCACAATGGATTGATGGCTTAGCGCTATGGCATCAGCCAATTGCTGCGCATCCACCGTATTCGACGAATTCAAATGTTCAAGCACGCCATCAACGGCAATGCGGCTGGCCTCAGCTCCGGCCATCAAACCACCCATACCATCTGCGACGACGGCGATAGCCCGCGTGGTATCAAAGCCCAGGGCGTCCTCATTGCGCATGCGCTGCAGCCCGGAATGCGTGCGTCCCACCATTTTCATGGTTTCATTCTCCAAACTCCAAACGCTGCAGATCAGTTCAACCTCAGTCTAGCCTTGGTGGCGAGCCACGCAAAGGCAATCCTGTCTTTGACAACNGCAGCTTGCTGACTGTTACACAACTTTTCCTGAGGTAGACTATGCAGGCATAACAGACGACAAACAGGTGGTGTTCATGCTGGCTATTTTATCCCCCGCCAAGACATTGGATTTCGACAGCCCGTTGGCTACAGATCAATTCACGGTGCCTGAGTTCACCAANGACTCCGNCGCGCTCATTAAAACGTTACGACAACTGGAACCCGCTGAGATTGGCAGCCTAATGCGTATCAGCGACAAACTGGCGTCGCTGAACCATGATCGCTTCGCCCAGTGGTCGGCCAAGTTCGAAGACGCGGAAGATTCCCGAGCATCGATTCTTGCGTTTAAGGGTGATGTTTATTTGGGCCTCGACGCTCAATCCATGAACAAGCGAGATTTTAGCTGGGCGCAAAAACGCGTGCGCGTCTTGTCTGGCTTGCATGGGCTATTGCGGCCGCTGGATCGCATACACCCCTATCGGCTGGAAATGGGCACTAAGCTGGAGAACGCGCGTGGCGCAGACCTGTATCAGTTTTGGGGCGGTAAAGTAACGGACGCTTTGAACGAGGCCTTAGCGGAGCAGCGCAGCAAAGTGCTGATCAATCTGGCATCTAACGAATACTACAAAGTCGTGCAGCCAGAAAACATCGAAGGTCGTATTGTCACCATTAACTTCAAAGAGTGGCGACGCGACGCCTATCGCTTCGTGTCGTTTTCAGCGAAAAAGGCTCGAGGGTTGATGGCTCGTTACATGATTGATCAAAGGATCGAAAAAGCCGACGGGCTCAAAGATTTTGACGTCGAAGGCTATGCATTTAACCCCGAACTGTCGACGGAAGACGAGTGGATATTCACTCGGCACTCGGCTTAAAACTCCTGCAACCAAACGGATAATAACTGTGAGCGACAACACTCTAACGCCGAACCAACAAACCGAACTGGAAGCCGCCACGTTTCGACGGTTGGTTGCCCACCTTGATGAACGCAAGGATGTGCAAAACATCGATCTGATGATCTTGGCCGGCTTTTGCCGTAATTGCCTATCTAAGTGGTACAAGGCCAGCGCCGACGATCAGGGAGTGAGTCTGGACCTGGACGATGCGCGTCAGGCCGTCTACGGCATGACCTACGATGAATGGAAAAACACCTATCAGACAGAGGCCACCCCAGAGCAGCTCGCTGCCATGCAAAAAGCCAACGGCTGAGACCCAGCGTTATGACCGCTGTTTGGCGCGAATGGCGTGGCCTGATAATTTTTCTCGCGATCCTCATCGCAGTGAGAATGCTCATCGTAGATTGGAATCATGTACCTTCTCGGTCCATGGTGCCCACGATCATCCCAGGCGATCGTATTGTTGTCGATAAATTGGCCTATGGGCTGCGATTACCTTTCAGCAATCGCATGCCGATCCAGTGGGGCAATCCAAAACATTCAGATGTCATCGTCTTCCGCGCACCCAACACCAATATTTTGACCGTGAAGCGCGTCATCGGCTTGCCGGGAGACAGGGTAAGTTGGGACGGTGACTCTCTGCGGATCAACGAGGAGAATGCTGTCTATCGAACTCTGCCGGCTGAAAAAGGACTTGCATTCCAACTGCCCGACTACAGCCACACTCGAAGACGCCAAGAGCGATTGCTCGGCGAGCAACGAGATATCCTGCAATACCGCATCACGCCACGACGCGGCGGCGGCGCCTTTCATGACGTCGTCGTGCCTGATGATCACTATTTGGTGCTTGGAGATAACCGAGACAACAGCGGCGATTTTCGCAAATTTGGCTTCGTTCCCAGAAGCAATGTGGTAGGTCAAGCGACCCATATTTTGTTCTCGCTGGATCCCCAGCAGTACTACTGGCCCCGGAGCAAGCGAGCCGGCATGCGGCTTGAATAACCCTTACTGGTTGTTACCGAACACACGCCGAATCAGCCAGATACACGCTGCGCCGGCGAGACCGGCGAATGCGAGCAGCGCAACAAATCCCGCGCTGGTTACCAACAGGTTCCATGTATCCGCTCGGTCAACACCGTATTGATCGCCCAGCCAGAACACTCCGCCGATCATAGCCACAGTGCCCAGAAAGATGGTGCGTAGCATACGCCTAGACTTCTTGCGCTGAGCGCTGGCCCTGTCGCTGGCCCGAGTGGATGACGCTATGCGATCTGATCTCGACAACTGCTCGTTCGAATCCTGCTGGCTCATCGCTTTATACATCTCGCTCAAGGGTTGCCAATTGTTACGCAATCCTAAAGCCCTGTCGCCCTTTGCCATCGCCATCGCCATCGCCAACGACGCAGGCTTTCGCAGCAAAGGCCGGGCGCTTGAGCTAATATGGCGCCCCGCTTCGCAAGCATCGAGTTTACGTGCCTGAAATCCCTACTCAAGCCGCAGAAAGTCCAGCGTCACCGCTGAGCCCCAAAGAATTCCGCTATGCCCGAATGATCCTACTGCTCGCCCTGATAGCCGTTGGTTTTGGCTTTACCGTGCTGTTTGCGATTCTGGGCCCCTTGGGTCGAGAAGTGGGTATGAGTGAATTGCAGATCAGCTCCATTATCGCGGCGTCGTCCTTGGTCGTCTTTCTGGCTAGCCCGCGCTGGGGCAGATTGAGTGATCGTTGGGGACGCAAGCGCGTAATGGTGATCGGTCTATTTGGCTACGCGTGCGGCAACTTACTCTTTGCGTCGGTATTCCACCTTACCTTGGTAGGGGCATTGTTGCCTCTCACTGGCTACCTGCTGCTGATGCTGACCCGCGTCATGCACGCCAGCGTGATGTCGGCGATCATGCCTTCAAGCAGCGCCTACATGGCAGACATCACATCCACTGCAACCCGCACCAAGGGCATGGGTGCGGTCGGCGCAGCCAATAACTTTGGCAGTATTCTGGGACCGGCGCTTGGCGGTTTGCTCGCGGGTATTACGCTGCTCACACCACTTTGGGTGGCTTCAGGCATTGCCGTGACGACAGCCCTTTTTGTGATCGTGTTACTACCCGACATACCAAGGGCTCTCCCTAAAGCCAACCAAGAGAGCGCACCGCCACCGAAGAAGCTCAGCTACTTCGACCCCCGCATTCTCCCCTACATCATTGTTGGCGCATTGATGTTCATGGGCATGGCCCTCGTGCAGCAAACCTTGGCGTTTCGTTTTCAGGACGTGCTCGGACTCACAGCAGTGGAGACTGCGCAAACTTTTGGCCTCGCCATGGGGTGCTCCGCAGCGGCATCACTGCTCAGCCAAATCGGCCTGATGCAGCGCATCAATCTGACCCCATTTCAGTGGCTCCGCATCGCCCTGCCAATACTCGCCGTGGCCTTTGCCGGCCTAGCACTGGCGGAAACTCAAGCGCTGATGATGTTTGCAATGGTGCTGCAGGGCGCTGCCATGGGACTGGCCGGTCCCGCTTTTATGGCGGGTGCATCCTTGGCGGTGGAACCTCACGAACAAGGCGCGGTGGCAGGCATTGCCGGTTCCTGCGGCCCTCTAGGATTTACCATTGGCCCACTGCTGGGCGGATTTTTCTATCAAATTTCACCGGACCTACCCTACTGGTTCACCTTTGCCGTCTACCTGCCGTTGCTGGCTTTTGTGATGAGCCAGCGTCGCGGCGAGAAGCGTCGCACCGAGTTACCCACAGACTCGCAATGACGTTGAAAGGGCGATGAAGTGCTCTGTACTGAGACCCGCAGCCCACTGTTAGGGCTTAATCTTTGGCAATAAACCGTTAAGCTGGGCCTGCAAACCCGAGGAGAGACGGATAATGCAGCGAAGTAACGTACCGGCTAGCAAAGGTCCGGTCTGGCAGGCCGATAGCGCCGAATTGTATGGCGATATCCGCCTGCACGAGGGAGTCTCGGTGTGGCCCAAGGTCGTCATGCGGGCCGAGTCCGATTACATCGACATTGGCGCGTTCACGAACATCCAAGATTTCACGATGATCCATATCGCAGACTGTCCCACGACCATTGGGGCCTACTGTTCCATCACTCACCACTGCACGATTCATGGCGCCACCATTGGCGACAACTGCCTGATTGGTATCAATGCCACGATCATGGACCGGGCGGTTATCGGGGACAATTGCATCATCGCCGGTCATACCATCGTCACCGAAGACACGGTCATTCCGGCCAATTCCATCGTTGCAGGCGCTCCGGGGAAGGTAAAGGCGACCCGCAACAATTTTGTTGCCAACCGGCTCAACGCCCTCGCGTATTTTGATAACGGCGAGGCATACGCCCTCGGCAATTATCGTGTGTGGGCAGACCCAGAACAACAAGCCAAGATGGCCCAGCGGAAAATCGATCTCGAGGCCCTTTTAAAGAACACGCATGGGAACTGACGTCGCGACACAGGATACGTTCTCGGCCTACGGCCCAGACAGCTGCATCGGCCAAGGCGCGCTGACCGACGTGGCACTGGCCGCGCACCGTTTCTTGCGAACACACCCAGATCGGTCTGCGCTGATTTTGCAGGACAGCACCTGCCAGATCATCGACTTGGATCTCAGCGGCGACGAGGCGTTGCTTGAACGTAAGGCCAATCACTACCCATTTCGTTCGCTGACTCCCGTCGCAGCCAACAACGCCCCGATTTCTCAGGAGATTACCTTACTGCCAAGGCATTGGCAGTGGCTGTCCCAGCAAGGGGACAATGCATCAGCAACGCTTCGCCGCCTGATCGATGACGCTCGGCGAGACCCTAAACAACTAGCCGACGATGCTTGTAAACACCAGCAACAGCTCACCTATCGCTTTTGCCAGACCCTATGCGGTGATTTCCAAGGCTATGAAGAGGCTCTACGAGCCTTATACGCAGGTGATCGCGATGGATTCGAAGCACACACCTCTACCTGGCCACCGGATTTTGCTTCTCGAGCAAGGTCGATCGCTGAGCCGGTCTGGGCTAGCGACTCGACTGACTGAGAGAAAGCCAAAGCCGCAACAGATGTCGCTGTTGTTCAGCACTGTCTTGATAGGCCGTGCGAGCGTGAGCAACCGTGTGATTCGACAGCAGTTGAATATCACCGGGCTCCAGCCACATATCAAAGTAAAAATCTGGGCGCGCACCTCGATCGTCGTAGAAGTCGAGAATTTGTTGCTGCTCAGATGACACCGTGACGCCAGCGTGCCGGGAGACCGAACGCATGTAATCGCTGTGATAGAAGGTTCTCAGCATGTCCCCATCGAAACAACATGGCAGCGGTTCGCTATAAGGCAAGGCACCCTCCGGCCGCTCGCCTCTGCTATCAAGCTTGAAGCGGTCAAAAAGCGCAGCGACCAAGTCGGGGCGCTCCCCCATCAGTTCATTGAACAAGGTGACCGTGCTAACGATTCGACTGTGTCCTCCTCGGACGGCGGTCTGCAAACACAACAGGCCGACGACATCGGCGGCGTCACAGTGCAGGTTGATGTTATGGGGGGTGCGGTAGAGTCTCACGTTGGGATCGTCCTCGCGGTAATCTCTGACCTCTCCCAGCAGTTCCTGCTGCGGGTTCTGTGCACCGGGTTCGCCCAGATGATGGCCCAAACCCCAATAGGCTCGGCGCACCCATTCCATGGGCTCACGGGTTGGCAACCCCTTGATGATCTGTACTCCCATACCCGTTGCAAGCCGGTTACGCCACTGGGCAATGGATGCTGCCAAGCTCGGAAGAACGAAATTTTCCCGGTTGATCAGGGCCAGTTCCTCTGGCGCTTGCGCCACCGCCGCGTAAATCTCTGCACGATCGTCATCGGACAATTCGTAGCACCAAGAGGCGGTTCCAGAATCCCATTCAGCCCTTAGGTCACTGCCTCGCCAAGCCGCCGGACTGGACAGCGGTTTGGTTGGCACGCGGAGATGCTCACGAGCGAAGTAATGCCTAGACTGCGCTGCGAAAGACCGATATCCGGTGGCTGACGCTTCTGGCTCACGCATTACAAACCCAGTACCAGCTTGGCCATGATGTTGCGTTGAACCTCGTTGCTGCCTCCAGCGATGGAGCTAGCTCGCAGATTAAAGTAGCGCGAAAATGCGACCACACCCTCGGCGGGGCCAACCGTCGGGACATTCGAGCCCACTGCACGAGCTTCCGGCTGATGCACCGATGCATATTGGCCCATGGCCTCTACGGTCAGTTCGGTAATCCGCTGGGTGATCTCCGCGGACAGCGCCTTGATCACCGAAGACTCAGGGCCCGGGCTATCACCCTTAGACAATGCCGCCATCATGCGAAACTCGGTGTATTGAATGGCCTCAAGTTGCACCGAGGTTTCGTCCATCTTGCGGGTAAAGTCGTTATCGTCAGCCAGCGTGCCATTTTCATGGGGAATGATCTGTGCCAGCTCCCTCAGCCTCTGCAAACTGACTTTGCGCGCCGCATTGCCGCCAGCTGAGCCACCGCGCTCGAATTCCAATAGATACTTGGCAACCTGCCAGCCTTTGTTCTCTTCGCCCACAACGTTGGCCTTGGGTACACGGGCATCGTCAAAAAACACCTGATTCACTTCGTGAGCGCCAGAGGCGAACAAAATGGGTTCTACCCGAATCCCTGGGGTATCCATATCCAAGAGCAAGAACGTAATGCCCTCCTGGGGCTTACCTTGGTCGTTGGTTCTCACGAGAATGAACATTTTGTTGGCAAAATGAGCATGGGATGTCCAAATCTTGCTGCCATTCAGACGATAAAAATCGCCGTCAGATGTGGCTTTCAGTTTCAGGCTTGCTAGATCCGAGCCGGAACCGGGCTCGGAGTAGCCTTGGCACCAATAATCTTCGCCAGAGAGGATGCGCGGCAAATACTCCCGCTGCTGTTCCGGACTGCCGCAGCCAATCAGCATGGGCCCACACATGTTCAGACTCATGGGAGCGGTATCCGGCGCTCCTGCTTCCGCTTTTTCTATGGACCAGATATACCGGCGCATCAGATCCCAGCCGGTGCCGCCAAACTCCTTGGGCCAGCTGGGTGCGATCCAACCTTGTTTGTGCAGAATTTTGTGCCAGGCAATGTTGTGCTCGTAATCGAGAAAGATGCCCGGGCAAAAGCGCTGCGCCTCGCGCAGCTCATCCGTCAGGTTGTCATTCAAAAAACCGCGGACCTCATCCCGAAACGCCTCGTATTCCGCACCAAAACTGATGTTCATAAGTCTCTCCCTAACCCCCTTCAATTCGAGGCATAAAAAACACTTCGGTTTCCGGCGCCAACGGTTCAGCGAAGGCACCCTGATAAATTTGACCGTCAATGGCGACGGCGGATTGCTCGATCAGTTCCGCTAAGGCAGGCCATTGTTCCATAAGCAGTAGCGTTAACTCGCGGAAATCTTCTGCGGCTAACACGGCCTCTCGCGTGCCGTCAGTGGCCACCATCATGGCATTAGAAAATACTACTCTGGCCATAGCCCCAGCCTGTTTTGTACACAAAAAACCCCGCCACTGGGCAGGGTTTGTTGATCACCGAACACGTCGTCCGGCCCTAGCCTTCAATCGCGTCCAGCAGGCGTGGCGGCGACATCGGCAAATCAGTAATCCGCATGTCTAGAGACCGCGACACTGCGTTGGCGCAGACCGCCAAGGGCGCAACGATCGGCGCTTCACCCACACCGCGAACCCCAAACGGGTGACTTGGGTTCGGCACTTCGACAATTTCTGTATCGATCATGGGGAGATCTGAGGCCACGGGAATCCGGTAGTCCAAGAATCCAGCATTCTCCAAAACACCATTGTCATCAAAGATGTATTCCTCGTTCAGCGCCCAGCCGATCCCCTGAACGGCTCCGCCCTGCATCTGACCTTCCACATAGGCGGGATGAATCGCCCTGCCGGCGTCTTGGATCGCGGTAAAGCTGAGCACATCGACCTTGCCGGTTTCTTTGTCGACTCGAAGATCGCCAAAATTTACTGAGAACGCGGCACCAGCGCCTTGTGCGTTCAAAGAGGCACGAGCAGTAATCGGGCCACCGGTTTTACCCGCCTTACGGGCCAGTTCCGCTAGGCTCAGCGGCTTGACGTCGGCATTCACGCCAGGACCCGGGACGGCCTGTCCGTCTTCCCATTCCACCTGATCCTCGTCCAAGCCCCAGGTCATGGCCGCACGACGTTTGCAGTCCGCAATGACAGCCTCACAGGCTTGCGTCACGGCCATACCCGTCGCGAAGGTTGTGCGGCTGCCGCCGGTAACGTTACAAAAACCGGTGCTTTCGGTATCGCCCACTTGGGCGCGAACGTCGTCGTACTCAACGCCGAGGGTTTCCGCCGCCATCAGGCACATCGAGGCTCTAGAGCCACCAATATCCGGGCTGCCCTCAATGATCATAACTGAGCCATTTTCGTTGATGTTCACTTCCGCACTGGACTGCATGCCTACGTTGAACCAAAAACCTACGGCGACGCCGCGGCCTGCGCCGTCTGGCACAGGCTTCAGGTAGTTGGGATGTTTCTTTGCAGCCTGCAGGCACGCCTTGAAACCGATGGGCGGGTACTTGGGCCCATAGGGTGCCTGTGTACCTTCATCCGCTGCATTGACCATTCGCAAATCGATCGGATCCATATTCAGCAGCTGGGCTGCTTCATCAAGGGCGCATTCGAAGGCGTGCATGGCCTGTGGCGCACCCGGCGCGCGATAGGCGGCAACCTTAGGCTTATTCACGAGCACGTCGAAGGTTTCGACAAGGAAATTCTCGATGGCATAGGGCGCATATATCGACATGGCGCCAGGCATGTAGGGCGCTCCCGCAAATGCACCGGCTTCAAACGCAATCCAAGATTGGGCGGCGGTAATGGTGCCATCTTTGCGAACCCCAACCTTCACTCGAGCCACGGTGGCTGAGCTGGGACCCGTGGCACGAAACACTTCTTCCCGGGACATGGTCATCTTCACCGGACGGCCGGATTTTTCTGACATCATGGCCGCCAGCGGTTCCAGATAAACCACGGTTTTGCCGCCAAAGCCACCGCCAATTTCTGTGGCCACAAACTTCAAGTCGGCCATATTCTTACCAAGCATTTTCGACGTTGCCGCCCGGTGCTCGAAGTGGCCTTGGGTGGAACACCAAACCGTACCCCGACCGCGCTCATCAATACTCGCAACACAGGCATGAGGCTCAATATACCCCTGATGGGCCATTGGGCAGGTAAACTCGCGCTCTACGACCACATCCGCTGCCAAGAAGCCTTCTTCAAGGTTGCCCCGTTCCAGCCGACCGACATTGGCGATATTGGAGGGTTTTTCGGGCTTCTCGGGCAAGGCGGTGTAGTTATCTTCGTTCACCAAGGTGGCTTGAGGATCCATGGCCCCGACCACGTCGAGTACCGGCTCAAGCACCTCATATTCCACCTTGATAGCCTGCAGCGCCTGCTCCGCCAGGCGCACCGTCGACGCTGCAACAGCTGCGACCGCGTGGCCGTGATACAGCACTTTGTTGCGCGCCATAACATTCTTGGCGACATCGTTCATGGAGCCGCCACCTTCGCCGCCGGCTTCGCCTTCTAACCGCCCGCCAGGAAAGTCTGCACCGGAAATTGCCGCGTAAACGCCGGGCATTGCCAGCGCACCGCTGACATCAACGCTCTTGATACGAGCGTGGGCGTGGGGACTGCGCAGCACCTTGCCGTGAATCATGTTGGGCAAATTCACATCGGCACCAAATTGGGCTCGCCCGGTGACTTTGTCGAAACCGTCTGGCCGCACGGGAGTGGTGCCAATCTGTTTATACTCTACTGCTTCAGCCATGTTAGGACTCTCTCCAAGGGGTTTTTCTGATCTCAATCTATCACGAAGTTGGCGAGGCTTGGAGGGTTGACTGCACAGTTGCCAACGTCATAAACGAGGTAGTCGTTGTCCAACTCTGTCCTGGTTTCAGCGCTTTCATTTCACCGGCAAAAGGCGGCTTTAATGGATTGAGATTGACCGCATTAGGCAGATGACTGATCGGTTCGATACAGATGAATGCGCTATCGCGGGGCGCATAAACAATCCAGTGCGCAAGCATTGGATCCGGCTCAATGGATAGTGACCATGGCTGATCTGGCCACACAACCTGGGCACCACCGATGCGATGGGCGAACACATCATCCAAACCCCGGCGTAACCAAGGCCGGTCTGCCAATGGGTTCACCTCACCGTGATCGCCCAGCTTCGCTAACATCGGCAGCGAGTCATCGGTCATAACAACCCGATCTGCGCAAGCCATCGACACATGCATACCCGCGGCAAAGGGATAATGCGGGTGCAAACCCATCCCCGCTGGCATGACATCGTGGGATAAATTTTCCAGAGCCAACGTTACCGACAGCCCGCTTTCCAACAGGACCACGTGTTGGGAGGCGCGAAACGTCCAAGGCCATCCCGTATCGTCGCTGGCCGCCCCATCGTGCTCGTACACCAAAACACAGGCCTCATCGCTTTGAGTTTCCAACTGCCATAACCCCTGCCATCCAAAACCGTGTATGGCGTGAGGTTCTGGCGGAAAATTCGGCGTTAACGCAACCTGATGCTCGCCGTATTGAAAGCGGCCGTTGTTGATCCGGCTACAGAACGGCAGCATAGCGAAGCATGCCAAGTGAGGAGCCGTTGGGGCCGGACACATGAGGGTCTGCCCACCCCGAGCGAAGCGCTGAATGCCCCCACCCTGCAGGGACACCTCGACGGCCAGATCGCCCCGGAGTAAGCGATGGGTCGCGACCACCAGCCCTACTTCATCTTGTAGCGTATGGGTAAGCTCTTCAGCCCTCCAACGAATACCGCCTGAGTGTATTGCGGCTCGCCGGCCAGTTCGATGTGCTCTACTCGCGCCAACAATTTCCGGAACAATGCGCTCATCTCCATTCGCGCCAGATGTTGGCCCAGGCAGACATGAGCGCCAAAACCAAAGGCAATCTGCTTGCCCTCCTTTCGATCAATACGAAACGCGTTGGGCTCGGTGTACACAGCCTCGTCTCGATTCGCAGACGGGTACCACAAGATCATCGACTCTCCGGCCTTAATTTTTTGCCCCGCGACCTCGGTGTCTGCTGTGGCCGTCCGCATAAAGTGCCGAACCGGCGACACCCAGCGAATCATTTCATCGATAGCCGTCGGCATCAGGCCATCTACGTCATTACGAAAAGCGGCCATTTGAGTCGGATTATTGATGAGCTCGAGCAACCCTCCGGCGGTAGACGCGCTCGTCGTGTCGTGTCCGGCAGTGGCTATGATCATGTAGTAGCCGTTCGCTTCGTGATCGGGAATCTGTCCACCATCAATCTCTGCGTTGGCAATAATCGTTGCCAGATCATCCCGAGGCTCTGCTCGACGGGCTTCACTCAGTTTAACGAAATACTCTTCAAAGTCTTTGACCACATTCAAAAACTCCGCGGGCTCGAAGGAACGGTTCACATCAGGATCCGTGCTACCAAACAGTTCCTGAGTAAGCTTCAACATCAGGGGTTCGTCTTCCTCTGGCACACCAAAGATGCTCATGATCACGCGCAGGGGATACCAAATTGCGACGTCTTTGACGAAGTCGCACTCGCCCCCCATATCCGCCATGCGGTCGATGTACATATCCGCCAATTCATCCACCCGCGCCTGCAGCTTGCGTAAGTTACTGCCCATGAACCAACCCTGAGTCAGCATGCGGTATTTCATATGGTCCGGATCATCCATCTGCACCAGGCTGCGAACCAAGTGCTTGCGCCCGGTCATTTGCTGAACAAGCTGCTCCATCACCTCGAGGCCCAGGGTCGGGCGAGGATCGTTAATGAAAAGCTGTTTTTGGCCCTCAATCTCCTTGATGTCGCTATAGCGTGTGACATTCCAAAACGGTTTATAGCCTTCTGGTGAGAGATATTTCAGCGGTTCGTTCTGCCGCAACCAAGCGAATTGGTCGTGCACCCACTGCTCACTGCCCCAGTTCGACGGACTGACTAGCGCGTTATCAAGCGCCGGTGATTCGGTGAATACATCCATACTTTCTCTCCCTTTTCGCGTCTTAGAACTTAACCCGGAATCTTATGGTCTTTATACTACGCCCTTCTACGCTAGAACCATGGCCCAGTGACCTACTCAGAACGCTTATTCTCTTTCGGCTCGCTTACCTTTGGTTGGACCCACGATCTGGTGTACGACTGCGGACAACCCTATCTCGAGCGATGGATTCTTTGGCTAGGCTTTACCTTGCGCGTGCACAAATTCCACAAGGGCGACGACGATCGCGCCTTTCACGACCACCCATGGTGGTTTATCACCCTGCCTTTGGAACCCTATCTGGAAAAAACCCCCGAGGGCCCGCTGACCATGGTTCAGGCGCTTCGCCCGCACTTTCGGCCAGCGTCCCACCAGCACATTGTGCAGCTCATTGAAGAGCGACCGGTATGGACCCTGATTCTCACCGGCAGCAAATCCAGTGACTGGGGATTTTGGCACGAGGGTCATTACACACCTCATCACGAGTGGCTGGCGGAACGCGAAAAAAACGCGGCGTTGATCAACGAACTGTCGACCTAAACTCGTCCCAAACGATTGGCCAACATAAGACCCGCGGCGACGACAGCGCCGACCGCTCGTGAAACGGTGGATGGGTAAACCAGCAGTGCAGCAGCAAGCAATGCAATCGTTCGCCCCACTGGGGTAACAGGCCTGAACAGGTACTGCTGCAACAACATCGCCAGCATCAGCATCAGCAAGCCTGTGACCACCGCCGATAGCAACACACCGGCCCAGCCAAATTCAGCACTGAGCAGCAACGGGGAATAGGCCATCATCAGTGGAATAATAAACAGCCCACTGGCCAACTTGACCGCCTCTACGGCCGACCCCATGGGAGACGCACCAGCGACGCCGGCTCCGGCGAAAGCCGCGAGCGCAATGGGCGGGGTAACGTTGGAACTTTGAGCCAGCCAGAAAATAATCATATGAGCCGTAATCAACGCCAGCCCCAGCTCCTGCAGTGCTGGTCCGGTCATCACCGCCAGCACGATGTAGGCAGCGGTGGCCGGCAACCCCATACCCAACACGAGGGCCGCGACGGCGACTAAAATCAGCGCCAACCACAACTGGCCGCCGCTGAGCGCAACCACCGATTCGGTGAACTGTAGACCAATACCGGTTTGGCCAATGGTACCGACCACGAGGCCGGCAACCGCGCAGGCTACGGAGATGGATACCGCCAACATCGCTCCTTGCCGTAAACCGGCGAGTAACTGGGCGAGACCGATCCGCGTATGGCTGCGCAGCAAGCTAGCAAGCAGAACTGCTCCACTACCCGCGACGCCCACCAGTACGGGCGAATAATTCCATAGCAGCAAGGTGGTAATCAGTGCCAGCGGTAACAGAAAGTGAAGTCCGTTTAACAGCACCCGCCAAGCGCCCGTTTGCCCCTGCATGCCTTTAAAGCCGCCCTTAACCGCGAGGACATGCACGTATAGGAGCACTGATAAAAAGTAGAGCAGTGCCGGCACCAAGGCCATCCAGACAATATCGCCGTAGGAGGTTTTGGTGAATTCCGCCATGACGAATGCACCAGCACCCATAATCGGCGGCATAATTTGTCCGCCAGTGGACGCGGCCGCTTCGATCCCTGCCGCTTCTTCCGGCTTATAACCCAGCTTTTTCATCATCGGGATGGTCAGCGAGCCGGTAGTGACTGTGTTGGCTATGGCGCTCCCCGAGATCGAACCCATGGCCGCAGAAGCAATGACAGACGCCTTGGCCGGACCGCCTCGGTATCGTCCTGCAGCGGCAAAAGACAGGTCGATCAGAAATTTACCGGCACCGGTAACCTGCAAAAATGCTCCGAACAAGACGAAGCTAAACACCGCTCCGGCGGCGATGCCCAGCGGCGCACCGAAGAGACCCGCGCCAGTGAACACTTGGAAGCGCACGATACGCTCAAAGGAAAAACCCTTGGTGGCCAGAACATCGGGCAGCACATTGCCAAAGGCCCCGTAGAGTAAGAACACCAACCCCACCCACATCATCACTGGGCCTACCGCGCGGCGCGCCATTTCCAAGGTCGCCAAAACTAAAATCATTCCTGCGGCAAAGTCAGGACGGCTTAGGCCATGCAGTAAATGATCAATGGACTGGTAGTCAAAACTCAGGATTCGCGCGCTGGCCCAAACCACCAGTGCAATGGCCCCAGCGTCGAGCCAGCGCAGCAGCCCTTGCTCTTTTGCAACGGGATAAACCACGAAGCCGAGCACCAAAATCCACGCCAAATGGATGGGACGAAAGTACGTCGCCGGCTGCTGACCTAGGATGCTTTCGAAGGGCAGGCTTCCAACAGGGAAGAAACCGACCAAGGGCTGCCAAAGCTGAAACAACGACAAGCTTATTGCTAGCGTGCTGGCAAATAGCGCAACGTACCTAGGCGTTCGATTCGACGGAAACAACTGGGACGACACCGCTCAGTTCGCCATCACGGGAAGTGGCTGCACGGGCGTGTCCGTAACCGTCGTGCAGTTCGCTTCTGGGTTGCGCAAGTAGCGCTCTGTCCCGGGATGCAGGGGTACGGCCGCAAGTTGACGGATATTGGCTATCGTCATGTCTTTGACCACCGGCGAGATGCTAAGCAACCGGGCATGGTCTCGATACACCGCACACGTTAGTGCAAAAGCCAAGGTTTCGGGCATGGATTCGTGCACGACCACAGCACTCCAAATGCCCAGAGCCTGCCGGGACTGACTGACTCCCGCATACGTATCTGCTGGAATTTCATAGGCGGAATAGGCCGGAAACTGCGCTGTCAGGCTAGCCATTTCGGCGTCACTGAGCGCGATAATTTCGATATCACGAGTCACGGACAGTTCCGTGACTGCAGCGATACCCAATCCTCCCACAACAAAGCCCGCATCCAGCGTGCCGTCTTTGAGACCCGAGGTCGTTTCACCGAAACTCAAATAGCGGGGGGCAATATCGTCCACGCTCAACCCCAAACCGTTCAACATGTTGAGCGCGGCGACCGAGGTACCCGAGCCCTGTGCGCCCAAGGCCACCCGCTTACCGGCCAAATCGGCAATCGAGCGGATGCCGCTGCCTTGGAGACTGAGCAGATGCACGATGTTCGGATAGGCCGTAAATAAAACACGAAGGGGAAGCGGCTCCGGAAACCGCCCAGTACCGGCGTAGGCACTGCTCACCACATCGGCCATGGCAATGCCCAAATCACTCTCCTGCCGAGCCACCTGAATCACATTGGTCACCGAACCCCCAGTAACCTCTGCCTTGGCGTTCACATTCGGCAGGACCTCCGACCACAGTGATGCCATGGCACCACCAAAGGGATAGTAGAGTCCTGCCGGGCCGCCGGTCGCCAGCGCAAGGGTTCGATCGCTTTGACCGCAACCCGCCAAGAGGCAGGCAGTGACAAAGACAAAGGCTTTGATTGAAAAAAATCTTGTAGGCATTTGCCTAGCGTAACAGCAGCAGCCGTTAGGCCCAAAGAATCAGGTTAACCAAAGCCAGAGGCGCTCATGGGCGTAGTAGATGCCGATCTTGAGGAAGAACTCGATCCCACCGATCCACAAGGCGGTATCTATTTCTCCTGTGATGGCATAGGCGATTAACGCCGTTGTCAGCGTCGCTACGATACGCCAGGAAAACGCCTTGGCTAAGCTGATCAAGTGTGAGGAACCCTGTGGTTCTGACCCGGATAAACTCAAAGCAACTCCAGCAGCAGATCAACACATTCTTCAACGCTTGTTGCACTGGTATCTATCCGAAGATCGGCACTTTCCGGAGCCTCGTAAGGTGAATCAATGCCGGTAAAGTGCGGCAGTTCACCGCGCCGAGCCTTTCTGTACAAACCCTTGGGATCACGAGACTCAGCCACATCCAGCGTCACGTCGAGAAATACTTCGGCGAACTCCCCATGCTCGAACAGCCCACGCGCCATATCTCGCTCCGATCTAAAGGGCGAAATAAATGCCGTGATGACCACCAGTCCGGCGTCTGCCATCAATCTGGCAACCTCCGCGGTACGTCGAATGTTTTCTACCCGATCCGCCTCGGTGAAACCCAAGTCTTTGTTTAGACCACCACGAATATTATCGCCGTCCAGAATGTAGCTGTGTATTCCCATACCGTGTAGGCGACTTTCCAGCGCGTCCGCAATGGTGGATTTGCCTGACCCGCTCAATCCCGTCAGCCAGATCACCTTGCCCTTGTGCCCCATCAGTTGCGAACGACGCTGGCTGTCGATTGTCGTTGCGGTGGGATGGAGGTTTTGAGCGCGACGAAGGCCAAAATTGATCATGCCCGCGCCCACCGTGGCTTTACTGTAGCGATCAATCAAGATGAATGACCCAAGATCGCGGCATTCAAGATAAGGCGTAAAGGGGATCGGCTCATCCAAACTCAGCGTCACTCTGCCAATGTCATTGAGCGACAAGTTACGACTTGGCATCTGTTCTAGCGTGTTGACGTTAACCTTGTATTTGATCTCAGTAAGCGTCGCATTGACACGTTTAGCGCCTAACATCAGGTCATAGCCTCGACCAACGTAGCCGGCATCTTGGTCCATCCAGACCAAGGAGGTATCGAATTGATCCGACACCTCGCAGGGCGCAGCAGCCGCAACCAAGACGTCACCGCGAGATACATCAACCTCACGATCCAGCGTCAGCGTCACACTTTGCTTTGGCAATGCCTTGGGCAGCGATTGATCAAACAAAATCACCTCTTCGACAAGGGCTTGCTGACCACTGGGCAAGACTTGCACCGGGTCCCCGGGGGCGATGCTTCCAGCGGCCACGGTACCGGCGAACCCGCGGAAGTCCGAATGGGGTCGATTCACCCATTGAACCGGCATGCGAAAGCTCGCCTCATTATTGTCTACAGCAATTTCCACGGTTTCCAAAAAGCCCAGCAACGTGGGCCCCGAATACCATGTTGTGCGGCTCGACCGCTCGATCACATTGTCGCCCTGCAGCGCTGACAGCGGGATCGCGGTAATAGTTTTAAACGTCAGCGCATCAGCGAAGGCGCGATACTCCGCTTCGATTTGGTCGAATGCCGCCTGATCAAAATCCACCAAATCCATTTTATTGATTGCCAACACGACGTTGGGAATGCCCAGCAGCGACGTCAAAAAGGAGTGGCGTCGAGTCTGCGTGAGCACCCCCTGCGAGGCATCGACAAGAATAACAGCCACGTCCGCCGTAGACGCACCCGTTACCATGTTACGCGTGTACTGCTCATGCCCGGGTGTGTCCGCCACAATAAACTTGCGGTGATCGGTGCCAAAGAAACGGTAAGCCACATCAATGGTAATGCCCTGCTCTCGTTCAGCCGCCAAGCCATCTACCAGAAGCGCGAAATCAATGTCGCCACCCTGGGTGCCCTGCTTTTTGGAGTCCTTCAGCAGCGTCGCCACCTGATCCTCAAAAACAAGCTGAGCCTCATAGAGCATGCGTCCGATTAAGGTGCTCTTGCCATCGTCTACGCTGCCGCAGGTAATGAATCGCAGCAGGTCCAGCTGATTCTGCTGACGCAAATACTCATTCACCTCTTCTGAGGTACTCATCTCTTTTGTACTCACTAGAAATAGCCCTCCTGTTTTTTCTTCTCCATCGACGCGGACGAATCGGAATCAATAGCCCTACCTTGACGCTCACTGGTGCGGCTGTTGAGCAGTTCCAGAACAATGGACGAGAGGTCGTCGGCGTTGGATTCCACAGCTCCCGTTAACGGATAACAGCCCAAGGTGCGGAACCGTACGCGCTTGATCTGAACAGTCTCTTCTGCGCTGATCGGCAGGCGATCGTCGTCGACCATCACCCACATGCCGTCCTTTAACACCACCGGACGTTCAGCAGCGAAATACAGTGGCACGATGGGAATTTGTTCGCGGTAGATGTACTGCCAGATATCCAGCTCGGTCCAATTTGACAGCGGGAACACGCGAATGCTTTCGCCCGGATTTTTCTGCCCGTTGTAGAGGTTCCATAACTCAGGCCGCTGATTCTTGGGATCCCAGCGATGGGCCGGATTACGAAACGAAAAAATCCGTTCCTTTGCACGACTTTTTTCTTCGTCACGTCGCGCACCGCCAAAGGCCACGTCAAAGCCCTGGGCGTCCAACGCCTGCTTAAGGCCCTGTGTCTTCATGACATCCGTATGGATCGCGCTGCCGTGATCGAAGGGATTGATGTTTTTTGCCACCCCTTCTGGATTGATGTGCACCAACAGGTTCATACCACTCTCTTTTGCCATGTAGTCCCGAAAATCGTACATGGCCTGAAACTTCCAGCGTGTGTCTACATGCATGAGCGGAAACGGCGGAGGGCTGGGATAGAAGGCTTTACGAGCCAGATGCAGCATGACTGAGCTGTCCTTGCCCACGCTGTAGAGCATCACCGGATTCTCAGCCTGCGCCACCACCTCGCGCATAATATGAATGCTTTCAGCCTCCAGACGATCCAGATGAGACAAACTGCCCGCTACCACATCCGATGAGACGTCTGAGACAGTCGCGGCATCACGGCGAGCAACTCGACTGCTCAACACGCCGGCTCCGGCAGTGGCTTTCGGTGCCTGATAAGCCATCAACGCAAATTTTACTGACAAACCCGACGGCAGCAGGACATCGTGGGTTCCTTCGCGGGCGATCCAGTGGCGGCAGGGAGCAAGCACTGAACCCTGAGGCCACAGTAGCGCAGCCTTGTCTTGAACCAGTAGATCCAGCGCGTCAGACAAGCGGTTGACCTGAGCATCCAAATCATTGCCCAGGGAAGACAGAAAGACCCAATGACGCGCAAGACGGCCGTCATTAACGCAGACCACTGGACCCGCTGCAGTTTCACCAATCTGCAGCACCAAACTGTGATGACGCTTGCGTTTTACCTCTTCCTGGAGAGCGTCCACCACTGCGCGCCTGAGCGGTCGCTGGTCCTCATCGCACAGTTCCTCGATTTTCAACGCCTTCGGGATCACCAATAAACCCTCGAGCATTCTTTCTGTCGACCTCAACGATTGGTTTTTATCCGCATCAGTCAGCAGTTCATGAACACGCTTGTTGTCCCAAACGCCGCCTAACGCTTTCATTTGCTCTATCAGTTCTGTTGGTTCCAAACCGCCGCCCTACTGCATGTCGTAAATTGCATTATTTACTAATTTCGCAGATTTTAGACAGTATTTTATAAGAATGAGCATATCTATTTAAAGAATAATGCATTTTACGCCAGATTCAGAAACCGCCCACGTACCCTTCTTTGCGATGATCCGAGGCACCCACATAGCCCGAGGACAGGGCCTGAATCAGCTGCGCTCCGCCAAATACGCTCTCTTGAGATTCGTAGCGCACGTTATGTCCGCGCTGCTTCAGCCCATCAAAGAGACTTTGCGGCATACCGTTTTCCAAGCCCACGGAGAGATCCGGATAGACGTGCCAGCGCGGCGCATCGCTGGCCTCTTGCGGGTTCTGGCCGTAATCAAAAATACGACTGACCATTTGGACATGCCCTTGGTGCTGCATATGACCGCCCATCACACCAAAGCTTAAGGCCGGCTTACCATCTTGGGTTACGAACCCAGGAATAATGGTATGAAACGGGCGCTTACCCGGGGCAACACAGTTTGGATGAGCAGGATCCAACGAAAATCCCGAGCCCCGATTCTGCATCGAGATTCCGGTACCGGGAATCACGATACCCGAACCAAACGCGCGGAAATTCGACTGAATAAAGGACACCATCATGCCTTGAGCGTCTGCCGTTGTGAGGTACACAGTGTCGTGACCCACCGGCAGCGATACCGGCGGCAACGCCGCTGCCTCGAAGCCGATACCTTGGGCAGCCCGAGCCAGTGAGCCCGGCTCAAGCAATTGCTCCGGCGACAGGACCATGACATCCGAGTCAGCGAAATGCTCATTTGCCGCGTGCACGGCAATCTTCATGGCCTCTATCTGTTGATGAACACAGGCCACAGAGTCCATTTCCAGTACTGGCAGATGAGCAAGAATACCCAGCGCTATTTGCGCCGCTAAACCCTGCCCGTTGGGGGGGATTTCCAGCAACTCCACACCGCGATACGACTGCCTGATCGGCGTCACCCAGTCGCAGCGATGCTGATCCAGATCAGCCATGGACAGCACGCCACCGGCCTGAGCGCTTGTGCTCACCATCAACTGAGCCAACTCGCCGCGATAAAAAGCCTCGCCCTTGCTATCGCGGATCAATCGCAAACTGTGTGCCATATCGGGACGCTTAAACCGCTCCCCCGCCTTGGGCGCAGGCCCAAAGTGCGCAGACCAATCCGGATAATCGTCGTAATAATGCTCTAGCAACTGCCAGTAGAAAGCGCTCTTAGGGCCGACCAAAAAGCCGTTTTCTGCATAATGGATGGCTGCGTCAAACAGGGCGGCGAATGGCAGCTTGCCGTAGCGATGACTGAGCGCCACCCAACTCGAAACCGCTCCGGGCACAGTCACACTGTCCCACCCCAGTTCCGGCATACGCTTCAAGCCCGCAAATCGCTCGGGCCGCCACGCCATGGGTGCCCTACCGGACGCATTGAGCCCCACGACGCTATCCCCATCCCAGAGCAGCGCAAAGGCATCGCTGCCTAAGCCATTATTATTTGGCTCCACTACGGTCAACGTAATGGCCGAGGCAAGGGCTGCGTCAATCGCATTACCGCCTTGACGCAAGGCCTGCAACCCGGCCTCGGTGGCCAAGGGTTGTGAGGTGGCGACTAGGTTGTCGGCGGCCACCGGCGAGCGAGCGGATGGATAACGTTGTTGCGGGTGATACACAGAGCGCTCCTAAAATAGTCTAAGGCAGCCGGTAACGGCTAAATGTCTGACGAACCTCTGGGCAAGCAGCGCAATGTCTGCGACCCTTGCGTCCCTTAGAGAGCGTGAGTCTTTCGACCGCCTGGAGGCTGCATGAATTATCCCCTTGATCCCACACTGAGTGCTCAGGCGCAAGCCTTGGTTGCGCAGATGACGCTAGCAGAAAAAGCAGACTTTTGTTCCGGCAAGGATTTTTGGCATCTACCCGGACTTGAGCGACTGCAGGTACCCAGCATCATGGTGACCGACGGGCCCCACGGATTGCGCAAACAAGGCCAAGGCGCAGACCATCTTGGCGCCCACCGCAGCATCCCCGCCACCTGCTTCCCCACCGCCTCAGCATTGGCCAGCTCCTGGGATGTGGCATTGATGCAGGAGGTCGGCGAAGCCTTGGGCGCAACCTGCGTGGACGAAGACGTCAGCGTACTGCTTGGGCCCGGCATGAACATCAAGCGCAGCCCCTTATGCGGTCGTAATTTTGAATATTTTTCCGAAGATCCATTTCTCAATGGGCATATCGCCGCGAATCTGGTCAACGGTATTCAGTCTCAAGGTGTGGGCGCGTGCCTGAAGCACTTTGCCGTGAACAATCAAGAACTGGGCCGCATGTACATGGACGCCATTGTGGATGATCGCGCGCTTCGAGAGATTTATTTGCGTGGCTTTGAGATCGCCGTCAAAACAGCAAAACCTTGGACAGTTATGTGCGCTTACAACCGCCTCAATGGCGTTTTTTGCAGCGAGCATGACTGGCTGCTGAATACTGTGCTGCGTGAAGAATGGGGCTTTGATGGAGCGGTGATGACCGATTGGGGGGCAGCAAATGACCGACCACTTGGCGTCAAGGCCGGACTGGACCTAGAAATGCCCAGCAGCGGCGGTATCAACGATGCCTTGGTGGCTCAAGCCGTCACGGACGGTACCCTTGATGAGGCGGACCTCGATCGCGCCATCGTCCGAAACATTACCCTCAGTCTGTCCAGCCTGAATCGACAAAAACCTGCCACGCCAGCCGACGCCGATGCACAGCATGCACTGGCTAGAAAAGCCGCCGCACACTCTTGCGTACTGTTGCAAAACAAGGATCACGTTTTGCCGCTATCCGCGCAGACGCGGGTTGCATTGATTGGCGCCTTCGCAGAAACCCCCCGTTTCCAAGGAGCGGGCAGTTCGCAGGTCAGACCCACCCGCGTGGAGACCCTGCACGCGGCATTAGGCGAATACATCAACGACCTGACCTATGCTGCGGGTTATGACCCAGTGACCAGCCAGCCCGACCAGGCCCTAATCGATCAAGCCGTCGCACTCGCACAGAATGCAGAGGTTGCGGTCGTCTATGCAGGCCTACCCGGGATTTTTGAATCCGAGGGCTTTGACCGAGAACACCTGGAACTGCCGGGGCAGCACACCGCGCTCATTCAGGCCGTGGCCGAGGCCAACCCCAAAACCGTTGTCGTGCTTGCCAATGGCGCGCCGGTAACCATGCCATGGATCGCTCAAGTATCCAGCGTATTGGAGGGCTACCTCGGCGGTCAGGCCAGCGGTGGCGGTTTGGCAGACATCTTGATGGGCAAGGAAAACCCCAGCGGCAAACTCGCTGAAACCTTTCCCATAGCCCTGAGTGACGTACCCTCAACCGCGTGGTTTCCGGGGGAACAACGCCAGATGCAATATCGCGAAGGCGTGTACATCGGCTATCGCTACTTCGACACCGCCAAACGCGACGTCTTGTTTCCCTTTGGACATGGCCTGAGCTATACCGAGTTCGACTATCTGGACGTACGAGCTGACAACAGTTCTCTTACCGCCGAGCGCCCAGTAACACTGAGCGTACAGGTAAAAAACTCCGGGGCACGAACCGGAGCGGAAGTGGTACAGGTGTATCGGCACTGTGTCGGTAGCGCCACTCACCAACCAGAGCAACAACTGTGCGGCTTCGCCAAAATTTTGCTGCAACCGGGCGAAATCCGAATCGTGAACATCACGTTAGAGTCTGAGTCATTTCGCGTTTTCGATCACGGAGCTCAGCGATGGGTACTAGAGGCCGGGACCGTGCAGTTGCGCATCGGGTCCTCCAGCAGGGACATTCGCCTCACCCAAGCCATCAATGTGGTTTCAAAACAAACCCTCAGCGACCTAGCGATCAGCACTCCCGCACCCGAGTTTTCACCCGTTAATGCAGAGCATGCGATATCGGTATCGGATGACCTGTTCAGCAAAATGCTCGGACGGCCGGCACCAACCGGTGAGGACATCCGCCCCTTTCACCGCAATTCCTCGTTGGCCGAAATCGGAACGACGTGGATTGGCGGTAAAATACAGGACAAAGCGTTAGCTGAATTCTTGGGCAGCATGGGGCTGGAAAACGCTGACCCAACAACGCGGAAAATGTTCGAAGAGATGGCCAACCACATGCCCCTGCGCGCAATCGCACTGTTTCAACAGGGTAAAATCAGTTATCACCAAATCGACGGCTTGGTGGCACTACTGAACGGTCACCCGTTAAAAGCCTTGGGGCATATCATCCAGCACCGCCGAGCTCGCACCACTTAACTACAGACGCCGAAGCGCGTCTTGATAGCGGCCCAAGCGGCCGGGCGCCTGACCTTGCTGGGCTAGCGAAATGCCAAGCTGCATGAGCTCGGCGGAATACAAATCGGCGGCCAACAATTCATCAACGACACCAAGCGCCTTGTCGGATTGACCAGCGGAGCTCAGGGCAACGGCATACACATAACCACTGGCTGCCTCTAAACGCTCGGCATGGCCTGCAGCCAACAGTTGGATGGCTTGATCCAGATTCCCTTGACGAACACGCCATAGAGCAGCGGCTACCCTAACCTGACTGGATTGAGGCGAGAGCGCCAAAGCCTGATCCAGCAGCGGACCCGCCTGTGCATCGCGACCCGTCGACCGGTACAGGTCCGCCAGATTCACCATCCCCGGCACCCACGCAGGATTGCGCTCTAAAGCCGACAACAGATCAGTTTCTGCGCGGTCTATCTCACCCTTGGCCAGATAGACCAGCGCACGACTGGTCAACGCCTCAGCCCGATCAGCGTTCAGGGACAGATGTTCCAGATATTCATCCACCACAGGCGTCAACCGAGCGCGCGACGAAACGGGCAGTTGAGCATAGGCGGGCAACAAAGCCGTGATCGCGGCAAAACGCAGAGCGCGCAACGGATCGTCTAACATTGGCATCAGAATCTGCCAATTAGCGGGCCCAGACGCGCCAAGCCCACGCAACGCACCCAAGCGAACCAAGGGGTCTGCGTCGGCAATGGCCAACTGCAGTTCGCGGGCAAAGGGGTCGTACTGCCCAAGCAAACCCAAACCAGTCGCGCGCACGATTGCCGGCTGGCTCTGATCCGCGACCAGAGCCCGCAACGCCTTCTGAGCCTGCCGCCTGCCCTGACGAGCAGGCGCCAACACACGGGCGAAATGAGGGGCCGGCGCATGACCGGTATGAGACTCAATCTGCTGGGCAGCCCATTCATGGCTTTGTTGCTGGTGGCAGCCAATGCAGGCATTGGGCACACCCAACTCGATACTAAGATCCGGACGCGGCACGCGAAAGCTGTGGTCCCGTCGGTCATCTATGCCCATATAGGTACGAGCCGCCATATGGCAATCGACACAGGCAGTGCCAGTGCCAGTGCCAGTGCCAGACACAGGCTGACCCACTTGGGGGCTAATCACGGCATGAAAATGATGATCCGGCGAGTCGTACACTACTGGCCTCAGACCCGGAAAACGCGCGCTACCAGCAGGACTGTGGCAGTCGGTACAAACCGCATTTTCGCTGCGCTGTAGCTGACCGGAATGCGGCGCATGACAATCACCACAACTGACACCGGCGTTGTGCATTTTGCTTTGCAAAAACGAACCGTAGACAAAAACCTCATCCAAAATCTGGCCATCGGGAAAATAGAGACCCTCATCCAATCGCGAAGGCTCGTAGTGATCTAAAAGCCGTTTACCGGGCGCAAAACCTTCGGCAACTTGACTGCGACGACTGTGGCAAGATCCGCACACTGCAAGCCGAATGTCCGGATCACGCAGGGAGACCACGGGGAATTCTGCGGGCGTCTTGCTGTGGGCGGCACCGGGGCCGTGACAAGCCTCACAACCCACACTGACCTCAGCAAACTGCGTGCGAAAGGTATTCGTTGCGGCATCAAAACCCTTAGTCACCGCGGTGGAATGGCAATCTGCGCACATATTATTCCAATTCTGACCACCGGCCGTCCAGTGCAAAACATCATCTGCCTTACCCTGGGTCTCAGGCTGCAAGTGGTACCAAGCCTGACCATCATCCCGCGCATCCCACACCACCGGAAGCGCTTGCAATCTCCCGCCACCAACATTGACGAGATACTGCTGTAGAGGAGAAATGCCGAACGTATAGGCCACCCGAAATGACTCGAGCTCACCGCCCGTCCCATCCAAGCGAATGGTGAAATTGCCGTCGCTTTCTGCAAATGAAATTTCTTGGCCCGCAAGCTTTAGAGGCGCAGCGCCAAATTTCCCTTTGACAGAATCAGCGGTGGGTTCAGCCATTGCCATGGCGTGATGAGACTTCTGCCACTGAGCATAGGCTTGGCTATGACATTGAGCACAGGTTGCCGAACCAACGTATTGTTGGCCTCTGTCAGCAACATGGCTGAGTAACGTTTGATCGGATGCCGTGGGATCTGAAGCTCTGGGCGCTTGATCCAGAGATGTGACCGTCTGAGCCTTTGACGACTCTTGGCCCTCACAGCCGGCCAGGGCCATCAGCGCACACAGGAGAAAGGCGCGGAAGCCCAAGGTCGGGGAGAAGCGTGTGACGTAGTCTCCTACCCCACAACCGCCCCTGCCCGACAGAGCAGCGGACTCAGTTGCCGTAGTGCGCGGCCAAGACAGCGATGTCTTCATCGCTCAGGTTTTGCGCCTGTAGCGCCATGATCGCGTTTTGGCGAGAACCGTCCCGATAGGCGACGAGCTGCTTGCGCAGATAGGTTTCCCACTGACCGTTCAGATTCGGATACATAGGGGCTATGGCCTTGCCCTTCGTGCCGTGGCAGGCCACACAGCCTTTTTCTGCCGCCAGAGCAGCGCCGTCAACATCGTGGCCACCGCAGGCGGTAAGCAACATTACTCCAGCGAGCATGGCGGATTTGACGAATACGTTCTTGATAATCATGTCTTTCCCCTAGTTGGCTTGCTTGCTGAAATATTCGGCCAACAGATCAATCTCTTCATCCGTCAATAACACCGCTTGCGCATTCATTTGATTGCCTGGCTCCTCTTCCGCGCGGAAGTACTTCAGCCGGCTAACGAGATAGGGTGCATTTTGCCCAGCCAAGTTGGGGTATCGGGGAGCGCTCGACTTCCCTTCGTACCCATGACAGGTCACACAATGATGTTTAAAAGCTGCGTTTTCCCCCGCATCTGCCGCGTGTGAGATTGCACTGAGCAACGTCCCAATCAGCACGGCGCATACGCTAACAGCGACTCGAATATCGAGAACTTTCCTGAGCATTTCGCGTTTTCCTTTAACCGCTAAGTTTTATTCCGCTTGTTTCGGTGCCGACCAGGTCGCCCACTCTTCGGTATCACGAGCCACCGAGCGTTTAGACTGCTTCGAAGCTCAAACGCTCAGATCCATCAAGTAGCGGTGAGGATAATTCGCCGGCTGCAAGCCAACCTGATCCCCATCTCGTAACGGATGAAAGCCTTTTTGCTCAAAGAAGCTGATCGAAAACCGCTCCGCTTTTGCAAAAATGCCCGCGAAACGCCTCTCCCTTGCCTGACGAGTTAATTCGTCAAGCAACAAACCACCAATACCACGCCCCTGCGCTTCCGCGCTGACAAAAAGGCCGTGGAGTAGCACCGCATTGACCACCTTTTGACTCTGCTCGCCCTTAGCAAAAGATTCTGACCTTTGAAAAACGAGCGGAACGTCCGGCTGCCATGCGGCGATGCCCAAACAAGCGTGCGCTTTATAACACAGGACAAATTCAAAATCTTGGAGATCCGCGTCGCGATAGCGTAGCGGGCTCATCGACAAGCGCTTCAATCGCGCCGTTGTCGGCCAGCTTTCAATCGATGCCTGAATTACCCGATTAATCTCAGGTAGATCGCGATGACTTAGGGGGCGTTGAATCACTCGAAATGGGGGCTGGATTATCATCTTTGTGAGGCTCAGTGGGCTTCCCGGAAAGAAAAGAGAAGCGCTCGCCTCAGGGGAGGAGGAGGGGACGAGACGAGCGCTTGAGGGACTGTTACTGCAGTGCCAATGCCAAAACGAGAGCTACTACTACCGACACACACCATGAAGACGCCCTCTCTGCCTTGCTCGAACCGAGCTGGGCTACCTTGCTTCTCACCATCACGGGAAGCGACGACTCTGGTACACGGTGCTTTCTGTCTAATTTCATGGGGACATAATCTAGGCACGAACAATAAAAGTCAAAATTGAATGCGCCATTAACTTAGACATTATCTGTATACGTGGTACTTTTAGCCGAATTTTCACGACTTAGTTGGACAACCCAGGTATCGAGACGGTTTTCAGCACCCCAAGTTCAACGCAATTCTTTAGGAGTCCCATGACCCAACGCCATGTCGCCATTGTCGGAGCCGGCCTTTCTGGCCTAGAGCTTGCGAGACAGTTGACCAACGCAGGAGTGTCTACCACGCTTTTCGACAAGAGCCGGGGCGTAAGCGGCCGTGTCGCTACCCGTCGCGCCGAGGTTGCAGGCCACACGCTGCGGTTCGATCACGGCACGCCTGGCCTTACCGAATGTCAGGCAGAAAAAATCAGCTCATTGACCATGCCAACCCAACTGGCGCTGGAGCCATGGCTCCCGCCGTCAGCAATGACAGGGAATGAACCACACTTTAGCCTCGCCAGTGGCATGAATGGCATCGGCAAATGGTTGGCTCAGGGTCAGAGCATTGCGTTGAACGCGCCGGTCACTGCATTGCGAGAAAGCTGCGGCGGGAAGACTTGGCAGATCGAGAGCGAAAGCACATTGAGGCCCCAGAACTTTGACTTGGTCATCACCACGACCCCGCCCCTGCAGGCAGCAAACATACTGAAAGCCACCCAGACCCCAATGATTGAGCAGCTAAACACAATGCGCCCAGAAGGCTGCTGGTCCCTTATGCTGGTTACCGAACACCCATGGGACATAGCGCCACTCCTGACACCACAGGACAGTCTTATCGAGCGTGTGATCAGCGAACACACCAAGGGGCGTTTAAGCAACACCTGGGGGGTTTACACAATTCAGGCTCACCGAGCATGGAGTCAACGCCATATGGACGAAGATCCAACCCTCGTCTGCAAAAAGATACTGAGTGAACTTGATCGGCTAGGGTTTGGCCGAATGAACATCGTCTATCACCGCATGCATCGATGGCTTTACGCCGGCGTTGCCGAACCGCTGGGCGAAGCCATTTTGCTGGACACTCAGCGTAAACTGATGTGCGCTGGCGACTGGTGTCTAGGCAACGACGTTACGAGTGCCTTGAAGAGTGCCGACGCCGCATGGTCAGCGGCCATTGAGCTATTGAGTTAATCGTCATAGGCCTCTGAAGCTCGCGCCACAATGGCGATATTGCAAAAGGAACGCAGCTCTATCGGCAAACGATCCGGCGCGAGCAAGCCCATCCCTGCAACGCAAACAGAAAGCGTTGACTCGTAGAAATGCTGATCTAGCATCCGCACCAGCCCATCGCGCCCTAAGTAGCCACCACCAAAGACCAGCAATAACGCGAGCACGGTTATCCGTAACGCTTTCATCAGCCCTCCGCCCCAGAAATGTCCTCCACCTTAAACGCTCCTCCTCATCGGTGTCATCCACAGCTTGGTCGAGCGTGGCCTTTAGATCCAAACCCGGCAACCCCGAGCCTAAGGGCAAAACCCGATTGACGGCACCTGCGAAGCGACGTCAGCCAACACATGGCCTTCCACAAAGCGCAGAGAATTTATCAATTTCATGAAGACGGCCTATGAAGAACGACCAACGCGGCTGTAAATAGCCGCTAGCGGCTTTCGCGAAATATCAGGCAATCGACAATGTTCAGCCGGGTAGCCAACCACCAGCAGCAAGTATGGTTTTTCGTTCTTAGGCCGCTCAAAGGCCGAGCTCAAAAAAGCCATGGGACTGGGGGTATGGGTCAGAGTGACCAGACCGGACAGATGTAAGGCTGAAATCAGCAACCCACAAGCGATACCCACAGACTCCATGGGGTAATAGTTTTTGCTTCGCTCTCCCTGCGCCGACACCGCGGTTTTTTCCATAAACACACCAACAAGCACCGGTGCCGTCTGCAAAAAGGGTTTATTCGCATCCGTTCCGAGCGGCGCCAGTGCATCCAACCACTGTTGGGATGCCCGCCGTTCATAGAATGCTTGCTCCTCCTGCTCCGCTGCAATGCGAATTGCCAACTTCACCTCAGGATCCGTCGTCACCGCAAAGTGCCATGGCTGCTTATTGGCTCCGCTGGGGGCGGGGCCAGCCGCTAAAATTGCTTGATCGATCACTCGCATGGGTACCGGCCGATCGGAAAAATCCCGCACGCTGCGGCGCGCCTGCATCTGAGCGTAGAAGCGCTCAGCTTGAGCGATCATTGCCTCAGGAGCCAACTCCTGAAACTCAAGGGGCTGGCTGCCATCCTGTGCAGTCATTGCACTCTCGCCAGTTCGTGCTCGGTCACCCGAGCAAAGAAACTGCCGCCATAGACTAAGGCCTCATCGTTAAAATCGTAGCCAGGGTTATGCAGCGCACTGCTGTCTTCGCCATTACCGATAATCAAATAACAGCCCGGCACCTGTTCCGTCATAAAAGAAAAATCCTCTGAACCCGTGCCCGGCGCACCAGATCGGAACACATTGCCCTCACCGGCAATCGAAGCACAAATATCCCCGGCAAACCGGGTGGCCTCATCATCATTCACCACAGGATGAAACGGCACCCGAAAATCCAGCGTCGCCGATGCCCCATAGCCGGCAGCCACGCTCTCCGCGAGCTCTCGGGTCTGGGCTTCCAGTTCACGCATCTTTTGCATGGAGAAACATCGCACAGTGCCAGACAGCCGGGCCGCGTCCGGAATCACGTTGTATGCGTCACCGGCATGCACCTTGGTGATCGACAACACCACGCTGTCGTTGGGTGAAGTCGCGCGAGAAACCAAGGTTTGCAAAGCCCCGATTAGCTGCGCCGCAATAGGAATCGGGTCGATGGCTAAATGAGGGAAGGCACCGTGACCGCCTTTGCCTTGAATGTCGATATCAAAAAAAGCGCCTGCCGCGGTTCTGACCCCCGGCACAGCGGCGAATTTACCAACGGGTAGCCCGGGACCATTGTGCATGGCGTAAATACGATCGCAGGGAAAATCCTCGAACAGACCATCAGCGATCATCGCCTTGGCGCCGCCCAAACCTTCTTCCGCAGGCTGGAAGATAAAGTTCACCTGACCCTGAAAATCACGCGTGGCTGCCAAATACTTTGCGGCGGCCAGCAGCATGACGGTATGACCATCATGTCCACAGGCGTGCATGGTGCCTTGGTGAGTGGAACAGTGATCAAAGGTGTTCTGCTCCAAAATCGGCAACGCGTCCATGTCGGCGCGCAGACCAATCGAGCGGGTAGCGTTGCCCTCACGCAGCACGCCAACCAGACCGGTCTTACCGATGCCGCGATACACCTGTACCCCAAAGGTCTCGAGCTTTGCCGCGACAAAGTCTGCTGTGCGATTCTCTTCAAACCCCAACTCGGGGTGCGCGTGCAGATCTCTGCGCCATCCGGCGAGTTCCGCCTGCATGGCTTCAATATCAGCAACTAAATCCATACCACTTTCCTTCTATCACCGCGTGACTGTCTCCAGTATCCGGAATTTTCGTCACATGCCAACCCGAACCTTGAGACGGGCCGGATGTAAAGAAGTTTTCATGAAGACGACAGCGTAGGATTGTCGGCAGTCCGTTTTACCGAATCGATCAAAGCTTTATCCATGACCTTATCGAAAACCAGACCCGCCGGCGCACCCTTGATCTCCGACGACTACTATCGTTGGATCGTCCTGCTCTATGGCGTGGTTCTGCAGGCCATCAGCGTTGGCACGATCATTTACTGTTTCACCCTGTTTACGCTGCCGTGGCTCGACGAATTTGGTTCCAGTCGGCGCGACATGATGCTGACCATTGCACTACTGCAAATTGGTGCCGGCGTCCTAGGCCCGCTCGCAGGAAGAGCACTCGACACCTTTCCGCTGCGGTGGGTCATTCTCACGGGCCTAGCCGCCATGGTGTTGGCCCTCGCCCTAGCGCAACAGGTCACCGCGCTTTGGCAGCTTTGGCTGATTTACGCCACCCTGTTGCCGGTGGCCATGACGCTCATGGGCACTTTGGCAAGCCAGACGTTGGTGAGCCGATGGTTTACAGACAATCGCGGATTCGCCTTGGGCATTTCAGCGATTGGCACCAACGTGGGCGGCATCATACTGCCCATCCTCGTTTCCGCCTGGCTCTTGCATGTAGGCTGGCGGGGCACCCTAAACAACTTACTGATCCTCGCTGTTGCAGTGGTCCTGCCGCTGACCTTACTGATACTCAGAAGATCCCCAGCAGCGGCAACCCGTGAGCCTTCTGAGGATGACGTCGATCAGCGGGTCTGGACGACGAAAGAAATTCTCACGACATCGCTGTTCTGGATCCCATTTTGCGGTCTGGCCCCACTGAGCATGGCCTTTGGCACGCTACAGTTTAATTTGGGCATCATCGTGCAAGACATCGGTTTGGACGGTGATGTTACCGCCGGACTCATTGCATTGACCTCGGTCTCCATGGTCTTAGGCAAGCTCTTTTTTGGGGTCATGGGCGACCGCGTCGATCATCGAAAACTCTATTGGGTCGCCAATGCGGCGACCATTGTTGCCGTCCTACTGTTCATGAACGCGCAAAGCCTCACGGTATTAGTGATCGCCACGTTCGCCACAGGGATTTCCGGCGGCGGCATCCTGCCTCTGATGGGCTTGATGTACAGCTACCGATTTGGCGTGGCTTCCTTTGGCCGCGTCATGGGATTTGGCATGCTCACCATTATGGCTGGCGCCATCAGCCCCATCGGTGCCGGTTGGGTTTACGACCTGTACGGCAGCTACAGCTACGCCTTCATCGCTCTGATCATCATCATGCTACCCAGCGGTATCGCGATGGCTTGGCTGAGAGAGCGATAAGGCGGCGCTCAGGCAACAATCCCCTGTTCGGTCATCGCGGCGATCCGGGCTTGAGATACCGAAAAGTCCGCCAAGACTTCATGCGTATGCTCGCCATGATCTGGACTGGGTCTGGAGGGCGTGAGGCGCTCGCCGCCAAAGCGGGCCGGTGATTTCACGACTCGCATTTGTCCCATGATCGGATGATCGATCACTTCCAGTGTGTCATTGGCGGCCAGTTGTTCCTGGGCCAATACCTCGTCTCGATCAAGACATCGCGCACAAGGCACATCGGCTTCTTTGAGCTTGGCGAGCACCTCTTCGGTCGTGAACTGAAGATAGGCGCCCGCAACTTCCTCTTTGAAGGCCTCCAAATTCGCCACCATTTTATCAAAACTGTTAAAGCGGTCATCCGCCAACAAATGCTCCATGCCCACCGCAATGAGAGAACGCATTTGCATGTCTTGGTTACCAGCAGAAATGGTCACCGCCCCATCCTTGGTAAGGGTGAGTTCGTACAGCAGATCAATCAGCAACGGACCGGGTTCGTGGTCTGGATCGAGCAGCGTATGATTTTGAAAACCGTCAGGGAAGATAAAGAACAAACCCGAATCCAGCATGGACAGATCAATATGTTGTCCGGCACCGCTTCTCTCTCTGACATAGAGCGCACAGGTCACCGCCTGACACGCTGTATATGCGGTGATTTTGTCGCAGATCAACGTCCGAAAAAAACTGGGCTCGTCCTTACCCTGGGCCGCGGTAAGTCCGGCTTGCGCTTGGATAATGGGGTCATAGGCCGGAGCACGACCTAGGGGGCCCTCCTTACCAAAACCTGAAATCGCCGCATAAATTAGGCGCGGATTTAGGCCCCGCAGCGCCTCGCTGCCCAGATTCAGTTTGTCCATTACCCCGGGACGAAAGTTGTGAATGAAGATATCGACCTGCGGAATGAGTTCACGAATCAGTTCTTGACCCTCAGGCTCTTTGAGATTGACCCGAATGGATTGCTTACCCCGATTGCAGTTGGCGAAGAGAGAAGAAATCCCTCCTTTGTTCGCGCCGATATAGCGCATTGGATCTCCAACATTCATCGGCTCCACCTTAATCACCTTGGCACCCTGCTCGGCCATCATCATGGCCGCAAAGGAGGCGGTAATCATGGTTGAAAACTCCAGTACTGTTATCCCCTCAAGTGGTTTCATCGTTCCCCCCAGAACTGTTCATTCGTTGTCGTTAGATTGTGCAATCTTCCTGTCTACCCAAGCCTACTCGGCTCGTCGAGGCAAACGCAGAGTGGCCACCAGTCCGATCAGGGCGGTTACCGCTGACAGCAAAAACACCAACGTAAAGGACCCGTCTGCATCCGCTATCCAACCGCCGATGGGTGGTGAAATCATCTGCGCCACACCGAACACCAAGGTCGCCGCTGCGAAACTCGCGCCGTAATCCTCAGCTGTCGTATTTTCTACCACATAAAGTGTGATCAAGCTCGGCAGAGCGCTGAACAAAAAGCCAATACCGATACAGGCCAGCCAAACCGGCACCGCCAGCCCGGTCAACACGACCAAGGCAAAAACAGGCCACAGACCAAAGGCGAGGGTCAGTGCAAATCGCACGCCGAATCGCTGGGCCATCGTAGTGAACAGGGGCCCGCCAAAAATCATAGACAGGCCAAGCAAGGAAAACGCCCAGGACGCATTGGCCGAGGTCCAACCACTGTCGTCTTCGAGTCGAGTGGTTAAAAATCCGAGCACTAATAGATACATGAAACCAAAGCAGGCGTAAGCCAGTATCAGGGGCAGCCAACCTTGCATGCGTTGCAACGCAGAAAATCCACCCAGTCCGCCACCACCAGTTGGGTTGGCCTGATGATGCCGCACGAGCAAAAACACGGCGACCATAACAACGCAACCAATCGCAAATTGAATCTGATAAACGCTGGACCAAGCCGCATCGCCCAGAGAATTTCGCAGGGAGCCACTGACCGAACTGGCGAACACCACACCCAGACCAATACCCGACCCAATCAGGCCAACGGCCAACGGCCTCTGGTCGCTTGGGATGGCATCCGCAGCAACCACGGGAGCGGGTATCCAAAGCATGGCACCGCCCACACCCGCCAACCCCAGCGCAGATGCCAGCGCCAAGGGGGTTGCGCTGAACGCGGCACCGAAAAGGCCTGCGACCACCATCAGCAAACCCAGTCGCATAATGGCCAACAGCCGGTAACGGCCGGCAATCCAAGACACCAGCAACGTACCAACCAAATAGGCCCCCACATTGGCTCCCCCGATAAAGCCTGCCAATGTATTGCTGATACCCATATCGTCCCGCACCGCCGGCAGCAGCACACCATAACTGAAGCGCCCGAAGGCCTGACCCACGGCGGCGGATAACGCCATCAGTAGCACGACAACCCAACCGCTGCTCAGGAACGACTTAGATTCAGAGTCTGGATGTTGCATAGTCATTGTTCTTCTTGTGGCTCGCTGCGGTAACGCTTAGACCAGACCATCAACTTGAGTCATTTCTTCTTACCGAATCCGGCAATGCGCTCCGCCATGTCAGGGCCTGTGCCAGCGCCGTTATAGACCTCGTAAGCCAGTCCTTCCGCTAAGCTCATCCCATCGGTTCCGTTCAGCAGCGCTTTGTAGCCACGCAACGAATGCCAGGAGTTTTCCAGCATCTCGTGGCAGTAGGCGATGACTTCTGCCTCAAAGGAGTCGTCGGCAAATACCTGCACCACCAAGCCCATATCCAGCGCTTGAGCCGCACTGTAGGTGCGAGCAGTCAACATCATCTCAGTGGCCTTGGCGTTGCCGATCTTTCGCGGCAAACGCTGACTGATACCCCACACCGGCTGCAGCGCCCACTTGCCGTGAGTATCCGCAAACTTGGCGTTCTCACTGGCCACAATCAAATCACCGGCCAGCGCAAGTTCCAAAGCTCCCGTGTAGCAGTGGCCGTGCACGGCACTGATCACCGGCTGGGGCAGTGCTGTTAGCGCCTCGATAACCTTGGCCTGAAAATTCGGTCTGGGCAGTTTTTCACCGGTGGCAATATCGCCCAAGTCATGGCCAGCAGAGAAACATCGACCGGCGCCCTTGATCACCACACAGCCAATCGTCTCTGGCGTGTTTTCAATGTCCTTGGCGTGCTCGTAAAGCTCTTGAAACAGCGGAACGTTCAGTGCATTCAGTTTGTCGGGCCGGTTTAGCGTCAGTACGGCAATGCCGTCGATGTCTTGGCGTAGAACGAGTGCAGTCATATTGGTCTCTTCCATCTCATAAAATACTGGGCCGTCGGTTTAATCGCAGAATGATGCGGTTGGCCAGCGCGACTTTGCGGTCTGGAATACGATTGCATCACCCTCTCACCTATTCTGGATAAGTCTCGTACCATACCTGTTTCGTATTTACCTGCGCACCCCGGGCGCTTCCAGCACCAGACCCCGAGAGCGCCAAACCAGGTAAAGTTCCAACCCCAAGTAGGCGCGGGAACCCAAGGCTTGTGGTTCAGCTCTGACCCCTGTCTCGCAGTTTTGCAGCCGTCGATGCAGAGAACCAAGCGATTGCCACTCCAATCGATAAGCAGGGAAGGCATTCGGCTGGCCTTGGCTAAGCCGATCGCCTCGTAGCATCTTTCCCCACGACTGATCGTGGCATTGCTGACAGGCGAGATTGAGCTGACCGCGCCGCTGTAAAAAGTATGCTTCGCCTGCCTGAAACCATGGCGCAGCGTCCGCCGATACGCTGACTTGCGTCATCATGCCGCGAGACTGTTCCGCGACATAGCTAGTCAGCGCCAAAAGTTCCTGACTTTCATAAGCCAGCGCGGGCAGCTTTTGATGCTCGGTGCGACAGGCATTGATACGGCCTTCCAGATTGAGCAGTGTTTGCGCTCCTTCGTCGAAGCGCGGATAGCGTGTGGCCACGCCAACCATGCTGCCCTCACCATGACAACTTGCACACGAGTCAGTGCCATGTTCTTTCTGATAGGCCTCGGCTCCTGCGGCAACCCACAAGTAGCCGGGATTGGCAAAGGCATCATCCTGCAATGCCTGAGTTTCCGGGGTAAGAAAACGATAACCAGATACCGGCTGCTCGAATGGCGCTGTTACAGTGCCGTTGTTGTCTTGCGCAGCGATCGCCGAACTCGCTAGCCATAAGCCGACAAAAATCAGCAGTCGCACGACCTAGATCACCGACAGCTCAGCCTGCTTGCTCCAGCGCAGGTCGTTTTGATCCGTCCACTCAAAATTTAATGTTCCACTGCGCTCGGCCCGCATATGAAATGTCAGCAGCGGATTGGCCGCCACACCCGGATGAAATTCCGCCTCAAAGATCGTCTCACCCTCTTGGCTGCAGCGAAAAAATTTGATGATATCTCGTGGAATGCGCTCTCCCAGCGCTCCGCGTCGATACCCAGACTCCATGGGGTGCTGGATCATAACCTTGATTTCGACCACTTCACCCGCAGGTACGTTCTGAGGCACAGCCAAGCGAATTGTGGGTTGCTCGTTCATATAACGCAGGCCGCCAACGTCACGATGCTGTGTCCATAGCCGGACCAGAGAGTGCCGTCATGCATCTCGGCAATGCCGTAAATACGTTGAGAGTCTGCCAAGCGAATACGCGTACTCATCTGCGCTAAGCCCGCTTTGGGCCCAAGCTCAAAGCTTGCAACAATCGGCAGAGGATTGGACTGAGATACGACTAATACGCGGCGCACGTAATCGTCCGCCGTCATGGGACTGTCCACCGCCAGGCTCAAGGGCACCGAGTAGCCGTTCTCAGAGATAGCCGGCACCGAAACCGTCACGCGACCGTTCTGCGCACTGCGACCTGCCCCAAAAAAATCCGCAATCGCTTGCTCTACCTGCCTTCTTCCCGTGTCGGCGTCCGCCGCCGCAGAGGACAAGAGCCCGCTGGCCTGCAATGCTACAGCAGCTTGCAAAAACCGCCGTCGCGGTAGGTTTCGATTCACGGCATATCACTCCGACGTTGCGACAAATAGGCCACCAAGTGTTCTATCTGCAAAGCAGTAAGGACGGTCTCACCCTCATAGGCGTTGGCCACCCGATGCAGATTCTCACTGCGATAGTACGGGGGCATGATGGTTTGCGCATTGAGTATCGAACTGTCCACGATACGCAGTCTGAGTTGGCCCGGGCTTAGGCGGTCGCCTACATCACTCAACTGGGGACCGATATCGCCCTGAAAGGGCGCGTCGAGCCCCTCGACTCGATGACAAAGCACACAGTGGCCACTTTCTCGCGAAACAAAAAGGCGTTTCCCGATCTCCGCCGATGCGGGGCGTTCAGTCAGCGGAGCAACGATGGCGTCGCCAATGATTTGCAGCACAGTCCCAGCCTCTACCGTCGGGCCAATCAGCATCAATACCGTCCAGAGTATCGTCTTCAACCGAAAGTCTCCTGGGTAATCGCACGAAACCAATCCGCAGCATGAAGCGCTTCTTGGGCTTGAAGCCCCTCCGGAGGGATCAGGGGGCTGGCACCGGCAGCGGCGGCGATGGAAGCAAACTGGCCATCCTGTGTTCGATAGGCGCCACTTATCGAGATCGCGCTGTTCGGTTCCAGATAGGAATAACAGGTGTTCGCCAACACCGTCGATTGTGGCTGCATTCCGCGAAACAAGCGTACCAAGGCAATCGCGCAGACCTTGGCTTGGGCATTAGCGGCGAATGCAGACTTGGGCATGGGAGCCGCGATGGCTGCGTCACCGATCACGTGAATATTCGGTTGCAAACGCGATTCAAAACTCAGACTGTTCACCGGACACCACCCCGAGGCATCAGCCACACCGGCACGATGCGCGATCAGCCCAGCTTGCTGTGGCGGTATGATATTGGCCACATCCGGCGTATGGGTCGCAAAATCCGTATGCAGGCGCATGGCGTCGGGTTCCACCCGAATAACGCGACCGTCATTGGAGGCGCTCTGCCAGCGAATTCTGTCGCCGTACAAATGCTTCCAGCCCTGTTGAAACAGTGCCTGCTTGGAAAAGCGTTCATTGCTGTCCAGAATCAGAATCTGCGCCTTGGGCTTGTTCTGTTTCAAATAGCTGGTTATCAGACTGGCCCGTTCATAGGGGCCGGGCGGGCAGCGATACGGTGCGGCCGGCACACTGATCACGACGAGCCCATCATCGGGCATGGCCTCGATCTGACGACGCAGCAAGGTGGTTTGCGCACCGGCCTGCCAAGCATGCGGCATTTTCTCCGCACCCTGCTCTGACATGCCGGACAATTGGTCAAAGTTAAGCATCACACCCGGCGCAAGCACCAAGCGGTCATAGTCTATGGTCACGCCACCTTGTAGCCTGACGCATTGCTTCGTCGCGTCCACATCTACCGCCATACCGCGTACAACCTCAACGCCAGCGGCCTCAAGGCCTCGGTAGTCAAAAGTTTGCGCCGCCAGGCTACGCCGGCCAGCGATAACTAGGTTGCTCATAGGACAAGAAACGTAACGTTCGCGGGCTTCAATCAAAACAACGGTGATTTCCGGCGATAAGCGCTTGACGGAACGCGCCAGCGTCGCACCAGCAAACCCGCCACCGACCACCACCAAACGGGAGTTTGGTTCAGCAGCGAGCGTTCGACCCGGTAGCAGGGCCGACGCTGCCATGGCCGCCAACACATGTCGTCTGCGCAAACCCTTCATTGGACACGTTCATCTTGGGCCAACACATTCGCAATGCTGCGAATTTGCGCGTCGTCGTAGGCCTTAATCAAGCGATGCATGGCGCTTTGACCGCCTGAACGCTTTAACGCCAGCATCTGCTGCTCGATCGCGAGCGCGCTCAGTCCCTGCAGAGTGGGCACAGAAGCTCCAGAGGTCAGCGCGTGGCAACCGGAACATACCGACGCCGCACTTGCCGATTGAGTCAGCGCGTCCTCTGTTGCTTGGAGCTGGCCGCTAACGGCCAGACCCAACATCAACATAGATGCGAGACGGTAGCACATCGATCAGGCCCGCAGGCTTTGATCCTTCAGCGGAAGCTGGCGAATGCGCTTACCCGTCGCAGCAAAGATCGCGTTCAGCACGGCAGGTGCCGCAACCCCAATCGTCGGCTCACCAACTCCACCAAAGAACCCTCCTGACGGCATCACAATGACTTCCACCTTTGGCATCGCTGCAATTTTCATCGACGGATAGGTGTGGAAGTTATCCTCTTGGAACTCACCGTTAGCCAAGGTGCTTTCGCTGTAAAGCGCCCCGGACAGTCCGTACACGAAGGAACCCTGAACTTGAGCTTCGATCTGCTGGGGGTTAACTGCCGTACCACAGTCTGTCGCGGCGACAATACGATCCATCGACAGCTTGCCGTCGTCGTCAATGCTCACCTCAGCACAGGCGGCAACATAACTGCCGAAGGAGTGCAAAAAGGCGAGTCCCCGGGCCTTGCCGTCATTGCTACCCCAGCCGCCCTGCTCCGCTGCAGCCTTGAGCACGGCAGCGCTCTTCGGATGGTTCTTCATCAGTGCCAAGCGAAACTCCAATGCGTCGCGACCCGCAGCATGAGCCATTTCCTCGAGAAAGCATTCCAGATAGATGGTGTTCTGATTCACATTTACACCGCGCCAAAATCCGGGGCGGATGGGCGGGTTACGCATGGCGTGATCCACCAAGACGTTGGGGATGTCGTAGCAAATGGAGTGATCGTCCATGCTGGGATTCAAGCCTTCCTTAATCACACCTTGAAACTGCAAGTAGTCGGCGCCTTCCACCAAGGCGTGAGGCATCAAGCCTGCAAGGATTGACTGTCCCGATATACGCATATGCAAGCCGGTCAAATTGCCCTCGGCGTCCAAGGACCCGCGCATTTTGGCCATGGTCGTGGGATGAAAGAAGCCATGCTTTTGATCTTCTTCACGCGACCATTGAAGCTTGATAGGCGTACCAGGAAATACCTTCGCGATTTCCACCACCTGATGCACATAATCGCCAGCTCCGCGACGCCCGAAGCCACCACCCAAAATGGTTTTGTACACTTCGCATTGGGTCAGCGGCAGACCTGACGCTTCCGAAGCCGCAGCCAAGGCTGCCTCACCATTCTGAGTTGGGCACCACACCTCACAACGATCCTTAGTGAACAAGGCCGTCGCGTTCATGGGTTCCATGGGCGCGTGGTTCTGAGATGGCACTTTATACGTCGCCTCCACTTGGGTCGCAGACGCGCCAAAGGCAGCTTCCACATCACCACCCCAATTCCCCACATAGGCATCATCAGCAACCAGGCCATCTTCCAGCAGAGCAGTGACCGCCGCATCATCAAAATTGGCATTGGGCCCTCGGTCCCACTCGATGGGCAACTGTTTCAACGCCGAGTGTGCTTGCCACCAGGTGTCCGCTACCACAGCAACGCCGTTGGTACCCTGACTGGTGACGACGGCAACCGCACCCTTGACTCCAGGCATCTTGCGAATCGCGCTTTCATCGAAACTGACAAGCTTGCCCCCCATGACCGGGCAATCCATGATGCTCGCGCAGAGCATACCGGGCAGACTGATATCGGCACCGTAAACCAGTTTCCCCGTCAGCTTGTCGGCGGTATCCAGCCGCTTTACGGGCTTACCTGCCACCCGCCAATCTGCGGGGTCGCGCAAGGTCACTTGCGTCGGCACCGGCACGGAAGCGGCAGCCTCAGCCATCTTGCCGTATGTGGTCGTGCGCCCTGAGGCAGCATGAGAGATCACACTCTCGGCGGCAGTACACTCGGACGCTGGAACATTCCACGCATCCGCTGCTGCTTGAATCAACATCAATTTCGCCGCAGCACCGCCTTCCCGCACGTACTGATGACTGCCGCGTAGTCCACGACTGCCACCGGTTGAGAAATCGCCCCAAACACGCTCTCGCGCAACATTCTGCCCGGGAGTGGGGAATTCATAAGTGACCTTGTTCCAATCACAATCCAGCTCTTCGGCGACCAGCTGCGCTAAACCGGTGAGCGTGCCCTGCCCCATCTCGGAGCGAGCAATACGAATCGTGACCGTCTCATCAGAGGCAATATGCACCCAGGCATTGACCTCATCATAGGCGCTGGCCGATGCAGCTGTCGGGCGTGTGGTCATGCCTAAGGCTAACCCCGCGCCTAGGGTTGATGTGATAACTAAAAATCCGCGTCGAGAAACCGTCATTGCGTTTTTCATTGACTCGCTCATGCCGTTTCTCCCTTGCTCTTCTTCGTCACTTCCTTCGCCAAATGCACGCCTTCACGCACGCGCTGAAACGTACCGCAGCGACAAATATTGGTGATTTGACTGTCAATTTGCGCATCATCCGCATCAGGCGACGCGTTCAGCATGCCAGATACAGCCATGATCATTCCGGGCTGACAGTAGCCGCATTGGGGAACATCCAGTTCTGCCCAAGCTTGCTGTACCGGATGGCTGCCATCTGCCGACAATCCTTCAATGGTCGTGACCTTGGTTGTCTCACTTACAGCAGCTAAGGGCATAACGCAGCTGCGCACAGCGACCCCATCTAGGTGCACAGTGCAGGAACCACACTGGGCGATACCGCAGCCATACTTTGTTCCGGTAAGCCCCAAATGCTCGCGCAACACCCACAGCAGTGGCGTGCTGTCCTGCGCATCAACCTCTACCGGCTGACCGTTAACATTCAACGTCTTCATCTTCGATCTCCCTTGGTGTAAGTACCCAATACCGTTAACGAATCATACTAGAAGCTAGCTCGGGACAAGTCGACACCGCCTGGATTCACGATCACTTAACGTTGGCACAGGAGTGTTGCGGGTTTATCCCTAACCAAGACCGCAGCCCGCGACAGTAGAGACCGAAAAGGGTTTCTGACAGTATGCTTGGACGGAGGGAATCCTGGTGGGGAGGGTTCCGCAAACGGGGAGCGTACAATGAAGACAGACACAACACCTTTTGTACCAGAAGTCGAATTAACCGCTGGTCAACCGCAGCCCATCGCAGCAAATGGCGGCAGGGCCTACACCAGCCTTGACGTCAACGGTGATGCTGGCACCACCGCAGCCGTCAGCGATGCGCTGGAGCAAATCGCCAGCGGCGAGGGCCAGGCAGTCACGGACTTTATCGAAAACGCTCCTCCGGGCCCAATCGAAACCCCATGGGGCAAGGGCTTCAGGCGCTATGCCGAGTGCCTCGCTCACATCGAATCCAGTGACATGCAGGCGCCCGAGGGCGGCCTCGCCCTGCCATTGCATTACACAATCTTTAATGCGCCGTCGTACTCCGTGGTGCCGTCTAACGCAATCTGGAACGACCCTGACCGGAGGGCCGACGCAGCCAAGCTTGCGAAGGACGAACGCGACAACGCTCGGCGTAGCCTCTACTTTCCGCAAATCATGCGCGACGCCCGACGCATCTCCGAGTACTACCCGGGGTTGTCGCCAAACTCCCCGGAATGCATGGACAAGCTGGGGCTTTCGTTGGCCTCTTGTCGATCCCAGTGCCAGAACTTCTACGACTCCGAAGAAGTTCGCTCAGTGTTTTATGCCGAGATGGAGCAGTTGCTGCTGGAATTTTTCCCAGACGCCAGCGACGCCTTAGTCTTCAATCACGACGTTTTTGATAAGGATTACGAAGGCGATCGTACCGAAGACCAAGATGCCAAAAACCCAGGCGTCAATGCCAACTACGCCAATCTGGTGCACAACGATTTGAATGACAACAGCGGGCGGGTGCGTTGTCGGGAACTGCTGACTCGAAACCTCAGGAACTTTGGTCGCGAACAACAGTACACCGAAGCGGAAGCAGAGGAAAAAATGTCGCGCCGTTTCATGTCGATTAATTTGGCCAAGCCCATGGAGACCGTTGAACAAAACCCCTTTGTTCTTTGTGCCTGGCCTTCCTTTGCGGATCAACCCTACATCAACAACTATCGGGTCTACGACGACCGCGTTGGTGAAACCACCCGCTTCACCTATCGCCCCAGTCACGAATGGTACTGGCTGCCTCAGCAGCAACCCCACGAAGTATCCATGCTCAAGTGCTATGACTCCGTCAAAGACGGCTCGGTTTCTCGCTGGTCCTTTCACTCTGCGAGCATCGACCATAGCGCGCCGGCAGACGCGCGCTGCCGGAAAAATGTGGTCGTGCGATCCTTCGTATTCTTCTAGAACCGAACCTCAACAACACACGAGTAAACGCGTATGGCGATACCCACCGTTCTGGATACCGACATCGGTCACGATGTCGATGATGTATGGGCCCTTGCCTTTTTGCTCCGCTGCCCGGAACTGGACGTCAAGCTCATCACCACCAGCACCGGCGACACCGTCTACCGAGCCCGTCTGGTCGCCAAGATTCTGGAATTGATGGGCTGCACCCATATCCCCATCGGCATTGGTATTCCTCTGGATGACAACCCGCATACCCACGACGCTTGGCTGGGAGACTACGATCTCGACCAGTACTCCGGAACCATACTGCCCGATGGAGTGGGAGCAATCTGCGACACCATCATGCAAGCCGATGACAAGGTATCGCTGATTTGCATTGGCCCACTGCCTAATATTGCCGCCGCCCTTGCAAGGCAGCCAGAGATTACCGACAAGGCAACGTTCATTGGCATGCACGGCAGCATACGACGCGGCTATCTCGATGCGCCCAAACCCATGCGGGAATTCAACGTAAAGATGCACGCATTGGCTTGCCGCGCGGTATTCGAAGCGAGCTGGGAGAAAGTCATCACGCCTCTGGACACCTGCGGCAACGTGATTCTCGATGGCGAGCGTTTTGCTGCTATTCGACAGGCCGCCGAGCGGAACGGGCCCGCCAGTGCAGCAGGCATCACTATGGACAATCACTTGGCTTGGTTTGAGGCCGTGCGCGCATGGCCAATCCTAAAGACGCTTGACCCCCTCAAACAAAGCTCGATCCTCTACGATTTGGTGGCAGTCTACTTGGGTTTCGCCAATGACTTGCTGGACATGGAATCACTGCCCATCGTAATTACCCCGGACGGCAAAACCTTGGTCGATGACTCCGGCGAAGTCGTTCTCTGCGCCACGAACTGGCGGGACAAAGACGCATTTTTGGACTTAGTCACCCAGCGACTGATTGGCGAAGCCCTATGAGCAATCGACCCAACATCGTGGTGTTGTTTCCTGATCAACTCAGGGCCCAGTCCTTACCCCTGTTCGGCGAGACGCAAATTGCCACGCCGCACATAGACCGTCTCGCCGACGAAGGCACGCTGTTGACCCAAGCCGTTTCGAATTGTCCGGTATGCACACCGGCCCGGGCTATGCTGCTCACCGGACGCTATCCCCAAACCACCGGCCACTTAATCAACACCACCCGAACCCGACACAGCGAAATTTCCATTGGCGATGCCTTTGCTCATCAGGGCTACAAAACCGGCTGGGTTGGCAAATGGCACCTGCACACTGGCCTGTGGCCTGCCTTAGACCGCATGCCCCAGCATCCAGACTGGGTACCCGAGGGGCGCGACCGTTTGGGATTCGACTACTGGCGGGCTTACAACCAACACATGGTGTATTTCGATGGGTTCGTACAAAAAGGCGATTGGAACTACGAACGCTGGGATGGGTACGAAACCGACGGACTCATGAACTACGGCAAAGAATTTATGGATTCTGCTGGTGACGAACCCTTTTTGTTGTTTCTGTCTCCGCATCAACCGCACTTCACACCCTTTACCTTTGCACCTGAGGCCTACTACGACCGCCTACCCGCTACGCTCACCCTGCCCAGTAACGTGCCGGAGGCTTTGCGCGAAACGTCAGTGGACATGTACCGGCATTATTTGGCGATGATTCTCGCCGTCGATGACATGCTGGGTAACCTGCTGGACTACCTTGACGAAAAGGGTTTGGCCGACAATACCATTGTCATGTTCGCCTCGGACCACGGCACCCAAGGCGGTTCCCAGGGGGTGAATCCTTGGTCCAAGAAAAACCCGTACGACGCCTCGATCCACATACCCGGGATCATTCGTTATCCGGGCACTGTGGCCGCTGGCGGTCGCTGCGACAGTATCGTGTCCATGGTGGATTGGTTTCCGACGCTATGCGGTTTGGCGGGCATCCCCATACCCCGCAGCATTGAGGGCGCGAACAAAGCCCCGGCCATTCTCGGCGGCGACGACAGCGACGACACGGCCTTTATCATGAACTTCTCCAAGTGGTTCGACTGGTTCCAAGACGGCGCAGAGTGGCGCGGCGTGCGCAGCCAGACCCATACCTATGCCCAGTGGTTAAATGGCAAAAAGGAGTTGTATGACCTGCGCGACGACCCTCTGCAAATGAACAATCTGGCGGGCCAGGGCACTAACGCAGAAGCCGATATGCATCAGCGCCTGCTGGCGCATCAGAGCAGGCGCCAAGACGAACTGGTCCGTTGTACGGATTGGAAACACTGGCTGGACAAAGAGCGCCGGGTGGTTCGAAATGCTTTTGGTGAACTCAGTCACCCGGAAAGCGAACCGGACTGGTCTTTGCTGCATTAGAGAGCCTTAAGATTATGAGCACACATCAATACCCCGTCACATTGCACGCAGAGACCATCGCGAGTTTTCAACAGGATGGCTTTGTGAAAACCGCGGATGTATTCAGCTTGCAGGAGCTTGGCCAGTATGCCCGCGCGGTTGATGCCGAGGTGGCAATCAGAACCGCCGCAGACAACCGCCCGGTGTCGGAAAAAAACACCTACGAACAGAGTTTTATTCAATGCATGCGATTGTGGGAGACCAATGCCGACGTGAGACCTTTGTCGTGTCATGCGGGTCTGGCCGGTATGGCCGCCCAGCTGCTTGGCGTCGACAGTGTCCGCCTGTGGCAGGATCAAGCGCTCTACAAGGAATCCGGGGGACGAGAAACTACCGCACATCAGGACGAGACGTTTTGGCCGATTGGCGACGCACCTTTGATCAGCGCTTGGATCCCTTTCGACGCAATTACCATCCATAACGGGGCTATGGCCTACGTCCCGGGTTCACACAAAGCAGGGTCCTTGAGAACCGTAGATATTACCCACCGCTCAGAACCTTACAATATTTTGGGTGATCCTAAACTTGGGGGCAAAAAACCCCAGTGGGTAGAGGTAGACCCTGGCGCAGTGGTCTGGCACGACGGGTTCACCGTTCATCAGGCATCAGCCAACGAAAGCCCGAATACGCGCCGCGTCTTCACCGTGGTATACATCGCCAGCACTGCCGAACGCGTCAAAACGTGGCCATGTTTTCCGTTAGATCGCGAAAACATCGCGGTTGGCGACAGATTACGCGGCACCGGTATGCCCATATTATGGCCACCATCGACGGAACTGCCTGAGCCCCCACTAAGGGTTGGCGAAACATCAGGACCGCAACAAACCGTGCAGAGGAGCTAGGCCAATGACGCATCATCCCATGGATAATATTCCGGTCCGCCCGCTGAAATTTGACGCCACACATTCTGAGCCTGTCTGGAGCAAAAGCTCACCGGAGTTCGCCATGTTCATCAACGCCTTGGGTGTGGACGTACCTCACTTTGAACGGTTTTTAGTTCGCGTTATGCGAGAGTACCGTGGCGAACTGAGCGACCCCGGGCTGCTACAGGACGTACAGGCCATCATTGGTCAGGAGTCTCACCATGCGTTCAACTTCTCCAAGTGGACCCAGCATCTGGCCGAAAAATACCCAGATGTTGCGCGAGTAGACGACGCGTGCAGCAAGACCTTTACCGGCATGACCCAACGCAGCAAAAAATTTCAGATCGGCTTTGTTGCCGGCTATGAGACATTCACCTTCTTAGGCGGTTTGATCATTTTACAGCGCTACCATGAACTGATGGGCGAGGCCGATCCGGTGATGCGGGCCATTTGGGTATGGCATCAGGTTGAAGAAGTGGAGCATGGCGCCGTCGCCTTCGACTTCTACAACGCCTTTTACCGTGAAGACGAGTGGTTTCGAAAGTTTATGGTGGTTCGCGCCTTTGGTCACATCCTGAGCGAAACCTTCAAGGCCTATGCCCCCATGGTGCGTGGCGAGGGGCTGTACAAAACACCGGGCAAAGCCCTGAAAGCCTGGGGCTTCTTCTGCCGCTTTGGCTTTGATCTGGCCTGGTCTGCCCTACCTGTGCTGAAACGGGGTTACCATCCGCGCAACCACCCGATCTGCACGAATGCACAGAACCCCATTGCGCTGGCATGGCGCGAACACCACCAAAACGGTGGCGACGTGCTGTCTCTGAACGACAGCATCATGAGCGCACTGCTCAAAACGTAACGCAAAACGGAGTCATGCAGATGACAGATCTCAGCACTCAAAGCAGCGCCTACTTTCACCGCGTTGTTCTGCACGCCATCATCGTACTCAGCATCGGTTTGATCGCTGGACTCATGCTGACCTTTTCTCTGTTGGACGCAGTGAATCTTTGGCCCTTGCCGGTGTGGGAGGTATCCATACCGGGTTCAGACCGAGGCTGGGCCACCGCTCACGTCGGCGGGATACTTAACGGCATCCTGTTGATCGCCCTAATCAATCTGGCAACCAAACTCGAACTGTCGGAGCGGGATTTTCGGCTTGGCTCGTGGTCACTGATCATCACTGGCTGGGCGAACACCATCTTTTACTGGGCCGGAAACCTTGCGCCGAACCGAGGCTTGTCCGTAGACGATACGATTTACGGTAGCGCCGACATCTGGGGAGCCATTGCCTTTCTCAGTGGCGGCGGCGGGATGTTTTTTACCTTCTTCGTGATGTATCTGCTGGGCCGCGCCGCGATGCGAAAATGTTGACCATCTTCAATTCGCTCTCACGTCCGCTTTTGCGGGCTGTGGTTTCTGCCAGGCCCTCTTGATGGGCTCATAAGCGCACTTTTTCTTCGTTAAATGGCTTACCGGCTATTTTTTTATTCTCCCTGATGTGCGCTATGGTCATGGCTTGACCATCGTTCAAGCATGCAAGACAGGAGAGACCCTATGGATATTGGCGTTTGCGTCGCCTCACGAGTGACGGACATTGATTACGTCGTGCATGCCGAGCAGCTCGGATTTAGCCACGCTTGGATGGCCGACTCGCAAATGCTTTGGTCAGATGTCTACGCAAGCCTGGCACTTGCGGCTGAGCGCACCGAAACCATCAAGCTCGGCACCGGTGTTGCCGTCTCAGGCACTCGCCCCGCTGCGGTCAATGCCGCAGGCATCGCTACCATCAATGCCCTCGCCCCCGGACGAACTTTCCTCGGTGTCGGTTCGGGTAACACGGCCAGACGTATCATGGGAATGCCGCCGCAAAAAATCGCCGAATTCGATGCCTATCTGGAAACTCTGGTACCTCTCATGCGCGGGGAGGAGGCTTGGCTGAAACACGGAGACCGCGACATACCCATCAGACATATTATGCCCGAGGACGGATTCGTTAATTTCAAGGATCCGATCCCCCTCTTCGTCTCGGGTTTTGGCCCAAGATCTCTCGCCCTTGCGGGCACTTACGGCGATGGCGCTGTACTCGGCGTATCCACACAGAGTGCCGTCAGACAATCGTTAGCAGCGGTGCACGAGGGTGCGAGAGCATCGAGCCGCGCCTTGGCCCCAGGAGGCAGCGAGGCGAACTTCTACAACACAGCACTCACCTGCATCACCGTGTTAGACCCGCAAGAACCGGTGGATTCACCTCGAGTAAAGCGTGAATGTGGCGCGATGGCCATGGCCAGCGTGCACTATGCCTTTGATCAGTTTCGAAATTTTGGCCACCAGCCGCCAAATTGGTTGGCCGAAATATGGGACGACTACTGCGCCTTGCTCAGTCGCGAACCCGCGGAGCGTGTTCACCAGCGCATCCATGCCGGCCACAACTGCTGGGTTCTACCGGAGGAGGAACAATTCCTGACGCCCAGCGTGCTGCAAGCAGCCAATATGATCGGCACTCAGGATCAACTGATCGAGCGACTGCATGGCTTAGCCTCTGCTGGGTTGAATCAAGTGATGGTGTTGCCCAACTTCGATACTCGGCACCAAGTACTCGAACGTATCAGTAAGGACATCATTCCTCATGTTCAGGATTTGTAGCTCAATCGGTACATCCGAACGCCGCCGTAGAATCAGGCCTTGGCTGGGGATCGCTCTGCTCACCATCGTAGGCTGCAGCGAGCGACCACTGACCTGTCAGATTAGCCCTAACGTCGTCGACAATGACGCCGCCACCAGTCCCATTCACGACCCGTCGATCGAGCACTTTGACGATAGGTACTACGTCTATTCGTCGAGTGCATTGGGCAGTTTTTATCAGTCAGCGGACCTCACAAACTGGCAGGCGTCCGGTGCGGTATTTGACGCAATGCCAGACTGGCTGTTGCGCGAACTTCCAGAGGCTGACCACATTGGCGCACCGGACATTTCCTATTACCAAGGCCGATATCTGCTGTTCTATCAATCGCATATTTCCGACACCTGCAACGCAGCAACGGGCTTGGCATCGAATGCGGTATTAGACCCAGAGCACCCCGATTACGCGTGGGTCGACCATGGGCTTATCTTGCGATCTAAACCTTTTTATGACGATGTGCCGATCTATTGCGGCAACGATGACGCCACATTCAATGCCATTGATGCCCAGTTCTTCGTTGATGAAGAGAACATCCCTTGGCTGGTCTTCGGTTCCACCATCGGCGGCATCAAGTTGATTCAACTTGATCCTAAAACGCTAAAGCCAGCAGACGATGCGGCGTATACGACGTTAGCCCAGCGTTGGCTCTTACAAGAAGACCCGATCATCGAAGCGCCGTTTATCACTTTTCGCGACGGATACTACTATCTGTTCATGTCCTTCAACCATTGCTGCATCTATGACGACACGAGCTACCAAATGCGGTTTGGGCGATCAAAGGAGGTCACTGGTCCCTACATTGATCAACAAGGCTGGCCCTTATACCTCGGCGGGGGATCGTTGTTGATCGCAACCGATCCACCCTTCGTCGCAACGGGACACGGCGATATCATGCAGACAGACGACCGGCACTGGCTTTTCCATCACCCGAAAATAACCGCAAAAAAACACTTAACGTATTTACAGATTCGGGCCTTGAACTGGACCGAAGATCAATGGCCTACAGTTTGTCAGCCCTAGACCTTCCAAGGCCCCATCCGCAGACCCAGCGCCACCACGAGACCGTAGGCCACTGCCGCCAGCGCCACGAGGTACAGGCCTGCATCAATCGACGTCTCTGCGCCAATCCAGAATAAGCCGCTAGACACAACAAGCAGCCGGACTAAGGCGCCCAACACCGGGTAGGACAGCGTATTCAGCGCCTGACTCGCCAAGTAGCAGCTCAAGCCCAGCGCGAAGAAAGCATAGGTCGGCGCAACAACGGTTAAGGCTTGGCCGCAACTCCCTATGACCGCTGGGTCGCTACCCACCATGGCACACCACCCGTTGGGGAAAACCGCCAACATCAAACCCAGCGTTCCTATCAGCATTACATTCACCAGAACACCCCGCCAGGCGATAGCAATGGCTTCAGCACGCCTGCCGGCGCCAACATAGGCTCCGACGATGGCGATCATTGATGCACCAATCCCAAAAATCACAGGCACCATGATCAGTTCGAGCCGAACCGCGAGACCGAAACCGGCTAACCAATCTGTGCCGTAGGCACTGAAAATGACCGTCGTTACCATGGCATAGACAATGGTCATCACCGATTGCGTGGCCGCCAACAGCCCCTGCTTGAGAATGCGCGCCAACAGCTCGGAGCGAAAGGCGCTTATGCGAAAACGAATGGGCTGACTGGGATGAACAACAAAATAAATCACTAGGGCTGCCGCAAACACATAGGAACCCGCCATGGCAGATGCGGCACCCTCAATAGCGAGCATCGTGCCCGATCCATCCAAGGGAATCAGCAACCAAGCCAACAGAATGTAGGACACGAGCAAGCTCGCCGCCGCTATCGCCGGTCGTTTCATATCGCCACTACCCCGCAAGACAGAGGACAGCATGTTGATCAACCAGTACGCGGGAATGACCGGAAACAACAACGCCGCGTAGTATCGGGCAGACTCAATGACCGTAACGTTATCCGTCGCAGACTGATACAAGAGCGGGCCGAAGAGCACGACCAACAACCACATCAGCACACCACCGCCCAGAGAGATCAGAACAGCGCAAACAAGCACACCACTCGCCTCCTCAGCATCGCCTGAACCAATGGCGCGAGCGATAAAACCGCTGACCGCCCCACCAAAAGCACCGGCAGAGAACATGCCGGACAGAATCACCAATGGGTACACCAGCGCAGCAGCCGCAAGGGCCTCCGCACCGGCCGCTTTCAAAAATGCAGCCTCGAACAAACCCGGCAGGGATGTTAGCAGCGCGCCGATGACGCCAGGCACGGCGAGCCTAAGCATCGTGGGGCCCAAGGGTGCGTCAATCAACGGCGAAGAATTACTCACGACATGGCTCCAACGAATAAAGGGCTTGGCTGTGGTGCCGCCCGAGAGGGTTCAAAGAGGCTGGGTTGAGGTGTTAACCAAAAGATGACATACGCCACCGATCTATCCAAGAACAATCGCATCGGGCCAAGCGACCCATTCACTCTGCGGCTGTACGACGATCATTCAAATCACTGACCACCTCAAAGAGGTCGTGGCCACGCTCTTGATACTTGGTTTCAAATGCTGAAACAGGCGGCTCATTTATGAGTATTCGACGACTGACATTGCGGTTGGCAACAGCAAGCGCACACGCAAATTCTTCTGCATATAAAGCCCAATTGGTACGAACCGTGAGCACTCCACCAAGTTTGATCAGGGTAGGAAAGGCAGGCGAGGCGTACCAGCGTTTGCGAATTTGAGCCGCCTTAGGATAGGGGTTGGGATACAACAGATAGTGCCGTGCCGGCCGCCAGCCCGCGTCAACTGCCAGCCGCCAAAAATCATTCACGTCTGCCCGCAGCATGATGTAGTTTTGCGCGTCGCCATCCCGGTGACGCGCCAGTCGATGCGCCGATTTATCGACGCCAAGAACCAAGGCATCGACAAACGCAGCAGCTAAATTACGTGTGCTATCACCGGTGCCGCAGCAGGAATCGATGATCAGAGGTGCTGCCGAAGCCTCCACCCGATCGCGAACGGCCTCGAAGGCCGCTGTCGAATGCGCACCGATCGGGCGCTGCCACTCAGACCTAAAATGCGTCCCAACAATATCGGCAAGATCCGACCGAACGCCTTGCTGCGAGGATTTATCCAGCTTCATATTGATAGCAACTTGAACACGTTCAGAATCGCACCCTCAGGTGCAGTCTAAATACGTATCCAGCGCAGCCTTTAAGACGCTGGTATCAGAACGATCCGTATAGTGCTCCGCTTGGTCAATCCATAGCACAATCCCTTCGCCACTGACTAAAATCGACGTTGGTACCGGCAGCGCACGCGGAGGCATATTGGTGCCCACATTCTTTAAACCCAACGCAGTGGTCGCTGCTAAGCTCTGATCCGACAGCATTCGGGCCTGCAGCCCATGTTGGCCCTTGCTCTTGGATATGTCCTTGGGGGAATCCGGTGATACAGCAATCATGTTGAGTGAAATCTGGAGCTCCGACCGAAGCTCTTGCCAGCGTTTAAGCTCGGCCACACAGTAAGGTCACCAATGACCTCGAAAAAATTTAAGTAAATAGGGTGAGCCTTCCATTTCCCCACTGCGAAACATCGAGGCGTCTTCGTTTAGCGCCGAAAACTCTGGGAGCGGTTGCCCAACGGCAATTTTGGGCACGTTCGTTTTTTGTCCGCCTAACGCAGCTGAAGCGAACCAAAAAAGACCTAAAGCCAATGCAGGCAGGGCGATCAGGCCGCTCAGGGACGTAACTTCAAAGAAAAAAGAGGAAGCGACTAAACCAAGACCCAGAAACATCGACACAGCGAACCCAAGAAGATTTCTCGGCAAAGCCTGACGAAAGGCTTTTTTGAGCCACACGGTCCAAGCCACGATCAGAACACACAGCCCAACTGCTGACAGGGTTAAGCTCACAGGCCGCTCCTACACGTTTTGCGGTGGACACTTACTCCTAAGGCTACTACTACCCGGTCGCAGACACAGACACCCATTATGAGCCTCCTGCGTGCTGTTCGATGGTTTTCATTTCGTCCTCGGTAAACCGAGGCAATGCCTCAGCCTGCAAGCATTCCGCGAGTTCCTCACGGTTTTTGACCCCTAGAACAACCGTGTCGACCCCGGGCATCGACAAGGCATAGCGATGCGCCAGTGCTGCCGGCGATGTATTCATGTCGCTGGCAAGCCTGCGAAACGGTTCGGCCCTTACGAAATCCTTGGCTTCACCGGAGTCCGGTTTAACGGTCCGATCCACTTGCGCGGTCAACGCACCAGCGGCAACGGCGCGAATCCCCATCACACCCACGCCCTGTTCTTTGGCGACGCGAACCACCTCTCGTGGTGCAGGCGTCTCGGTAGTGATGGCCATACTGCCTGGGGAGTCGAGCACATTGGTAATGCACTGAACCAGCCCCGGGCTAGGCACACCTTCGATGGCCGCCAGGTTGGTGCCTTGGGTACTCGCCGCCGTAATGCCAAAAGCCCCTATTTTCCCTGCGGCGATCAACGATTCGAATATGGGGATGACGACATCTCGGTAGGTTGAATATTCCACGGCGATATGGGGTAGCGCCCTGACTCGAATTGTGTCCTGCCAGCCATCCGGGATAATGTATCCATGCAGAACATACACATCCACATAGTCGCGACCGAGCCGTTCAAAACTTTCCGTCAAAGAACCGACTAAACGCGCTTCGATCTCTTCTCGGGCAATTGCACCCACCATGCACTTGGTGGTGAGACGCACATCGGCAGGGTAACCATCAGGGAACGCCAAACCCATCACCCGTTCTGCCTCTCCGTTGCCATAAAGCGGGGCCATATCGAACAACGTAATGCCGGCGTCGTAGGCTTCGCGCACGGTTGCGACAGCTTCTTCCCGGTTGGTCTCACCCCATACCTGACCGATTCCGCCGCCGCCCAGGGTATACGCGCCGACATCGAACAGCTGTCCGAGCTTGTTGTACTGCATGAATCCCCGCAAAACCTGTAGTGAATATGAGGAGCTAAACTACAGTAGCAACGGGTAGAAGCAAAAACTATCTGTGTACCGATCTGGTCGCGAGTCCCTGAAGCGAATGAGATTGCTACCCCTTGCCCTCAGGCGGCGTCAGCCAGATCGGCGAAGACCAAGCTCTTTCTTGAATCAACACGCCAACGTCTTCCCGAGGTGGGACACCGGCGCGTATGGCGTCCCAGGTCGACCATCGACAGGTTGGATTTTCCAGAACCCTCGCGTAATAAAATGCTTTTTGCGTATGGTCGAATTCTGGGTCCTGCCACAGCGCCTTCAGTTCGCTGGCGCCTCGATCAGCAGAAATGGCGCAATCCGCTACATTCACTTTGGCATCGTTGTCCGGACAACGATGAGTCACTGGGTCGACGGCAAGGCCATCCGAGCAACCAACATCATATACCCGCTCATGGGTTTCACCCTCGGCAACCCAGCCCTTGATGATTTGCACTCGCTGCAGCGGGGCGGACATCGCGTCTCTCGCAGCCCACACCATAAACGCAGGCGTGTCTTCGCTCTTGGCCATCAAATCGCTGCCCATCGGAACGCCTCCCGCATAGGCATAAGCCATACCATCGGCGGCGCTCAGCATCCCAGCATCAAGGTCGTAGCCAGCAAAAAAGCGCACGCGCATGCGCGGGCCTGATGTGGCAAACGTCTCCTTACGACGAAAGGCATCGTAGATGGACTCTCGCGTGTTCTGCTCTGCCCATACTGCCGCCAAACCAGAGGCGCCGTAGACCGAGGCTCTGGCCAACAGATATCGCCTGCCATCGGGCCCGACATAGAACGTGGATTCGTCCGCATCAAGGAGTTGCAGAACCTCCAAGTCCTCGTCGCTGATCGGCACAAATCCGCGCAATGCCGGGGTGGAGTCCAGAAGTCCTACCTTTGAGAAGAAATTGGATTCATCAAAGGAACCTGCTCCGGTATGCGTATCAGACGATCCGATAAATCCATATTGGAACGGATTACCCAGACCCTCTGACTCCAGCACCAGTCCCTGTTTCATCGCATCACGCACATAACCACCGGCTGGTTTAGCGATTCTCAAGCCGCCACCACCGGCCACATAGGGATCGATTTCAAAACCGGCCCATTCATCGTTCATCGACAGCGCCGGGTGCGTTTCCGATGTGCCCTTGACTTGGGTGATTTCCACCAAGGGTTCGTTACGCATACGTTTTTCGTTGTGCTCCAGCGTCATGGGGTCGCCTGCCCAAGTCGTTAGAGCAAACATCTGTCCATTAGACTTGTTGGAATTGTGCGGGATCGCCAGACTATCAACGCCCTTTTCTTCTCTGAGATTGTCCATCCAGTCCCACAAGTCTTCTGGGTCCAGCGAATCGAGCCGACTAAAGGGCATCCCAGGCAAATCGTCAGTGCCTCGAAAAACCACGTTGCGGTGCATGCTGCCGCCGTCCGGCTTCGTGGTTGAGAACTCGTAGGCGGCAAAGGTGGTGAACTTACCGGGCTGGTAATGACGGTCCGCCGCTTGAATCTCATCAGCCCAAGCGCTTCGCATGACGCGTTCCACCTCTGCCTTCAAAGGTTCCGAACCTGCCATTGCCCGTCTGAACTGACCAATCCAAGCACGGAAGTTGCGTGAGGGAACGCTCTCAAGCGTCAGGTTTTCAGCGGCGTTTAGGTTGTGGATCGACTGCATCGCCGGATACCCAGAAATTTCCGTTGAGGTATCCGCCCCTGCCCTGACCACGCCGAGATAAATGCCGTGATCGGTTACCGCATAGAAGTCCAAAGGACGCTCGAGCTGCATGTCAAAGCCTGCCGGGTGCCTAATCGCCTCTCCCTTGGCATAGCGATAAGCGTCATCGGGTGTCGCCAAGGTGCCGAACTGAAAGGCATCCATGGAATACGCGGTGTGAACGTGGAGGTCGCCGAAATAGGCGTAACGCGTGCTTTCAAGCGCAGCCCGCACGGAGGGAGCTTGTACCGCAGGCGCTTCAGTCATCGCCGTTTTATGGCTCTCGCTTGTGCCCTCTCCTTCAGAACAGCCAAAGACCATTGTCATCAGCGCAATAACCACAGTGGAGCCTGACACCCGTTTACTCATGTTTCTCAATTAGCTATCTCCCAACAAAGGTTGCCGCATTTCAGGCCCTGCGATTACACAGCACAAAATGAGCCGGACTGCTGCGCCGAACAGGCGAATAGGATCGACGGCAAGTGCTCCCCGTGTCATGTTCGCCGTGTGTCACCGCTACAAAGGATCGCCACCCAGAACAGCTGGCGTCTCACAATAGGTGGTTAATATGTAACGTTGATGATCTTCTATGCGCTTTGAAAGTACATTGGCGATCATCGGCAGTTGCGAATTGGCGGCAAAGAATTTCAGCATTCCCTTGTTTTGCTGGGTCACCGGCATAATTTCTGGCGGGGTAGCCGTCACGCACATACTCATCGTCGCCCAATAGACATCTGCTGCTGTCAGCGCGTCGCCGACGAGATAGGGCGACCCTTGCTCGGCCTGTCGCTGCAGGCAAGTGTCGATCAAGGTGATTACCTCGGCAATTTTTGCGGGTGCTGCTGCACTCGCGTCATCACTGAATCCGTACTTTCGACTCAACGGGCCGTCGTTCAAAATCCTCATGTTCCATACCAAACCGTCTTCACCCAAGACGACGGCACAAAGACCGAACATTTCGACTCGCTGTTCAAAACTGGCGGGAATCAGCGACGGGCTGCCCGAGCCGCCGATTCTTTCTGCAAGGGCAAGTTGCTCCGTCCAGACGTTGCGCGGACGCTCTTCATCATGAAACATCGTAGGCAAACCCGTCTGGCTGGTCAGTTCGTACAACCGCGCCTGCCGATCCTCTCCTGTGTCTTTGTCGATACCCATCACCGGGTGCAACGCCCTGATGACCGGTATGTTTTTGACAAAACAGATATTTTTCAGTGCCTCCGCATACAGTGCTTGTACGCCGGGAATAAAGGTTATTCGAGTCCCCTTGGTCATCTCCGCGGCTTCGTTTAACGATATGAAATGCGGGCTGTCCGATGTGTTTTCATTGTTCATAGTTTGATTTTTCTCACGTTCCAATTCGTTCAATTAGGTGCTGGTTAGGTGCTGCTCCGGCGGCATGCTTCCAGAGTGTACTACTTAGGGCAAAACGATTTGAATCGCGGCGTTGCCACTGCCTTGCCCCAGATTCACCCGACGCAACGATTCCCAAGAAATTTAGATGCAATCGCCTTATGCTCAGGACCCCCGCTGCCAAGATAACGTGAGAGAAGCCAGAACCTTGGACCATAACTTGAAAGACATGGCATCAGGAAACGGTGTCAAAAATGTGAGTTGGGTGACCACTTTGGGTTACGGCTCAGGTGATTTTGGCTTCAATCTGTATTTCGCTGGTCTGAACTTATACCTGCTCTACTACTACACCGATGTTCTGAACATCGACCCGGCCGTGGCAGGGCTGATCATTATGCTGCCCGTCATCTGGGACGGAGTGTCTGACCCGTTGATGGGGTGGATTGTCACTCGAACACGTTCCCGTTTCGGCAAATTCCGACCCTATATCTTGTTTGGGGCTCCGCTGATGGGGCTCAGTTTTGTGGGTATGTTTGCCGCTCCGATCTGGTTCCCAGATCATGTGATCATCGCGTGTGTGGTGACGCATACGATCTTCCGAACAGCCTATACCGTAGCTTCGGTACCTTACTCTTCTTTAGCGGCGGCGTTGACGCACAACAGTCAGGAACGCGGCACCATGGCCGGTGTTAGAATGATCGCGGCTATGGTCGGCGGCGTTGTTACCGCAGCGACCATGCTCAAACTGGCAAGTTACTTTGGCAACGGCGACATGCGCGAGGGCTTTGTGCAGGTCGCTGGCGTCTATGCCCTGCTGTCTTCGGTGATGATGGTGGTGATTTTCCTTACCACATCGGAAGAAGTCAGACTTGCAAGCCGCCAAACTGTCACAAGTCGGCAAACGCTTTCTTTCCTGCGCCACAACCGCGCATTCTGGATTTTATGCGGTGCTTCTTTTATCGGCGTTATCGGCTCCGCCATCGGCGGCAAATCAATTGTCTACTACATAAACTACTATGCCGGACATCCCGACAGTGTGTCTGAGGTGATGTCAATTGGGATTTTAGGCGCAGGAATCGGCATTCCACTCTGGACTCTGATAGCAAGACGGCTTTCTAAGAGGTGGGTTTGGGTCATTGGAGCAAGTGGCGCTGCGCTGCTAAATCTAGCGCTATTTTTCTTCGACGTAAAAGCGGTGGTTACCTTAACGGCGCTCGCCTTTTGCAATGGAATCATGGGCGGCGCGGTGGCTGTCATGTTCTGGTCCATGCTGCCGGATACTGTGGAATATGGTCAGTGGCGCAGCAGAGTGCGTGACGATGGCATTGTGTTTGGGCTGAGCCAATTGATCAGCAAGGCGGGCTCTGGCCTCGGTGTCGGCATGATCGGTCTGCTGCTAAGCGCAATAGGCTATACGGCAGGTATCGATCAATCCGCAGAGACCTTACAGGGCATTCGCGCGTCTGCATTCTTGATTCCCGCCGCAGCGAGCGCACTGTCAGCGCTCGTTATTCTGTTCTACCCACTAGACATGCAGTTGCACTCACGAATTGTGCGTGGATTAGCGCGCCGGGAACTGGGGAATAGAGGCGAACGAGACGCCTGACGACTTATTCTGTCCTCTGAGTGGACCTGATAAAGATTCCGGTAGAGACTGTAAACTGCGCTTACGGCTGCCATCCTTGGTCTTAAAGCGAAATACCCTTCAGATCAACTTCTGCATCGCGCTTGTCACGACGTCGGCTCGAAACATATCGGTGATAGGTGCGCCAGCCGTTATCGGTTTTAACAAGTTTGTCGTAGTAGCTGCCAGTTGAGGTTAAGCCCTTGCCAATCAATGCCACGATGCGAAAACGAAGCTCAATGCCGTGTTCATCCGATTCGGCATAAATGTTGGTCATCATGTGAGTTCGGGGATGAGCGGCCTCCGATTCCATAAAGGCCTTTATGTCGTCGAGACCATTGCAGACCCGGGAGCCAACACCGGTTAGATCGAACACAGCATCCTGAGTGAATACGGTATCGAGTCTCGCCCAATCTCGATCATCGATCGCATCTCCATATCGCCCCGGAAGTTCGTGAATCTCCACCCGATCAGCAGTTGTCAGAGTATAAGGTGACATGGCCATATTCCGCTCACTCGACAGTGTTCAACGATGATGTTCTAGAGTGTGAATTTATCGACCGGTACCGTCAACCGCGCCAAATCCGGAGGCCGTGTGAGGAAGGGCCACTACAATGAAACGAATCCGTTACCCGCTCGGGTGAAAGTTTTTACGCCTGCCCGTTTAGGGTAGGCCCACTTCCTCACTTTCCTGATCACGCGCAGCTTTGAATCGCGGCATCGGCTTGCTGGTTCTAACCTGTTCAAGCCAGAAAACGCCATCATAAGGCGCACTGTTCCCCCGGGTGGAGAG
>PAFU01000042.1 GCA_002704225.1 Gammaproteobacteria bacterium | reverse complement strand
ATGGCGGAGAGAGAGGGATTCGAACCCTCGATAGGGGATTAACCTATACTCCCTTAGCAGGGGAGCGCCTTCAGCCACTCGGCCACCTCTCCGGGGGTTGCATTGTAGCCCACTCAACCGGGGTTTTGTCGATACATCTTGTTAATACAGAGAGCAAATCGTAAAAAATTACTTCTACGGACGCTTTCCTACTCCTGAAGCTCCAGCATCAAATCCGGTCGGTCGGTGAAAATCCCTGCAACCCCGAGTGATTTCATTCGCTGGGCGTCTTGCAAACGGTTCACCGTATAAACGAGGACAGGAAACCCAGCGTCGCGGCATGTCTCGAGCAGAGGCTCGTCAACCATGGAATAGGCCACATTGATAGAAGTGGCGTTCAGTGTTAGTGCGGTATCGATTAGGTTACGTCGTTTACGGCTAAACAAGGGGGCTACGGCCGTGGCACTATCCAGGCCGCGAAAGAGCCTCAGTTCGTCGTGATCAAAGGAGGACACCAGTGCCCGCAATGCGGGGCGTTGAGCTAAAAAAGCAGCGGTTGGTGCCGCGGCTTTCTTCCCCTTGAGTTCAATATTCAAGAGTGTCGTGTTCGGCTGTCCAATTAGCTCAACGACCTCGCCCAACAGGGGCACCCGTGCGCCGTTACCGGCATCAATCACGCTGAGTGCTTCAGCGGTAACATTTGCGACCAGCCCTCGCTGGTTGGTTGTGCGATCCAGACGCGCGTCGTGTATGACACCAAGTTGCACAAGGTCTTTCGCGTCCACTACCGGATGCACATCCAACTCAATGCCACGACAGCCCAAGTCGAGGGCTATTTGGAAGCTTGGCAGGGTATTTTCGGGCGCGAGACCTGCGGCGCCGCGATGTCCAATGATGGCGAAGCCTGAGGTGAGATTTAGAGGATCAGTAATCATGTGTAACTTACGTGGAGCCTAGATGTCTTCGGCGCTAGACTAGCGGGCATGAGCTATGAAGTACTAGCACGAAAATTGCGGCCCAGTGGGTTTTCTGCCTTGGTAGGGCAGGATCATGTTGTGCGCGCGTTGACCCACGCTCTCGATCACGATCGTTTGCATCATGCCTATCTGTTTACCGGAACCCGGGGCGTGGGCAAAACAACCATCGCGCGAATATTGGCTAAGAGTTTGAATTGCGAACAAGGCGTAAGTTCCACCCCCTGCGGAGTCTGTTCCATCTGCACCGAGGTAAAAGAGAATCGCTTTATCGACCTTATTGAGGTGGATGCTGCCTCGCGTACGGGGGTCGACGACACCCGTGAGCTGTTGGAAAACGCCCAGTACCTGCCGACTCGAGGCCGCTACAAGGTCTATTTGATTGACGAAGTCCATATGCTCTCCATTGCCAGCTTTAATGCGCTGCTGAAGACCTTGGAAGAGCCGCCAGAGCATGTGAAGTTCCTTCTGGCTACCACCGACCCGAAAAAAGTCCCTGTGACCGTGCTGTCACGCTGCCTTCAGTTTCAGCTCAAAAACATTACCAGCCAGACCATCGTCGATTACATCGCTGACGTACTCACTACCGAGGCTGTGAATTTTGAACACGATGCCTTGCAGGTCATTGCTCGCTCTGCTCAGGGCAGCATGCGTGACGCGTTGAGCCTGACCGATCAGGCCATTGCCTTTGGTCAGGGTGAGCTAAAACAAGCCGATGTGGTGTCCATGCTTGGGGTGGTTGGTCGAGATGAAATTACAGCGCTGATGGGTGCCTTAGAGGCAGGCTCCGCGCCTCAACTGTTGTCTCTGAGTGCCGAGCTTGCCGAGCGCAATGCAGATTTTTCCGATGTCCTGAGCGGCATCATGGAGGCGCTCCACGATTCTGCCGTCACTCAAGCGACCGAAGGCGGGACGGGTGCCTTTCTTGCCGATGAGGTGCAACTGTATTACCAAATTGCCTTGATTGGCTTGCGTGATTTACCCATAGCGCCGGACCCGCGTAGCGGATTTGAAATGACCATGCTGCGTATGCTGGCATTCACGCCTGAGCGTGACGGCGGCAATGTGCCTCCCCGCACCTCGGACGCACAACCGGGGGAAAGCCAGGCGGAGGGTCAGCCGTTGCAGGGTGCTCAGACGCCAACGGGATCAGCGGCCGCGCGCGTATCCCCTGAGCCGGCTACCCAAAAAGCCATCGCTGATAAGGCACCCGGGGCGGAAGAACAAGCGCCTGCGGCTCAAAGACAAGCGCCTGTGGCTCAGATACAAAAGACCGCGACGGAATCGTCAGCGCAAGCCGTTAGGCTGGATGCACCATCGCCAGCGACCGAGCGCTGGTACGACGTCGTGGCCCAGCTCGCCATGGGCGGGGTTGCTAAGATGATTGCAGAGCATTCTGTGCCGTTAATTTTTGACGAAACCAAGATCACATTGCTGCTCAGTCCCCAGCACGACACGTTGTTGAGCGATGCTCAGGTGCAAAACCTGAATCGAGGTCTGGAAGACGTTTTGGGTCGCGCGATCGCCCTTGAAATTGACGTGGGTGAACCGCCTCAGGAAACGCCGGCCCAACGACGCGCCCGGCTGCTGGCTGAACGCCAGGCCGAGGCGGAAGACGCCATGGCTCAGGATACGACGGTTCAGTCTCTACTGGCCGATTTTGATGGCACATTGGAAGAAGTGCGGCTGCACTGAGTGAATCAAGACAGCTGATGCCTATCAGTAAACGACAGCGACAAGGAAAGATCAGACGACGATGACCGATTTTGGCGACATGATGAAACAGGCTCAGAAAATTCAGGGCCAAATGCAAAAAGCTCAGGCAGAGATTGCCGAGATGCAGGTTCAGGGCGAGAGCGGTGCTGGGCTGGTGAAGGTGACGATGAACGGTCGGCACGAAGTCAGCCGTGTGGAAATCGATCCGTCGGTTCTTGCGGAAGAAAAATCAGTGCTCGAGGATCTGCTGGCTGCCGCCTGTAACGATACCGTGCGTCGAGTGGAAAAAGCTCAGGCGGACAAGATGCAAGAGTTGGGTGGTGGCATGTTCGCCGGGCTCAATCTCCCCTTTGGTAAGATGCCCTTTTAATGGCGTTGATCGATAATCTGATCCAAGCCTTGCAGGTCTTGCCCGGGGTAGGCCCGAAGAGCGCTCAGCGTATGGCGCTGGCCCTGTTGCAGCGAAATCGCAGTGGTGGCACTCAATTGGGCAATACGCTACTGCAGGCCATGGAGGCGGTTCGGCGCTGCTCTGTGTGTCAGAACCTGACAGAAACTGAGGTTTGCCGTGTCTGCAGTGATCCCAAGCGCGATGCGTCTCTACTGTGCGTCGTTGAATCGCCAGCCGACGTGTTAGCGATTGAGCAAGCGGGTGGGTTTCGAGGTTACTACTTCGTGCTGCATGGTCGGCTTTCACCGATTGATGGTATCGGCCCGGAGCAACTGGGGCTGGATCGTCTGCAGGCCCGCATTCAGCAAATTCAGCCCGACGAATTGATATTGGCCACTAACCCAACCGTCGAAGGCGAGGCTACAGCGCATTTCATCAGCCGAATGATTGCCGGAGATGTCAAACAAATCAGTCGTATAGCCCATGGCGTGCCCTTGGGCGGCGAGATTGAATACACCGATGGAGGAACGCTTACCCATGCATTGCAGGGACGAAGAAATGTCAGTCTTTTGGATTGAAACAGACCAGGAGTTGGCTGACGCCGTTGCGAGCTGGGACGACTGTGTGGGACTGGATACGGAATTCATTCGCACCGATACCTTTTACCCGATCCCCGGCCTGTATCAAGTCGCGTCGGGCAGCCAAGTCTTTCTCCTCGATCCTCTTACCATCGAAGAATGGCAGCCGTTCAATGCCTACTTGATGGATCCCAGCAAGGTCAAGGTCATGCACGCCTGTCAGGAAGACTTGGAGCTGATCAAACATCACTTGGGTGTCAATCCAGCTAACGTCTTTGATACCCAGTTCGCCAACGCCTTTGTTGGCGAGAACTTTAGCCTCAGCTACGCGAATTTGGTGCGTCAGCTGGTGAATGTCGATTTACAAAAGCAGGAGACCCGCTCGAATTGGCTGCAGCGACCGCTGTCCGAGGAGCAGATGATTTACGCCGCTGACGATGTGATCTACCTGGTCGCCATGTATGAGGCTCTGCGCTCTGCATTGGAGGATAACGGTCGCTTGAGTTGGTTCTTGGAAGACATGGCCGCCCGGGGACACTACGTCGAGCCCGATCCTGGTGCGTACTTCGCTCAGGTTAAGCGTGCTTGGCAGCTATCCCCACGCGAACTGGCACGTCTAAAAGCCTTGTGCCGTTGGCGGGAAAATGCAGCTCGCCATTTCGATATGCCGCGCAACAGAATTGTTTGGGATGATCATCTGATGAGTCTGGCCTGCGAAAATCAGGTGGGTCAACGCACACTGCAGGATCTGTTACCGAAGGCAGTGGTTAGGAAGTATGGCGCTGCGCTGCTGGACGCGCACAACAAGGGTAGTGAGGCAGAGCTGCCCCCGCCGTTGGATAAGCCGCTGACGGCGGGGCAAAATGCGCGCGTCAAAGCGTTGCGAACGGTAGCCACCGAGCAGGCCCAGCAACTTGGCTTTGCGACGGAGCTCCTCGCCCGGCGCAAGGATGTAGAAGCCTGTATGCGAGCCTATCTCAAGGATACGTCGCTTTCAGGGCATTACAGTGGGTGGCGTCAGGCGATTCTTGGCGCCCAGTTTTTGCAAATATTGTCCAACTAACCTGTCGGAGCAAACGTGCAGATGGCACAAGATCCCCTGAATTATCGAGAAGTCGCCGTGTATCGCAGTGCGAAGAAAGCGGATACCTATCTGTATGTGCCGGTGGAAAACGGCCTGGACGAACTGCCGGACGAACTCAGTCAGCTCTTTGGGCGTGCGATTTTCGCCATGGAATTGGTGATTACGCCGGAGTTGAAAATGTCTCGGCTCAACGCGCCGGAGGTGCTCAGTGCGCTGGCAGAGGTGGGCTATGTGTTGCAACTGCCGCCGCCGAGCAATGCACCGGTTCTGCATGAGCGCCTCACCGAATGACCGCGTTTTGGGAGAGCAAAAGTCTGGCGGAGATGAGCAAAGACGAATGGGAGAGCCTGTGTGACGGCTGCGCGCGTTGCTGCATGATCAAACTGCAGGACGAAGACACGGACGAAGTGCACTACACATCGATCGTCTGCGATCTGCTCGATCAACAGGAATGCCAGTGTACGGCCTATCCGCAAAGGCATGCGCTCGTAGAGGACTGTGTTGTGCTGACCTACGAACGCGTCGGGGAGTTTCATTGGTTGCCGAAAAGTTGCGCCTATCGAACGTTGGCGGAAGGACGCCCCTTGGCCTGGTGGCATCCCTTGGTGAGTGGCACTCGTGACACCGTGCATCAGGCCGAAATTTCGGTGCAGGGCAAGGTGATCGCCCAGTCAGAGATTGACGAGGATGACGAACAAGACATGATCATTCGTTGGGTGGAAACGTGAGTATCGAGCAATGAATCTGGATGCGTTTGCGGAATATTCATCGGCTTGGCTGGCGATTGTGGCTGCCGCCTTCGTGGGTGCGCTGTGCCTCAATAGTTTGCTGAAACGCATTGGCGGCGTCCGTTCTGTAACCGGGCGTAGCTTGCGGTGGGCCATTGTGATGACCGTCTTGGCGGCCTTTACGCTGCCGGTAGCCCTACCAAACGCTGAGCAAATCAACGCTCCAGCCTTCATCGTGCTGTTATTCGAGTCTTTCTTTCAGACTCAAGGTGATCCAGCGCAGGCCCGGCGCATGATGTTAGCAGGTTTGCCATTGGTCTTTGTTGGCGTGTTTACCATCAGTGTCCTAGCACACATTGTTTGGCGAAAATTGCGGGCTGCGGAAGCGTCAAATCCGATACCTGTGGGCAAAAGTGACGCCAAATGAGCGAGTAGGCAACATGGGTAGCCTGCTAATGCAAGGCACAGGCGTCTTGCACCCGTCACGCAGGCTCCATTAAAGTACAGCGGGACTTGAGGGCGTTACTCGAAGTGTTGAAGAAACTCTGACTCCCTCAAAGGCACCGCATTCCCGACAAGCCAACATGGAAAAGAGAGCTCTGCATGATTTTTGAAAGTACCGAATCCTATATTTCTACCGACGAACTGAGCATGGCGGTAGACGCGTCCGTGCGTTTGGAACGTCCTTTGTTAATCAAAGGTGAACCAGGCACGGGTAAAACCATGTTGGCGATCGAAGTCGCGAAGTCCCTCGGCATGCCGCTGCTCGAGTGGCACATCAAATCCACGACCAAGGCGGTTAACGGTCTTTACGAATACGATGCTGTATCGCGATTGCGCGACTCCCAGTTAGGTGATGATCGAGTCAACGACATCGCAAATTACATCAAGAAGGGCAAGCTCTGGGAGGCCTTTGAGGCGGAAGAGCGTGTGGTTCTGCTGATCGACGAGATCGACAAAGCGGATATCGAATTTCCAAACGATTTGCTGCAAGAAATCGACCGAATGGAGTTTTTTGTTTACGAACTGGGCAAGACCATCAAGGCTAAGCACCGCCCCATCGTAATCATTACCTCGAACAATGAAAAAGAACTGCCAGACGCTTTCTTACGTCGCTGTTTCTTCCACTTCATTAACTTCCCAGATCGGGAAACCATGCAGCAAATTGTTGACGTGCATTTCCCTGCCGTGAAGCAAGACATGGTCAAAGAAGCCATGGAGATTTTCTTCGATGTGCGCAAGGTGCCCGGCTTGAAGAAGAAACCGTCGACATCAGAGCTGATTGACTGGCTTAAGCTGTTGATGGCCGATGATATCCCGGACGAGATTTTGACCAATCGAGACGCCAGCAAGGCGATTCCACCGCTGTACGGAGCGCTGGTTAAAAACGAGCAGGATGTGCATCTGCTGGAACGTTTGGCATTTATGAACCGTCGAGACAGTCGAGGCTAAACCGTGCTGATTAATTTCTTTTTTACGCTACGCAAGTACAAGCTGCCGGTCACCATCCGGGAGCTTATGGATTTGCTGCAGGGGCTAAAGAGCCAACTGGTATATGCGAACCTAGACGATTTTTATCTTTTGAGCCGGACGGCCCTAGTCAAGGATGAGAAAAATTACGATAAGTTTGACCGCGCATTCAGTGCGTACTTTAAAGGTCTAGAAGATCTTCATGGTTTGCTGGAAAGCTTGATCCCCGATGAGTGGCTACGGCACGAATTTGAAAAATCGCTGTCGCCAGAGGATCTGAAAGAAATTGAATCCTTGGGTGGGTTGGAAAAGCTCATCGAAGCGTTCAAGAAAGCCAAGGAAGAGGCGGAGTCAAAAGCCGGCGAAGAGGGCAAGGAAGGTGATGAGGGCAATGCCGAAAGAGAAGGGCAGAGTGGTCCCGGCGGTGTTGGTCGCGGCAAAAAGAAAAAAGCCAAAAAAGTATGGGATGAGCGGCAGTACAAGAACCTGGACGATTCGGTGGAACTTGGTACCCGGAACATCAAGATGGCGCTTCGTCGCCTGCGTAAGTTTGCGCGTACGGGTTCTGAGGAAGAGTTGGATATCGATCACACGATTCGCTCCACTGCCCACAACGGCGGCATGCTAGACATCAAGATGCGACCCGAGCGTCGCAACACGGTCAAGGTGCTGTTGTTTTTGGACATTGGCGGATCCATGGATTCCCATGTGAAGGTCTGCGAAGAGCTGTTCTCCGCATCACGCACGGAATTCAAGCACTTGGAGAGCTTCTACTTCCACAATTTCGTTTACGAATCGGTATGGAAGGATAACCGTCGTCGCATGAGCGAACGCTTGTCGACACTGGAGATCCTGAACAAGTACAGCCAAGACTACAAAGTGGTCTTTGTTGGGGATGCAACCATGGCACCCTATGAGATTACTCATGCGGGCGGCAGCGTTGAGCACTGGAACGAAGAGCCCGGTGCAGCGTGGATGGAACGCTTTAGTGAAATATACGACAAAGTGATATGGCTGAATCCAACGCCTCAGGAAACTTGGGAATATTCGTCATCTGTGATGATGACCCAAGAGTTGGTTGGCGGAAACATGTACCCTTTGACCATCAAGGGTCTTGAAGAGGGCATGAGCCAACTGTCCAAGTAGCACGGTAATCAGAAAGGGTACCGCAGCGGTCTTGTTGTGGTCGGTTGGGTTAGCCCAGCAAGGGTTTAAGAGATGTTTCCGGTGGCCTAACAGCGAGTGAACGGGACGAGTGAACCTAAGGTCGTTATGACAGCCTCAAGCCAAGCCGGAGTCATGCGGCGCGATGTATTCAAGCTCGCGCGCATGCCTGCTGGTGACAAAGCTGATGGCCTGACGAAGGCCTCGGCTGAACTCTATTCGCGTCGGCAAATGCTAGCCAATACGCTGGACAAAACGCCAGCGGCCGGGCTGCCTGTCAGCGATGAAGCGAGCAAAATCCTCAAGCTGATCAAGCAAAACCAAGTGGTGATTGTTGCCGGGGAAACCGGTTCCGGTAAAACCACGCAACTGCCTAAAATTTGCCTACAAGCAGGCCTTGGGGCGTCAGGGGTCATCGGTCATACCCAACCCCGTCGGATCGCTGCCCGCACGGTGGCCCAGCGCATCGCCCAAGAGACCGGAGCGGAAATCGGGCGCGAAGTCGGGTATTCGGTGCGTTTTTCCGATCAAACCCAAGACGAAACCCTGATCAAGGTGATGACTGACGGCCTGTTGTTGGCAGAGATTCGTCAGGATCGTTTTCTCGAGAAGTACGATGTCATCATCGTTGATGAAGCTCACGAACGCAGTTTGAATATCGATTTTTTGTTGGGTTACCTGCAGCGCTTGATCAAAAAGCGTCGAGATTTGAAAGTGATCGTGACCAGCGCGACCATCGACGTACAGCGTTTTTCCGAGTATTTCGGTGGTGCACCGGTGGTTGAGGTAGGCGGCCGCACGTTTCCTGTAGAGGTGGAGTATCGCGGACAAGCCGAGGACTCTGAACATCAACTGGTTTCGGTGCTGGAAGAGATCGATGCGAAGCCATTAGGCAATGCTCGAGACGTGCTGGTGTTTTTCTCCGGCGAGCGGGAGATCTTTGATGCGGCTCGGCAATTGCGCAAACATTTCGTCGACCGCTTCGAAATCCTTCCGCTTTACGCAAGGCTGTCTGTGGCCGATCAGCGTCGAGTCTTTACCTCATCCTCTGCTCGCCGGCGGATCGTACTGGCCACTAATGTCGCGGAGACATCGCTGACGGTACCTAATATCGGTTATGTCGTGGATAGCGGTTTGGCACGTGTTGCGCGCTACAGCTATCGCTCGAAACTGCAGCGGTTGCCCGTGGAACCGATCAGTCAGGCAAGCGCGAATCAGCGCAAGGGTCGCTGCGGCCGGATTGCTCCCGGCGTGTGTTTCCGGCTATACGACGAAAACGATTTTCTTTCTCGGCCAGAATTCACGGATGCGGAAATTCGTCGCGTTAATCTCGCCTCTGTGGTGCTGCAAATGCAGGCACTTGGGCTTGGTGACATACATCGTTTTCCCTTCATTGATCCGCCGGAACCAAAAGCGATTAAGGACGCTGAGCGGTTACTGGAGGAACTGCGGGCTATCGATGCGGGTCGATTAACGCCCCTGGGCCGCAAGATGGCCCGCATGCCCGTCGACCCACGCTTGGGTGCGATGTTAGTGGCCTCGGGTGATCAAGGCTGTCTGTCCGAGATGTTGATTATCGCTTCGGCTTTAGCCGTGCAAGATGTGCGTGAGCGGCCGATGGAAAAAGCTCAGGCAGCGGATACGGCTCATGAAATGTTTTTGGATGAACAGTCGGATTTTTTAACCTATTTGAATCTGTGGCGTTGGATCGAAAAACTCCGCGGTGAGCTGACCAATAGCCGTTGGCAAACGGCGCTGCGTAAGCGCTTTATCAATCCCATGCGGGTCAGGGAATGGCGCGAAATTCATCGGCAAATCAAGCGTGTCTGTGCTGAGTTGGGGTTAAGCGTCAACAGTGCACCGGCAAACTATCAACAAATTCACGAAGCCATTCTTGTCGGCTCCCTTAGCCAGATTGCCCAGCACGAAGAGCGCGGAAAGTATTTGGGCGCGCGAAATCAACGCATGAACATTTTCCCGGGCTCGGGGTTGGCGAAACGAACACCCAAATGGCTGGTTGCTGCGGAGATTGTAGAAACGCGACGGGTTTTTGCCCGCGGCGTCGCGGCCATAGAAAGTCGTTGGATTGAAGCCCATGCCCAGCACTTGGTGCGGCGGCGGAGCAGCGATCCGGTCTGGAGCGTCAAGCGTGGGGAGGTGATTGCTTATGAACGCGTTTCGCTTTATGGATTGGTGCTGGCCGAGCGTCGGCCTGTTGCCTACTACTCCGTGGACCCGGACTTCTGCCGTGACCAGCTCATTCGCGAGGGTCTTGTTCGTGGCGGCGTTCAAGATCCGCCCGCGTTCCTGCGCCACAATCTGGAACTGACCGCCCAAATTTTAGATGCCGAGGCGAAGGGGCGTCGGCGCGATTTGTTGATCAGCGATGAAGACCTGTATGCGAAATACGCAGCACTCATTCCCAAGCGGATAGGCCGAGTCAGCGACTTGCGACATTGGTTTAAAAAGCTGTCCAAGGCCAATAAAGAGCAGCTGTTTTTTACAGAAGATTCCCTGCTCAGACGGGCAGATGCTCTGCTGGAGGCAAGCGATTTTCCGCCCGAGCTGGAACTGGGTGGCCTGCAGTTACCCCTGAGCTACCGCTTCGCGCCTGGACAGAACGATGACGGGATTACGGTCACCATTCCTGCCGGTGTGCTGCAAAGCATCAGCGCCCAGTCACTGGAGTGGTCGGTGCCGGGCATGTTGCCTGCGGTGGTTGAGCATTGGCTGCGCACACTACCCAAGGCCAAGCGCAAAACCTTGGCTCCCTTACCGGAAAAACTTGAGGCGCTGACTTCTCGCCTGCTGCGTCCGGATACCTACCGGCAGGGGCGTTTACTTTCTGTTTTGACGACACTGCTTCGTGACCTGTATCGGCTACAGGTGGGTGCCGAAGACTGGGATGTCGAACGCATACCCGAACATTTACGCCTGTGCTGCAAGGTCGTTGATGAAAATGGATCGGTGTTAGGGGCTGGTCGAGACCTGCAGGAACTGAAAGGCAAACTCAGCGGGGAAGCGACACCTGCCCAGACGGATTTTTCCGAATACGAGCGACGTGGGATTCAGGAATTTCCTGAGTCATTGAGAGACCATGTCGTACTGCAAACCGGCAGTGGACCCACCATGGGGTTCCCCGGCCTGCGTTACGTGGCGCCCACGCAAACAAATCAAGGCGGTAAGGGGGGCGTCAAAAGCCGAGTCGATGTGGCCATCTTCCCCACGGTGACAGAGCGAGAGGCATCGAATCGACAGGGCTATGCGCAATTGGCGCTGCAGTCGTTGGGCAAGCCGGCGCAGTTTTTCAGGCGGGAATTAGGCAAACAAAAACAGCTCGGCCTGTACTTTGCGTCCATGGGGAATGCCGACGCTTTAGCGGAGCAGCTGATGCTTAGCGTGGCCTGGTACTGCTATTTTGACGGTCAGATTCTGCCGACTACCCGTCAGGAGTTTGACGCGCGTATGACGGCTCGGCGGGGTGCCTTGGCCGAGGTGTTTCAATTGACCTTGTCCAGCTTCGAGGCGGTGCTCAAACTGCGATTTGACATCATTCGCGAGCTGGAGCATCTGCAATCGCCGGGTCTTGCTCCCAGCGTGGAGGACTTGCAGGCTCAGCTGGCTCACTTGGTGCCCAAGGATGTGCTGTTGATAACCCCATGGCGATACCTGCCCAGTCTGCCGTACTATCTGCAGGGTTTAAGATATCGCTTAGCGCAACTGCGCGGCCACGTGCCAAAGGATCGATCTTTGATGCAGCAAGTCGCGCCTTTGCAACAACGGCTAGAGGCCATCAAGTCCGCTGAGCTACACAACCCGGTCAATGACGCGGAACTGCATTTTTTCTTGCAGGAGTTACGATTGAAATTGTTTGCGGAGCCCATTGCGCAGCAAAAGCGACCCCAGCCAGCTTTTTCCGGTACGGGCTGGAAAGTGTCGTTGAAGCGAGTGGACGAAAAGATTCGTGTTGAGGAACAGCGCGTTGGTTTGGCATAGCGCGAGAGCGTTTGTGTGCGTTTGTGCGGCAACCGTTGAGGCAGGGCCCGCGGGCTTAGCCCAAGAGTAGAGGTTTGATGTGAAAGTGTTTTTGCTGTCTGCGGATGACCATACTCATGACGCCCTTTTGATCTTGCAAGGAGCGGGGTACAACTGCGAGGTCGTGGGCAGCGCCCAACAGATTCCGGTCCGCGAAGGTAACGGGTTGATCGCTGTACTGTGCCAGAGCCCTGAGGCCTTGTTGGAATGCCACCATCCGGCCATGGTGCCCATCTTGTTCAGTAACGACGCGTTGGGCGTGGAAGACATGCTGCAGGGGCTTAGCAACGGCGCGGCAGATTGCTGGTCGATGACCATGCCCGCTGAGCAGATCAAGGAGCGGGGTGAGAGCCTGATGACGCGCCTTCAGCGCACTCATCAGGCAACACAGCGGGCAGCCCAAGAGGGCGAGGCCGCTGCCCGGCTATCGAGTTTGGAAAAAGAACTGCACGATGACCAGCGGGCCGGTCAAGGTATTCAGCTAGGCATGTTGCCCGCACAGCATAAACAGATGGATCGTTACTGTTTCTCCCGTTGGGTACAGCCCTCGTTGATGCTGAGCGGGGACTTTATCGACTATTTCCCGCTGCAAGAACGCTACTTGGCCTGCTTTTTGGCGGACGTGGCCGGCCACGGTGCCTCTTCTGCCTTATTGACGGTGATGCTGAAAAACATTTCCTGGCGGTTGCAGCAAAAATTCGGCATGCCTCAGTTTGAGTCGCCGGGAAATATGTTGAGCTGGATCAATGACACGCTGATTGGGCAGGGTATTGAAAAACACGTTGCCATGTTTTTAGGCATCATCGACAAAGAAACTCAGACGCTGCACTACAGTATGGCGGCGCAATCCCCGCCGGCGTTGCTACGGTCTGCCGACGGCGCATCGACCGCGCTGCTGCAGGAGGCAAAACCCTTGGGGCTGTTTCCCAATGTCTCCTACGTCTCTGATCGAGTCGCCTTTCCCCAGGGCAGTACTTTGTTCGTTTTTTCCGATGGAGCAATGGACTGCCTACCCGCTGCGGAGCTTGACGATAAAGAGATCGAGCTTCAGGCACTGGTAGAAACAATGCCAGAGCCGGCGAAGCTTTGGAGTCGGTTGTGCGAATCGCTGAAAAACTTGGACGATGTGAGTTTGCTGGCTGTACAGCACCAAGGATCGGCGTAATATCCGCGGCTCAGATGAGGCGAGATAGGGAGGGCTCCCGTGCATAGCAGTATTCGTGCCGGTGATTTTCAGGGTACACACGTCTTACGTTTTCTTGGTGATGTCCGAGTGACGCTGTGCGGGGCGTTAGACGCCTATTGCGAGCGAATGGTGAAGGATCCAGATTTTCACGCGGTCGTGATAGATCTTGAGCAGACAGAAAATTTAGACAGCACTGCCTTGGGCTGCCTGGCACGCTTATCGATTCGCGTGAAAAAGCTCAATCAGCGCGTGCCAACCTTGATATGCAATTCAAGCAACCTGAAACGAATCTTGTCGAGTATGGGATTCCACGATGTCTTCATGATCGTAGACCGAGCCGCCTACGACGCGCTCTCCTTGCCAGCCCTGCCCGAGGGGATCGAGTTGCCTGCGGGTACGGATCTCGCCATCGAAAGCACGCGTGCGCGAGTCATCGCCGCTCACAAGCAGCTTATGGCTTTAAATGACACGAATGCTGAAAGCTTCAAAGATCTGGTGGACGCGTTGGAGCAAGAGCAAAGGGACGGCGTTCTGCCCTCGAATGAAGCCTAGCCTTGCCACACATTCCGGCTCCCAGCGACGGCCAGTTCCTATCAGAAAGGCCTACAGGACTGTTCTAGGAGCGTTGGGCCTTGGCATGCAGTTTCGCCTCAATGAAGCGGCTGTGGCTTAAATAGAGTAGGTCCGAGGCGCGACGAATTGTGTGTTCTTCAAACTTGTCGATTCGGTCATCGGCGAGTGCCAGTTGCCATAACGCGCATATCACTTGAAACCGTGCTTCTTCGTCTAAGTGCTCGTTGAGAAAACTGGTGTATGGATGCAGGCCCACATTCTCATTCAGGCGCGCCCGGGCGTCTTCGATTAGGGCTTCGATTTTTTCGGGGCTGAGGCCATACAGGTCAGAGAGCAGGCGACGCATCGTGAGTAGCTCGGTCTCGCCAACGTCGTGATCAGACCATGAAACCTCGAGCATCAAGGAAGCGGCGGCCAAATCCGTTTCTATTTCAGGCTCCTCGGAAGCTTCTTGGCTACTGAACAGGGAACGCAACTTATCCAGCACGCTGTAATGCTCCATCTGTTGGGTTCATCGGTGTGAGTGCGGCCATCGCTTCGTCGACCATGCTTACGTCGTTGCTCTTCAGTCTTTTCGCGTCGCTGAGAATCTGACGAAAGCGCCGAGCGCCGGGTCGACCGTTAAATGAATGCAGTAGATGCTTGGTCAGCGCGTTGAGTTTGACTCCCGCCTCTAACTGGGTCGACATATACCTGCGGTAGGTAGCCACAATGCCTGCCTCGTCGATGCTGAATTTCGGATTGAACATCTCGGCCTCAAGCGCGCTGAGAAACCTCGGCTGATGGTAGGCGGCTCTACCGATCATCACGCCATCGGCCCATTCCAGATACCTCATGGCTTGAGGCACATCGGAAATGCCGCCGTTCATGATCAATTCCAGATTGGGGTTCCGCAATTTGATCGCCTCACCTTTTTCTGGTGTCAGAGGCGGAATGTCGCGATTTTGGGCGGGTGATAAGCCACCCAACACGGCTACCCGAGCGTGCAGGTACAATCGTGAACAACCGGCATCCACCAAGGTATCGACGAAGCGTTCCAGAAACGCCAAGTCATGATATTCGTTGGGATGGTTCTTGAGCACGATGCCGGTTCGGCATTTTACCGAGACTGGAATTGAGCAGGCTGCTTGCATGGCCCGTACACAGTCGGCGACCAGTTCCGGCTGTTGCATCAGACACGCCCCAAAGGTGCCTTTCTGCACACGATCCGAGGGACAGCCGACGTTGATGTTGACTTCGTCGTAGCCTTCGGCCTCGGCCATCGCCGCGCACTCAGCCAGGGCAGTCGGGTCATTGCCCCCCAATTGCACAGCGACCGGATGCTCGCATGGATTAAAGTCGAGCAGGTGATACTGCTTGCCATAGAGAAGGGCGCCGGTCGTAATCATTTCGGTGAATAGCAAGGCGGACGGCGAATACTGGCGATGCAGAAAACGGCAGTGTTTGTCGGTCCAGGCCATCATCGGGGCTGTGGCGAGAATTCTTTTCATGGTCATTGGTCGGTTCGAGAGCGCTAAGTGTAGCAGGAGATGGCTGCGGGGCTATTGATGATTCGTCACAGGACGCATGGGGCACGGTGGGTGGGGCGCTTGTTTGGAAGCGAGATGCGTTGAAACATTTTGTTTCATTTTCTTACAGTTTTCTCTCCACTATTCCTTCATTTTCTTTGGGCGACTGTGTAGGATGCCCCTCAGTAACAAAAGACGTAATGGGCACAGAGGTTCAGTTTCACTCTCTTGCAACACGTCTTCATTAGGTTGCAGCCAATGTTTTGAGCCGAGGCCGTGACGTATGGCTCAAAGCCAAGACTCTGAAACAAAAAGTGTGAGCGCTGAATGAATCATCTGCCAAACCGCCCGCCGTTGAATCAACGATCCCTGAAGCAACGTACCATTCGCGAAGCCGTTTACGGTATTGGTATTGGGGTTCATTCGGGAGAAAAAGTGCGGTTGGCCATGCGCCCATCGGGGCCTGACTCAGGCATTCACTTTCTCCGCACAGACATCAAGGGCGCTCTGCCGATTCAAGCCAGCGCAGAGAATGTGTCCGATACGACCTTGGCAACCAGCGTAGCAAACGGTGGCGTGAGTGTTGCCACCGTTGAGCACTTGATGTCCGCCTTGTGGGGGCTTGGTATCGATAATCTGATCATCGAGTTGTCTGCTGAAGAAGTGCCGATTATGGACGGCAGCGCGGCACCCTTCATCGATATGATCGAAAGCGTCGGAGTGGTTGAGCAGAATGCGGCGCGCCAATTCATTCGCATCACTCGAGAAATTTCCGTAAGCCAAGAGGACGCGATCGCCTCTATTGCTCCCTACAATGGCTTTAAGGCGGGTTATACCTTTGTCGCCAATCATCCCGTCTACGATCGTTACCCCAAGTACGTTGAAATGGACTTTGCGCAGACCTCCTATATCGAGCAGGTGAGCGGGGCACGCTCGTTTGGGCTCGAAAAAGAGTTAGCCTATGCCCAGTCGATTCAAAAGTGTTTGGGCTCCAGTCTGGATAATGCGGTAGGTCTCTCAGATGAGGGCGTGCTGAACGAAGGCGGGCTGCGCTACGAGGACGAATTCGTCAAACACAAGCTATTGGACGCCATTGGTGACCTGTACCTGCTTGGCAGACCCATATTGGGCGCGTTTACGGGCTATAAGTCTGGACATGCGCTGAATAACAAGCTGGCACACGCGATTCTGCGTTGTGACGATGCGTGGGAAATCGTGACGTTGACCACGGGGGCTGAAAGTGGCGCTGGCGCTCCGATACTGCACACAGCACTGGGCAGCGCGGGGAACTGATTCGGCTCTTCCTTTCGAGGTGGGCTGTTTCCGCATGGGCTGCTGGTCGATGGGGGTGGCTCTGAGTCTGCTCGATTAGGTGTCTCGACAGGGCATGTCAAAGCCCCGTATATTAATAAATCACATCAAATACCCACAAAGATCTCACAAGGCCGTTGGCTTTGACCTGTCGCGCAACTATACTTTGCGCGGCTTCGCGACCAGCACTTTTTGGGGTGCCTGATCTTGCTCCGTAAACAGCGCTTTTCGAGCGCGGTTTGAGCGTCTCGATGCCGCTATCAGGGGAACGGAATATAAACGGCGACGGGTCGATCGGCGCTTCAGAAGTGCCACGAGCTGCGTCGCTGTAAATGGGCAACGACGGGATCATATGTTTAAGATTAAGAAAGGGTTGAACCTACCCATTGCTGGTTCGCCAGCCCAACAGATCGACGGCTCTAAAACGATTCGAAGTGTCGCCATTCTCGGCGACGATTATCCCGGTATGAAACCCACAATGGCAGTCGCTGAAGGCGAGACCGTCTCCCAGGGCCAAATTCTTTTTTCAGATAAAAAGACCACTGGTGTGGTCTTTACCTCGCCAGTAGCGGGTAGGGTGGCCAGCATCAACCGCGGTGCAAAGCGCGCATTCATTAGCATCGTGATCGACGTGGCTGGTGATGAGGCCGAATCCTTCCCTTCCTACGAAGCGTCTGCGCTAGCGACGTTAGACCGACAGGTGGTCGTATCTCAGATGCTGCAAAGCGGGGCTTGGACCGCGTTGCGCACGCGACCTTTTTCTCGAATTCCTGCGCCTGAAAGCACACCCAATTCGATTTTTGTTACCGCAATGGATTCAAACCCATTGGCTGCCGACCCAAAACCGATTATTGCGGCCCGAGAGACGGAGTTTTCAGCGGGTTTGACGATACTGGGGCGCTTAACCGACGGCCCCGTTCATCTGTGCCAAGACGGTTCGGAGGCGCTTAAGGCGTCCGATCAAGCCGGTGTGAACAATCATGTGTTTGAAGGCCCCCATCCAGCAGGCCTGCCCGGTACCCACATCCACTTTATCGACCCAGTGAGCCCCGCTAAAACCGTTTGGTTTATCGGCTATCAAGACGTGATCGCCCTAGGGCACCTGTTTTTGCAGGGCGCGGTGCTCAGTGAGCGTGTCGTGGCCTTGGGTGGCCCCGGTGTTTCCACACCGAGATTGCTGCGCACGGTTGTTGGTGCCAGCTTGGAGGAACTGACAGCTGGCGAATTGGTGGAAGGCGAGCAGCGCGTGATCTCTGGATCTGTGCTGGCCGGACATATGTCTCGCGGGCAAAAAGCCTACTTGGGCCGCTACCACGCTCAGGTGTCGGTGATTCCCGAAGACCGCGAGCGCAAGCTGTTCGGCTATTTGGCTCCCGGTGCCGGCATTCACTCCGTGTTTCCAGCCTTTTTATCCAAGTGGATTGGTGAAAAGTCCGTTTCCTTCACGACAACAACCAATGGCAGCACTCGGGGAATGGTACCAATTGGAACCTACGATGACGTGATCCCCATGGACATTCTCGCAACGCCTTTGATGCGAAGCTTGCTGGTTGGTGACGTTGAGAAAGCCATTGAGTTGGGTTGCTTGGAACTGGATGAAGAAGATGTGGCCCTGTGCACCTACGCGTGCCCCGGTAAATACGAATTTGGGCCGGTACTTCGCGACTTGCTGACACAAATTGAGAAAGAGGGTTAATTTGATGAGTTTGAGATCTTTCCTCGACGATATTGCGCCTTCCTTTGAGAAGGGGGGCAAGTTTGAGGCGTTGTACCCAGCCTACGAGGCTATCGATACGGCCCTCTACACACCATCGAGCACAACGGCAGGCGCATCCCATGTGCGTGATGGTCTGAATCTGAAGCGTGTCATGATTACGGTATGGCTGTGTGCCTTCATCCCTGTCTTTGCTGGCAGCTATTTCATTGGTTTAAATGCTAATGAAGCAATGCAGGCCATGGGCCTGACCAGTGTGGACAGCTGGCGCGGTATTTTCCTCAACGGTCTGGTGGGCTTTGATCCAAACAGTGTTTGGGACTGCCTCATACACGGACTGGCTTACTTCGTACCGCTGTACATCACGGTGTTCTTAGCCGGTATCGTGTTCGAAATCTGGTTCGCCTCGAAGCGCGGCCACGAAGTCAATGAAGGCTACTTCGTTACATCGATTCTCTTCACGTTGACCCTGCCACCGTCCATTCCGCTATGGATGGCCGCTGTTGGTGTGGTCTTCGGTGTCGTGATCGCCAAGGAGGTATTTGGCGGCACAGGCAAGAACTTCCTGAATCCTGCGCTTACCGGTCGCGCGTTTTTGTATTTCGCCTATCCAGCGCAAATGTCCGGTGATGCGGTATGGGTAGCCGTTGACGGTTGGACCCAGGCCACTCCTTTGGGCAATGCTGCATCGGACCTGCCTTACGGAGTCGACTGGATGTCTGCCTTCATCGGTACCATGCCCGGTTCCGTTGGCGAAACCTCCACCTTGGCTATTTTGATTGCCGGCGTATTGCTTTGCCTGTCGCGTATCGCGTCGTGGCGTGTGATGGCGGGTGTGTTTCTCGGCATGGTTCTGACGTCGTCGCTGTTCAACCTGCTGCCTTCGACCAATCCGATGTTTGCCATGCCTTTCTACTGGCACCTGGTGCTGGGCGGTTTCGCCTTCGGTGCGGTGTTCATGGCGACGGATCCGGTGTCTGCGGCGATGACCAACAATGGCCGATGGTTCTACGGCATCCTCATTGGCTTTATGTGTGTGCTGATTCGCGTGGTTAATCCCGCGTTTCCTGAAGGCATGATGCTTGCCATCCTGTTTGGCAACTTGTTCGCACCCTTGCTCGATCACTTCGTCATGCAATCCAACATCAAGCGGAGACTTGCCCGTGGCTAAATTAGATAAGGACAGCTTGGCGAATACGTTCCTAATCGCCGTATTTTTGTGCTTGGTGTGCTCCATCGTGGTGTCTTCCATGGCGGTAGCGCTGAAGCCCATTCAGCAGCTCAACAAGGAACTGGACCAGAAGAAGAACATTCTTCGCGCCGCCGGCATGCTGCCAGCAGATCAAGATGTGTCAGCGGACGGCCGCTCCATCGAAGAGCTGTTCGCCGAGTTTACGGTACGTGCGGTGGATCTACAGACTGGCGAATACGTTGACGATGTCGATGTGGTGACCTATGACCCCATCCGGGCTGCTAAGGATTCGTCCACCTCCGTTGCGCTGTCGCCAGAAGAAGATATAGCGACGTTGCGTCGCAGAGAAAATGTGTCCTTGGTCTACCTCAAAGCGACCGCTACCGGCATTGATAAAGTGGTCATGCCGGTTCGAGGCTATGGCCTGTGGGGTACGCTTTACGGTTATCTCGCCTTGGATGGCGATCTGAACACCATTGCGGGACTTGGTTTCTATCAGCACAAGGAAACCCCCGGACTGGGCGGTGAAGTGGATAACAGCAAGTGGAAGGCCTCGTGGCAGGGTGTTCGCCTGTTTAATGACATGGGTCAGCCCCAGGTGAAGTTGGTCAAGCAGCGCTCTGCAAGCACCAATCCTGCGGCCAGCTACGAAGTGGACGCACTGTCCGGTGCCACGTTCACGACCAAGGGAGTGGAGAACATGGTGAATTACTGGACGGGTGATGACGGCTTTGGTGCCTATCTGAAGCGTCTGAGATCCAACGGCTTGGCCCAGGGGTAGGGGGCGATCATGGCGACACAAAAAGAAGTATTAATTGATCCGATTTTTAACAACAACCCAATTGCCTTGCAGGTACTGGGTATTTGTTCTGCGCTGGCTGTGACCATCAACATGTCGACGACATTGGTCATGTGCCTGGCAGTGATTTTCGTCTGCACCATGTCGAACTTAGCCGTTTCGCTGGTCCGCAATCGGGTACCGACCAACATTCGGATTATCGTGCAGATGACCATCATCTCATCCTTGGTGATCGTTGTGGATCAGGTGCTGCAGGCGGTGGCCTACGACATCTCGAAGAGCCTTTCGGTGTTCGTTGGCCTGATCATCACCAATTGCATTGTCATGGGCCGAGCGGAGGCTTTTGCGATGCAAAATGGGCCCTGGCTCTCTGCTCTGGATGGTTTCGGCAATGCGTTGGGCTATAGCGTCATACTCATCGGCGTTGCGTTAGTGCGTGAACCTCTGGGCTCCGGCACCTTGCTGGGTTACGAGATTATTCCCACCGTCGCGAATGGCGGTTGGTATGTGCCCAACGGCTTGCTGCTGTTGGCTCCGAGCGCCTTCTTTATCATCGGTTTGTTTATCTGGGCCATTCGGTCTTGGAAGACCGATCAGGTAGAAGAGCCCGAGTTTGAGATTGCTCCGAACGGCCAGTACAAGGAGGCAATCTAATGGAACATTATCTAGGCATATTTGTACGCGCGGTTTTTATTGAAAACATGGCGCTCACGTTTTTTCTTGGCATGTGTACGTTCATCGCGATCTCCAAGAAAATCTCTACGGCCTTCGGTCTGGGCGTCGCGGTTGTCGTGGTGCTTGCCATTACGGTGCCGGTCAACAACCTGATCTTTAATCTGTTTTTACGAGAGGGCGCATTGGCTTGGGCCGGTTTCCCCAACGTGGATCTGAGCTTCTTGGGGCTGCTGTCCTATATCGGCGTCATTGCCGCCATGGTCCAGATTTTGGAAATGGTTTTGGACCGCTATGTCCCGGTTCTGTACAACGCCCTGGGCGTATTCTTGCCGCTGATTACAGTGAATTGCGCTATTTTAGGAGCTTCGCTGATGATGATCGACCAAGATCAGACGTTCTCCGAGAGCGTGGTTTTCGGCCTCGGTGCAGGGGTTGGCTGGGCATTGGCCATTACGGCTCTGGCAGGCGTTCGCGAAAAGCTCAAGTACAGTGATGTGCCAGAAGGGCTTCGTGGGTTGGGTATTACCTTTATCTCCGTAGGACTGATCAGCATGTGCTTCATGTCCTTCGGTGGTATCGACATTTAAATTTAGCTGGGAGCCATCATGTTTGATTCAACAGTCTTACTGGGCGTTGTTATGTTCACCGTTACGGTGCTCGCATTGGTTGGGGTGATCTTGTTCGCCCGATCCAAGCTGGTGAGCGCCGGCAACGTCACGATTTTAATCAACGATGATCCAGACAAATCCGTTGAAGTGCCGGCCGGCGGTAAGTTGCTTGGAACGCTTGCGTCCAAGGGTATCTTCTTGGCCAGCGCCTGCGGTGGCGGTGGTACCTGTGCTCAGTGTCGATGCCGGGTCGTCGAAGGCGGTGGCAGCATTCTTGCCACAGAAGAAGGCCACTTCAACCGCGGCGAAGTCAATGAAAGCTGGCGCCTGTCCTGTCAGGTGGCGGTCAAGCAAGACATGAAGATCGAAGTGCCCGACGACGCTTTGGGCGTGCAGCGCTGGGAGTGTGAAGTCATTGGTAATCCCAACGTGGCCTCCATGATCAAGGAATTGAACCTCAAACTCCCCGAAGGCGCAGACGTTGCTTTCCGCGCTGGCGGCTACGTACAGCTGGAAATCCCGCCATACAAGATGGACTGGAGCAGCATCGATGTTCAGGAAGAGTATCGCGAGGATTGGGATAAGTTTAACTTTTGGGACTTAAAGTCAGAAGTCAACGAGACGACAATCCGCGCTTACTCCATGGCGAACTACCCAGAAGAGCGTGGCATTCTGAAGTTCAATATCCGTGTGTCACCTCCGCCTCCTCGCATGGATCATTTGCCACCCGGTGCGATGACCTCCTATGTCGCCAACCTCAAAGCGGGCGACAAGATTACGGTGTTTGGCCCTTACGGCGACTTCTTCGTCAAGGATACTCCGGCAGAGAAAATCTGGATCGGCGGCGGCGCTGGTATGGCCCCTCTACGCTCGCACATTTTTGACGAGTTGCGACGTAAAGGCACGAAGACCAAGATGAGCTACTGGTATGGTGCGCGGTCGCTGCGCGAGATGTTTTATACGGAGGAGTTCGAGGAACTGGCGGCGAATAATGAAAACTTTTCGTTCAACGTCGCGTTGTCAGATCCCTTGGAAGAAGACAACTGGGAAGGCTACACGGGTTTCATTCACAACGTGGTGCTTGAGAACTACTTGAGAGATCACCCAAGTCCAGAAGACTGCGAGTACTACATGTGTGGGCCTCCTATGATGGCTCAGGCTGTGCAGAACATGCTCGAAGATCTCGGCGTTGAGCCTGAGAACATCGCGTTTGACGACTTTGGTGGGTAACCACGGGAAACGCTGAGAAGCCGTCAGAAAGCCGCGACGTATATCGCGGCTTTTTTTTGCCTGTTTTTTGTGGGTATTTGGCCCAAATTTTATGCAGCCGAGCTTGCATCAGACTTCCAGCCCAAGCAGATTAGGGCGCTGAAGGATGAGGAGAGTGGCGTGGCGCTGACCCAAGAACAGATTCAACAATACCATCGCGACGGTTTCTTGCTGTTACCGGCACTGATCGACGCCGAAGCTCTGAACCGGCTCAACCAACGCTTCCTGGACATCGTTGATGGTGCCGAACCCTGCAGTGGTGCGATGAAGATTATGCGAGACGTGATGGTCGTCAAAGGCGTTGTCGAGCCTGAAACACCGCTGCACGGCGTGAACAAACTCTTTTGCTTGGAAGACGATTCGGTGCTCAATACCTTTGCCGCCCAACCGGAGTTGGTGAGTTGCGTACAAAGTCTTATCGGCACTGAGATTTTCAGCCTCACCAGCAACGTCTTTAATAAGCCGCCCAAGGTGGATGGCAAGCATCCACTACATCAAGACGTGCGCTATTTCAGCATGCGTCCCGTTTCCTCGATTGTCGCTACATGGACAGCCATTCTGCCGACCACTCGTGACAACGGCTGCTTGGCCGTGATACCCGAATCCCACAAAGCCGGGGTGCTCACCCACGGGACACCGGATTGGGACTATCTGAACCATGGCTTTTTCGCCATTGAGGATGTGGATATTGAGCGTCGAGTCCATGTCGAGATGCAGCCTGGCGACACGTTGTTGTTCCATCCGCTGCTGATACACGGTTCCGGGCGCAATCGAACCGATACTTTTCGCCGTGCCATATCGGTACACTACGCGGCGGCAGACTGCGAATCGCCAAAGGGTGATTGGCAAAACAAGCCGCAGGTCCGCCGCATTATCTAAGGACCAAGAAACGGGTTGATACCCGCCCGATGAGAACAACGAACGTCTGTTCCCTCGAACGCTGATGGACCCCAATTATGACCGCGAATCTGTTACTGCTGCTCACGGCGGCTATTTGGGGTTTTGGGTTCGTTGCCCAAGTGTTAGGCATGAACTATCTGGGCCCCTTTGCTTTTATTGGTGCAAGGTTTTTGCTTGGCGCGCTCAGTTTGCTGCCGGTGATTTGGTATCTACAGAGGCACCAAGGCCCAGAGCGCCCAAATACCGGCTATCTGCTGTTTGCGTCCTGTGTATTAGGCACGATTTTGTTTGTGGCATCGTCGTTCCAGCAAGTGGGCTTGTTGTATACCACCGCATCCAACGCCGGCTTCATTACCGGTATGTACATGATTTTTGTGCCGATCTTCGGTTTGATGCTGGGTATGGCGACGGGCTTAATCACATGGTGCGGCTGTTTGATCGCTGCCCTGGGGCTGTATCTCCTTGGGGTCGACGATCAGTACCAAATGGGTTACGGCGACTTGTTGCAGTTGGCCGGCGCTTCGATTTGGGCTCTGCACATCTTGGCCATCGATCACTTCACCAAACATGCGCCGGGCTTGCTGTTGGCTTGCGGGCAGTTTGTGATCTGCGCTGTGCTGGGCATTTTGGTTTCCGTCACCCTTGGTAATGAGACGACTTCTGTTGAGCAATTGATGTCAGCGGGGCCTACCTTGGTCTATGCGGGGATTATTACCGTGGGCGTGGCCTATACCCTTCAAGTAATCGCTCAGGCTAAGGCCAACCCAGTTCACGCAGGCATCATTCTTAGCCTCGAGGCGGTCTTTGGTGCTATTGGCGGCTATCTTATTCTGGACGAGTGGTTGAATGCCCGTCAGTTGAGTGGCTGTGGCCTGATGTTGCTCGGAATGATGTTGTCCCAGTTGGCCAGCGGCGAATCTAAGGCGGGGGAAGCCCCCGGCCGATAAACAGCACTCAGTCTTGAGGCAGAAAAACACAGGTCGGGCATTGTGAGTCTGCCGCTAGGGCGTCTTCAGGGTGCTGATACTGAGGCGTGTCGTGTCGCGGCGTGCGCTGATCTCCGGCAAGACCGCGGGTATCATCGGATGGTTCGATTTCCTTGCCATTCGGGGGCCGCATCACGACATCCTTCCATGCGTCGTCCTCGGACCAACGCAGGGGCAGATCGGCGATGCTGCCCGGTTGTTTCATGTCTTCAAAACCGCGACAGACCTGCTCCAGAATGAGACGTTGCTCATCCAGGTCCCCGGCGCGCCCTGCGGTCTGGCCAAGCGGATAATCCAAATACACCGCGCGTGGCGCGCCCACCGACTGCGTAATCGAGCGAGCGCTGGTCAAGCTCAGAGTGGCAATACCTTCCGCCTCAAGGGCGCGTGCGATCAGTCCAACGGACTGATGACAGACGGGTCAGACTGGAATCAGCAGGGCAAGGTCGACTTCGTCTTTTTTCAATTCGGCGACCATCGCCGGTGCCAGCGTGTCGTGCACTTTGCGGCTGGAGTAAATCCCGCCCATAAAGGTCAGCGCATTGGGTGCCAGGGCTCCAACGCGGCCGTTATCGATCAAATCATTCAGAGCCTGCAGGGGAAGCACCGCATTGGGATCCGTTCGCGCTGCGGTCAGATCGTAGGCGAAGTGCGTTACGCGCAGTTCATCGCTAGGGGTCGCTACCGGAATTCGGCGATAGCTGATGTCATCTTTGTAATGAAAGGCAACCTGTCCGTGGCGATAGATCCCACCCGAGGCGACAACCCCAAGTTTGCACTGGCTTAAGGGTTTATTCAGTGTGTGCCAAGGCGGCTGGTCGGTGTTGCTGACCCACTGATAGGGAGCGTGTCCCAGACTCGAATACAGGGTTTTGGTGCGTTCAATATAATCTACTGCAGGCCGGCTCGGCATGACGACGCTCCTAGTAAGAAGAGTGGAATCTAGCAGATCGTGGTCTAGGACAACAGGTCAGGCTTGGCAAAGGAGAAGGGCAGCTGAAGCGCTTAAATCCCCAAGCGCGATTGGGCTTAGGCGGCGTAAACGAGAGCGGCGAGATCGGCGGCGTTCAACTCAGCGACCTGAAAACCTGATGCGGTCAGCTGCCCGTTGGCGGACTTGGCGAGCGCCTGATCCACGATGAGTTGAGCCGCGGATTCGCATCGGCCGCAACCGGTGCTGACCTCTAACTGTTCCTGCACCTGAGATAACGATTGCGCGCCAGCCAGAACGGAGGCTTCGATGTCGTGATCAGTCACAGCTTTACATAAACAGATGTACATAAATTTGCAGGCGTTTGAACGTGAGCCTTATTCTAAATGCAAATCATTCTTGATATCAATACCGCTCTGACTAGTATGCGCCAATAATAGTAATTATCGTTACAAAACAATAACTTACGCAAATATTTATTGATGTTCTGGGCGCTTTCATGCATTGTCTAACCCGCATCAACTAGGAGCATCTGCGATGAAGAGTTTAGATACCAAGGTCATCGGACACCTGAATACCGTACTTAAAAACGAACTCACCGCGATCAATCAGTATTTTCTTCACGCGAAAATGCTCGACGATTGGGGTTTGAAGAAAATGGGCAAGATGGAAATGGAAGAATCCGTCGACGAGATGAAGCACGCCGATTCCATTATTGAACGTATTTTGTTTTTGGAGGGTTTACCCAATCTGCAGGATTTGGGAAAACTCATGATTGGTCAAAACGTCAAAGAGATGCTCGAATGCGATCTGGCGCTTGAGATGATCGCGATTCCGGACCTTCGTGCGGCTATCGTCGATTGTGAGGCCTGCGGAGACTTCGGCAGCCGGGATCTGTTCAACCATATATTGATGTCCGAAGAAGAGCACGTGGACTGGCTTGAAACCCAGCTGGGCTTGATCGAAAAAACCGGCATAGAAAATTACTTACAGGCGCAAATGGGGGAGTAACTTACAGGTCGTCCAGTTCCGCTTCGGTATTGATGTTAGCGAAGGCATTCTGGCTTTCGCTGACACGAATGGTGGCCGCGCGATGCAAGGCATGCCATGCCTTAACGCTTTTGCCTCCGGTTCGAATGTAATCGCCCAGTGCCGTCGTCAGGCTTGTCGGTAGCAGGCACAGCAATGACTGCAAACGCTTTCCGTCATGCAAAACCCGAGCACCAACCTCGGCGCAATCAGCCGTGAGCAAGGGCCTGTGCCAGTCCTCCGGCAGTAAGGGCATATCGCCGGGACAGACCAGTAGCCAGGGAGTAGGGCAGACCACTAAACCCGCATAGATTCCCACCAGCGGACCCGTCTCGTCTAGCCCGGTTTCCGCATCGGATACGACGTGCCCACGCTGGGCATATTGGTCAAGGTTGCGGTTCGCACTGATGAACACACGGGCTTGCTTCGGTAAGCGGTGAATCACATAGTCCAACATCGGGCGTGACCCCAAGTCGCCATTGAACAATGCCAAGGGTTTATCCGCGCCGCCAAAACGCCGCCCCGCACCCCCGCACAATACCAAGGCGCTGATCTCGTCGATTGTGATCGAAGCTTTTTCCATGCTTGCAAGACTATCATCCCGACGATGGCTTTGATTCAATCAAGCCCCTAGGGTTTTGGAGGGTTCAGGCGAATGCGAGAAGATCACTTTGATGTGCTGGTGATTGGCGCGGGCAGCGCCGGCAGTGCTATCGCAGCTCGGGTCAGTGAAGACCCCAATCTGAACGTTTGTTTACTCGAAGCCGGGCCAGATTATCCTCTGCTGACGGACACCCCAGAGGACCTGATCAACTCTCACAATAATTCCTATACCGCGCACGATTGGGGATTTGAATACGAACCGACCCAAGGCCGCAGGGATCGGTTCCCACGCGGTCGAGTGGTGGGCGGTTCTTCTGCGGTTAATACCACCATCGCCCTACGAGGTATGCCCGAGGACTACGACGATTGGGCACAGGAGGGTAATGCCGGCTGGAATTGGACTTCGGTGTTGCCAGCATTTAAACGGTTGGAGCGTGATCTGGACTTTGGCGAGCAGGATTACCACGGCGACAGCGGCCCCATCACCATTCGTCGCTATCCCAAGGATGAACTGGAACCGCAGCATCAAGCCTTTCTGGATTCCGCCGACACGCTAGGCTATCCCTATTGCCCAGACGCCAATGATCCCAACGGCTATGGCGCCGGTCCGCAGCCCATGAACAAGCTGGGCCGTCTGCGTATCTCCGCCGCGGTCGGCTATTTGGCCCCGGCCCGCATCCGCCCAAATCTGACCGTCCGAGCGGATACCACTGTCAGACGCTTGGTATTCAAAGGCGCTCGCTGCACGGGAGCCGAAATACAGCCCAGCGCTGCCCCTGACGGTGAGCAAGTGAGCGCCATAGGTGCCCGGCTGGTGATTCTCAGCGCAGGTGCCCTGATGTCCCCAACGGTGCTGTTGCGCTCAGGTATTGGCCCGCAAGATCAGCTCAGCCATTTAGGGGTAGAGACCGTCCGACAAGCCCCGGGCGTGGGTCAAAATTTATCCGATCACCCGGCCTTAGGTGTGGTTTGTGAGGCGCGGGACCCGTCGCTGATCGACTTCGATCGGCCGATCATCCAAACCATATTACGCTATACCGCCGAGGGTTCTGACAAGCGCAACGATCTGCAAATCGAACAGATCAGCTTCGCGGGTCGTCCCGGCGGGCCGCCGCTGTTTATGCTCGCACCTGTGCTGGAATATCAATACGGTCGTGGTCAGTTAACCCTGTCTGATACGGGTACCTTTACGGCGCCGGTGCTGCAAAATCGCTTTTGTGAGGACATCCGGGATGCCAGCCGGCTAGCCTCCTGCATGCGAGACACTCTGGCCTTTACCCAGGCCGGAGCCTTGGCAGACATGATTCAACAGGTGACGTTTCCCGATTTGTCCCGGGGCAGTTCCCTAGAAGATCTGCAGCGATTGTGCCGGAAGTTTTCTGGCTCCGGGTATCACCCCTGCGGAACGGCAAAAATGGGTCCGTCTGAGGATCCGATGGCCGTGGTGGATGCGATGGGGCGCTGTTATGGAGTCGATCAGTTGGTGGTGGCGGATGCGTCGATTATGCCGTCTGTACCGCGGGCCAACACAAATCTGACCTGTTTCATGATTGGTGAACAGATTGGAGAGTGGGTGCGTACCCGACCGACGGCCTATGGCCTGTGATTCCATCGAGTTTTAGTAGGAGCAAAGGATGAACGATCTGGTTTTTCGGCAGGTTAGAATTTTGGATGGTAATGGTGGCCCCGAGTGGATCGGCGACGTTAGCGTCAAAGACGGACGTATCAACGAAGTGGGTACCGTGACGGAAGGCCTCGTCAGTGGTGGTCGTGAGGTCGTCGCCAACGGTGCGGTATTGTGTCCGGGCCTCATTGATACCCACGCCCACGACGATGGGGCGTTTTTCCGGCATCCGGGTATGGAGTTCAAGCTGTCCCAAGGTGTTACCACCGTGGTGAGCGGCAACTGCGGGTTTTCCGCGATCCCCGCAGATCCTACCAAGGACTCGGTGGCCGCCAGCGGTGGCATTTTGGCCGGTCTGGAAGGTGAGTTCACGGATCTCGACGGTTACTACGCTGCGGCATTAGCCCGGCAGCCCGCCATCAATAACATGATGTTGGTGGGACACAACACGGTTCGTTCGCTGGTCATGGGCGACAGCAAGCGCGCGCCGACGGATAGCCAACTGCGCGAAATGCAGGGGCATGTGACCCACGCTTTGGAGCAGGGTGCCTGTGGCTTTTCCAGCGGTCTGATCTATCGGCCCGGTCGATTCAGCGATACAGAGGAAGTCACTGAACTGGCAAAAATGGCTGCCCCATTTGATGCCCTCTACACCACACACATGCGCAATGAAGGTGACCGCCTGCTGGAAGCCGTGGATGAGAGTTTGCAAATCGCACGGGACGGCGGGGTGCACCTGCACATTTCTCACCACAAGGCGGCAGGTAAGGGGAACTGGGGCAAGGTCAAAGAGTCCCTGCACCGCGTGGACGCAGCCCTACGCAAGGGCCAACCGGTGACCTTGGATGTCTACCCGTATACCGCGGGCAGCGGTCGTATGATCGAATACTTCAACCTAGACCGGGTCAGCGAAGAGCTGGCGGAAGTGGTGCGTATCGCCAGTTGTAAAGCGTTCCGGGCTTACGAAGGGCGCATGCTGGTGGACATCGCAAACGAGGAAAACACCTCGTTGACGGATCTGGTGATTAAAATTCTGACCGCACCCTTTGGTGACCGAACCCTGTGTATCCACTTCATCATTGATGAAGCCGACGTCGAGACCAATTTAGCGCACGCAGACATGATGGTGGGTAGCGATGGCATTCCGGATTTGCGCGGAAAACCTCATCCACGCCTGTTCGGCACATTCCCCCGTGTGCTTGGCCACTACGTGCGAGAACGCAGCGTGCTGTCCTTGCCGGAAGCGGTTCGGCGTATGACATCTTTATCGGCCAAAACCTTCGGCCTAGGCGAGCGAGGCGAAATCAAAACCGGTTATTGGGCAGATTTACTGCTGTTTCAGCCCGATGTCGTCATTGATCAGGCCACTTACGACGAGCCTAAAACCGAAGCCGCGGGTATCGACATGGTCGTCGTCAACGGCCAAATCGCATTAGAGGCTGGTGCACACAGCGGTGTGGGGAGTGGTCAAATGCTTCGCTATCGGCGTTCACCATTTGGACACTAGTGCTGAGCAAAATACGTTAGCATTGACGACTCATGCGGCGAGGCTGCCGCAGCATCAATTCAAAGAAAACTGGAGTGTTCATGGCCTTTTTAACTCGATCTCTTGATAACCACGTACTGACGCTGACCATGTCGAGCCCAGACACGCGCAATGCGCTGACCGGCCCAGAGCAATTCGACGATATCGTGCAGGTCTGCCAAGAGATCAACGACAACATGTCGATCCGCGCCGTGGTCTTAACCGGAGAGGGCACGGCATTTTGTGCAGGCGGTAATGTGAAGGATATGCGCGACCGCACTGGCATGTTCGCGGGCGATCCCATGGATCAAGCCGAGGCTTACCGCAAAGGCATTCAGCGTATTCCTCGCGCCATTTACAGTCTGAATGTGCCGATTATTGCTGCGGTCAACGGACCAGCCGTAGGTGCCGGATGTGACTTAGCGACCATGTGCGATATACGTGTTGCCAGCACCAAGGCCATGTTCGCCGAAAGCTTCGCCAAGCTAGGCCTCATTCCCGGTGACGGCGGTGCGTGGTTTCTGCCCCGCGTAGTTGGCTATTCCAATGCCTGCTTAATGGCTTTTGCCGGTGAGCCTGTGAAAGCCGAAGCAGCACTGCAAATGGGATTGGTCTCGGAAGTGGTCGAGCCCGAAGCCCTTGTGGAGCGGGCGCAAACTTTGGCAGCCGGAATCGCCGCCAACCCACCTCATGCGGTGCGTCTAACGAAACAGCTCATGCGCGCCAGTCAGAATGCGTCACTGGATGAACTGCTGGACAAATCCGCGGGCTATCAAGCGATTTGTCATGCGGAACCAGATCATCACGAAGCCATTGAAGCGTTTTTCGAGAAAAGGCCGGGGAATTACCGAGAGCAATAGCCCTCGCGTCGCCAGCTCTGGGGTGCTTCGCGGTCCAACGTGAAGCGCCAGCGAGATTCACGCCCGAGATGATCGGGCGTTGCTGACCAACTGATTCAACCCAGCCATTTGATCGCTCGGATCAGTTCCTCATCAAAGTCTTCCCCTGCGTATAGCGCCCGCGCCCGTGCATTGCGTTGAAAGACGTGCAGGGTGAGGGAGCTTGCACCCAGTGCCCGCACTCGTGCTTCGCAGTGCTGCATCAGGCGCTTACCCAGGCCGGTGCCTCGCGCTCGCGGGTCGACCACAAGTGCTTCGAGGTGGGCGCTGGGGTCGTGGCTGAGCATCTCTTCCCGCATACTCACCATAATCAGTCCAGCAATCGTGCCGCCGTTATCGGCGGCGACGTCGATAAAGGACGATNGGGTTTGGCCCGNGAGAATGGCTCGAGCCATCTCGGCATCGCCAGTCCAGAGGTGTTCGGGTTGGCGCCTTGGNGGAATGGCGAAATCTGCAAGATAGGGCAGTAGGGCTATGATCTGAGACTCGTCGTCTGAGACAGCTGGACGTAACGTGATTGCGTTATCGAAAGCAGTGGTTGGCATATATCATTCACTCAACAGGGCAATAATGCGCCAGTATGGCGGAAGATAACGCCTTAACCCCAGCGAAGAATCGACAAAGATATCGCCGCGTCAGTTACCAACAGTGAGCTCAAATGAGTCAATGGAATCCAAAGTTTAGTCAGCGCACGGCCATCACCTTGGTGATTGCCAACATGGTGGGTACTGGGGTGTTCACCAGTCTGGGGTTTCAGCTCTTAGACATTCAACATGCAGGGGTCATTCTCCTGTTGTGGTTGATTGGTGGCGTGGTCGCCCTGTGTGGTGCCCTTTGCTACGCGGAACTTGGGGCCGCACTGCCGCGTTCCGGCGGCGAATACAATTTTCTCAGCCGCATTTACCACCCGGGGGTGGGTTTCGTTTCCGGTTGGATATCCGTCACCGTGGGTTTTTCTGCGCCGACTGCCGCTGCAGCGATCACCGCGGCCACGTACTTAAGGTCGGTTTTTCCGGATTTGCCCGTGGTGCTGACCAGCGTCGTCTTGGTTACCGGTATTGGCGCCATACACCTAGGCAGTCGCAGTGGCTCCAGTGCCTTTCAGCAGGTGTTCACGGGTATCAAAATTGCGCTGATCCTGCTCTTCATGGCGCTGGCCTGGTGGCAGGTTGACACCCTGCAAACTGTCAGCTGGTTGCCGCAAACGACAGATTTAGCCTTGATTGGTACCGGTGGTTTTGCTGTGGCTCTGATTTACGTGAATTATGCGTACACCGGCTGGAATGCAGCCACCTATCTGAGCGGCGAGGTGGACAATCCGACCAAAAATTTACCCCGTATTCTGATCTTCGGTACCGCAGCCGTAACGCTGATGTACTTAGCCCTGCATGTGACTTTTTTGAGCGTTGCACCGATGGAAGCCATGGCAGGGAAAATAGAGATTGGCTATGTGGTGGCAGACTATGCCTTTGGTGAAACCGGCGCGTCGCTGATCGGTGGCATGTTGGGTGTTCTCTTGGTTTCAACGGTCAGTGCCATGTTGCTTGCCGGTCCGAGAGCGCTTCAGGTCATGGGCGAAGATTTTCGCGTGTTGAGTCTACTGTCCCGCACCACAGCGAGCGGTGTCCCTGCAATTGCGGTCGGGGTTCAGATCTCGCTGACGCTGCTGCTCATCGTTACCTCCAGTTTCGAGCAGATCATCGTGTTTTCCGGCGCATTGCTGGCGCTGAATTCGTTGGTCACCGTGATCGGCGTGTTGATTTTGCGGTTCCAGGAGCCGGACTTGCCCAGACCCTTCACCATGCCTTGGTACCCGCTGCCCATGGTGGCGTATTCCGTCATCATCTTATGGACTCTTGTCTATTTGGTGTCAGAGCGGCCGCTGGAAGGCTTTATGGCCTTGGCACTCATTACCTTAGGCGGGTTGGTCTACTGGGTGACCCAACGGCAGGGAACGCGCCCGCCGACTGCGGAGAGGTCTGGCACGTAGGTTGGTGCCGGAGTAGCATCTGGCTACAAAAAATAACAGAGGGGAACCGAGACATGACCGAGCAGGCACAGTTAATTGAGACCCATGCGGATGGTGTGACCACCTTAACCATGAACCGTCCAGAGGCGCGGAACGCGATGACAGGCGAGATGATCCAAGGTTTGCTTGAAGCACTGCTTCGTTTGGCTCAGGATCCAGCGGTTCGCTGCATCGTTTTGACCGGAGCCGGCGGCGCATTCTGTGCCGGCGGAGACGTCAAAGGTTTTGCTTCCAGCAGCAGTGGTGGTGGTCATGTGCCCAGCCAAGAAGAGCGCACTGCTGGGCTGCGAGGCGGTTTTGAAGTCGCCAAAATGTTGCACGAATTCGCCAAACCAACCCTAGCAGCGATTCCTGGCGCTGCGGCAGGGGCCGGACTTTCCTTGGCCTTGGCCTGCGATCTGCGTATTGCCCTAGATACCGCCAAAATGACCACGGCCTTTGCCAAGGTTGGCTTGTCGGGTGATTACGGCATCTCCTATTTTCTACCGTACTTGGTTGGGCAGGCGAAAGCCCGAGAGTTGTTGTTTACGGCGCCGGTGATCACGGGACAACAAGCCCATGAATACGGGTTGGTGAATCAAGTGGCGGACGCGGCGGGTTACGAGGCGTTGGTGAGCGCAACAGCCGCCCAATTGGCATCCATGCCAACGGTAGCCTTGGGCTACATGAAGGGTAATCTGAATGCGGCCTATACCGGCACATTAAGCCAAGCCCTTGATCGCGAAGCCGCCGGCATGGCGCGTTGTTTTACGACCGAAGATCATAAGAACGCGGCGCAGGCCTTCGTTGAAAAACGCGCTCCCGAGTTTCAGGGGCGATAGATGGCGGCAGGGACAAACACGTGGGGTTCAAAAAGCGGATTTATTCTCGCCTCCGTCGGCTTTGCCGTTGGACTGGGCAATATTTGGCGCTTTCCCTACGTTACCGGCGAAAACGGTGGCTCGGCCTTTGTCCTAATCTACTTACTCTGTGCCTTCGGTATTGGCGTACCGATTTTGATGGCGGAATTTTTGTTGGGACGTCGCGGGGCTAGCTCGCCACCGTTTGCTATTGCTGCCGTGACCGCCGAGGCGGGACTGACCACCCGCTGGTCTTGGGTGGGCAACCTTACCGTACTTACAGCGTTCGGCATCTTGATGTCCTATGCCGTCGTAGCGGGTTGGGTGCTGTATTACTTCTACAAAGCAGTCACGGGGGACATGCTGGCACCGTCCGCGGCGACGGCCCAGGTCGCCTTCGACGGGTTGCTGGCGGACCCCCTGACGCTGATTTTCTGGGGTGGTGCGGCCTTGCTCATGGCAGGCACGATCATCGCCTCTGGGGTGCAACAGGGTATCGAACGTGCGGTGAAAATACTGATGCCCATGCTGTTTGTGTTGCTGGTGTTGCTCATGGTGTTCAACGTGTTTGTTGGCGGTATGCCTGCGGCCCTTGAGTACCTGTTCACGCCAGACTTTTCCAAGGTCGATGGCAGCACTTTTCTGGCGGCCTTGTCCCAGGCCTTCTTTTCCATCGGTGTGGCCATGGCCGGTATGATGATGTTCGGCGCCTACCTGCCCAAGAGTGTTTCCATTGCACAATCTGCCATGATCATTGTGGCGGCGGATACCGTCGTCGCCTTGCTGGCTGGACTCGTCATCTTTCCGATGGTGTTTCACAACGGTCTGGATGTTGGCGCTGGCACCGGGCTCATTTTTCAAACCTTACCCGTGGCCTTTGCTCGGATGGACGGTGGGGCCATCGTAGGCGTTGTTTTCTTCTTGTTGCTCTGTGTCGCAGCCATTACCTCCATTGTCGGGCTCTCCGAACCGGTGACAGGCTACGTGGCAGAGCGATTGGGACTGAGTCGGCGCAAAGCGACGGTGGTGACTTTTGGTGCGTTGTTCCCGTTTTCTGTGATCAGCGCGCTGACGTTTAGCAGTTGGTCGTCTTACAAGCTGATGGAACAATCCATCGCGTTTTGGGTGGAATACCTGCCGAATCAGGTCATGTTGCCCGTGGGCGGACTGCTTATCGCGACATTGGTGGCGTGGCGGATGCCCCTGTCAATTAGCGAAGATGAATTGAATTTCAGCGACAGCCAGTGGTTTTGGGTGTGGTCTCGGCTAATGCGCTTTGTGGTTGTCCCCGCAGTCTTTATCATACTGCTCACTGGGCTTTAATCTGCGCGTAGACACGCGCCCGAGCAGTAAGGATTTACTATGCAGCTGACCTATCGAGGCAGCGTCAATCGTTGGGAATGCGACGAGAACGATCACCTAAATGTGCGCTTTTGCGAACAAAAGCTCTACCAAACCCTGCTCAGCGGACTGCTCTCCAATGACTGCATAGGCTCAGCAGAAGTGGCTGGCCTGCCGAGCACCATTCGCCGTCAGCACATACGCTTTCAGGCAGAGTCTCGTATTGCGGCACCCTTGGGCGGCTATTTCAGCCCCGTGGTCAGCGATGACTTTCAGGTGGTGGTGGAACTACGTAACGAAGCGACCGGAACCGTGGCCTGTTCCATGCTCTGCGACTTTGCCGATGACAAACTAGTCTCTAGGCTGCAAGGCCTGTCGAATCCAGTAAGGCCTGATGCCATTGCTCACGCGTGGGGGCGTGGAATTCAGCAGAATCTTGATCTGCACGACGTGTCTCTTGAGCAGGCTACCCAACTGGGATTTCGCACCATTGGTGCCGGCGTGATCGAACAGGAAGAGTGTTCAGCGGATAGCCTGCTTCTGCCTTATCACTGTATGGGAAGGATCTCGGATTCCATGCCTCATCTGTGGGGAACCATTTTTCCTGAGAGCCATGCCGACGGTAAAGTGGGTGGTGCCGTGGTTGAATTTCGTCGCACCTATGGCGACACCTTGTTCTCGGGTGAGCCGTTCCAAATCAAGTCAGGCATCGTGGAGGTTGGCCCCAAGGTCCAGTCCTTTGCGCATCTGATCTTCAACGGCCGCACGGGTCAGTGTTGCGTGAATGCGCAAGCCGTCGCCCTGCGCATGGATCTTGAGGCGCGTAAGGCCATCACGTTGGATGATGACGCGCTCGCGAAGCTGCACGCCCAGAAAATCACGCTATCGAATCGATAATTTCAGCGACGGACCTTTATATGACTATTTACGATCAAGATCTGGATGCTAATCCAGCCAATTTTGTGCCTTTGTCGCCGATATCCATGCTGCGCCGTGCCGCCATGGTCTATGGCGATAAATCCGCCGTATGCTACGGCGACAGGGCCCTGACCTGGGGCGAGGTCTTTTATCGCAGCGTTAATGTTGCCGCGGCCTTGCGGGCCAGGGGCATTAAGCGCGGCGATACCGTAGCCATCATCAGTGCCAATATCCCTGAGATGTTCGAAGCGCATTATGCGGTGCCCATGGCGGGAGCGGTGCTGAACGCCATCAATATTCGTTTGGATGCCGCCACCATCGCGTTCATTCTCGAGCATGGTGAAGCCAGCATGATCATCGTGGACAAGGAATTTGGGCCAGTTACGGAACAAGCGCTGGCGCAAATGTCGGTTAAGCCCCAGGTCGTCCATATTGATGACGCAACCTACACAGACGGCAAACTGTTGGGTGAGGACAGTTACGAGGACTTGGTCAATCAGTGCCCGGTAGATCTCGATCCGCTGCACGCGTTGGATGCAGGGGACTTTCTGCCCGGTGACGAATGGGATGCCATCGCCCTCAATTACACCTCTGGTACCACGGGAAACCCCAAGGGCGTGGTCTATCACCATCGAGGCGCGTACCTCAACGCGGTATCCAACGCGCTGACATGGGATATGGGAGAGCACCCAGTCTATTTGTGGACGTTGCCCATGTTTCATTGCAATGGCTGGTGTTTTCCGTGGACTCTCGCCGTGAACGCCGGCACCTCTATTTGCCTGCGTCAGGTGCGTGAAGACGCGGTTTACGAGGCCATCGGTCACTTTGGGGTAACGCACTTCTGTGGCGCGCCGGTCGTGCTGAATACGCTGTTAAATGCGCCTGACGAGTTGAAGCGTTTGGTGAAAAAGCCCATTAAAACCATGACTGCGGGAGCCGCGCCGCCGGCGGCCATTATTCAGGGTATGCAAGAGCAGGGGGTCGACGTGACTCACGTTTATGGTCTCACTGAGACCTATGGGCCGGTGACCCTATGCGCCTGGCGCGATGACCTGTGGGGCGGTTTGGATTCCGCAACCCAATCGAGCCTGAAGTCTCGGCAAGGGGTGGGAGGTCAAATGCTCGAAGGGCTCATGGTCGCTGATCCTGAGACGTTGCAGCCGGTGCCCCAAGACGGTCTCAGCATCGGTGAAGTGATGATGCGTGGCAACAATGTCATGAAGGGTTACTTGAAAAACCCCAAGGCGACACAAGAATCCTTTGCTGGCGGCTGGTTCCACTCGGGCGATCTCGCGGTTTGGACGACAGACGGCTACATACAGATTAAGGATCGCTCGAAGGACATCATTATTTCAGGTGGTGAAAACATCTCCAGCATCGAGATAGAGGACCTACTTTTCCGGCATCCGGCCATTATGGAGGCCGCTGTGGTGGCCAAGACCGATGAGAAGTGGGGCGAAACCCCCTGCGCCTTTGTCTCGCTGAAGCCCGGAGAGCACCTGACCGAGGAGGCGGTGCTGGACTTTTGCCGGGAGAATCTGGCGCGCTTCAAGGTGCCCAAGAACGTGGTTTTCACCGAGCTGCCGAAAACCTCCACCGGTAAGGTTCAAAAATTCGCGCTTCGAGAAACGGCAGAGGCTATTTAATGACGAAACAAGCCACACTAGGTCTGGCGCTGACCTGCCTAGTCATCGCAGCTCTTACCTTACCCATTGTTGAGTGGTTGACTGCCTTTTTCGCTTGGGTGCAGGCCAACCCGACCATTGCTTGGGCAGTGTTTGTGGTCTTTTACGTTTGCGCCGTGGTGTTGATGTTGCCCGGTAGTCTCCTGACCTTGGGCGCGGGCTATTTGTTTGGACTGGGTTACGGATTCGTGATCGTATCCTTTGCTAGTACGGTGGGCGCGACCTGTGCCTTCGTGCTTGGTCGATTTTTTGCCCGAGAGTGGGTGGCCGGCAAGCTGAACACCATGCCCAAATTTTCTGCCCTAGATCAGGCCGTGGGTGAGCGGGGTGGCTTGGTGGTGCTGCTTACGAGACTCTCACCGGCTTTCCCGTTCAGCTTGTTGAACTATGCCCTCGGCCTGACCAAGGTTCCCTTGAAAACCTACGTCCTTGTTTCGTGGCTGGGTATGATCCCCGGCACCCTGCTTTATGTGTATCTGGGCTCCATTGCACAAAACCTAACCGCCTTGCTGAACGGCGAGCTGGCTGAGTCGCCTGTGGGCAATACGCTGCTCTATTTGGGACTGGCCGCCACGCTAGCACTCACCATTTTAATTACGCGGTTTGCATCGGGTGCGCTCGACAAGCAACTTCAGGCCTCAGGCGATACGAACAATGGAAGCCCCTCATGACACCTGCAATCTATCCCGGCGCGGATTTTGATCAGATCGCGTGGGGGCTGCTGAGTCCCCAGAACTACCAAAATCCAACGCCTCAGTCTCGTTATCATTTGGTGGTTGTGGGGGCCGGTCCAGCGGGCTTGATCAGCGCCATTGGTGCGGCAGGCCTTGGCGCAAAGGTGGCCTTGATCGAGCGTCACCGCATGGGCGGAGATTGCTTGAACGTAGGCTGTATGCCTTCCAAGGCGCTGCTCGCGTTCAGTAAGCGTAGCGACGCAGATTTTCAGCAAGCCTTTACCTGGCTGCGAGAGGTGCGTGCCGGCATCGCGCCTCACGATTCCGTCGAACGCTATACGGAAGCTGGCGTGGACGTGTTCCTCGGTGAGGCATCGTTTAACGACGCTGGCGACATCTGCGTTGACGAACAGCCTCTCAATGCCCGCCGTATTGCTCTGTGTACCGGGGCGAGCGCCGCGGTACCGCCCATTCCCGGATTACATGAAGCACAGCCGCTGACCAATGAAACGGTCTTTGATCTTACCGAGCCGCCTGCATCCTTGGCGATTTTGGGTGCCGGTGCCATTGGCTGCGAGTTGGCTCAAGCCTTCGCAGGACTGGGTGTGAACGTCTCTCTTTTTGAGCTTGCCGAGCGGGTGTTGCCCAGTGAAACGCCCTTGGCCAGTCAAGCGGTTACCAAGGCACTTGAGGCTTCCGGAGTTGATGTCTATGTGGGCCAAGGCGTGCAGGAAATACGGGGTCAAGGTACCGTGGTTTGTGGTGCGGCAGAAATACACTGTGAGCGGGTGCTGGTCGCGCTTGGGCGCAAGCCCAACACCCAGGGACTGAACCTCAAGGCAGCGGGTGTGGAACTCAATGCTCAGGGATCTGTCGCGACCAACGCGAAGTTACAAACGAGCAACAAGCGCATCCTGGCCGCCGGTGACTGTACGGCACAGCTTCAGTTCACCCATCACGCCGACGCCCAGGCCCGGGCATTGATCCAAAACGCATTGTTTGCACCCACGGCCAAGGTGAGTGGTTTGATCGTGCCGCATTGCACCTACACCGACCCTGAGGTCGCCAGTGTTGGCGCGATGCCCCAGACGCTGTCCAGTGCGGGCGTGGCATTTGATACCTTCGCCTTTGATTTGAACGATTTGGATCGTTCACGGGCTGACCCCAAGGTCAAAAGCGGCGGTATCCAGCATGCCGAGGTCTATACCCAGAAGGGTTCGGACACCATTCTTGGTGCGACCATTATCGGCAGCGATGCTGGCGAGCTGTTGGCACCGATTTGCGTCATGATGAGCAACGGGTTGGGTCTGTCTGCGGCGCAAAAGACGATTTTCAGTTACCCAACCCGCAGTGAATACCTGAAGCGATTGGGTGATGCTTACAATCGCAGTCGCATGACGCCTAGCGTGGCCAAGCTCTTTCGCTGGTGGCTGGCAAGGACGCTCTAGACGAACAACAGTTAAGGGATACGTCAGATGAAAACACACGGATACGCGTTCTTTGCTTCGTGCACCCCAGTGCTCGTGCTTATGGCGATGGCAGGCTGTTCCGCCGGCTCAAGCGACACACCTTATGCCCCCACGGGCAGTCAGTATCAGTTCATGACGGACTATCTGGAACCGGCGTCAGACGTTATTTGGGACTCCGCTGGCGCCATTATTACCGTCGAGGGCGAGGTGGATTTGCAGCCCACGACGGAAGAGGGCTGGCTCAAGGTGGTACATGCCGCAACCGTGGTGGCCGAAGGGGGTAACCTGCTGATGATGCCGGGTCTGGCGATGGACGCGGCGGATTGGAACGAGTACGCCCAAGGGCTGACGCGGGCTGCGTTGCAGGCCAAACGCGCGGCTCAGGCCCAAGACGCGGATGCGCTATTCGATGCCGGCGGAGCCATTTACAATGTCTGCCGCGCCTGCCACAACCAATACATGGCCCAAGATGAATTCGAGTAATCCCAGCCCCAAGTCTCTTATACAACTCGCCACGGGCGCGCTGGCTGCGGCAACCGTTGCCTTAGTGCTATTCGTTCTGCCTGCAGAGTTTGATATGGATCCCACAGGGTTGGGCGAGGCCATGGGCATTAAGGGGATGTCCGGCTATCAGGTGGGTGCACTGACCACCCAAACCGGGGGTGTCCATCAAGACCAATCGTCCTTCTGGCTCGCGCCCTTCGAGTCCGTTGAGTTCAAGTACACGATGGCGGAAGGGCAGAGCATGGTCTTTGACTGGCGTGCGAAAGCCACAGCAACTGCCGACGTGATCTATGAAATGCACAGCGAAGTCGACGCGGACCCCGAACAGTCCGTGACCTTTGAGCTGAGTCGAGGTGAGGGCCAGCGCGGTACCTTTGTCGCACCTTTCGACGGTGTGCATGGCTGGTACTGGGAAAATCGTGGCACCGAGGAGGTAGAGATCGTGCTTGAGGCCACAGGTTTCTTTACCCATGGCACTACCTACGGTCCCAGTGGCGCCTTCACCAAGGTGATTGCAGAAGACGCCAACGAGTGAGCGGATCTTAGGCGACGCGCTCGATCAGCGTGCCGGTGCCCAAGCCACCACCGCAGCACATGGAAATCAGACCGTATCGGCCATTGGTTCGCTGTAACTCATGCACGGCCTTGGTGACCAAAATACAGCCTGTGGCGCCCAGCGGATGACCTAGGGCAATGGCTCCGCCGTTCGGATTCACCTTAGCCATATCTGCGCCCACCGTCTTTGCCCAAGCAAGGACCACGGAAGCGAATGCCTCATTGACCTCAAAGACATCGATGTCAGCAATGTTTAGACCGGTTTGTTTTAGCATTTTCTCCGTGGCTGGAATGGGCCCTTCCAACATCATGACGGGGTCGCAGCCAACTAAGGCTGAAGCCCGAATGATCGCAACTGGCGTCAGACCCAAGGCCTGAGCCTTGGACGCGCTCATCATCAGCACTGCGGCTGCGCCGTCTGCGATTTGCGACGAGGTGCCCGCCGTATGCACGCCGTCTTCGCGGGCGACGCTCTTCAGTCCTGCGAGTGCTTCCAAGCTGGTGTCTCGTGGGACTTCATCTCGAGATACGCTCAGCATGGTATCTGTACGTTCAAAGTCGTCATCCATTTCTGGGGCTTCAATGGCAATGATCTGGCTATCGAAGTGACCGTTTTCGATGGCTGCCTTGGCGCGCGTCTGTGACTGCAGGCCGAAGTTGTCGGTATCGGATCGGGTCAGCTGGTACTTTTCCGCAAGCCGTTCGGCGGCTTCGAACTGGCTGGTAAATTCCCGCTGCTCAAAGTAACTGCGGCCAATGGGTTTGCCCATTTTTTTGTTGGCTGGAATGGCGTCGCTGCCAATGGGCACGCGGGTCATGTTCTCGACGCCACAGGCCATGACCACATCGGCGGCACCCGAGCTGATGATGTTATGGGCCAAGGGGGTGGACTGCTGGGACGAACCACATTGGGAGTCAATCGTAATGCAGGGTGTTTCGATCGCACCGCCGTTAGCCAGCCATGCGGTGCGCGTGATGTTCATGCCTTGGGAGGCTAACTTGTTTACGCAGCCGCCCACCACTTGGTCCACATGGCCCGATTCCAGGTTGTTGCGAGCCAACAGCTGCATCATCACCTGACCCAGCATGTCTGCGGGGTGAGCCCCACCAATGCTGCCTCCCTTGCGGCCAACGGCTGATCGCGCGGCATCGATAATTACGACATCTTCCATGTGTTTTCCCCTATGTCTTGAGTTGTTGATTAGCTAACTGTCCTAGAATCAACCTGGCTGCTGCCAGCGTTGGATTCGTGTTTGGTTGTCGGGTCGAGCGCGTTCGTCCGGTTTTTTGTTCGCACTGCCAAGGTAAACGAAGCCAGCGATGTCTTCGTGGTCACCGATTTTGAACAGCGATTGAATGTATTCATCGTAGGTATACCACTCGGTGAGCCATTGGGCAGCGAAGCCGGCGAGGCTGGCGGCCACCAATAAATTCTGGCATACCGCGCCAGCAGATAAAATCTGCTCCCATTCAGGGATTTTATGCCCGGCCTGTCGCTCGCTGATGACGGCGATAACGGTTGGCGCTCGCATGAATCGGTTTTGTTCGAAGCGTATTTGCGCTTCGTTTGCGTCTGGATTCAGCACCTGCCAACGTGCTGCCAGCAGGTGGCCAAAGTCAGCACGGTCCTCATGTTGGAAGACCACGAGCCGCCAAGGACCGAGTTTGCCGTGATCGGGCACTCGAAGAGCGGAATCCAAGATGCTGTTCAGGGCTTCGGTATCCGGACCCGGTTCTTGAAGGTCCATGGCTTTGACCGACCGTCGGCTGCTGATTCGTTCGAAGGCTTCAGAAAGAGGGCGGTCTGGATACACGGCGGTTTCTCAGGGTTTAAAGACAAAGTGTAGCGAAAAATACGCAGAAACTCGCTAATGTTGTGCAAAGGCCTAGTGACACCGGGACGGGCTTTACTGGGATTAATCGATGGGCTCGTTAGCACGAAATATCGAAGGCAACGGAACGAAATCACAATACACAGGAGAGGAGCGGATATGAATTTACAAGGCAAGAAAGCGCTGGTTTTTGGCGGCACGTCGGGCATTGGTTTGGCAACCATCAATATGCTGCAGGCTCAGGGGGCCGCAGTAGTGGCGATAAGCCGCAGTCCAGACAAAGCCGGTGATCTGCCCGGCGTTGAACTGGTTGCCTGCGATGTGCGTGATGAGCAGGCCCTTGCCGCATTGTTTGCCGCCCAAGCGCCATATGACGTGCTGATCTCTGCAGCTACCGGTGGTGAGCGAGCGGCAGGGCCGTTCTTGCAAATGGATCTGGCCGGTTATCGAGGCTCATTCGACAAGCTATGGGGTTATACGAATGTGGTGCGCCTTGGCACAGAACACCTGAGTGCTGACGGCAACATCGTACTGGTTTCCGGTGCACCGGCTCGTCGGCCTAAGCCCGGACAGGCGGCTATCGCTTCCGTTGGTGGTGCGGTTGAGCAGTTCGTGCGCGCCGTGGCACCTGAGCTGGCACCCAAGCGCATTAATGTTGTCAGTCCTGGCGTGATCGATACGCCGATGTTTGGCAACGACGCTGACGCGCGAGCGAAAATGCTGGCTGGCGCAACGGCGAAAAATTTGATTCCCAGGGCGGGTACGCCGGAAGAAGTCGCCGCAGGCATCATGTTCGTCGTGCAAAACGACTTTGTGACCGGCACCACGATTGATGTCGACGGTGGCTGGGTTCACGCCTAGCGAGGGATTATGACAGCCGGCTACAGGGTCGCGGTTTGTGCCTCGACCCCAAGGTACAGCCTTCCGACGGTCTCCAGTGTGCTGGGGGCCACCATGATGTGTTGAGACGTCATGTGTACGTCACGAAAGTGCCGCTGCAGCGGCGAGTCCGCGTAAACTGCGCTACCGCCGCCTAGGGTATACATCGCGTCGACGGTCTGAATGCTGGCTTCTACCGCATGCGTTGTCGCCAAACGGATGTCTCTGCGCTGATCCACACTCACTTTGTCACCGCCTTCGGCGACCGACCATGCGGTCTGGATGGATTGGTAAAAAAAGGCTCGTGCGCTGCGCAGCGTGGCCTCTGCTCGTGCAACCTCGATATGAGAATGGGCCCGGTCGGCCAGTGTGGCCGTACTGTTAATGCGTCGTTTGCTTTGTGCCAGTTGCACCAGTTCGTCGATGGCCGCCCGAGCAATCCCTAGAGCCACAGCCCCAATGCCGATGGCGAGCAAGGTAAATTGAGGAAACTGATACAGCGGTCGGCGCGGGGGTCGGTGACCGCCATAACCGACAATATGACCGTCGCTCAGTCGCAAATCGACGGCCTCATAGTCCGTGCTGCCGGTGCCTTGCAGGCCAGACACATGCCAGGTATCCAGAAATTGGACCTCGCTCGTCGGCATCAACACCATGTGCTGACTGGGCTTTTCAGCCCCTGTGTCGACCATACATCCGCCTAAGACCCAGTCCGCATTTTGTGTGCCGGAGCCCCACTGCCAGCGACCGTTCACGGTAACCTGCCCGGCGTCTACCTTGGCCTTACCTGACGGTGCAAACACGCCGGCGACCATGGTGTTCGGATGGGTAAAGATTGCCCGCGCGGTCTCTTCGGGAATACTGCCCAGGGTGGAACCGCTGGTGGCGGCAATAAAGGCAACCCAACCGCAGGCGGCACTGCCTTGAGCCAGTCGCTCGAAAATCTGTGCGCTGACCACTGGAGAGGCCTCGAGACCACCCAACTGTTCCGGCACGAACAGGCGATAGAAGCCGGCTTCCGCCATGGCGTCGCTGGCGTCCTGATCGAGTTTGCGGGCTTGATCAAAATCCGCCGCCCTAGGGCTAAACCGCTCAGCCAAGATTGAGGCTTGATCGAGTAAGTGCGTGTTTTGATCTGCGGTCGCCATAACGTTCCCTCAGCGGTGCGTTGTCATCGGTCTTTTACAGGCTTGAGGCTACCCAATACGCGCTCAGCTGGATACCCATCAGCAAAAAGCCTCCGGTCATGATCAGCCAGTTTGCCGCCGTGGCTTGTGCAGCAAATCGGGGGCGCTGACGCCAAACAAATACCAAAAGAACGATCGCTGACAGTGCCAGCAGTTGGCCCAGTTCGACGCCAAGATTGAACGCCAATAAATTCGTGAGAAGCCCATCCTCGGGCAGCGTGATTTGACGCAGCTTGGTGGCTAAACCCAGTCCATGGCATAGGCCGAAGGCGAAAACCGCCGCTCGAGTATCCACGCCAAAGTGCCAGTTACGCTGTTGCGCCAGATTTTCCAGTGCCTTGTACACCACGGATAAGCCAATGATGGCATCGACCAAATAGGGATTGGCGTTGAGTTCGAGCATGACGCCCAGAATTAGGGTGAGGCTGTGGCCCAACGCGAACAGACTGACGTAGATGGCGACATCGCGCAGCCCACGCAGAAAGAAAACCACACCGGCGAGAAACAGCAGATGATCCAAGCCTGTGACCATATGCTTGGCGCCGAGATAAAAATAGGGCCAAAACACAACCCCTGACTGCGCCTGCAAAAAGGCTGCGTCACTTGTATCGACATTGTGGGCAAACGCGATGCAGGGCAGGGCAAACAGAACGATGGCGGTGAAGTAACGCTGGGGATAGGAGTAACGCACGTCGTTTAGTTGCTGCTAGGGAATGGTAAGAACGGCAATAACACGGTTGTCACAGCCGCTGATTGAACTCAATCATGTTGCCGCTTGGGTCGTGAGTGAAAAACTGACGACAAACGGCTGGGATTTCTCGGATCGCTGAAGGGTTGAAGCCACGTTCGGTCAGCGCATGATGGACAGTGTCCGCATCGGACACAGCAAAGGCAAAATGCTGTTCTTTGACGGGTACGCCACTGTCGATGCCAAGCAAGTGAATTTCTTGCTCTCCGGCCTGAATCCACGCGCCGGGAAAGCCTAAATCGGGGCGATGCTTCAATTCAAGGTTGAGGACACCGACATAGAAGTCCAGGGCAGCATCAACGTTGTTGACGTTGATGGAAACGTGATGAATGCCTTGGGTCACAATGGCTGAACGTTGATCCATCCTAAAATCCTCTAAAGCGATGCGATAGGGCTGCCACGGGGCAGCCCTGCTGCGATCGCGTCTTAGCCTTGCAGGCTGGCGAAGTTCTTGCCCTCGGCAACCAGCTTCTCCAGTAAGGGTGCGGGTTTCCAAGTGTCGCCACCGTACTCGGCTTCGAACTTTTTAATATCCGCGAGGATATTGTCTAAACCGATTTGGTCAGCCCAATACATAGGCCCACCGGTGACTTCAGGAAAACCGTAGCCATTGATGTAGACGATGTCGATATCACAGGGCCGAATGGCGATGCCATCCTCGAGGATTCGTGCACCTTCGTTGATCATGGGATACAGGCACCGTTTAAGCACTTCGTCATCGTCGATTGGCCGACGTTCAATACCCAGCTCCGCCGAGGTCTCTTCAACCATCTGAACTACCTCAGGATCCGCCTGACCGGCACGGCTGCCTTCTGGATAGATGTAATAGCCCCGGCTGGTTTTTTGACCGTAGCGATCCATTTCACACAGCTTGTCCGCGACACGCGCCGTAATGGGCACATCCTCTGGCTTGATGCCGTTGAGTTTGCGTGCCCGCCAGCCCAGATCCAGACCGACCAAGTCGTTCATTTGGAAGGGGCCCATGGGCATGCCGAAACCCAAAATGGCGTTGTCCACTTGATAGGGTGTTGCGCCTTGCAAAATGATTTCGCCTGCCTGACGGGTATAGCCGGCCAGCATACGGTTGCCAATGAATCCCGGCGCATTGCCGGAAAGTACCGCGATCTTGTTTAGGGTACGGCCAAGCTTCATAGATGTTGCGATCACTTCCTTGCTCGTGGCCTCACCACGGACAACTTCCAGCAAACGCATCACGTTGGCTGGGCTGAAAAAGTGCAGTCCGATGACGGATTCAGGTCGGCTGGTCGCAGCCGCCATTTTGTCGATGTCTAGGCCAGAGGTGTTACTGGCGAGAATAGCACCGGGCTTCGCCACCGCATCCATCTTCTTGAAGGTTTCGACTTTCACATCGATGTTTTCATAGATCGCTTCAATAATGACATCGACATTGGCGATGTCAGCGTAGTCCGTAGTGCCCGTGATCAGGGACATACGCTTGTCGACTTCCTCTGCTGACATCCGTCCGCGCTGCACTTGGATGTCGTAGTTTTTCTTGATAACCCCGAGCCCGCGATCCAACGCCTCTTGGTTCATTTCCACGGAAATAACGGGAATGCCCACATTGAGGAAGGACATGGCGATGCCGCCGCCCATGGTGCCGCAGCCAATAACTCCTGCGCTTTCCAGCGGAAGTGTCGCAGTGTCTTTAGGTACATCAGGGATCTTCGCAACTTCGCGCTCGGCAAAGAACATATGAATCAACGACTCACGCTGTGGGTGCTTTAAGCACTTGGCAAAGCACTCTTGCTCCACGGCGATACCGGCATCGAAATCGCCCAAGTTCACTGCGGCTTCAACACATTGCACGATCATTTCCGGTGCGAAACGCTTACGCATTTTCCGCGCGGCATTTTTGCGCGCCGCGTCAAAAATTTCGGCATTGCCTCGCGCCGATTGAACCACTTCCTCTTCATCACGAATGCGTCTGACCGGGCTACCCTTAGCAATCAGATCTGCAGCAAAGGCTAGGCCGGCCTCAACGATATCGCCTTCGGCCAGTTGATCCGCAATGCCCATAGCCACTGCGGCAGGCCCCGGAATCGGATCGCCAGAAAGCATAAAGTTCAGGGCTTTTTCCGCGCCGATCAGGCGTGGTAAGCGCTGCGTGCCACCGGCACCGGGTAGCAAGCCCAGTTTGACTTCGGGAAGGCCGACTGGTGCCGCTGGCGCGATGACTCGGTAGTGACAGCATAGAGCGACTTCCAGACCCCCACCAAAGGCGGTGCCGTTAATGGCGGCCACGATGGGCTTGCTGCTGTTATCCATTGCGGTCAGGCAGTCGTGTAGGCTGGGGCCCTCGCTTTTGCCGCCAAACTCTGAAATGTCGGCGCCAGCGATGAAGGCCCGACCTGCACCGGTCAGTACGATAGCGGCGACGGAATCATCGGCCAACGCCTGAGTGACGCCGTCATGTAGCCCTTGGCGTACGCCGGAGGACAGTGGGTTCACTGGTGGGTTGTCGATTGTCATCAGTGCAACATTGCCGCGCACTTCGTAATGTACGGTTCCTTTCATAGAGCCTCTCCCCTGAAGAGTAGTAGTGTTAAGTCATGTGATTTTGAGCCGCTTTGACGGCACGCCGTCAGCTCGTAGCCGCAAAGTGTGCCCCAACTGAGCAGGGAAGCCCAGCGACCCCTGCCCTGAGTTGCATCGGCATTCTTAAATTGAGCGATTTTGTGTAACGTAGCGGCTTCTTCAACGGCCGACATCATGTCTGTATTACCCGCCATCGATTTTCATTGTCACAGTCATTTCTCTGATGGCGCGCTGTCGCCGTTGGAATTGCTTGAATTGGCGAAAGCACGGGATGTCCAGCAACTGGCCATTACCGATCACGACACCGTGAGCGCCTACTCTTCGCAGCTGCACGCGTCAGCCGCTAAGGCAGGCATCACGCTGGTGACGGGCTGTGAGATTTCCTGTCTGTGGCAGCGTCGCAGCATTCACGTTGTCGGTTTGAACCTGAATCTAGCGGCTGCCGGCTTTGATCGTGCCATGGCGATCCAAGCCCAAGCTCGCAAAGATCGCGCGGAAAAAATCACTGAGGTTCTGCAACAGTTGGGCTTCGAAGTGACGTTACCCCAGGTTCAAGAATTGGCCGGGGTAGGGGTTGTTGGCCGGCCACACTTTGCGCAGCACCTCGTCACTACGCACCAGATACCGTCAATGGCGATGGCTTTTAAGCGGGTGTTGGGCAGCGGTAAGCCCGGCGACATCAAGGCCAACTGGCCAACGCTGGGCACCGCGGTTAGCTGGATTACCGATGCCGGTGGCATCGCCATTGTTGCCCATCCTATGAAATACAACATGACACTGACGAAGTTGCGGGGACTGCTGGAGGATTTCGTGGCTGCGGGTGGGCGAGGGCTTGAGGTTCTCACCGGTTATCAGGACGCCCAGCGGGTCAACACGTTGGCTGACCTGGCGCAGCGCTATGATCTCTACGCGTCTGCCGGGTCGGATTTTCATCAACCCGGCCAGCCCTGGGCAGAATTAGGGCGTGTGGCAGCCTTACCCGATCGCTGTGTCCCGGTATGGACACTTTGGTCGTGAACGGCTCGTCGGACCCGTCGCATCAAACATCCGGTGCCTATGACGTGGTGGTTGTTGGTGCCGGTGCCAGCGGACTCATGTGTGCGATCCATGCGGGGCGGCGAGGGCTCAAAGTACTGGTCCTAGAGAAAGGACCCAAGCCCGGTTTGAAAATCCTCGTGTCCGGTGGTGGTCGCTGTAACTTCACGAATATGTGGGCCGATCCCACCGATCACTATTTGTCGGCCAATGCACATTTCTGCATTTCCGCCATGCGGCGCTACTCGCCATGGGATTTCATCGACATGGTGAATGCTCATGGCATCGCCTTTCACGAAAAAAAACTGGGTCAGCTGTTTTGCGATCACAGCGCCCAAGACATTGTCGATATGCTGTTGGCAGAAGCCGCCGATGCGGGTGTGACCGTGCGGCTAAAGCACGAGGTCAGCCGAATACAGCCGATAAGCGGCGGGTATCAGCTCTCGGTATCAACCGGAAAAAGAGGTCAGGCAGGCCAGATCCAAGCACTGAAGGTGCCATCGGTTGTGCTGGCCAGCGGCGGCTTATCGCTTCCCAAAATTGCCAGCGATTTAGCCTTTCGCACTGCGGAGTCGCTGCAGATGGCTGTCGTGCCGCCGTCTCCCGCACTAGTGCCCCTGACTTGGAACAACAGCGATCGGGCGTTGCTTGCCGAACTCAGCGGGGTTGCTATTGATTGTGAGGTCACCAGTCGAGGTCAAACGTTCCGAGAAAACCTGCTGTTCACACATCGGGGCTTGAGCGGCCCGGCCATATTGCAGGCATCGTCCTATTGGGCCGAGGGCGAGAGCCTGTCGATCAACCTGCTACCCGATCTGCAACTCCCCGTCTGGTTTCAAGAGCAACAACGTCAACGCCCGAGGGCGCAGTTGTCGACCGTGCTAAAAACAGTGCTGCCGAACCGTTTGGTGGATGCGCTCGCAGGTCAATGGTTCGATGATCTATCTCTCGCAGATCTGAGCACGGATCAGCGCTTACAGTTGGCAGCACAGCTGGGTCAATGGGCCTTTAAGCCCGGTGGGACAGAAGGTTATCGCACAGCCGAGGTAACGCTGGGCGGTATCAGCACCGACGAGTTTTCCTCGAAAACCTTTGAAGCGAAGCGCTATCCCAGACTTTTTGCCATTGGCGAAGCGCTGGATGTTACCGGTTGGTTGGGCGGGTATAACTTCCAGTGGGCGTGGGCCAGCGGTTACTGCTGCGCGCAACACCTCTGAGTCATCTCTGACTGAAAAGCAACCGTTGGTCGGGAAAAAGCCGCCGCCTGCCGGCTCTTTTGCGGGCGTTCTTGGGCGCTTGACTAGGGTTGGCGACTGTAAATCCGGGCCTTCAAGGCCTTTCGTCACTTCGGCAAGGCTAACCATGAAATATCCAAGTTTCTTCCTACTGCTTTCTTTGATTTCGTCGCTCACCCCCGCGGTCGCTGAACCGGAGAAGGGAATATACGTTTTTCCACAGGCGGCGATCGCAGACTACTCCAACATCAGCGAGCTTGAGGCTGATCCCCTGATCGGCGTCGGCGTCGGCTACCGCTTTATGGGACCATTTGCCGTTGAGTTGGTTTATTTGACCGGTGACTCCAATATAGAAACCGCGGACGTTGGTTCGGCTGATGTGGAAATCTGGAATATCCGTTCGCTGGTTTACTTCCTCGAGTCAGACCGACTGCCCCCCTTCGCCAGCCTTGGCGTGGGTATACAGGACATCGATTTACCCGATGTCGGCTCCGAATCCCAAGTTAACGCAGGGCTGGGTTTGCGTTGGAATATCCTTGATAACCTTGATGCGAGGGCATCCTTCAATTTCTACGATGGTCAGAAATTCGGAGACCTTAAGCGGTCTCTGAGTCTAGGTCTGCACTATCAGTTCGGCAGAACGGCGGTTCAACAGGTAGTCCGAACCGAGTCTGTAGATTCCGATAATGATGGTGTGATCGATTCTCAAGACGTTTGTTTAGGCACCCGGGTCGGGGTCGAGGTAGACATACGGGGCTGCGCTCGTCCAGCGGATACAACCGGACACTTTCGCTGAAACCGGCAAGGGCGATTGCCGAGCTTCTGACCCAAAGAACGGGTATCAAGGCTGCTGATATTTCAACAGAGGCGTTGGGTGAAAATAGGCCCAAGGCAGAGGGCAGGGGTATCAGTGCCCGAGCCGAAAATCGCCGGGTGCAAGCCATCGTTCGGACGGAGAAACGCGAGCTGAGATAATGCGATGGGGCTGCCCCGGCCTGTCGCCTGATCAGCGGCAGGTTTTTTGTTTCCTGCACATCACCCAGCCGCATCCTCCCCTATGAGTCCCAGTCTTGGTCAATTCAGCGAAAGCCAGACCGCTTTCGAATGTTGTAAATCAACGAATCAACGGTAAGCTTGATCGCTCTCGGAGTCTTTAGGCTAGCGAGTGTTCGAACCCGACCCCATGCCCGACCGCGCCGATTGATCAAGCCATGGCCTTCGTTAGACATGGCGACAGTCGTTCAGCGGCAAGGGAGACGTTGGGGCACTATGTTTCACAGTTAAAGAGGGTGTTTCCTTGAGCAACAGACAGAAGTTTTATATCAATGGCGAATGGGTCCAACCGACCACCACAGAAATGCTGGACGTCATCAATCCTGCGACCGAGCAGCCAATCGAGGCCGTCGCCATGGGTGGCGCTGAGGATGTCAATAAGGCCGTAGCGGCAGCCAAAGAGGCTTTCGAAACATTTTCACAAACAACGAAGGAAGAACGTATCGCTTTGTTGGAGGCCGTAATTGCCAAGTATGCCGAACGTATGGGGGATATCGCTGCGGTGATCAGCGAAGAAATGGGGGCGCCAGCGGGTCTGGCAGCCAAAGCCCAAGCACCCACCGGTATCGGTCATTTGATGACGGCGGTTAACGTACTCAAAGACTTTGAGTTTGAAGAAGACATGGGGACGACCCGTGTGATTCGGGAGCCCGCAGGCGTGTGCGGTTTCATTACTCCTTGGAACTGGCCAATAAACCAGATCGCCTGCAAGGTCGCTCCAGCGCTGGCGGCGGGCTGCACCATGGTGCTCAAGCCCTCAGAAGTGGCCCCGTTTAACGCGATTATGTTTGCTGAAGTTCTGGACGAAGCCGGCGTGCCGCCCGGTGTGTTCAACCTAGTAAACGGTGATGGCCCAACCGTTGGCGCGACGCTGTCTGCCCACCCTGACGTGGATATGATGTCCTTTACCGGCTCAACCCGCGCCGGGGTAGAGGTGGCTAAGGCCGCTGCACCGACAGTAAAGCGCGTTGCCCAGGAACTTGGTGGCAAGTCGGCCAATATCATTCTCGATGACGCGGACTTTGCCAAAGCGATTTCCCGCGACGTCTTCGGCTTAGTCACCAATTCCGGCCAGAGCTGCAACGCACCGACGCGTATGCTCGTGCCCAATGCACGCATGGATGAGGCCGCAGCCATCGCCAAGGCCGCAGCGGAGCAGGTGAAAGTGGGCGATCCAAACGCAGAAGGCACCACCATCGGCCCTGTGGTCTCTGAGGTACAATTCAACAAGATCCAAGGCTTGATCCAACAGGGGATTGATGAAGGCGCCAAGCTGGAAACCGGCGGAACAGGGCGTCCGGATGGGTTGAATGCGGGCTACTATGTGAAGCCCACGGTCTTCAGTCACGTGACCAACGATATGACCATTGGTCGGGAAGAAATTTTCGGGCCGGTCTTGGCCATGATTGGTTATGAAGACGACGAAGACGCCGTGCGCATTGCCAACGATACCCTGTATGGTTTGAGTGGTTATATTTCGTCAGAGGATCCTGAGCGTGCCAAAAAGATCGCGCGATTGATCCGTACCGGTAATGTGCACGTAAACGGCGCGCCACCAGATCAAAGCGCGCCTTTCGGCGGCTACAAGCAGTCGGGTAATGGTCGTGAGTGGGGCCGTTACGGTTTCGAAGAGTTTCTCGAAACAAAGGCGATCCTCGGCTACTCTCCCAAGAGCTAAAACCTTTAGCTGTTTGTAAAGAAAGAGGGCTAAGGCCCTCTTTTTTATGGATAAAATATAGTTTATGGAGGCGGTATGGGGTTTTTATCGGGCACATCGGTTGTCGCCATAGAGCAAGCCGTCGCGGCACCAGCCTGCACCATGCGGTTGGCTCAAGCCGGCGCTGAGGTGATCAAAATTGAGCGCCCAGAGGGCGACTTTGCTCGAGGTTACGATACCGCCGTGGCGGGTCAAAGCAGTTACTTTGTTTGGCTCAACGCGGGCAAAAAATCGGTAGTGCTGGATCTGCGGCAGGCCGAAGAGGTGCAGACCCTTCGCCGGTTAATCGCCCGAAGCGATGTCTTGGTGCAAAACCTCAAGCCCGGGGCTTTGAGGAAACTGGGCCTCGATTTGACCGAGCTGCACGAACAATTTCCGGCGCTGATCTCCATGTCCATTTCAGGCTTTGCGCCGGACGGTCCCGGGCACAGTCGCAAAGCTTACGATTTACTGATGCAGGCGGAATCAGGCCTCAGTTCGATTACGGGCAGCCCGCACGCCCCTGGACGCGTAGGCGTGTCTCTCGTTGATATTGCGACGGGACAATTCGCCTACGAAGCCATTTTAGGGGCTTTGATCGAACGCGGTAACAGTGGGCGGGGTGCTGTGCTGAGTGTTTCCCTATTCGATGCCGTTGCCCAATGGCTCGCGGTTCCCTATCTGCTTGACCGATACGGCTCTGCGGCACCGCCTCGTATCGGACTTGCTCATCCGGGGATCTGTCCCTATGGCGTTTTCACCGCCCAATGCGGGCAAGGGTTTATTCTGTCAGTGCAAAACGAAAGGGAGTGGCAGCAGCTATGCCACACGGGTATCTCCCGTGAGGATTTGGCCACAGACCCACGGTGTCAGGATAACGAAACCCGGGTAGACAACCGGGCGTTTGTCGATGCCGCTGTGCAGGAAGCGATTTCACAGATGCCCTATTCCAGGGTCGAAGAGCGTTTTAACCGTGCGGATTTGGCTTTTGCGCCGGTCAATGAACTGGGCAGTCTCAAGTCTCATGCAGACTTTCATACGTTCGATGTAACGGTGGGCGATGCCACGGTAGCGTTGCCACGGGTTCCCGGCGTTGACAATGGCCCACAGTCGCCCGCAGAGGTGCCCGAACTTGGTGCGCATACGAACGAAGTCCTGAACAGTCTGCGCAACACCTGACTTGAACCGAGCTTACCTTATCACGCACACTCGAAGCGGTAACTCAGAGGGAAAGGATAGATTTATGGCCTACGATGACGGAAATATTTTCGCCAAAATTCTGCGCGGCGAGGCCCCCGCGTTTAAGGTATTCGAAGACGACTATTCCCTCGCGTTCATGGATGTGATGCCGCAGGTGCCGGGTCATACGTTGGTGATTCCCAAAGATCCGACCGAAGACATTTTTCATGCGAATCCCGTAATTTTGGGTCAGACCATGGCGACGGTGCAAAAGGTCGGAGAAGCGGTAAAAAAGGCCTTCGATGTCCCCGGCATCATGATTGCTCAACTGAACGGTCAGGCGGCGGGACAAACCGTGTTCCATCTTCACTTTCACCTGCTGCCTCGTTCCCAAGGTATTGAGTTGCAAATGCACGCGCGTGAAATGGCAGATTTCGGTGAGCTAGAGACCCATGCGGCTCGTATCAAGGCCGCGATGGCGTAACACCGGAGAATTCCGGGACAATCGTTGGGGGAGGAGCGATGGACAATGAACCCGTGCAGCTGAACGATCTCGAGCAGCTACTGGTCGACGACAAGGCCGAATGGGCGGAATCCTTGGATGCGATTGTCGCCCAATACGGAGCTGCCGGTGCCAGGGAAATCCTGCGCAGTCTGCAAAATCATGTGTTGGGTCTGAACATTCCACTGGATGAAGCGACCCTCAACACGCCTTATCGCAACTCCATCGCGCCGGATGCGCAGCCAGTCTATCCCGGCAATATCGAGTTAGAAGAAAAAATCGAAAAGCTGCTGCGCTGGAATGCCATCGCCATGGTACTCAGAGCGCAAGACAAAGGTATCGGTGTGGGAGGGCATATCGCCACCTACGCTTCCTGCGCCACCATGCTGGAAGTGGGCTTTAACCATTTCTTCCAGGGTGCAGGACCGAGTAACGACCGTGGCTCCGCTGATATGCTGTTGCCCCAGCCTCATGCGGCACCGGGAATTTATGCTCGGGCCTTCTTGGAGGGTCGACTCAGTGCGACGCAGCTGGAAAATTATCGTCAGGAACTGGCGGACGGAGGTGGTTTGTCGTCCTACCCGCATCCGCGCAGCATGCCGGATTTTTGGGAGCTGCCTAATGCCTCCATGGGCTTATCCACACCAGCTGCCATTTATCAAGCGCGCTTCGCCAAGTATCTGGAGAACCGAGGTCTTAAAGAGAAAGCCAGCGGCAAAGTCTGGTGTTTTATTGGTGATGGCGAGGCAGACGAACCCGAAGTGTTGGGTACCATCAACATCGCCGCCAGAGAAAAGCTCGACAACCTGATTTTGGTGGTGAACTGCAATTTACAGCGGTTGGACGGTCCGGTTCGGGGTAACGGAAAAATTATTCAGGAGCTAGAACGCACGTTTCGCGGTGCCGACTGGAATGTACTGAAAGTGATTTGGGGCGGCGGTTGGGATGGGCTGTTGGCCAGAGATCACGAGGGCGTATTGCAGCGGCGTATGGACGAGTGCTTGGACGGCGATTACCAAATGTATTCGGTGTTGCCCGGTGATGTGCAGCGCGAACATTGGGTGGAAGGCAATCCCAAGCTTGAGCAAATGATGAATACGCTGACAGACGAAGAGGTGAAAGGCATCAAACGCGGGGGGCAGGACCAGAAGAAAATTTATGCCGCGTTTGCCCGCGCCAGCGCGGCCAAGGACAAGCCAACCGTTATTCTGGTGAAGACCGTCAAGGGCGACAGCATGGGCACTCAAGGCAAAAACACCGCCCACCAGTACAAGAATATGTCCGCCGACGAGCGAGTCAAGATCGCCGCCGAGTTGGGGATACCACTCAGCGCAGCAGACGCGGCCACCGCGGAATTCTACCGGCCTCAAGATGACGCGCCGGAAATGATGTACTTGCGGGAACTGCGGCAGTCGAAAGGGGGCTGGGTGCCCAATCGCAACGTCGATTGTCCGCCACTGCCCATCCCCGAGCTGACCGCCTTTGGCGAGTTTCTCAAGGGCAGTGGTCAGCGAGACGTTTCCACGACCATGGTGATGGTTCGATTGCTGTCGACCTTGCTGCGAATGCCTGATATCGGTCAGTACGTCGTGCCAATCGTGCCGGATGAAGCGCGAACCTTTGGCATGGACGGACTGTTCAACGTGGCGGGCATTTATGCCCACGAAGGTCAGAAGTACCGACCGGTAGACGCTGACAGCCTGCTGCCCTATCGGGAAGCCAGCGATGGCCAGATTTTGCAGGAAGGCATTTGTGAAGTCGGGGCAATGGCATCCTTCATGGCCGCAGGCAGCGCCTACGCGGTGCACGGTTTGCCCATGATCCCGTTTTATATCTTCTACTCCATGTTCGGTATGCAGCGTGTTGGCGACATGGTCTGGGGCTGCGGCGATATGATGTGCAAGGGTTTCTTGCTGGGCGGTACCGCCGGTCGCACGACGCTGAATGGTGAGGGGCTGCAGCATCAGGACGGCCACTCTCATATCTTGGCCAGCACCGTGCCCAGTATGCTCAGTTACGATCCTGCCTTTGGCTTCGAGCTTGCCGTGATCGTGCGCGAGGGCATGCGGCGCATGTACCAAGCGCAAGAAGACGTTTTTTATTATCTGACGCTGTACAACGAAAATTACGCCATGCCGGATATGGCCGATGTGGTGCAACAAAGCGGTCTGACAGAGGCCGAGATTGCGCAGGGTATTTTGACCGGCGGGGATTGCTTTGATGCTGCCCAAACCACAGCCGATGTGCATCTATTGGCCAGCGGTAGCCTGATGCAGCAAGCGATTCAGGCGAAGAAATCCCTCGAACAACGCGGGCTGAGTGTCAGTCTTTGGAGTATCACCAGTTTCGTCGAACTGCAGCGGGATGCGTTGGCAACTGCGCAGATCAATCGGGACAATCCACAGGCCCCAGCACAAGTCAGTGCGATAGAAAAGCTGTTTGGCGAGGCCTCAGGAGCCATAATCGCGGTAACGGACTATATGGCAAGTTTGGCTCAAGGCGTCGCAGCCTGGATGCCAGAAGGGTATGAGGTCTTAGGTACCGACGGCTTTGGTCTGTCAGAATCCCGACCTGCTCTGCGCGCGCATTTTGGCGTAGACGCCGATGCCATAGTGCGTGCGGCGCTGGCGAACCTATACCGTCAGGGTTTGATTGATGTCGACAGGCTCGATCATCCGTAACAGAACGACTGGGAGAGACGAGAGCAGTATGGAGAACTTTGATAACAAAATAGCCGTAGTCACCGGCGGTGGCACGGGCATGGGACGAGAACTGGTCTGCCAGCTCATCGCGGCAGGTGCGCATGTGGCTATGTGCGATGTCTCCCAAGAAAATATGGACGAAACTCGTCGTCTGGCTGGGGCAAAAGATCGTCTTCTGACCGACCACATCTGCGACGTCAGTCAGGAATCTCAAGTGCTGCGCTTTCGTGACGAGGTATTGGCCCAGCATGAGACTCAGCACATCAATCTGCTGTTCAACAACGCAGGTATCGGTGGGGGCGGTTCCTTCGTCGAGGGCGATCGAGACGAATGGGAGCGCACGTTCGCTGTTTGCTGGGAGGGTGTCTATTTCGGCTGCCGTGCGTTTATGGACGCACTGGTCGCCAGCGACGAAGGCCATATCGTCAATACCAGTTCAGTGAATGGCTTTTGGGCCAGTTTGGGCACTACCCAAGCCCACACCTCCTATGCGGCAGCCAAGTTTGCCGTCAAAGGTTTTACTGAGGCGCTGATCACCGATCTGCGATTACACGCACCCCATGTCCAGTGCAGTGTGGTGATGCCCGGTCACATTGGTACCTCGATTGTAGAGAACTCGTCCAAGGTTCTGGGTAAGGCGGCGGGCATGGACTTGCCTGCAGAAGAGGTAGCGACGGTACGCGAGCGTATGTTGGCTGCCGGTCTGCCCGTTGGCAATGTACCCGATGACCACATTCGTCAGATGTTGGCCGATCGCGCCGAAGCATTCCGCACCGAAGCACCTACCACGGCGGCCACCGCGTCCAGCGTCATTTTGGATGCTGTGCGCAACAATCAATGGCGTGTACTGATTGGGCAAGATGCCCATGATTTGGATCGGTTGGTGCGAGAAGCGCCGCACGAGGCCTACGAAAAGTCCATGATCGACAAGATCAACGAGCTTAAGCATCTGGGTGGACTGCTTTGACGGCCCAACGCGCCGTCGCATCTATACCCAAGGTCTAAGCCGCGATAACCTAACCACAACACACACAGGGGAGAGAGTATGGCTACCCAAAACCGGGACGCAGCCATTGTTGGCATTCATGAATATCCGTCACGGGATGTAGAGGGCAAGGTCAATGCCCTGCAAATCAAGGCTGCTAGCGCCGCCAAAGCCCTAGCCGATGCTGGCTTGAACTGGTCGGATGTCGATGCCATCTACGACGCAGGCGAGGGAGGGCCCATGAGTGGCTTGATGATTTCGGAGTATTTCGGCATCAAACCAACGGTAATGGATACCACCGGCGTCGGCGGTAGTTCCTACGAGTTCCATGCCGCCCATGCCTTGCGCGCGATCCGTGAAGGCAAAGCCAAAGTCGCGTTGTTGACGTATGGCTCAACGGCTCACAGTAACGCCATGGCCATCGGCGCAGGGGGGCGTGGCGGCGGTATCAATCCCGGCGACAACATGGAGACGTTTGCGGGTCAAACGCTGATCGCAAACTATGCCATGGTGGCCCATCGCCACATGCACCAATACGGAACAACCAGTGAACAACTGGCTGAAATCTCGACAGCCACTCGCTACCACGCCATGCGTAACCCGGAAGCGGTTCAAGCGATGACGGACTTAGAGTTTGTTGGTATTCAAGAGACGAGCATCGAAGACGTCGTGAATTCCCGCATGATTGCGGACCCGCTGCACCTGTTGGAATGCTGCATGGTGTCCGACGGCGGCGGTGCCGTAGTGATCGCCAGCGCCGACGTTGCGGCTCACTGTAAAAAAGCACCGGTCTGGATTCTCGGTACCGGTGAGGCCACCAAGTATCCAGAAAACGGTGGTGATATCACCACCTCCGCAGGCGCGCAGTCCGCACCAATCGCCTTTGCCGAAGCCGGCGTGAGCGCCGCAGAAATGGATATCGCCATGATCTACGATTCCTTCAGCATCACCGTGCTGACCCTGCTTGAAGACTTGGGCTTTTGCGCCAAGGGCGAGGGCGGTGATTGGGTCCAGGGCGGGCGTTTGCGTTTTGATCGTCCGAATGACGGCCCGGCCCTGAATACCGACGGTGGCGGACTATCGTCCAATCATCCGGGCATGCGTGGCATCTTCTTGCTGCTTGAAGCGACTCGCCAACTGCGCGGTGAGTCTACGTCCCAAGTCGATGATGCGCGCTTAGCGATTGCCCACGGCAACGGCGGCATGTTGGGTGGTCGGCATTCTGCCGGCACAGTCATTTTGGGGAGGGACTAGAGATGAGCGATAAAAATACCGAGAAGAAAGTGCCAACACGTCCGCTGCCCAAGCTGGCCGAAATGGATACCGCGCCCTTTTGGCAAGGTACGGCCCAGCAAGAATTTCGCTATCAGCAGTGCGCCAACTGCGGAACCATCGTCTGGCATCCCCGTGCACATTGCACGGGCTGTGTGGACGGCGATCTGCAGTGGAAGGTCTCCGCCGGTCGGGGGACGATCTACTCCTATAGCGTGGTGCGCTTGAGCTATCATCCGTTTTTCCGCACCAAGGTGCCCTATGCGGTGGCTTATGTGGATCTGGACGAAGGCCCGCGTTTTCTGACCAATGTGACGGGTATTGAAGATCCGCTTACTGAAGTGTCTGTCGGACAGCGTGTAGAGCTCGCTTGGGAAACACACGAAGAGCTGTCAATCCCGCTGGTGAAGCCTGTCTAGGGTAATGAGTGGGCGGCCGGTATCCTGCCGGCTCGCCCGCCCCACGCGGGTTTTAGGCGTCCGCGACCTGCATTTTGACGGCTTCGAACGCTCCTTGCCGCAGCGCAGCGACGAGTTCTTGTTCGTTGGCGATGGGATGTTCGAAGCGGGTACCACAGCGGCCTATGTGACTGACAATATGTGCGTCACTGCCACCGATGCCTCGATAGCCCAAGGTTTGCGCCATGTCGATGGACACCTGATCTTCGTCGTCGCGGCTTCCGCCGTTGTAAATTTCGACAATTTCCACGCCGTCGGGCACCCCAAATTCCTCCAGATGCGCCGACATACCAACCCGCTTGCGGCCGGGATGACAGGGCACCGCAACGGCGTTGTGGGCGTTGCAGGCAGCGATCACGTCGGCTAAGGGCAAATGAATGTTGCTGAAATCAAAGGCTTCTTGCAGTGCTGGCGTGACGCCGAAAACAAGGACGTGACCGTATTCGGTCTCCACTTCAGCCCCTTTGAGGATGGTCAAACCAAATGTGTTGCCCAGTTCTGAATAGTCCGATTCATCATCAAACTGCCGGTGTTCCGTTAGCACAAAGCCATCAATTGGGATGTTTTTGGCGCTGATCCACTGGCAGTAGTTTTTCACCTTGGCGCGGCCGTCATCGGATTTGATGGAATGGGCGTGTAGATCCAAAATCATGTAAATATCCCTAACGAATGTTATTCGAGTTCGTGTGTTTATGGCGAGACAAGGTTTTTCCAAAGAGTCTCCACTTGCTGGAGTAGGTGAGCCTCATCTGCGGAATTGTCGATGACCTGATCGGCGCAGGCGCGACGCTCTTCATTACTGAGCTGAGCGTCCAGACGCGCCTGTACCGCCGCGGGGTCCAAGTTGTCTCGAGCACAAGCTCGCTCGATGGCCACATGAGGTTCCACAACGGTTACCCAAACCTGATCCACCAGATCTAGCCACTGGGCCTCTATCAGCACCGCTGCTTCGAGCACGACAGGTCTGGACGCATCGGTCGCCAAGGCTTGATCGATTTCGTGCTGGGCCATCGCCTGAATGGCTGGCCATACAATGTCGGTCAGCTGCTTTAATGCGGCCGGATTGCCGAACACCTTGCCACCCAGAACCCGGCGGTCGACTTCACCGTCGTCACCGACCACATCAGCGCCGAATGCTTCGACCACTTGGTCAAAGGCAGCGGTACCTTTCACGTAGGCCGAGTGCCCGAGTTTGTCAGCGTCGATGTTGTAGGCGCCCAACGTGCCCAGCGTTTTTGCGACAGTCGATTTGCCCGAAGCAATGCCGCCGGTAAGACCAATAATCAATGCACAGTCCCCATAGGTGTATCCGGTAATACTATCCGGCTGGCCACGCGAATTCGACCGCGGTTATGATGTGATGATGAATACACAGAAAAACATCATCAATGTCACCTTTGTCCAACCCGACGGGCGCGAAGAAACCTACCAGGGTCCCATAGGCGATCATGTGATGGATGTTGCTGTCGACAATGGGGTGGCCGGTATCATCGGTCAGTGCGGTGGCGGCTGTACATGCTGCACCTGTCATGTCTGGGTAGATTCAGGCTGGCAAGATCGGGTGAAGCCGGCACACAGCGACGAAACCGAGCTTCTCAGTTACGCGATTGGGGTTTGCGCACGTAGCCGCCTAGCCTGTCAGGTCAGATTGACGGAAGATCTCGACGGACTCGTGGTCGAAATCCCCTCCGAGGCAGAGTAGAGCGATCAGACCTGCTCGGCTTGCTGTCCGATGCGAGAGGCACTGAAGAACAGCAGTCCGGCCATCACCAGTTCCGCGACAATAAACGTCGTTGCCAACTCGGCCCCGTACAGTGCCCATGCCGTTGTGCGAAAAATTGCAGCCAGCAGTAGCAGCAAGCTCGCGCTGCGTAAGTAATGGCCAGTCTGAGTAATGACGCCCATGACGCACATGATCACTAAAAAGACAAAAAAGGCGCTGAAATCGCCCACCTGAGTGCTCCGTCCTATGCCATCCAAGTAGGTCATGCCAAGACCGGCCGCTGCGGCGGCGGGGTCGAAAAGCCATGAAATGGCAGTGGTTGCGAGTAGAGCCGCAACAAGGCTCGGAATAATGCGATAAATCATGGGCTTCTCCTAATCGTGTGCGGACAGAGCCTAGCGGTAGTGTGGGTTAGGGTGCAATGAGCATTGGGTTTCGGATGGGCTATACGTATCATGCCAGCCACGTGAACTTAGATGAGGGGCGCTTATGGCACTTGGGGGCAAACGGATCGTTATAACCGGCGGCGCTGGCGTGCTGGGTCAGGGGGTCGCGCGCGTGGCCAAGCAACAAGGTGCCGACGTCGTCTTGCTGGATGTGATCCAACCCCAAGCCGGAGCCGTTGGTGAGTTTGTGGCGGTGGATCTCACCGACACAAACAGCTTGGTTGCTTGCTTTGATCGCATTGGGGACTTTGACGTGCTGGCCAATATTGCCGGTGGGTTCGCCATGGGCCCCAGCGTGTACGAGACCGAAGACGAACTGTGGGACGCGATGTTTACCATCAACGTCACGACACTGCGGCGCGTCTTGAACGTAGCGGTGCCCCGGTTGCTGGCCCGTGGTCGAGGCAGTGTGGTTAACGTTGGTGCGCTCGGCGCGCTGAAAGGTGGGCCCAATATGGGGGCCTATTTGGCCTCCAAGTCCGTGGTGATGCGGTTGACCGAGTCCTTAAGCGAAGAAGTCAAACATGCCGGGGTGAACGTGAATGCCGTGTTGCCGACGGTGATCGATACCCCGCGCAATCGGGCCGATATGCCAGCCGTTGATCCTGCTCTCTGGGTCAATCCAGAAGATTTAGGCAGCGTAATTTGTTTCTTAGGGAGCGATGCAGCACAGGCCGTCCACGGTGCGCTAGTGCCCGTTAACGGACTGTCTTGATCGTCTCAGCCCCGTAGGGTGGCAAACTCGTACAGCCAGGCACCGCTCGCCTGCAGTCGGTGCCTCGGTCCAGCGTCTGGCTACTCCATGACCGGAATATTAAACGCGGCGCCTTGAGTCTCGCCATCGGGCCATCGCTGGGTCACTGTTTTCGTTTGAGTATAGAAACGCACGCCTTCCATACCATGCTGGTTGGCGTCGCCGAAGGCTGAGCGTTTCCAGCCGCCGAAGCTGTGATAGGCCACAGGTACAGGGATTGGCACATTGATACCGACCATGCCGACATTGACCCGCTGAGCGAATTCCCGGGCCGCGCCGCCACTGCGGGTAAAAATAGCCACGCCATTGCCGTACTGATGCTTGGATGGCAGCTCCAGCGCGCCTTCAAACGACTCTTCTCGAAGTACCTGCAGCACCGGGCCGAAAATTTCGTCCTTATAACTTTGCATGGTGGGCTTCACGTCGTCGAACAGGGTAGGGCCAACATAGAAGCCTTTTTCGTAGCCCTGCAAGGAGAAGTTGCGACCGTCGACCACGAGTTTGGCGCCTTCGTCCACGCCCATTTGAATATAGTCTTCAATGCGCTGTTTGTGTGCGGCAGTCACCACAGGGCCGTAGTCGGCTGCTGAGTCGGTAGAAATCCCCACGTTCAGTTTGGCCAACTCATCGGTCATGGCCTCGACGAAACGGTCGCCGGTTTCATTGCCAACCGCGACCACGGTGGAAAGTGCCATGCAGCGCTCACCGGCAGAGCCATAGGCTGCACCTGTGATGTCCTGAACCGCCTGCTGCAGGTCAGCATCGGGCAGAATGATGCCGTGATTTTTCGCACCACCCATGGCTTGGACGCGTTTGCCCTGTTTCGCACATCCTTGGTAAACGTAGTGCGCGATATCCGACGAGCCAACGAAACTTACCGCCCGAATGTCTGGGTGGTCGATGATCGCGTCCACGGCTTCCTTGTCACCGTTAACCACGTTCAGAACGCCGGCCGGTGCGCCGGCTTCCATCATCAGTTCCGCCAATCGCATGGGCACGCCGGGATCTTTCTCCGACGGCTTGAGAATAAACGTACAGCCTGTGGCGATGGCCACTCCAAACATCCACATCGGAATCATGGCGGGAAAGTTAAAGGGCGTGATACCTGCAGCCACGCCAACGGGTTGGCGCATGCTGTAGACGTCGATGCCGGGTCCGGCGCCGGGTGTGTATTCCCCTTTCAGCAGGTGGGGAACACCGCAGGCGAATTCGATGACATCCAGACCGCGTTGAATGTCGCCAAGAGAGTCGGCGAGCACCTTGCCGTGCTCCTCCGACAGAATGTGCGCGAGTTCGTCGGCATGGGCTTCCACCAGATTCTTAAAGTTAAACAGCACCCGAGCCCGCCGCTGGGGGTTCATGGCAGACCATTCGGGCAGAGCCGCCTTGGCGGCGGCCACAGCATTGTTCAGCTCACCTGTGGTGGCGAGGGCGACATGTCCGGTTACCTCGCCCAGACTGGGGTTAAAAATGTCGCTGGTTCGTCCGGACGTGCCTTGGACCGTCTGCCCATTGATGAAGTGTTGGTAGGATTTACTCATAGCCTCTCCCCAGTAACCTATTTATTTATAAATTGAACGCCAGACAGTCTATTCTCACAAGCTGAACAAAAGAATCTTGACGAAGGTAAAACCTCAGGGAGCGTAAGTGACAGATTCGAAACTTCGGGTGCTACTCACCCGACGTTGGCCCCAGACCGTCGAAGACGCCATGGCTCAAGTCTTTGAGTTGAGGGTCAACCCAGACAACAAACCAATGACCCAAGCGGAGCTTGCCCAGGGATTGGCTTGGGCCGATGTACTGTGCCCGACGGTGACCGATGTGCTGTCTGCGGAATTGCTCAGCGCCCCTTCTGTCAGAACCCGACTGCTGGCAAATTTTGGTGTGGGCTTCAATCACATAGACATGGCGGCCGCCAAAACGGCTGGTATTGCCGTGACCAATACTCCCGGCGTGCTCACCGATGCCACAGCGGAAATCGCTATGACACTGCTGTTGAACACCGCCAGAAGAGCCGGCGAGGGCGAACGGTTGGTGCGCGCGGGGCAATGGGAGGGTTGGCATCCTATTCACATGCTGTCTACCCAAGTAACGGGCAAAACGTTAGGCATTGTGGGAATGGGGCGGATCGGTCTGGCCTTCGCCCGACAGGCCCATTATGGGTTTGGTATGCGCGTGCTCTACAGTGCTCGAACACCCCGTTCCGATGAAACCCTTCAAGGCCTGCCCGCCCGATATTGCTCGTTAAGTGAATTGCTCGCGGCGTCAGACTTTGTCAGCCTGCACTGCCCGGCTTCTCCAGAGACGCATCATCTGATCAACGCGCAATCCCTTGCACTGATGAAACCCACCGCCCATCTGATCAACACCGCCCGTGGTGATGTGGTTAACGAGGCGGACTTGGCGGATGCGCTGCAACATGGCGTGATCGCTGGGGCAGGATTGGATGTGTACGAAGCGGAGCCAATGGTCACTCCGAGCTTGCTCGACTTGCCGAATGTCGTATTGTTGCCGCACATGGGAAGCGGCACCACACAAACTCGGGTCGCCATGGGGGAGTGTGCTATGGCAAATATCCGGGCATTTTCGAATGGGCAGGCCTTACTCAACCAAGTGGTCTGAAGGCAGCTCGAACAGAGGAACAGGGGAATGGAACCAAATCGTATACAACGGCTGAGCGCAGCTGTAGCGGAAGATTATCGACGTCGACCCCTCTGGATGAACTTGATTTTTTACTTCTGTGTGTACATGACATTTGTCTACATGCCCTTTGATCTGTTTTTGAAGCCCGTGGCCGAAGACCATGAGATCTGGTTTGGTTTCTCGCTCAGTGGCTGGTGGGCTAAGGCCACAGCGCCCCTGCATTGGCTGATTTATGGCCTAGGCGCCTACGGGTTTCGTCATATGAAACCATGGATGTGGCCCTGGGCAGGGGTGTACGCGGCTCAAGTGGTCATTGCCATGGTGGTCTGGAATTTTGTCAACGTTCGAGGTGGCGGTCTGAACGCTGCCATTATTTCGGGTCTGATTTTCACTGTACCCATGGTGGCCTTGCTTCGCGCCCGGGATACATTCCAGTCGGAAGCAAGCCAAACACAATAACGACACAAAAAGAGGGAAAGCCTATGAGCCAATCAACCACACTGCCTGATTGGGCGGTCGATCACATGAATCGGTATCTGGCAACCGATGGCGAAGATGGACACATTTGGCGAGGCGTACCGACCTTGTTGTTAACCACGCTGGGCCGCAGCAGTGGAGAGCAGAGAATGCTGCCGCTGATTTACGGCAAAGACGGTGACGATCACATCATTGTTGCCTCCAAGGGCGGACATACAGACCATCCGGCTTGGTATCTCAATTTGGCAGCATCCAATGCGGTCAGCGTACAAGTCGCAGCAGACAAATTCTCTGCGACGGCGGAAGTCGTCGAAGGCGCCGATCGTGCGCGCATCTGGGACATGATGGCAGAGATCTGGCCACCCTATATCGAATACCAAGAGAAGACGGATCGATTGATTCCTGTTGTGCGTTTGCGACGCAGCTAAGGTCGCGAGCAAGTCAGGGTTCGGGTTGTCGCCACAAAAATGTGGCGACGATCAACAATACGACGCCCTGAAGACCAGCAGCCCACAGGGGCGCGCCAACCAATGGCGTGATCACCAGCAACACGAGCATGGACACGCTAGCGACCACCTTGCTGCGTCGCGAAACGGCGCGCTTGTTTTGCCAGTCGCGAATGGGTGGCCCAAAGGTCGGATGATTGAGCAACCACTGGTGGATTTTGTCGGATCCACGGCTGAAGCACAGCGCGGCCAACAACAAAAACGGCGTGGTTGGCAGTAAGGGTAGAGCAATACCAATCACCCCCAAGCCAACAAACAGCCATCCCAAACTGATCCACAAATACTTCAAACGAACTCCCAGTCCATCGATGCACAGAGCCTAACAGGGAACGGGGCTGGCCGTTGCCCTCTCTCGCCACCTTAGGCGGACCTCGGCGTCAAGAGTTGCATACGCCTTGCCCAGAACGTAACGTCAGGACGCTGTGTTTGGAGAGGCACAGTGACGCGTTTTGGTGCGATTTAGGGTCGTACCCTTCCGAAAGACAACTAGGAGCAGATGATGAATTTCGACATACCTCAAGATATGCAAGATTATCTCGACGAACTGGATCAGTTCATTGAGAACACGATCAAGCCGCTGGAAAACGAAAACGACAACATCCGCTTTTTCGACCATCGCCGCGAGGACGCGCGTACGGATTGGGAGCGTGGCGGTCTACCCAATGAAGAGTGGGAGGCGCTGCTGTCCAAGGCCAAGCGTCTGGCCGACGAAGCGGGCCATTACCGCTATCCGCTGCCCAAGGAATACGGCGGCCAAGAGGGGAGCAATTTGGGCATGGCGATCATTCGTGAGCACTTTGCCACCATGGGCCTGGGTTTGCATAACGACTTACAGAACGAGCACTCCATCGTGGGCAACAACGTGGGCCTGTTGCTGATGATCGAATACGGTACCGAGGAACAAAAAGCCGCGTGGATCGACGATCTGGCGGAGGGCCGCGCAGGCTTTGCCTTCGGTATAACCGAGCCCGACCACGGCTCCGATGCGACGCATATGGAAACCACGGCGGTTCGTGACGGCGATGAGTGGATTATCAACGGCTCGAAGACTTGGAATACCGGTATTCACAAAGCCAAGCACGATCTGATTTTTGCCCGTACCAGTGGCAAGGCCGGTGATGGCGATGGCATCACGGCGTTTTTGACCCCAACGGATAGCGAAGGCTTCAAAGTTGAAGAAATGCTTTGGACCTTCAACATGCCGACGGACCACGGTCGCGTAAGCATGAAAGACGTCCGGGTGCCGCATGAAGCGATCTTTGGCGGTGAAGGCCGAGGCTTGGGTGTGGTTCAGCACTTCTTCAACGAAAACCGAATTCGTCAGGCAGCATCCTCATTGGGGGCTGCCCAGTTCTGCATCAACGAATCCATTGCATACGCCAAGGAGCGAGCGCCCTTTGGGAAGCCGCTCTCGACCAATCAAGGAATACAGTTTCCATTGGTCGAACTGCAAACCCAATGCGAAATGCTGCGTGCGCTGATTCACAAGACGGCCTGGCAAATGGATAACTACGGCGCTTTCTCGGTCTCCGACAAGGTGTCCATGTGTAACTACTGGGCCAACCGCTTATGCTGCGAGTCAGCGGACCGGGCCATGCAAGTTCACGGTGGGCTAGGCTACAGCCGCCATAAGCCCTTTGAGCATATTTATCGCCATCACCGCCGATATCGCATCACTGAGGGGGCGGAAGAAATCCAAATGCGTCGCGTCGCCGGATATCTCTTCGGCTTCATGGGGCAGCGAGCGCCCAAGGGTGTGCGAGAACCGACGGCAGAGCGCTAGCCGTTGAGCGCCTCTCACAGCGAGTTGGAACACATCCTAGGTGACTTGTTGCCTCGGGTGATCGAAGACTGCGACAGGCTGACCAAGCTGGAGCGGCTATCCGGTGGTGCCAGCCAAGAAACCTATCGCATCACCATCGCCTCGTCCGGGGGCGAACGGCTGCTCGCCATGCGTCGGGCGGCAGGGGGTGAAGAGGGTGAAATCACCGCTCAGCATCCGGGTTTGGCTGTTGAGGCTCTGCTGATGCAAGTCGCACGCGCCCAAGGCGTACCCGAACCCGAGGTGCACTATGTGCTGCAACCCCAAGACGGTATCGGCGCAGGGTTCGTCATGCAGTGGCTGGAAGGCGAAGCGCTGGGCGCGAGAATCGTGAAAGCCCCTGAGCTTAATGCCGTGCGACCCCAACTGGCACATATGTTCGGTGCCACCCTCGCGCGTATCCACAGCATCGACTTACAGGCCACCGGTTTAGACCAGCATCTGCAGCACCTCGCGCCGGAAGACTATGTCCGGCAAACCTGGGAGCGCTATCAAGCGTTTGAAACACCCCAGCCGATGATTGATTTCACCGCGCGCTGGTTGCTGGACAATTTACCCACCAGCTACACGCCCAGCCTCGTGCACAACGACTACCGCAACGGCAACGTCATGGTGGACGCCACGGGCATCGTGGCGGTGTTGGACTGGGAGGTCGCACATATTGGCGACCCTATGCGCGACTTGGGCTGGATGCTGACCCATTCTTGGCGCTTCGGCCGAGCGCATCTGCCCGTTGGCGGGTTTGGAGCGGCAGACGATTTTTATGCGGGCTACGAATCTGTCACGGGTGAAGCAGTCGATCGGCAAGCGGTTAAATTTTGGCAGGTCTTCGGCTCATTCTGGTGGGCGGTCGGTTGTTTGGGCATGGCGGAGCATTATCGCAACGGACCGGATCAAAGCGTTGAACGACCTGGCATTGGACGGCGCTCTTCCGAATGTCAGGTCGACTGCGTGAATCTGCTGATTCCCGGACCGGTCAGTCTGGTGGAACCCAGAACAGACACTGTGTACATCGACATGCCTCGTGCCGATGAGCTGCTGAAAAGCGTGACGGACTTTCTGCGCGAGCAGGTGATGAGCGAGACCACAGGGCGCACGCAGTTTTTGGCGCGGGTCGCAGGTAACTCGTTGGATATCGTGCAGCGTGAAATGGCCTTGGGCGATGCCGCGGCGGATCAAGAGCGCGAACGATTGCAGTCTTTGCTGGCGAGCCGCGACACTGACCTGATGCGACTGCGTGAGCAGTTGGTGCAGGGTTTACGTGAAGGTCAGATCGATCTAAACGCCCCTGGTTTGGCCGAGCACCTGCGGGCATCCATAGTGAATCAAATCAACATCGACCAGCCGCGTTACGCTGGGCTGGCCACGGCACTCAACGGCGGTGAGGGTGTTTAGCCCATCCTCAGACCGCTATTCAGAACAATCGAGAGGGAAAGAGCATGGGACTATTAGACAATAAAGTCGCTGTCATTACTGGTGGCATCAGTGGGTTGGGTCGGGCGAGCGCACTGCGCTACGCCGCCGAAGGAGCCCGGGTTGTTGTCGCCGATATCAACGCCGAGCGAGGTGCCAATGCGGCTGCAGAAATGTCCGCTGGCGGTGCCTCCATCGAGTTCATACAGGTAGACGTAACCTCCAAGGAAAGCCAGCAGGCATTGTTTGACGATGTGGTGTCCCGTTACGGTCAGGTCGACACCGTATTGGCTGCTGCGGGGGTTTCCTCATCGGGTTACATCAGCGGTGAAGTCAGTGAAGTCGAAGCCGATCCTGAAGAACGGATGTTTCATAACCGAATGCTTGAGGACTGGGAAAAAGTCATGGCCGTGAACGTCACCGGGGTGATGCTGACCAATCAAATGGCGATCAAGCACATGCTTGCCAAGGGCAATGCAGGCTCTATCGTGAATATTGCGTCCATTGCTGGTCGACGCCCCTTGCCGGGAGCATCAGATTACTGTGTGTCAAAAGCAGCGGTAATCATGCTTACCCAAACCGTCGCCACGGAATACAGCACCAGTAATATTCGCGTTAACGCCATCGGACCCGGTTTTATCGAAACGCCGATGACCGCGAACATTCGGCAGTCGCCGGAGTGGATGGACACCGTGATGCAGATGACACCCATGCAGCGCATGGGGCAGGCCAATGAAATCGCCAGCACAGCATTGTTTTTGGCCAGCGAGGAATCCAGCTACTTTACTGGCCAAACACTGTTTCCCAATGGGGGCATGTTCACGGGCTAAGGAATCTAAGGCAGCGCTATTCGTCGAACGCATCGATGTAGGCGCCGAGACTTGCGCTGCCTCCCGTATGAATCAGAATCACGTCGTTCAGATGATTGAAGTTGCCCAGATTGATTTGGTCAATCAGGGCAGCCAAGGCCTTTCCTGAGTACACAGGATCAAAAAGTAAGCCCTCCAGTTGCGCGGCCATACGAATGGCCTTGATGCAGCCGGTGGTGGGCAGTCCATAGCCGTCGCCGAAGTAGGCGTGATTGACGTCAACTTGAAAGGTCTCCGCAAGCGCTGTGTCTGGCCATCGGTCGCTCATGGTTTGGGCCAGAATCAAAACCCGATCTTTGAGGGTTTGCGGGTCGGGATGAAACACATTGATGCCTAAAATTCGCCCGGGCATATCCAACAGACTTTTGCCGAAGACTAGGCCAGCCTGAGTACCCGCGCTGGCGGAGGCGTGTACGATCAGGTCGGTGCCAATGCTCTGAGTTTCACATTGGACCATCAGTTCTGCCAGGCAGCGTGTATAGCCTAGGGCTCCGACCGCACTGGAACCACCCGCAGGAATTTCATAGACCCGCTGGCCTTGGTCTGTGAGCTTGGCCAGCAGCGCTTTTCGCCTGTCGGCGATATCTTCCAACGAACTGACATGTATCTCAGCCCCGAGTAATCGGTCCAGTAGCATGTTTCCCTGACGGGCATAGCTGTCATGTGGCCAGTCTACCCGTTCGCTCAGCAGTAAGTGGCAGGGCAGGCCCAGCTTGGCACAGGCGGCGGCGGTCTGCCGGGCATGATTCGATTGCACGGCGCCATAGGTCACGATGCAATCGGCTTGTTGAGCCAGAGCGTCCGCCATCAAGTATTCGAGCTTGCGCGTTTTGTTGCCGCCGGTCGCAAGGCCGGTGCAGTCGTCCCGCTTAAGCCAAATTCTCGGCCCACCCAGCTCTTTGCTTAATCGATCTAAGGGCTCCAAGGGTGTTGGGCCTTGCCCCAGTTCAATTCTCGGCTGTTGATCGAACCATGTCATATTGCGGTTTGAACTCATGTTGTCTCCCGGCCATCGCATGCATTCAGGTCGACTAGCGACTGTAGGTTTGAGAACCGCGCTCGGTCAGGCAACGACCTGCGAGTCGGATGCCGGCGCGAACAATGTCATTGATGTTCCGTTCCCAGTGACCTTCCACGGATTCATCTAGGGTCTTGAGTAGTGCATGCACCATGCCGGCAACAAAGGCATCACCACAGCCCGTGGGGTCAACGACCGGTGACACCGCAGGTGTGGGTAGGGTGCGCTGGTTGCCATCCGCGAGCAGGGCCCGAACCGGTCGTGCACCGTCGGTTTCTATCACGGTCTTTTGCGCCAAGCCGTCCGGCAGCATTTTACGAATATGTGCAATCTCGTGCGCGTTGCCGATCAACACATCGCAGTAAAGTATGGCGTTGTTGAGGGTGGTAGCGTCCATGCTATCCGCATACTGTCCCGGTACCCAGACATTCAGAATGTTCCCGTTTTTTGTTTTGGCGATGCGCAGAGCCGCCTGCATCATGGGCGCTGGAAATGGCGCGCAGACGAACAGATCCAAGGATTCAAAGGCCTGATTCTGCAAATGCACTTTCCAGGTATCGATATCAATGGCGGGCCCCGGCGAAAAGGCCGTGAACTGCGTTCCATTAGGGTCGGTGATGATGTTTGCCCTGGCGCAGTGGGCACCCTTCACCGTCAAGATACCGTCTAACTGGTGATTCAGATGTTGCGCGTAACGACGGAAGTCCTCACTGCCGGCGGCAGACAAGAGCAAGTAGGGTGTCTTCAGTAATTTCAGCCCATAGGCGATATTGCCTGCGCAACCTCCGAAGAACTCCTGCTGATCGGTCACCTTGCAGTTCAGACCGGGCCCAGATTCGTCAAAAATCTTGTCGGTTTTGCCGATCACGTCATAGGCCAAGGCGCCCATCACCGCGATGCGAAGATTATCCGTCGTGTTAATGCTGAGAGCCTCCTAACAAGCGCAGAGCAGAGCGGAAAGCTGCGCTGACGCGTAATTTGAGTTTGAGTCCCCGGGTGTCCTCCAGTTCTTGTAGGAAGCATCCGACTTTTGGGTAGCTGGCCAGTTTGCGACGCAGGGTGGGCGATGCAGACGACAGACAAATAACGGCAATGCCAAAAAACACGAAGCCGGGCATCAGAGGAACAGCTAAACCAATGAAGCCGAGGATAACGCATAAAACGCCGATTCCGATGAGCAGTACTCTGACAGTAAACGACACTAAATTTGACTACCGATTGTGTAAGAATGATCAGCGGCGATGGTGGCAAACACCGCACAAACTTTCCACTGATATTGAGCAAGGGCGTCAACGCACCGCCCGGTAAACGAGGTCTCCATGCTGGAAATCGAAATTTTCTCTGATGCGATTTGTCCCTGGTGCTTTATTGGTAAGCGTCGGCTCGAAAAAGCCCTAAAACGCCTCGGCGCAAACAATGAATTTGACCCAGAGGTACGTCTGCGCTGGCGGCCCTATCTGTTGTATCCCAATCTGCCGATTGAGGGTATTGATCGAAACGAACTGCTGCGCCGGCGTTACGGGCCCCGTGGCGACAAGGGTCGGGTGCCAGCAGCGATTTTGGCTGAAGCGGCTGCGGAGAATATTGGGCTTCGATATGATCTGATCGAGCGAACACCCAATACCCGTGCCGCCCACCGACTGGTGGAATGGGTTTATGTGGAGGGCGGTTGGCAAGCCCAACACGCCGTCGTCGAAACGCTTTTTCAGGCCTATTTTTGCCTTGGGCAGGATGTGGGAGATGCCGACGTATTGTCCGGACTGGCCAAGCCCTTCGGTTTGACCGAGTCGGTCAAGGACTGCGTGTTGAACGGAGAAGGTCGTTTGGGTGCAGAACTGGATGCCGAAATTGACGCGCAGCTCGAGCGAGGTTTGGATCTGGGGGTTTCTGGTGTTCCGGGATACGTGATGGGCGGCAGCTATTTGCTGCCCGGAGCGCAAGACACTGAGACCATGCAGGCCATCATCCAGCGGGCTAAAATCAGATTTTCTTCTGTTTAGCGAGCCCCTAAGCGGTGAACTCGCGCCGACAGCCTTTTCCAGACACGACTTAATCCATTGTGTGGGCGGGAACAGCCTCGCTTTCGACCTTGCCGACAATTTTCGCCGGTACACCCGCAACGGTGACATTGGCGGGTACGTCTTCCAGAACCACGCTGCCGGCACCGACCTTGGCGTTTTCGCCAATCTCAATGTTGCCAATGACTTTGCAGCCAGCAGAGAGCAGTACACCCTTGCGAATTTTGGGGTGTCGGTCGCCGCTGCTTTTGCCTGTGCCACCGAGGGTGACCGAATGCAGTACGGACACATCGTCTTCTACCACGGCGGTCTCGCCAATCACGATGCCGGTTGCGTGGTCGAACATAATGCCGCTGCCGATACGGGCCGCCGGGTGGATGTCCACGCCCAAGGTGACGCTGATTTGATTTTGGAAGAATTGGGCCAGCGTGTGGCGATCTTGATACCACAGCCAATTGGCGATGCGATGAGCCTGCAAGGCGTGGTAGCCCTTGAGAAACAGAAAAGCGCTGGACAGGTCGCGGCACGCCGGGTCCCGGGTGTAGTTGGCAATGATGTCGATTTCAGCAGCGCTGAGAATGTCTTGGTGGGCATCAGCGGCTTCGGCGATCACATCTCGAATCAGCATGGTGGGCAGCATGGGGTTGTCCAGCTTACTGGCCAGACGAAAGCTCAGTGCATCGGCAAAGGACTTATGATTCAGAATCGTGGCGTGGAAATAGCTGCCTAAAATAGGCTCTTCTTGTGCCTTGCGTTGGGCCTCCTCGCGCATCACCGGCCACAGGTCATCCAAGCTGTGAAGTTGGGATAACGACTCGGACTGCTGGTCTTGCATGACCTCTGTAAAGCGGTTTTGCAGGGTATTGGTCGTCGCTTGTGCCGACATGGTTTTTTTCCTGAATTGGTCGCCATTCTGTTCATAAAGGCGAATTTACGGATACTCGATGGCAGGGAGACTAGCAGTCTCAGGCCGTGCAAGTGAAGTACAAACGCTATAGAGGATTGTTCCAACGCCTGTGACTGTGTAGGGTCGCGCAAATATCCCAGGTGTCACCTGGTCATACACAAAGGAAGTCGAAACGCTTTGAATCAGTCTTTCAAAACCGTCGCTATCGTTGCGCGTCGCCAGACCGATGCCATCGAGGCCAGTATCAATGCGGTAGAAGCCGTTTTTCACCAGCGCGGGGTCAAAGTTCTCTTTGGATCCCAAACCCTTGCCGCGCTGCCAGGTGCAAACGGCATCTCTCGCGAAAGCGTGGCCGAAGAGGACATGGGTAGCGCTGCCGATTTGGTTGTCGTGGTCGGCGGCGATGGCAGTCTGTTGGGTTTTGGCCGAGAAATGGCCGCCTCAGCGGTTCCCGTGGTTGGCGTGAATCGAGGTGGCTTAGGGTTTCTTGCGGCGATTTCCCCCGACCAAATCGACATAAAGTTCACAGAAATTCTCGACGGCCAGTTCACCACGGAAGAGCATTTTTTGCTGCAAGCCTCGATTTTACGAGACGGTGAAGTGATCGCCCAGCAAAGCGCACTCAACGATGTGGTCGTCAGTCCGGGCGGCGTTATGGGCATGATGGAGTTCTCGCTGTGGCTTGACGATGAGTTCGTTTACGATCAGCGTTCCGACGGCCTGATCGTGGCGAGTCCCACGGGTTCGACAGCCTACGCGCTGTCTGCAGGTGGCCCGATTATGCATCCGGGATTGGATGCGATCGTCGTTGTGCCGATGTTCCCTCATACCCTGACGTCCCGGCCCTTGGTTGTTCCCGGCAACAATGTCCTGCGGCTGCGTTTGCAGAACAGTTCGAGTACCTCGCCACAGATTAGCTGTGATTCCCAAGTGCAAATCAAGTTCCAGGCGGGAGATGAGATTCAAATCCGCAAACACCCGAATGCGCTGACCTTGCTCTGTCCGTCAGACCACAGTTTTTACGAGGCCTGTCGCTCGAAGCTGGATTGGGCCAGTCGACTGGGCGGGCAAAAGCTTAGCTAGTGGGTAAATCTTCCGGTCGGTCGATGTCTCGTACAATGCCCGTATCCGTTAGCTCGATGTCTTCAATCTGCTTGGGATTTGCCCGCAGCACCGAACGAGCGCCCTGATCGCCTGCGAGTGCCCGCAGGTCGCCAAACAGAGACCGGTGAAACCCCATGGGGTGGCCGTGAGGCGCGGTCTGATCCGCCTGAAGAGTTCGCCTCAGGACGGGGCGGATAATCTTCTGTTCCGAGTCCGTGGCTCGTGCTTGCAAGAGGTGTAGCGTATCCGTCGCGATAAAGGGCATGTCCAATAGCCCCACAAAGGCCCACTCCCACGAAACATCACTGAAGCCTGCCGCTAGCGTATGCCCCATGCCCAAGTGTGCCCGATCGGTCAGTACGACCTCTCCAAACCGTTCCATCCGCTCAATGAGGGCAATGTCTTCAGTACGCAGAACGATCCGTACAGCCTTGAAAGCGTTTGCGTAGGCGGCTGCCGTGGTCTCGGCGACGGTTTGATCACCCAGCGGTGCGAGGCGTTTGTCACTGCCAAAACGGCGGCCAAAACCGGCTCCCAAAAGCACAGCACCGATTTGTCTCGATGGGTTGGTCAAGAGTTAGGCGATTGCGGCAACATGGTCGCGGGCTGCTGTTACTCGATTTTTTCGCACTGCGGTGATTTCGGCCAAAATCGCGATGGCAATTTCTGGGGGCGTTTTGCTGCCGATGGGTAGGCCAATAGGGGCGTGCAAGCGGTCGATATCCGCGGCTTTCAGGTCCAGCGCTAAGAGCCGTTCGCGACGGCTGGCAGACGAGCGGGTAGACCCCATGGCGCCGATGTAAAACGCCTCGGTTTCCAGCGCTTCCATAAGACCCATATCATCAATCCGCGGGTCGTGAGTCAGAGCCACGATGGCCGTGGCCGGGTCATTTGCGTATTCGCGCACCGCATCGTCCGGCATGTCTGCCACCTTGCGTACACCCGCCACGCTGAATTGGTCTAACAGGTCTTTTCGGGGATCGCAGACGGTGATTTCGTAGTCGAGACTGAGTGCCATCTGGGCCAAGTAGGCGCTGACCATGCCGGAACCAATAACGTTGGCCGACATGATGAGCTTTGTTTATGGCACAGCGTGGTTTCGGAATCACATCTTGCGGTTTGCAGAGATCGCAGCGCC
>PAFU01000041.1 GCA_002704225.1 Gammaproteobacteria bacterium | reverse complement strand
CGAGCTGTCGGCTTACCTCAACAAACAGGGCGTCTCCCTTGCGGAATGCCCGGTTACACCTACGTCGCTTGCACAACTCATCCGGCGAATTGAAGACGGTACGCTGTCGTCGAAAACCGCTAAAACATTGTTCGATGCGCTGTGGGAAGCGGGTCCAGACGCCAACGTAGACGAACTGATCGAAACCTTGAACTTGGCTCAGATGAGCGATGACGGCGCCCTGACGCAGATCATCGATGATCTGATTGCAGCCAACCCCAAACAGTTTGACGAGCTGCGCGGCGGCAAGGAGAAGATGTTGGGATTCTTTGTGGGACAGGTCATGAAGGCCACTCAGGGCAAGGCCAATCCCCAACAGGTCAACGAAATCATCCGCGCCAAGCTCTGACTCCGTCGGGCCTTTGTTAACGTGAGTGCGCGGCGAACAGCCGTCAGCCAGAATAAAACTGCATGGCCGCACGCAGTACGTCACGACGAGAAATCTGGCCCACTAAGACACCATCCTGCAGCACGGGATAGCGGCGGCGATGATTCCTCACAAATCGTTGAGCCAGATTCAAAATGTCCATATCAGGCTCAACATGCTCGACTGCGACCTGCATGAAATCCGCTACGATACCGACGTTTTCATTGTAGTAGCTGTCTTGTACGACGACCTCCATAAGGTCCACCTCTGAAAGAACTCCCACCAAGTCACCGTCTTCGCCAAGAACAGGGGGACCCGATATTCCCTGCTGCAATAAGATGGACATGGCGTCCATCACGCCATCGGTAGGCGCGAACGTAATGACATCCACAGACATGTAGTCTCGAACTTTTAGTGAGTTCATAAATCTGCCCCCAATGCCGTTTCCTGATAGCTCAAACCCTTTTGACCATACGAGGATCATGCTCTTGCGGTCGAAAAATTTGCCCCAAACCAGACCAAAATGTGACGCACATCTCGGTCTATCGTCATCTATTTGGCAATAGTATGATCGGGGAAGCCTCAGCAACTGCATGTTGCCGCGAGCGCCAGTTTTTTCTTTTTTTGAGGGGAGCCATGAGCAATCAGCCACTACCAGCAGTGCCGTATTTAAAGATCCCGGAAGACGGGAGTCCCTACCTAGAAGGTTTGAAGTGTGGACAATGCGGCAGCACGTTTTTGGGGGAACGAAACGTTTGCTCCAAGTGCGGTGCCAGAGATCAGATGAGCCCAGTTACCTTGCCCAACAGCGGCAAGCTTTATTCGTACTCTATCGTCTATCGGTCTTTCCCCGGCATTGATGTGCCATACATCAGCGCCATCGTTGACCTAGATGACGGCACGGCCATTAAGGGCAACCTCATCAATGTTGAGCCAGACCCAGAAAACATAGCATTCGACATGCCCGTAGACGTTGTCTTTGACGATGCCTTGGGCCGCAAAGACGCAGACGGCAACAATTACATCTCTTACTTTTTTCAACCCAAGACCTAGTGCCTTGGCACCGGTTTACCTATCAGAACGTAACGGAGAACGACTATGACCGACGCATATATCGTAGGGGTCGACATGATCAAGTTTGGGCGATTCCCGGACAAAACCGTACCGCAAATTGGCGCTCAAGCTGCGCTGATGGCTCTGGACGACTGCGGCCTCAGCATCCAGCACATGCAGGCCTTGTATTGCGGCAACCTCGGCCAAGCCTCTGGCATGGTGGGACAGCGGCTGCTGCAGGAAATTGGCCAAACCGGCATGCCGGTGGTCAATGTCGCTAACGCATGCGCGACTGGGGCAACGGCGTTTAGAGAGGCATGGGCTTCGGTCAAAGCCGGCCTCTACGATGTCGTGCTGGCTGTGGGCGTTGAGCAAATGGGCAAGGGCCTGTTAGGTGGCGGCGGCGCCAAGACGGGTATTCCGAAAGAGGGCCTGCTTGGCTCTGGCACCATGCCTGCGGTTTTTGCGGAAGCGGGTATGGAACACGCTCGGCACTATGGCACGACATTCGAGCAGTTCGCCAAGGTATCGGTCAAAAATCATCACCATTCCACACTGAACCCCAAGGCTATGTACCAAATCGAGACGCCTCTCGAAGAAGTCATGAACGCGGAAATGATCTCATATCCGAACACCAAGCTGATGTGCTCGGTCAACGTAGACGGTTCGGCGGCAGCGGTCATTTGTTCCGAGAAGAAAGCTCGTGAACTGGGCCTGATGGATCGCGCGATTAAAGTTCGCGCATCGGTGCTGGCATCTGATCCATGGCAGGAGCGCGATTTGGTGATGCCCGACGTGAACTCCTGCACGCAAAAAGCAGCCAAGGAAGCCTATGAAATGGCCGGGCTCGGGCCGGAAGATATCGACCTCATCGAACTGCACGACTGCTTTGCCACCGCCGAGATACTGCATTACGGCAATCTGGGCATCTGCAAGCAAGAAGATGCTGGGCGCATGATCGACGACGGTGAGGTAGCCCTCGGCGGTCGAATCCCCGTCAATGTATCTGGCGGCCTGCTCTCTAAGGGACATCCCTTGGGCGCTACTGGCATCGCCAACATTTATGAAGTCAGCACCCATCTGCGAAACGAAGCGGGCTCCCGCCAAGTGGAAGGTGCCAAGATTGGTTTGACGCACGTGATCGGCCTGGGCAGCGCTTGTGCTATTCATGTTCTGGAGCGCGCCTCCTAGCCGCGCTCTTTCAAACAAACACGTAAAAACGCCAGGCAATCGCCTGGCGTTTTTATTAGTAAGGTCTTCCGCTTCGAGAGATATTTATGCGAATCGGCATCGTCAGTGATACCCACAACAACCTGAAAAATGTGCGCAAGATCGTTGAGCTCTTCAATGATCATGCGGTAGAACGAGTGATTCACACAGGGGACATCAGCCAAGCGAAGACCCTGAATGTGTTTGCCGAATTGGACGCACCACTCTTTGGTGTATTCGGCAATAACGATCAGGAACGCGAGGCCCTTGAACAGGCCATCGAACAGCACGGCTTCACCTTCCAAGATCCACCCCTACTTCTGGACTGGGCGGAAAAAACCATCATTGTGGTACACGACCCATTGGAGCTTGAAGGCCATCTAGCCGATCAGGATTTGGCGTTGCACGGGCATACGCACCGTTACCGACTCGAACAAAATGGCGCGCAGACGATTTTCAATCCGGGAGAATGTGCCGGCATGATGACCGGCAGAAATGCTATTGGGATCGTCGATCTCAGCACCATGGAATGCCAGGTGCTGAATTTCTAACCGATCCTAGGCGTCACGCAGACCGTCCAAAATCGATCCAATGCGCTTGGCATTCAGGCCCAGATCAGACTGACCGACTCGGGACACACTGCGCACATCGACCACACTGCCTCCACCATTCTCAGCAGCACGGACGCGGACCACGACGTCATCTTTGAAGCCAAACCAAAACGTGGTGTCCGTCGCCTCCACAATACCTTTCTCGGTGGATACGTTGATCACTTCCAGACCCAGATCCTCAAGCACCATCGTCGCTGCATTCAGGGCGTTCGCCGGACTGATCGGAGAAGTCAGAGTCGTCACCCACGGATAGGCCGCTTGCTGTTGCTCGGCCAATAACGCGGCATCGTATGCCAAGGGGTTAGCGCCTTCAGCCTCACGTACCGCGATCAGCGCGTCAAAGCTGGGTGGATCCAGCGTATCGGTTGATATGTTGTGAATCCTCGGCACAGAAGAGACCGCGTTCATCTGCATGCCAAACTGGCCCAAGAGCACTACGCAAATCAGCAAACCGACGAGAATGTTTGAGCGTTCACTTTGCAGGCCCTTGCGCAAGCAAACCACATAACCAATAACGCCCAAAAAGAAGACTGCCGCCGCAAGCATCACGCCGCCGCTGGCAATCGTAAAACCGCCGGTATAGCTCCACATGCCAAGGCGAGTACCGAAACCGGCCATCACCATCAACACTGCGCTGACAATTGCGCCGATAAAGAGCGCTTGCGCCCACCAGCGAGGTTTTTCGATTTCATTTTCCATTTCTTTACTCGTTATCAATCCAGTGACTCGGTGGGACGCTAAACTAACCGATCGTCGCGCCGCCATCGACCACAAAATTCTGTCCCGTGGTAAAAGAACCTGCAGCAGATGCCAAATAGACTGCGGCGCCTGCAATTTCGCGAGGCTCGCCAATACGCTTCAGCGGATCACCCGCTGTGCGCTCCTTAAGAACATCCGGATTTTCCCACAGCGCTCGGGCAAAATCTGTGCGCACCAGGCCCGGCGAGATAGCATTCACGCGAACATTATGCTGCCCGTTTTCTACCGCCAAATTCCGTACCAACTGCAGGTCAGCCGCCTTAGAAATGCAGTACGCACCCAGCACCGGGCTGCCGCGCAAACCACCGATGCTGGAAACGATGATGATCGAACCCTCTTTGCGCTCAATCATTTCCGGCAGCACCATGTTAACCAGCCAATGGTTGGACTTGATGTTAATGCCTAAAATCTTGTCCATGGCATCATCCGGTAACTCCTGCATGGATCCGTAGAATGGATTTACCGCCGCGTTGCACACCAAGATATCAATCTGGCCAAGGCGCGCGCGGGTCTCGTCTACCAGGTGCTGGAGTGCCTCGCGCTGTCCCACATGGGCAGGAATGACGATGGCTTCGCCGGTTGGGTTATCCGCCGCTTTCGCTTCGGCGTTAATGGCATCGGCAACTTCTTGGCATGCATCCGCTTTGCGACTACTGATCACAACTTTGGCGCCCTGACGCGCCATTTCTTCCGCGATCGCACGCCCTATTCCCTTACTGGAACCCGTAATCAGTGCGACCTTATTCGTTAGATCAAATAAATTGCTCGACATAAATGCTCTCTCCCTGTGTGCACGTTGGCATCAGCGCAGCGGATGCCCCTACGACGCTGAATTTACCCTGCTTTACCGGTATAGTCGCGCCCGTCGAAGCATCGATCGCTTCCCAACCCCACAGATAACATTGTTCAGGAAAATTCGTGACTGCAACATCCATGGAGGAGCTTGTCTCCTTAGCAAAACGTCGAGGCTTCATTTTTCAATCCAGCGACATCTACGGCGGCCTGCAAGGGGTCTACGACTACGGTCCTCTGGGTGTGGAACTGAAGAACAATCTTAAAGCCGCCTGGTGGCGTGCCATGGTCTACGAAAGAGATGACATCGAGGGATTGGATGCCGCCATTCTGACCAACCCGATGACGCTGCGTCATTCCGGTCACGAGGCGACATTTACCGATCCGATGGTCGATTGCCGGGCCTGCAAAAGCCGGTGGCGAGCCGACCACCTGGAGGGCGATGCCTGCCCGGGCTGCGGCTCAACAGACCTCACGGAACCGAGGCCTTTTAACCTGATGTTCAAAACTCAAGTCGGCCCGGTGCAAGACGGTGACAACTTCGCATACTTGCGACCCGAGACCGCCCAAGCCATTTTTACAAACTTTAAGAATGTCGTGGATTCAACTTCCCCGAAATTGCCCTTCGGTATCGCCCAAATCGGCAAGGCGTTCCGCAACGAAATTACACCCCGAAACTTTATCTTCCGTGTGCGCGAGTTCGAGCAAATGGAGCTGGAATTTTTCGTTAAGGCCGGTGAAGACGAAGACTGGCACAACAAGTGGGTCGAGATGCGGTTGGACTGGTGGGAACAACAGGGTGTTGGTCGTTCGCAGCTTGAGCTTTACCACGTACCTGCTGATGAGTTGGCTCACTACAGCAAGGCCACCGTGGACGTCATGTATCGATTCCCACACGGACTCGAAGAGCTGGAGGGCATTGCTAACCGCACGGATTTCGATCTGGGATCCCATACCAAGAATCAGAGCGATTTCGATCTAACGGCCACGGTAGAACCCAACAAAGATTCAAACGCCAAACTGGCGCTGCAGGATCTGGAAGCCAAGAAGTGGCATGTACCCTTTGTCATTGAGCCATCTGCCGGAGTAGACCGGGGCGTACTGGCCATCATGAACGAGGCCTACACCGTCGAGACATTGGAAAATGGCAGCGAACGCACTGTGATGGCCTTCAAGCCACACCTGGCGCCCATTAAGGTGGCGATCTTACCTCTCAAAAGGAACCACGAAGGCATCGTCAACAAAGCCAAAGCCATTAAAAATGATCTGATGCGCTTAGGTATTGGCCGCATCTTCTACGAAGATACGGGCAACATCGGCAAGGGTTATCGCCGCCACGATGAAGTCGGTACGCCACTGTGCGTAACCGTCGACTTTCAGACCATCGAAGAAGACGACACCGTCACCGTGCGCAATCGTGACACGATGGCCCAAGAACGTGTGGCCATAGCCGATCTACCAAATTATGTGATAAACATCATGCGCGGCTAAACAGTAAAAGGCTCTCAATATGCAGCAAGACAAGCGATCCAACCCTTACGTTACCGGCGCTCTCATCGCTGCATTGGGAGCGGCCATGATTTGGCCCGGCCTGCAGCTGCTGCTTGTCGGCGGCACCGCCTACTACCTAGTAGCCGGCGTCCTGATGCTTGCCAGTGGCGTAGACCTGATTCGCGGCGCAACACGAGGCTTCTATACATTTGCCGTGCTGCTGTTGCTCACCTTAATTTGGGCAGTCAGCGAAGCCGGTAGCGACTTTTGGTCCGTAGGCTCGCGTATCTGGATCGTTGGCTCGCTGTCTCTTTGGCTGTGTACCCCTTGGATTCGCCGCAAGCTTTGGGGCGACAACATCCCCGCGTTGTTGAGTATGCGCACGGTTCAAGTCGCCACAGTCGCATCGGCAACGGTCCTGCTGTCAATGGTTGTTGACCTCAACAGCAGCGATGTCGCGTCGTTGCCGGACAGAGTCATTGCCTCACCCCAAAACGGCGATCAATGGGATGCCTATGGCGGCAACAAAGCAGGCACTCGATACGCGCCCCTGAATCAGATCAATCGAGACAACGTGCACAAGCTTACCCGGGCGTGGGAAGCTGAAACCGGCATGGTGGGTCGTCTCAGCGCCACCCCATTGCAAATTGGGGATGGCATCTATTTGTGCACCGCACAAAACATCATGCTGGCCTTGGACGCAGATACCGGCGCCGAACGCTGGCGCTTCGACCCCGAAAACGACACACCGCCCTACGGCATTATCGGAAATTGCCGAGGCGTCACATACGTCAAGTTACCCGACGCCAGCCCCGATGAGATCTGTTCTGAGCGCATTGTTACGGCAACGACCGATGCCCGCATGATCGCCGTGGACAAAACCACCGGACAACCCTGCCCTGATTTCGGCGACGAAGGCCAAATCTCGTTGCTGGCGGGCATGGGCGAGGTGAAACCCTATTTCTACTTCGTCACGTCGCCGCCCACCCTTGCCAGCGGCGTGCTCGTCGTTGGCGGCTGGGTTGCGGATAACCAAGAGACTAACGAACCATCCGGCGTCGTCCGGGCGTATGACCCTCGCACGGGAGAACTTGCGTGGGCTTGGGATATGGGACGCGAGGGCAATACGTCGCTGCCGCCCCAGGGCGAGACCTACACTCGCGGAACGCCCAATGTATGGAGCCTGACATCCGCCGACGACGAGTTGGGGTTGGTCTACGTGCCGACGGGGAACGCGACACCCGATTACTTCGGTGGCCACCGAACAGAAGTGATGGATAAGTACGCCAGCTCCGTCGTCGCCATCGATGCGAAAACCGGATTGACCCGCTGGCACTTTCAAACCACCCATCACGACATTTGGGACTACGACGTGCCCTCCCAGCCCACGCTGGTTGACCTCACAATGAATGGCGAGCGACGCAAGACCGTTATCGTGCCCACCAAGCGTGGCGAGCTGTTCGTACTTGACCGTGAGACCGGCGAACCGATTACCGAAGTTACCGAACGACCGGTGCCCCAAACAGATTTACCTAATGAGCGTTCCAGCGCGACCCAGCCTTTCTCCACCGGTATGCCATCCTTCGCTTATCCGCTCATTCGTGATGAGGACACCATTGGCATCACACCCTTTGACCAGATGGCCTGCCGACAGGCACTGCGTGAGCTGCGATATGAGGGTCCTATGACACCGCCATCGGTTCAGGGCACCCTGTTATATCCGGGCCCTGCCGGCGGTATGAACTGGGGATCCGTGGCAGTTGATGAGCAGCGTCAGCTTATGGTGGTAAACAATCTTCACCTACCTTGGCAGGTTCATATGATCGCTCGTGAGGACGATGCGCGGCGCAGCGAGGAAGACGGTTTCGGCAGAGGCTATGGCATCGGCGGCCCCCAGCGAGGCACGCCTTTTGCGGCCAAGGTTGAAATGTTCAGTTCGCCGCTATCGATTCCGTGTCTGAAACCACCTTATGGGGAAATCGCCGTTGTCGATATGACGACTCAGAAAATCGTCTGGCGCAGGGGCTTTGGTGCGCTGGATATTGGACTGCCCTATTCCGCTGGCTCCTTCGTCACTGCTGGTGGGCTGATCTTTAACGCTGGTGTAATGGACGGCAAGCTACGAGCAATCGACACTGAAAGCGGCGAACTACTTTGGTCTTCGGATCTCGAGAGAGGGTCAGATGGTACACCCATGAGTTACATCAGTTCCGCTTCCGGCAAGCAGTACATCTTGGTGCTGGAACCCGCTGGAGGTGGAAGACCGGATCGCGAGGAAAGCCACAGCGCAGACTCAGCCGCGGAAACGGCAACCGCAGCCGGAGGTAAAGTCATTGCGTACGCGCTCGGCGACTGAGGATCTCCAAACGGGCACCTACAGCATCAAACGCCACACGCGCGCGCTCTGAATCTTCCACGACCTCGTCGTCGTCCCTTGGACAATACCCTCGGTGGCGAGGACGAGAACCGAACCTCTTTTGGGACTGCCAGCGCGTCTCAATGCACTTTGTACTCAGACTCAAGGCGTGCGGCAACTGAACGCAAAAAAGTTGCGATTTGAGGCTCCGAGCCACTGTTTTGCGCGATTTTAACCAACTCAGCAGTCAGAGCCTCTGCTATGAGTCCAGCTTCGATCCAACGCTCCTGGGATTCCCTTACACCCTTTGCAATGGCTTCTTCAGCTACTCGTAAATCGGCAGACCGGACGTCGCTTATCGTTTGATTGGTATTTTTTTTCGCCACGTAGGAGTCTTCCGCCAGCTAATTTATTTTTCATGCCACGGTCACTCGGGAGCTATTTCCATCAAACCAGACGTTCCGATACCGCATCCGTCCCCTAAGGGATTCAATCTGAGCCTTGTCAGGCTCGCACTAGTTACTGAAATCCAGTGTCAGCAACAAGCGGCTCTCTCCCGACGGTATCGCCGGTGAACGATGGACCAACCCTGCATTTTGGTTCCCTTGCCATCCTTCACCCTTTAGCAGGGCCACGTCTGCTGATGCCATCTGACGGATATCCGATTCGTTGCCATACAATCCAGATTCCTGATCGGACAGGCCTGCGCTTCCGACCCCTAACTTTTCTCGGTTAACCGAATTGTTAGGAAGCCACTGAGTTCCTATACCGCCATAAGTCGTCACCAGCCGGCACGGCACATGATCCACATGAAATTTTGGGCACATCGCCTCCCGCAAAACGGTCATACGCAGACCGACTTGGTTCAGGTCAAACAGGCAGCAAAACATATCGATCAGTTCATTGACGTCATCGACCAACGCGCTGAAATGGGCGCTACCAAATTCCTTAAATAACTGCGATCGAGCATCTGACGGGGTACAGATCACCGATGTGTAGGGCTGTTGCCGAGACGCAACAAACTCGTCAACAAGGCACTGAAGGCTCTCAGACAGGGACCGCTGCCAAATCGCTATGTTGGTTTTGGATTCGTAAATGTCTGCCAGCACCGCGGGGTTACTGCCAGCAGCTAAATTAGGATTTTGGTCGTGGCCTGGAATCTGGGGCGCTCCGACAGCAGCTTTTCCGTGACTTGCGACGTTCACGCTTGCTCCCACTGCGGGAACGGATCGGCTAACGTTTCCCAATAGACCCTGCCACGCAGCACGTCCTCTTCACTCAACAAGCACTCATCGAGTGCCCGGATCATGCGCTCCTGATCCAAATTTTGGCCGATGAAGACCAACTCCTGCCGCATATCACCGAAAGGCTCAACCCACTGTTTTTCGATAGACGCAAGATAGTCCGCGTCCTCGGGCCAGTTCTCCTTTGGCACAGCTTTCCAGAACATGCCCGCAAAGCCATAACGGGCGATTCCTCCCGCCTGACTCCATTGGCCAGCAAACTCCGGTCTTGTGGCTAGCCAAAAGTATCCTTTCGAACGAATCAACTTGCCGTATTGCTCGGTGTTGTGGAGAAAGTGGTTGAATTTTTCCGGATGGAACGGTCTGCGTGCTTCGTAGGTAAAGCTACCAATACCGTATTCCTCAGTCTCAGGGACATGCTCACCACGCATTTCTTTGAGCCAGCCAGGTGCCTGCTGCGCCCGTGCAAAATCGAAAAGACCGGTATTAAGCACCTCGTCAATCTGTACTTGGCCATGCGAAATCGGCACGATTTTCGCGTGGGTGTTGAGGGTTTTCAGGATCGCGGTTAAACGCTCAACGTCCTTGGAACCAGCTAAATCGCATTTACTGATGAGAATCAGGTCGGCAAATTCAACCTGATCGACCAATAGGTCTGCAACACTCCGCTCATCATCCTCCCCCAGCGATTCTCCGGTTTCATGTAGGGATTTGGCGTCATCATAATCCTTGAGAAAATTGACGGCATCGACCACGGTAACCATGGTGTCCAACTCGGCCACATCGGAGAGCGAGATCCCGTTCTCATCAGCAAATGTAAAGGTCTCTGCAACGGGCAAGGGCTCGGAGATGCCTGTCGACTCGATGACGAGATAATCAAATCGCCCTTGTTGGGCCAAATTGGTCACCTCCTCCAAGAGGTCTTCTCTGAGCGTGCAACAGATACAGCCGTTGCTCATTTCCACCAGTTTCTCTTCACTGTGATTGAGCGATACCTCGTTTTGGACAATGGCGGAGTCGATGTTGATCTCACTCATGTCGTTCACAATGACGGCAACTTTCTTGTTTTCGCGATTGTTGAGGATATGGCTTAGAACTGTTGTTTTTCCTGCGCCTAAGAAGCCTGAAAGGACGGTTACAGGTAATTTGCTAGAGAGAGCGGTTTGCATGACGAGTTCTCACAGGACTTAAATGTTATAACATAACATTATTATTCATCAGTTTGATGATCTTGTCGAACCCAAGCCAAAATTTTCGAGAAGGCATCCAGCACCCGCCGGTCAGCATCGCCCGTTAGACGCTGTACTTTTCAGCTAGCTGGTCGGCCAGCGCTCCGCGTTCCGTCTGTCGAAGCCGCTCCAGATAGGGCTCAAGCTTGCCCCGCACATGGTAGGGTCCGCCCTCAGCCATCACATTGTCGTGGGGGTCTCGACCTCTGGCCGCATCAACGAGCATAGCCACGCGCCAGCTATCGAGTTTGTCTCTGCCCAGCTGCAACGCCTGCGGCTGTACGTCCATCAAGTTGGTTTGCTGATGCGGATCCGCCACGACATCAAAAAGCATTTCATCCGCCCAAAGATGGTAAGCGTCATGCCGAGTGCGCAGATAAAGGTAGTTATCGAAGCGCACCCCGCGCTGACACGACCAAGCTGCCTGAGACACCACCAGTTCTTCTCGGCCGACGTCCTTCCCCTGACGCAGTGATTCAGCAAAGCTTTGCCCATCCCATGAGCTCGGCACCGTCTTATCCGCTAACTCCAACAGGGTAGCGAACACATCAATGTGATAATGCTTGGCCGCGTATCGACCGCTCTCTGCCACACCCGGCCATTTCATGATCATGGGAATGCGGGTGGTGATTTGATCCGCGGTTTGATGATCGCCGTAGACATTCATCTCACCAAGATTCTCCCCGTGATCCGAGCCAATGACGACGACCGTTTCTTGATCCACTCGCAGATCCGCCAGCAGGTTGAGAAGACGGCCCACGTATTTATCGGCCATCAGCACTCCATTGTCGTACCCATCGAACATACTGCGAGCACCAGCGAGATTCGGCGCCTCCTGCGGCTGGTGCGGGAACATCGATGCCATTGCGGGATTCGGTGCAAACCCATAGCACTCGCGGGCTGAATGCGGGCCACAACCGTCCCAATGCTGAGCGCGAACCTCCTCCGAGTACCATGTCGGGAGCGGTTCATCAGCGAATGGTTCCCCAAAGTCTTTAGGCGTTCGGTAAGGCGTATGGGGGTCCCACATATGCACATGCAAAAACCAATTATCCTTCGAGCCGTTTCGCGTAAGCCAATCCTCTGCGATTGCGTAAACCTCATCGGCTGTTTCCAAGCCAAACTTACCGACGTTGTATGCTTCATCAAAACCCGCATACCAATGAAAAGCCGAATGCCGTTGAGCAAATGAGCTAATCGAAACCGTCCGCATGTTGTCTTGATTAAGACGAAAGGGAGCACCGCCGTTGGCGAGTTGAGACGGAAAACTCTCAAGCTGAAGGCGCGACCAGAATTCTCGACCGGCTCCGTCGATCACTGGGTCGGCATCAGTCCCACCGTGATTAACCACACCATTGTGAATACCGAACCGACCGGTGAGTAGTGCTGTGCGGCTGGGCAGGCAAGGCACATCACTGGCGTGTACGTTCTCGAACACTGCGGCGGGTTTGGCAAAGGCATCAATATTTGGGCTGGTCTGACGATGATAGCCGTAGCAGCCCAAGTGATCCGGGCGCAATGTGTCAATGTCGACATACAGTATTCGCATGGTCGCTGCATACCTCACTCAATTTTGGTTGCTCGATTCGATTCTGGCTGGGTGAAATTTCAATTGAGCTCTCGGCGTGAGAAGCAAACCGCGCCTGTGCCTCAAACAAAACCTCGCGCCCCCGGGCCAATTTGCTTAGCCTCCTGCAGGGCCTTCTATGTGAAAAAGCTTGTTATAAATCGACCAGCGATCGTCGGTTTTCACAAACGACAGCGTATCGAGATAACGGTTACCGATGTAGTCATCCCTCACCCGGGCCACCGCTGTTTGACCGTGCACATCCAGCGACAACACGTCGAGAAATGGGATTTCACCGGCGTCACTAGCAGCCGGTTGAGACTCAACAAACGACGCAAAGTCAGCAACGGTCATTTCAATAAAGCCTTGGGGGGTATCGCCGCTAATGCGTGCGTTGGGATGAAACGCCTGATGAACTTTGTCTGCCTTTGATTCAAACATTGAATCGAAATAGATTTGGATCGTTTCTCTGACACGTGTTTCTTCCACGTTCGGCATTTTCCTCTCCTCTGGTTATCGCTTGTCTTGTTATAGCGAATATTCACTGGCGTAGACAGACCTTGCCGAATGCAGATACTTTTCTAAAAAAGGAAATAAGGGGAAACTATGATCGCTTTTGAATCAGCCGTTCAGCTTGCGGAACGCATTCGCAACAAAGATATCAGTTCTCGAGAGCTTACCGAGCTCTACATCGAACGTATCGAAAAGTACGATGACCAAATTAATGCTGTCGTCGTACGCACCTTTGAAGAAGCCCGGGCCGCGGCCGATGCCGCAGACGCCGCTCTGGCACGGGGCGAATCCTTTGGCTCCTTGCACGGCGTGCCCATGAGCATCAAGGAATCCTACGTTATTGAAGGCACATCAACGACCTGGGGCGTCGAGGCGTTTCGAAACAATATTGCCGGCGCTGACGGTCTGGCCGTACAACGCTTCAAAGCCGCCGGGGCGCATTTTTTGGGGAAGACCAACGTGCCGGTGGATCTGGCGGACTTTCAGAGCTACAACCCCATATACGGTACAACCGGTAATCCATGGGATACCTCACGGACCCCAGGCGGCTCTTCTGGCGGCAGTGCCGCAGCCCTAGCCGCAGGCTTCACCGCGCTGGAAGCAGGCTCTGATATCGGCGGCTCCATTCGAAACCCTGCACACTTCTGTGGTGTCTACGGACACAAACCCACCTACGGCATTGTACCAATGCAAGGGCATGAACTGGTTGCCAACCAACCCGAGACCGATCTCGCCGTATGCGGCCCGCTGGCTCGGAGTGCCGACGATCTAAAACTAGCGCTTTCGATTATGGCCGGCCCGGCCGAGAGAGAAGCTCTGGGCTGGTCGCTCAATTTGCCAGCAGCAGATATCACAACACTGAAAGACTTTCGCGTGGCGGTCTGGGCCACGGACCCCATGGCACCCGTCGCTAAGGAAGTGGAAGATCGGTCTATGCAGGTCGGTGCGATGCTTGAGCGCCTTGGGGCGCAGGTATCCTACGACGCCCGACCGAACTTCGATCTCGATGGGGCTATGAGGAATTATCAGACATTACTGAATTCCGTGATGACTGCCGCTTGGGATGATCAGGCAGTTGCCCAAATGCAGACCAAGGTAGCCGCTATGCAACCCGATGATATGTCCCTCGATGCGGTGAACGCTCGAGCGGCGGTGCTATCCCATCGAGATTGGATTCGCAGCAATAGCCGGCGCGAAAAACTGCGCCACGCCTGGGCGAATTTCTTCAATGACTGGGACATTCTCATCTGTCCGCAAATGGCCACCGCAGCTTTTTCCCACGACCACCGACCACTCAGCGAGCGCACGCTTTTAGTGGATAACGAGCAGCAACCGTACTTTCAGCAATTAATGTGGGCAGGCATGATCGTCAACGCGTATCTGCCAAGCACCGTGTTCCCGACAGGCCTATCTGCCGAAGGACTACCGATCGGACTGCAAGCCGTAAGCGCGCCTTTTCGAGACTATCGCTGTATTGAATTTGCAAAACTGGTGACCGAACAAATGGGCGGATTCTCAGTACCCACTGCTTACCCGTAAGCGCGGTCATTCATCGAGGCAATAGCCGTCGCCTGTATCGAAAGCCGAAACTCAGGCGTCGGTTGAAACGCGAGACGCTATCCTGGAGGTCTGATGCAGAAAAAAGTTCTTATCGTCGGTGCCAGCGGTTTGGTAGGCACGGGGGCCGCAAACAGTTTTGCGCGTGCCGGCTGGCAGGTGATCGCGGCATCGCGCCGACGACCCGATCTATTGACCCACGAGAACGTCGAGTTTTTAGCTCTGGATCTGCAGGATGCAGATGCTTGTGCAATCGCATGTCGGGACCTCAAAGGTATTACGCACGTCGTGTACACCGCTGTGTACGAGTTACCTGGCTTGGTGAACGGCTGGACTGACCCGCATCAAATAGAAACCAACGGTCAGATGCTCAGAAACCTGTTGCTCGCTTTAGAGAATTCCAGTCACTTGGAGCACATTACTCTTCTGCAGGGCACTAAGGCGTATGGCGCGATGGTTGGGCCCATGCGGGTGCCTGCGAGAGAGAGCCAGCCTCGCGTCGACCACCCGAACTTTTACTGGCTGCAGGAAGACTTTCTGCGCTCTCATGCCGCGCAGCGTAACTATGGCTTCACCATACTTCGGCCCCAAATGATCGTTGGCCCCAACCACGGCGTCGTAATGAATCTGCCGCCTGTCATTGGCGTCTATGCGGCGCTTCGCCGGGCCGAGGGTCTGCCACTGGCTTTCCCCGGAGGAGTGGAACGAGCTTTGGAAGCCGTAGATGTGAGACTCGTCGGTGACGCCTGCCTATGGGCGGCAACGACTGAGTGCGCTCAGGGAGAAACCTATAATTTGACAAATGGGGAAGTGTTCAGTTGGCGAGATATGTGGCCAGCGATAGCCGACACGCTCGGACTTTCTGTAGGTGAAGATGAGCCGCTTTCAGTTGCCCAATACGTCACGCAAAGAGAAGCGCTCTGGCTGCGCATCGTGGCTGAGCACAATCTGGTACCCAACTCGCTGGAACAGATCGTCGGAGAATCCCATCACTATGCAGATTTGTGCTTTGCCCATGGCACCAGCAATGCACCCCCACCTATTTTCGTTAGCACGGTGAAAATTCATCAGGCAGGGTTTACTCAGACGTACAATAGCGAGGAAAGCTTTTGTTATTGGCTAAGAGACCTGCGTTCACGTCGAATCATTCCATAATCAGACTTTCAAACGACCGCGGCCGTGGCACGCTCGAAAACACATTGAAATCAACCACTGGCCACCCGCACTGAGATAACGGGACACAGGAATAAATGCCCTAGATCGTTGATTTAACTGTTAACCATGAGCAGATATCGATCGTGGATCTGCGCGTTGTGAATACCATCCGTGGTTCCGCCACTGCCGCGTAACACCCCAGTTTGAGAGCAATTACGGCGCTTGCCTTACTCGGAGCAAGGCTGCGAAAGTCTGACACATTCATCATAAGTCTTGCAGATCACTTTCGGGCTTGATCACTCGCATATGCTCGTTTTGTAGCGACCTGATATACGCGTCGGTATTAAACTCGCGGCCTAAAAAATCAGCCACGAACTCGCTCGCTGGCTTACTTCCTGCCGCCTGCAAGATTTTACGTCTGAAGTCATCTGCTGTTTCACTGTTCCGTAGTCCATCTTTCTCAAAACGCGAGAACAAGTCAGTCGCGATCGCGAGAGACCACTGATACGTGTAATAGTTAGAGTTGTAGCCATTGAGATGCCCAAAATTCGCGTAGAAATAGGTGCCTGGTACGTGCGGGTAAGCTGCATACCGCGCTTCAAGCTCCCTCATCAATCCATCGAGATCGAAGGACTGCGGATCTCGGTTGTAAAAATTAAGCGACAAGTTAGCGTAATAGATCTGCGTGGCTGTTCCGATTGCCCGACCAAGGTCGCGAGCACTCACCATCTTGTCGACCAAACTACGTGGAATTGTTTCGCCTTGTTTATTCAGCGCAAATTGACTCAACGTATCGTAGTCCCAAATCCATTCCTCAAGCATTTGCGACGGCGCCTCGACAAAATCGCGCTCCATAGACATACCTGCCACGGGCGACCACTTTTGGGTACTCGCGAACATGTTATGCAGCAGGTGGCCGAACTCATGCAGGAAAGTCTCCACCTGACCGTGCTCCATCAGACCTTTGGGGAAATTCTGCGCAAGACCCGACATCGGAATCTGCTTGTCCTTAATACCTTTTCGCAGGGTCCAGTGGGCAGCGTGCTGGTACTTAAAGGGACGAGGATGATTGTCCATGTAGAACCGACCCAGTAGTGAACCATTTTCCTTGATTTGAAATGCCTCTACATCCTCGTGCCATGTCGGCGTATCCCATGGTTCAATATCAACGCCAAATAGGTCTTCGGTCAGTGTAAAAATGCCGTCTCGCACGCGTTCGTATTGAAAATATGTCCGCACCTCTTGCGAGTTCAGTGCATAGTCTTCCAATCGAAGCAGGTTCTGTAGGTATGATGATTGCCATACCTGTACCACTTCGGCCTCTGGTTGATCTTGCCGAAGGCGAGCTAGCATGGTTGCCAGCTCATCTTGAACCGGCGTCTCAAGCGCATTTCCGACGCTGTCCAGGAATGCTTGGGCTTTGACTGGTGAGCCAATCATCTGACTGTCCATGGACAGGGCGGCGTATGACTCGTAACCCAACATGCGTGCCAACTCGTGTCGCTTCGCAATGAGTCGCTCAAGGAGCGCTTTGTTCGCCGGATAGCCCCGAGACCGCGCTTGCAAACGTAATGCCTTACGAAGACTGTCACTTTTCGCGTAAGTCATTACGGGGTAAAGATCCGGATAGTCGGTAGTGATCGTGACGAGTCCTAGGTCATTTGCAGGATGCGCGTCGATGTAATCTTGCGGCAAACCATCGAGTTCGCTCGGCTCAACCTGAACAGATCTCACATCCTCCCTTATGTTCTTGTCGAAATCGTTACCGATGGCGGTGATCTCACTTTTAAGATCGCGAATGTTTTGTCGCGTCGCTTCATCCTTGTCCACACCAGAACGCCTGAAGGCAGCCAGCGATTCTTCGACCATAAAACGCTCAACAGCATCTAAGTTGGAGGTTTCAATTGATGCGATTCGGTTGTAATACGGACGAGAAAGTCCAATTTGGGAAAAGAAGTCCGATTGCTTTTCACTGCATCGCGTCGCAGCGTCACGAACGGCCGAGTCGGGGTGCACAGAGCGTAGGTACCATACATCGCCTACGCTCGTCAGCGTTTCGACAACATTTTCGTATTGCCCAAAGATGTTTTCGACGGTTGCGTCTGAGGTCTGAGCCTCAAGAGCAGCGAACTCCGCCTTTGCCTCTTCGAGGGCAATGTCACAATCAGCGGCTATTTCCGCTCCGATTGAGGTAGCACGTATCCCGTCAACCAACAGAGGTTTTGGTACAGGAGCGCGCGGCTCTCCACTGCAAGAAGCGACCAGCATCATGAGCAAAAGTGATAAAACTACGCTAAACGTTCGACGCATGTGTTCGCCCCAGTTTGAAATCAAGTGAAAAGCATAAACGAACTGGTCACAGTATTGCGGATCAGATGAGGCAATCCGATTTGAGAAATTGGTGGGCCCACCAGGACTCGAACCTGGGACCAATGGATTCACATTCTCACGACTTTTCAACCGTGTGCGGACTATCTCATCTCCCTCGCCAGCACGCGTGCTGCGTTAGGGAGCGGGACGCTCTAGCCTGTTATTAAGAACACTCGGGGCTCTTTCTCAAAAGCCACCCGTTCTCAGGTAGTCTCTGCACCTTCCGACAGTGTACTGTCGGCTTGGCTCAGGATTGCCGGCTGCCGCAAGCGACAACTACGGTTTCCCTGAATTCATCCCGTTCATCCTGACCTTTTCAGCATCAGGCGCACCATTTTGATGAGTCCACTGCTCTAACCAACTGAGCTATAGGCCCAATTTCTCAACCGCTGCCTGACACACATCAGGCAGCCCGGCTTGGTGGTTTAGACGTTTCGTCCTTTACCACCCTCCAAACTTTCGTCCAAGAAGCTACGCAAATGTTCCGAACGACTCGGATGACGCAGCTTGCGCAACGCTTTCGCTTCGATCTGACGAATCCGCTCCCGAGTCACGTCGAACTGCTTGCCCACTTCTTCCAGCGTATGGTCGGTATTCATATCGATACCAAAGCGCATACGTAACACCTTGGATTCGCGCGCGGTCAAGCCACCCAGCACGTCCTTGGTGGCTTCGCGAAGGCCTTCACCCGTCGCCAAATCAATCGGAGAACCGATGGTATTGTCCTCAATAAAGTCACCCAAGTGCGAATCTTCATCATCGCCAATGGGCGTTTCCATGGAGATCGGCTCTTTCGCGATTTTCAGCCCCCGCCGCACTTTCTCTTCGGGCATTTCCATACGCTCGCCCAGTTCTTCCGGCGTCGGCTCACGCCCCATTTCCTGAAGCATCTGGCGCGATACACGATTGAGCTTGTTGATCGTCTCAATCATGTGCACCGGTATACGAATGGTTCTTGCCTGATCGGCAATAGACCGCGTAATCGCCTGACGAATCCACCAGGTAGCGTAGGTTGAAAACTTGTAGCCGCGGCGATACTCAAATTTATCAACGGCCTTCATCAAACCGATATTGCCTTCCTGGATAAGATCCAGAAACTGCAGACCACGGTTGGTGTACTTCTTTGCAATGGAAATCACCAGTCGCAAGTTCGCCTCTACCATGTCTTTCTTGGCTCGGCGCGCCTTGGCTTCGCCAAGGGAAATGCGGCGATTGATGTCTTTAATTTCCAGTACCGACAGTTCAGTAATCTTGCTCAGGGCCTTCAACTTCTTTTGGCAGCGATTGATGTCTTCACGCTGGGCTTCGATCCCTGACGCGTACTCTTTCTTCATCTTGCCAATTTTGTTGATCCAAGTGACGCTGACTTCGCTGCCTTGATATTCCTTGCGGAAAATATCCCGCGGTACGCGGGCGCGACGAACCACAGCATTGGTCAACAAGCGCTCTTGATGTCGAACCACCTCTTGGGAATCACGGGCCAAGGACACCATGTAATCGAAATGCTTGGGCACTAGCTTGAAACAGCAGTAGGCTTCTGCGAGCTTCACTTGCTGCGCTTCGACTTCTTTGCTGCCCTTACCTTTCTCTTCAACGAGTTTGTTGTACTTATTGAACTGGCGCTTCAGCAGAGAAAATCGTTTCTTGGCCTCAACCGGATCTGGACCCTTTGGCTCATCATCCTCGTCTTCGTCTGATTTGACTGGGCCGTCCGCACCGACTTGCGTCGCCGCGGGTACATGCTCGGTGGGATCCAAGTAACCGACCAGAAGGTCCGCTAACTTCTCTTCTTTCACTACCTCAGCATAGGTTTCAAGAAGATACTCGACAGTTCCCGGATAGCTCGCCAGCGCCGTGAGCATATCGCGGATGCCTTCTTCGATCCGCTTGGCAATGGCAATTTCGCCTTCTCGGGTCAGCAGTTCAACCGTGCCCATCTCCCGCATATACATGCGCACTGGGTCAGTGGTTCTGCCCGCTTCTGTTTCAACCGCCGCCAACGCAGCCGCTGCTTCCTCAGCCGCGAGTTCGTCAGCCGTATTTTCTTCCGTTGACAGCAAATCGTCGGCATCCGGCGCTGTTTCATACACCGTGATGCCCATGTCATTGATCATGCGAATGATGTCTTCGATCTGCTCAGGGTCTGAGATGTCGTCGGGCAGGTGGTCGTTCACTTCGCCATAGGTGAGATACCCCTGCTCTTTGCCCTTGGCGATTAGTTCTTTGAGGCGCGAATGTTGCTGTGCCGTTGTTATTTGTTTACTCATAACTTCCCATGTCAGGTCATAACATGCTCGTCTCAGCACTCTGCTGATTCAAGCCGCGATAGCCCTGTGTGTGTTCTCGACGCGATCGGCGCTCTTGATTAAAACCAGTCACCGTTTGGAGCTAATGGTTTACCCTCCTGAACTCTGCAGGAGCATTAACGCATCGGCGCTCGGGGTTTAGGTGGACAGGGAAGCTCGCCAAAGTCCTTACTTAACGTCTTGGCGGATTGTCCGAAGCCTTTCGAATTACGCGATGCGACCGTGGATTATACCAATGGCGAAACTCTTGCGCCAGAGAGTCGTGGAGATTATGCGTCGCCTCGCGACGTGGGCACAGGCAGTGTTTCCAGTATTTTTTGCTCATCGCCCTGTGCGAGCAGGTCAGCGCGCTGCCGCTGTCTCAGCTTTTTTTGCTGCTGGTGCAGTAAGTGAGTGCAGCCGTCTGCCAATTCTTTCGGCCAAGCATCACGGCCTGAGGCAGAAGATTTCTTGGCAAATTCAATCAGTTGAGCCTGCTCTCCCTCCTCAGGCCACCCGATCAAAATTTCGTTCGCGTCGGCCTCTGGGTGATCGGCCAAGAAATTCACCAGTCGCCCCAACAGCCCCATATCCCGGCTCTGAGCGAGCATATCTCGCTGAATGCTCTCATCCAACGAAGCCCACAACGCCGGGGCTTTGAGCAACATACTCAGCATCTTTTGCGCCAACGCAGAACCCACATTCGAGGATTCCTCCCGTTCGGCTATGGGCCGGTTCGGCACCCGGGCTGAGCCAGTCACCGGCGCGGCCATGCCGCCAATTTCCCGCACCCGCGCCTTCACCAGATCTTTCAATATGCCGTCAGGAATTTTTTCCACAAAGGGGTTTGCCAGTCCCATAAAGCGTGCTCGGCCATCCAACGACTGCAGATCCAAGCCCTCGCTAAGTTTGCTGAACAAATATTCAATACCCGGCGTCGCGTTGTTCAAAAATTGTGTGAACGCATCGGACCCTCGATCCCGAACCAAGGAGTCGGGGTCTTCGCCATCCGGCAAAAACACAAACTTCAGTTGACGGTGCTCGTTCAAGACCGGCAGCGCACTTTCCAAGGCCCGCCAAGCCGCGGAGCGTCCGGCTTTATCACCATCAAAACAACAAATGACCTCATCGGTATACCGGTAGAGCTTGTGGTAGTGCGCTTCGCCTGTCGCTGTGCCCAAGGTGGCTACCGCGTTAGGAAAACCATTTTGCGCCAATGCGACCACGTCCATGTAACCCTCTACAACCAGCAGTCGATCGATGTTACGCACGGCTTTTCGCGCTTCATACAAACCGTAGAGTTCCTGGCCTTTCGAAAAGACCGGTGTCTCTGGAGAGTTGAGGTATTTGGGGCCTTCTTCATCCCCCATCTTGCGACCGCCAAAACCGATAACTCGGCCACGGACATCCCGAATGGGGAACATGATTCGGTGGCGAAACCGGTCATACACTCGACCACTGTCGTTTTTAATGGTCAAACCAGCCTTCAGCAAGGCGTCACTCGTNGCGCCCTCAGACAGCAGTTTCTCGCTGACGTTTTGCCAGCCCTCCGGGGCATAACCAATACCAAAATCGCGTGCAGTGACGCCGGTTAATCCTCGACCCTTGAGGTATTCGACCGCCAGTTCAGCGCCTCGTAGCTGCTGCCGATAAATCCGCTCTGCGCCGTCCAAGGCATCGTAGATCCCTTGATCGACCTCGACATACGGTCGGTTGGATTTCTCTCTTGGCACCACAAGCCCCAGATCCTTTGCCAGGGTTTCCACGGCTTCAACGAACTCCATGCGCTCGAATTTCATCAAAAACGTGAGAGCGGTGCCGCTTTCTTGACAGCCAAAACAGTGGAAGAACTGCTTTTCTGGGCTGACCGAAAAAGACGGGGATTTTTCATCATGAAATGGACAAAGACCCGTATAGTTCTTACCGGTCTTTTTTAATGCCACACGCCCGTCGATCACATCAACAATGTCGACGCGATCTATCAAATCGTTAATAAAAGATTGGGGTATTAAACCTGCCACGAACGGATCCGAAGAACGTTGGCTGAAGAGAATAGCACAGCCGTCCGCCGCCGCAGCTTAACGAGGCGCCAANAGCGTATGGATCAAAGCTGACCCAACTGCGCCTTGACCAAGGCACTGGCCTTGCCCATATCGACCCGGCCTTGGCCTTCGCTTTTCAGCAAACCCATGACCTTGCCCATGTCTTGCATACCTTGGGCACCGGATTTCGCCAGTAACCCGGTGACGAATTCCTCTAACTCGTCCCCTTCCATCTGCGCAGGTAAAAACCCTTCGATCACGGTAATTTCGTAAGCTTCAATCGCCGCAAGGTCTTCACGACTGGCATCTGTGAATTGCTGCCATGCGTCCTTACGCTGTTTGAGCATCTTATTCAGGACGGTAAAGATGTCTTCGTCCGACAACTCGCGACGTTCATCCACTTCGATTCGCTTCAGTTCGGCATTCACCATGCGCAGAGTGGCCACGCGATCCTTGTCTCGGGCCTTCATGGCTTCTTTCGTTGCTTGGCTTAACGTGTCCTTCAATGCGGACATAGATCCTCCGTTTCATTGACCTACCCGCCTGATCTGCGGAATGACAATACAGAAACAAAAAAGCCCCTATCTGAGGGGCTTTCGATACCTATTTGGCCCCATAACGATCACGCCGAAGTCAGACGCGAACCGAAATGATATGCCCTAACCGTTACGGTGAAGCCTTCCTTCACCGACGGAACACTCGCTCTAGTAGGANCGCTCGAACTTGCGAGACTCGCGCTGCAACTTCTTAATGTGACGCTTCACTGCAGCGGCAGCTTTGCGCTTGCGGACAGCAGTAGGCTTTTCATAAAACTCTCGACGACGTACTTCGCTGAGTACACCGGCTTTTTCGCAGGAACGCTTGAAGCGTCGCAGTGCGATATCGAAGGGTTCGTTCTCTTTGACTCTTACGTGAGGCATGGTTCAACTTGTTTCCAATGAGGGCGCGGATTCTACACAGTGACTTGGAGGGCGGCAACCCCGGAATCGGCGGCTCAGTTTACATAACCCTAGACCTGGGCGAAAAGTGCCGAAAATTCGGAAACCGACCTTCTNCGGCACTAAATCGGGGGCATCGCGCCCAGCATTTTTGTACCATGCGCCCATGTTAATTCTTGGTATTGAAAGCTCCTGCGACGAAACAGGGGTAGCGCTGTACGACAGCGAACACGGACTGCTGTCTCAAGCCCTGCACAGTCAGGTCGCACTGCATGCGGACTATGGCGGGGTCGTACCCGAGCTGGCATCTCGCGATCATGTGCGAAAGATCACACCATTGACCCAGCGGGTGCTGCGCGACGCAGACAAGACGCTGGATGACATCGACGGTATTGCCTACACCGCAGGACCCGGGCTGATGGGCGCGCTCTTGGTTGGCGCATCGTTTGCCAAGAGCCTCGCGTGGTCTTTGGGTGTTCCAGCCCTGGGCATTCACCATATGGAAGCGCACCTTTTAGCGCCTCTGATTAGCCGGCAAACCGACGCCCTCGGGCTCCCCTTTGTGGCGCTACTGGTCTCCGGCGGACACACGCAATTGGTGCACGTGAAGACATTTGGTGACTACGAAATATTGGGCGAGTCCGTTGATGATGCAGCCGGTGAAGCGTTCGATAAGACAGCAAAGCTTTTGGGCTTGGGCTATCCGGGCGGCCCGAAAATTGCCGCGCAAGCCGAACAGGGCGACCCAACGAGGTTCCGATTCCCCCGTCCTATGACGGATCGACCTGGCCTGGACTTCAGCTTCAGCGGCTTAAAAACCTACGCCTTGAATACCGTGCAATCGCTTGGCACGTTGTCCGAACAGGACATNGCGGATGTTTCTGTCGCCTTTGAAATCGCTGCCGTAGACACCTTGGTCATCAAGTGTCGTCGCGCGATTGAACAATCCGGCGCGCAGCAACTGGTGATTGCTGGCGGAGTAAGCGCTAACACACGGCTACGCCAAGAACTTACCGACAAACTGCAAGCAGAAATCGTTTATGCNCCCCTGGCGTTGTGCACGGACAATGGCGCAATGATCGCCTACGCAGGCGCGCTGCGAATGCTGGGTGGCGCCCAAGAGGATCTATCCATTAACACGCGACCACGATGGCCGATGACTGAGCTACCGGCCATATGACAACACACGATCACCAGTGGGATAAGGTTCTCATCAATGACCTGACCGTCGATGCCATTCTGGGGATCTTGCCTAAGGAGCGGGTACAAGCTCAGCGGGTGGTCATCAACCTCNCGATTTTGACCGACACCCAACCGGCNGCGAAAAGCCAGAACATTGCCGATACGTTGAACTATGCAGAGCTTGCATCTCAGGCGGCACGGCTAACCATCGAAGGGGAATATCTCCTGATCGAGTCATTGGTAGAAGACCTAGCAACATTGACCTTGGATCACCCATCCGCCAAGGCCGTTACGGTCAGGGTCGAGAAACCTCAGGCTGTTTCCGCCGCGAGATCTGTTGGGGTCGAGATTTATCGGCAACGCTAGCCCGACGCGTTACAGCGCAGCGAGCCGTTCATCCAAGTACTGGACCCGAACCTCCATCAGTGCCTCGCCAAACCCAGGACCCATCAATGTGGCCGCCCGATCTGCGGGCAACACGACGGCTTTCAGGTCGTCCAGCATCGGCAGCAGCTCACCCTCAATTCGTTGTCGAAGTGCTGGTGAATCCATCAATTGCATGAGAAGGACCAATCGTTGGGTGTCGTGAAGCGCCTTGAGTTGCTCAAGGGCCCGGAGCAACGCCGTCGCATCCACTCGCGGCCAATCGGAGAGCAGCGACAGATAGGACATGCGATCCATTGCTGCCTGCACAAAGGCCTTGGGAGCGAGCAAGCGTTCAGCCAAGGCCTGTACATCATCGGCATTTAACGGAAGCAGCGCGAAACGCGCCAGCGGATCAGGCCGGTGGAGTGCCAACCGATCCAGCGGCAGAGCCGAGCATTCCGGCAGCCAATCCGACAGTCCATGACAGGATTGGAGCACCTCAAAGAATCGATGCGGTTCGGGCGCGGCCAAGGCTTTGACGAATTCCTGCCAAACACGCTCCGCCGACAGCGTCACCAGTTCTCTGCCATCGCACATGTTCGTAAGCAGCACCTGGGTCTCTGGCGCCACCTCAAATCCCGGTAGCTGTGCTGCAAACCGAGCCACCCGAAACACCCTCAGGGGATCCTCCACAAAGGCGTCCGAGACATGCCGAAGGCATCTCGCAGCAATATCCGCTTCGCCACCATGGGGATCGATGAGCTGGCCGTCGGCCCCTTGAGCAATGGCATTAATGGTGAGATCTCGCCTGCTAAGATCTTCGGTCAATGTCACTCCGGAGTTGGCGTCCACATCGAAACCCTTATGGCCAGAACCTCGCTTTCGCTCGGTTCGTGCCAGGGCATATTCTTCCTTGCTGTCTGGGTGCAAAAAGACGGGGAAATCTTTGCCGATTTGGGCGAAACCTCGGTCTAACAGTTGCTGCGCCGTTGCGCCCACGACCACCCAGTCACGATCGCTGGTGGAAACATCGGTATCTTGACCGGCTCGCTCGGCGATGAGGCGATCACGTACTGCGCCGCCCACAAGATAAATGTCGAGATCTTCTGTTAACACATCACTGACCCGTCATGGCTGGCTGAGTTATTTTGACACCATCGTCCAACCGATAGGCCGTGAGTTTTCTGCCCCAAACACAGCCTGTGTCCAAGGCAACACACCGAGGGACACGAGCATCACCATTCAGTGAGGCCCAGTGTCCGAACAAGACGGTTTGACCATCACGCTCGCTGGGCTCGCTGGCAAACCAAGGTGTTAACCCCTGGGGCAAGTCGCTTACTGGACCTTTGTGTGCAAAATCCAAGGAACCATCTGGGTACAGTAGCCTCATACGCGTCAAATAATTGACGATGCAGCGCAATCGCTCCATGCCGATTAATGCAGGATCCCAGAGCGATGGTTTGTTGCCGTACATCGCGGCAAAAAAATCACGATAGGAGATCTCCGCGGTCTCGGCATCCTTATCACTCTGGCCGATCACAGCTTCCACTTCTTGCGCGTAGGTTTGCGCGTGCTCGAGGTTCCATTGGGGCGGTAGGCCGGCGTGAACCATGGTGTGTCCAAAATCTGAATGCAGAAGCTTCTGACAACGCAACCAATGCGCCAGTTCTTCAACGTCGTCTGCCGCCAGCAGTTTCCCAAGAGTATCCTTCGAGCCAACCGAGTGGCCGCCAAAAACAATGGCCAGAAAATGCAAATCATGGTTGCCCAAGACGATTCGTGTTTGCGCCCCGAACGCTCGGAGCTTACGCAGTACAGTGAGCGAATCGGGTCCGCGGTTGATGAGGTCCCCCGCCAACCACAGCTCGTCCGAGTCCTTAAACTGAACTTTGTGCAAGAGCGCTTCCAGCTCTCGCCAACAGCCTTGTACATCGCCAACGGCATAAACGGCCACTGTAGTTAATGCACCATACTGTCGACTCGTAGCGAGAACACATCGATGGGCACATCGAAGTGTTCATCGCCATCTGTGCGGAATTGATAGCTGCCCTGCATCGTGCCTACTGGGGTCTTTAACACTGCACCACTGGTATAGCTAAACTGTTCGCCTTCGCCTAGCCAGGGCTGCTGGCCGATCACGCCAGGACCCTTGACTTCCTGAACGTCGCCACGACCGTCCGTAATGATCCAATGTCGATTGAGCAACTGACTGGCTACGCTACCGTGATTGATTAGGGTGATGGTGTAGGCGAACGCATACCGCTCCTCCTCCGGAGCAGACTCTCGGTCGAGGTAATGAACGTTTACCGATACCTCTATGGGTTGCTCAACGCTGCTTTCAGACAAAATAGGACCCCCGCTTTATTCTTGTGACGAACTCTGATCCTGCAGACTTTCCATTTGACCGGCGATCATCAAAAAATCCTCGATGGTGACATCGTCCGCCCGCAGGCCCGGATCTACCGACAGCTGCTGCCAGTCTAGATTCAGTGTTTTCAGCGCATTAGACATACGTTTACGACGACCNGCAAAGGCCAAACGCAGCACCTGATCTAAGCTCTTTCGCGCAACCGGAAGGGTTAGACTCTTCTTGGGAGTCAGTCGAATAATCGACGAATCAACCTTNGGCGGTGGCCGAAAACTCTCTGGCGGGACATCAAACAGGTACTGCACATCCAATGTGACCTGAGTCATAACACTCAATCGTCCCCAAGCCTTACTGCCGGGTACCGCGCTCAACCGCTCTGCCATCTCTTTCTGCAGCATAAAATGCATGTCCGCGATGTTTACAGGTTGGGCAAGCACATGATCCACCAACTGCATCAGCAGGGGTGATGAGATGTTGTACGGCAANTTACCTACCACCCGCCAGCCAGAACCCGATTGGGCCGATGCCCTCAACACCGAGGCAAAATCCGTTCGCAATATGTCCTGCTCCAACACTTCGATGCCGGGAAATCTAGCGGGAAGCAGTGGTGCAAGATCGCGATCGATCTCAACCGCCAGATAGCGCTCTAAGTTCTGATCGAACAAGTACTCGGTCANCGCGCCCTGTCCCGGGCCGATCTCAAAAACCTGTTGCCCAGGCTGCAGCGCCATCGCCGATGCAATGCCCTGCAAGATCCTCGTATCGTGCAGAAAATGCTGTCCGAAACGCTTACGCGGTCGCACGAGTCCGTTCCATCATCGTGCTCGCCGCTGATACTGCTGCGAGAAAAGAACTCAGATTGGCCTTCCCCGTACCCGCTAAATCCAATGCGGTACCGTGATCGACTGAGGTTCGGACAAAGGGTAGCCCTAATGTGATGTTTACCGCATTGCCAAAGCCTGAGTATTTGAGCACCGGCAAGCCTTGATCGTGAAACATGGCCATCACCGCATCGGCGTGGTTCAGATATTGAGGGGTAAACAAGGTGTCTGCGGGTAACGGGCCGCGAATCAACAAGCCCTCGGCGCAGAGTTTCTCACAAACCGGCGTGATGACATCGATCTCTTCACGGCCCATATGGCCCGACTCACCAGCATGTGGATTGAGTCCGCAAACCAGTAGGCGGGGTGTCGCCAACCCGAACTGGCTCTGCATGGCGTGATGCAGAATGCGAAGCCGTCGCTCCAGTAACGTTTGCGTAAGCTCCCCCGGCACGGCTTGCAGGGGCAGGTGGGTGGTCGCCAGCGCAACGCGCATCGCACCCGTGGCCAGCATCATGACCACATCATCCACTCCAGACCGCTCGGCCAGATGCTCGGTGTGGCCTGAGAATGCAAAACCTGCCTCCATGATCACAGACTTCTGCATTGGCCCGGTAACCAAGGCCGTGAAGCGTCGCTCTAGACACCCTGTGATGGCTCGATCCAACGCTTCCAGTGTACCTTTGGCATTATTGACGCAAAGTATCCCAGCGCGCGCCGGTTCTGCCAGAGGCGTGTTAAGCACTGTAAGCTCGCCCGCCTGAGTACTCGGCGATTCTACGTGATCGTTGATGAGCACTGGCAGCTCCAACAACTGAGCTCGCTCTTGCAGCATCTTCGCATCTGCCACGACGACCCAGGCTTGAGGTCGATCTTGCTGGGCAGCCTGAATCACGAGATCCGGACCAATCCCTGCTGGCTCACCCGGTGTAATGGCAATCATGACAGCGACTCGTCAGAGACGCAGTTCGACAAAGGCCTCGTCACGAATTTCTTTCAACCATTCCTGACGCTCTTCTTCGAATCGACGGCGGAACAAAAGATCCATGGCCATATTTCGTCGAGCTTCGTCNCTCATGTCTTGTTCACGACGCCCCTCTAGCAGAAGAATATGCCAACCAAATTCGCTCTCGAATGGCTCGCTTACTTCACCGATATCCGATTGCGACATGACTTGGGCAAATTGCGGCACGAACTGATCGGGAGTTGACCAACCCAAGGCGCCGCCGTTTAGCGCGCTTGCTGGGTCTTCCGAAAACTCTTTTGCCAGTTCAGCAAAGTCCTCTCCGCCTTGGATGCGTTCNTAAAGTTCTTGTGCTTGTCGTTGCGCTTGCTCGGGCGTCACGATCTCGGANGGCCGAATCAAAATATGGCTGACGTTGGTTTGCGCCAAGCGCTGGGTGCCCGCGCCCCGCTGTTCCAATAACTTAATGATATGAATCGTGGAACCCGTCGCAATCGGGCCGACGATGTCGTCGACCTGCATATCCAATACCGCATCCGAGAACAGTGTAGGCAGTTCGCCTGCACGCCGCCAGCCAAGATCGCCCCCTTCCAGCGCCGTACTGGCCGAAGACTTGGCAATGGCCATTTGAGCAAAGTCGGCACCGTTACGCAGCTCTTGAACGAATCCTGCGGCTTCGACCAGCGCGGCTTCCTTGTCGGCTTCCGTCGCATCGTCTTCTAGCGAGCGCATGATATGTCCGACACGATATTCGTCCGAAAACATTTGTTGATAAAAGGGAGAATTCAGGAGCGCTTGAACATCTTGCTCGCTGATCGCGATGCGCCGGTTGATCATTGCACGTTGTAATCGAGTGATAATCAACTCGGCTCGAATTTCTTCGCGGAACTGGCGATAACTTGTGCCATCTTCTTCCAAGGTTCGCTGAAACTGCTCCATGGTCATGTTGTTGTTNCTCGCAAAACTTCCGACAGCCCGCGCCAACGACTCATCGTCAACCGTCACGCCACGCTTCTCCGCTTCCTGCAATTGAATGTTCTCAATAATCAGGCGCTCCATGATTTGATTGATCAGCACGTCGCTAGGCGGTGGTTGCATATCGCTCTCGGCAATGGAGCGACGTACAGTTTCCAAGCGCGTCATCAGTTCACTGGCCAACACAACATCATCGTCTACCACAGCGACGATGGCTTCTAGGCGTTGGTATTCTGCAGCCGCCTGCAAAGGCAGCAGGCTCATCAGCAGTGCCGCCAACCAGTTGCCGACCCGCGCCGGAAATATTGTTTTACTTCTCACGATTTGAATATTCATGTTTTCCCTGATCAATTCCGTTACCGGCATCTCGTCTCGCCGAATGAAGCCACATTTGCCCTAGCGAACCAAACCTGCTGGCGAGCCGTAACCGTACACACTACGACGTAGCAATGCGTCTACTTTACTACCAAATCCCGCCAAACCCTTTAACTGCACTTCCAACAAAACGCCGCGATCTGTGCGCAAATCATCAAGGGGTAGCAGCGATTGTGGCAGGCCATAGTTCCTATAGCTTGGATTTTCCAAATATTGACGGGCCAAGAGTCTAAACCGGACACAGCAATCGTCGTATTCCAAGCCAACAAAGGCTTCCAATGTTCTGTGGCCTTCTATGTCGTAGTGCCATCGGCTCGTAACTGCCACATGATGATTCAGCGGTGCGTAGGCCGAGAACTCAGCCTGCTCGATCTCGTCCAGCAACCGCCGATTTACGCCAACATTGTAGATGCGGCGGCCGCTGCCGCGCAGATGCAATGACGCGCCCAGCTCTTCCCATGCACTACGCTCATTGTTCCACAATTGCCGTGTGCGCAGTTGCCAGCCATTTTTCGCATTGAGGGTTTGCTCACTGGCCACCAGATCACTGGCACCAATATCAGCCGGNCCGGGCCATTCGACCCGCGGCTTCGATAAATGATCCATATAGGCCAGAGCGAAGGACCCCAGNTCCCTTCCTGAAGCGGACAACACTCGACTGGTGGCCGCTAGGGTGAGACGGTCTGCATCGCCAATGCGGTCCAGTCCCGCGAAACGGTTGTCAGAAAACAGCTGACCAAACGTCATACTCAGCGGCATGCTATCGAACACGGGCAAGCTGTCCTGCGCTTCGTAGCCTTGGTTCAAATAGTAAATTCTCGGCTCCAAGGTATGCACCAGCCGCTCGCCTCCCAACCTGATGTCTCGCTCGAAGAACAGCCCGGCGTCGGCACTGAAAAACCCAATGCCTCGGTCTGTCTGCTGATCGTCATAGCGCGTGAGATTCGACGGAGACCGATCCAGATTGTATTCGGTGAATTTGTAGCCCCCACGCAATGCCCAATAACCACTGCCGCCGTCCCGCCGAAAACTCAGCGAGGGTTCAACATGCGTCCGGCTGCCCTCCAGAAGAGAGACGGCAGTTTGACCCGCATTGAAGCGGCCCCGCTGGGCATCAAAATCCGCCCATTGAGACGTCACTGCCCAAGTAAATCCCTGTCCGCTTGGGTTCGACCTGTAGTTCAGCAGCAAAGCAGGGCTGGACTCGAAATCCAACGTATCAAGCTCGTCTAAGCGCTGGAAACCTAAAGAGCGGACACGAAAATCCCATTTATTTGTCGTGTATGCGATCTCAGCAAATTGACTGAGCGCGTTGGGATTCACGAGGCCAACGTAGGAATCAAGGTCTCGGAAGAAGTCACGGTCGCTACTTCGAGCGAAGTCCACTCGGGTTGTTAGCGGGCCCAAACTGCCGTCCTGTTCCACCGAAACCAGCCAACGATCAGCCGAATCAAAGGAACCCAGCGTCGTTTCGCCGCCCAAGGCCTTGTACGTCTTCCGATCAAACAGGCCGTTGTAGAGATCGTCCGAGGCAAGATAGGAGAGGTCGACGGTAGCATTCTGCGACGGGCTGTCGTATCGAATTTGACCGTCGACTCCCACACCGCGTCGACTGACCAAACGCGGCGTGACGATTGCGTCCAATACCGGCGATACGTCCCAGTAATAGGGAAACCCGAGCTCAAGACCATCCCGGCTGCTGGCACCACCGGTGGGCATTTGCCAGCCACTCGATTGCTTGCCGTCCATGGCGACCCGCATACGTGGCAGGTAGGCGACAGGCACAGACTTGATCCGCAGTACCGCACCCTTGGCCTGCGCAAAACGCTCAGCCTCATTGATCTGGAGCTCTTTGACACCTAGCGACCAACCATTGTTATTCGGAGAGCAACGAGTCAACTCGGCGTCGGTCAATACCACAGTGCCCGAACTGGAGCGCTGGAGTGTCGAGGCCGTGCCGCGAAAATTTTGTTTGGGCATCAGCCACTGCACGGAGCGCAAGTCCAAACTTTCGCCGTCTAAGCCCATGCTGGCTTGCTGGCCCTGCACCACTAAATCGTTTTGTCCGACAACCAAACCCTGAGGAAAACCCAAGCGCCGATCGCCTTGATTAAGCAACGCTTCTTCCGCCAGCAAAACCCGCTGCCCGTCGTTGATGACCACATTGCCCTGCAAATGCACCACTCCGGCTTGGCGACCCACCAAACTGTCCAGCT
>PAFU01000040.1 GCA_002704225.1 Gammaproteobacteria bacterium | reverse complement strand
GACGCACCAAAATGACTTCGGTTGCGCCTTCCGGCGGTTGATAGGAATGCTGTCGAAATCCCTCGCTCATGCTAACTCCTGATGATTAAAGGTGGTGGATCTTGCTTGGGCTATGGGCGGTAGCCGAAGTTGGGTGGGTCGGTTCGCAAGGCTTTGCGAGCCAATTTCGCCCATCGGCACAAATAGCCGCGGGTTTTTCGTGGATCGATAATTTCCTCGATTTCAAAATACTCGGCGCTGCGAAACGGTGAGCGCAGGCGATTCAGCCGTTCTTTGATTTTGGTTAGGTGGGCGTCGGGATCCTTGGCCTCAGCGATCTCAGCCTTGTAGGCAACTTCGATACCGCCTTCGATGGGGAGCGACCCCCAATCGCCGGACGGCCATGCAGCGCGGAAGTGATGGCTGCCGGGTTTGTGGTTTGCGCCTCCTGCGACGCCAAAGGCCTTGCGCACGACCACACAACAAAAGGGTGTGGTGAGCTGACCCATGGCCGCCAGCGCAGACGCTCCAGCGCGAATGGTGCCCTCTTCCTCTGACTGTTTGCCGATCAAGAATCCGGGACAGTCTTCCAAATGAATCACCGGTAGGTGAAAGGTTGAGGCGAGGTCCATCAGCCGAATCAGTTTGTTGGCCGCATCCGCTGTCCAAGCGCCGCCATAGACTCTTGGGTTCTCCGCAAAAATGGCCACGGGAATACCGTCCAGGCGCGCCAAGCCGGTGATGATCGAGCGTCCCCATTTTTTTCCTATTTCGAAAAATGAACCCTTGTCGCAGACAGATTCCAGCACGCTGTGCATTTTGTACACTTGTCGTGGATCCTTAGGCACGATGGACAACAGTGCCTCGTCCTCTCGTTCCGGGTCGTCATCGCAGGTCTCAATGGGGGGCAGTTCATCGGCACTGCTTGGCAGATAGGACAGGAAACGGCGAGCCATCTCGAATGCCTGTTGTTCGCTGTCGGCCTCATCATCAATGGCACCGTTGCGGGTGTGAATTTTATAGGAACCTAATTCTTCCTTGCTGACATCGCCCAAACTGGCCCAGTCCACTAGCGCCGGTCCAGCGATCATCATCTGCGCACTGTTTTTTACGATGACCGAATAGTGCGAAGTAGCGACCCGGGCGGCGCCAATGCCCGCAACAGATCCCAGCGCCAGAGACACGGACGGCGCGATGCTCAGATGTGACACGATGGTTTCCCAGCCTCGCAGTTCGGGAATGTAGGTTCGTCCGGCAGTTTCGATGGTTTTCACCGAGCCACCGCCGCCCATACCGTCAACCAAGCGGATATGAGGCAGACGCAGCTCTGCGGCCAGACCCTCGGCTTGCACGCGTTTGCCAGCAATGGATGCATCCGCCGAGCCGCCTCGCACAGTGAAGTCATCGCCGGATAAAATGACTGGCCGATCGTCAATGTCTGCGGTGCCAAAGACAAAGTTGGAGGGTGTTAAATGCGTGAGGTTGCCTTCCTCATCGTACTCGCCCATGCCGGCAAGTTTGCCTAGCTCGTGGAATGAGTCGGGATCGGCGATGTGACCGATTCGCTCTCGAATGGTCATTTTGTTGAACTCATGTTGCCGCGCGACTTTATCGGGTCCACCCATGGCTTCCGCAAGGTTGGCTCGATGGTTCATTTCGTTGAGTTCTTCTTCCCAGCTCATATTTCTCCCCTTAACGCTGTTTCTCGACTCAGCCTTCTGTTCAGATGCTCGAGCCGTCTCCTCTCGTCCCAGTAAAAGTGATGTCGCCGAATGCTGCAACCGTTGCGGTGCCTTGAATCCTGTTGCCCGTGATTTGCGCTAGGCATTCGATGGTCATCGGAATGGGGCGGGACAGCTGCAGTTGCCAGCGCAATTCGTCCTTCTGCACGGTCCCATTTTGCAGCGTCAGTTCGCCGGCTTCGCTGAACAGGCGGCCGCTGCAAACGGTGTCGTCCAGGCTCAGCGCCAGCGAGCCGCTTTGCTGCCCCACCGGCGTGTCTACTGTAATGCGCCAATACTCCTCTGTGCTCATCAATGCGTTCCCTGTGTATCTCCGCGTCTTAATTCTAGCGTCGGCAGGCCCTCTGCCGGTAATCTGGTCCAATGGCAAAGATTGGCATGTTGAACGAAGGCGCACTGCACGCCGCGCTGAAAGAAGACTATCTGGGTAAGACCGGTCTTGCAGAGGTTCCGTTTGGCGGTTTCGTTGCCGATGTGGTTCGTGATGGTGTCATTTACGAAGTCCAAACCTCCAGCTTCAGTGGATTGGCTCGCAAGATGTCGGTGCTGGCGGATCTGAGCCCGGTAGTACTGGTTCATCCTATTCCCCAATCCAAGCATTTGGTCAGGGTGCAAGACACCGAAACCGGCGAGTTTACGCGGCGTCGTTCGCCCAAGCGTGGTGCCATCGTGCACATCCTGCGCGAGCTGGTGTATCTGCCGGAAATGCTCAAACACCCAAATTTCGCCGTTGAAGTTGTCCTGACCGAAGAAGAAGAAATGCAGACCTTCGACCCTAAGGCTCGTCGGGGTCGCGGTGGTTGGCGGCGCAAAGGCCGTCATTTGTTGAACGTGTTGGAAAGGTATCGCGTGCAGTCGGCAGATGAACTTTGGGCCTTCGTCGTAGAAGAGTTGCCAGATGAGTTCACCACGGCACATCTGGCCGCAAGCATGGGTCAGCCAAAGGCGCTGGCTCAGCAGTTGGCCTACTGCCTACGACATCTGGGCGCTGTTGAGGTCTGTGGCAAAACCGGGAATGCCTTGAACTACCGGCGTCTGGTCTAGGTACGCCTGCAGAGCATCGATTTCTTCAGGCTGCATGCGCAGGCCCAGCTTGGTTCGTCGGAAAACGATGTCCTCGGCCCGTCGGGCCCACTCTTCGCGAGCCAGAAAATCCACCTCTACCTGATACAGGCTTGCACCGAAATGTTGACCGAGGTCTTGGGCGTTTTCGCAGTCCGCCAGCATGAGCCAAAGGTGGGTACCGTACAGGCGGGCGAGACGCGCCAGTAATACAGGCTCGACAAAGGGGAAGTCGGTGGCAGCCTTGGTGACCAGTTGGTCAAAGTGCATGGCCGGGAAATCGCCGCCCGGTAGGGCCGCATGGGCGGTCCATTTTTCGGTTTTCTTCTTCGCTGCTTGATCCACCAAGGTCAAAACCTCTTCGGCCAGCTTCCGGTAGGTCGTAATTTTGCCGCCAAAGATGTTGATCAGTTTTCCGTCAGTCGGTTGATCTTGCGTGATCACATAGTCCCGGGTTGCCTCGGTGGCTTCGTCTGCGCCGTCGTCAAACAGCGGCCGCACCCCAGAGAAGTGCCAGACCACGTCTTGTGGCGTGACCGGATCGCGCAGGTAGTCCGAGGCGACCTCGCACAGATATTCGATCTCCGCATCGGTAATCTGGGGCGACGCCTCCAGGGATACGTCGTCGTTATCGGTGGTCCCGATCATCAGATAATCGGTTTCGTAGGGAATGGCAAAAATCACGCGGCCATCGGCGTTTTGAAACATGTAAGAGCGGTCGTCGGGAAGGCGCCGTTTGATGACGATATGGCTGCCACCGACCAAGCGTATGTTGTTGGTGTCATTGCGACCTAAGGCTTGGCGCAGCACCTCGTCCACCCAGGGGCCTGCAGCGTTAACCAGTTGCGTGGCAGTAACCGAACGACGCTCGCCGCCGGTAGGATCCTCAAGCACCAGCTGCCAGCGTCGCCCGTCAAAGACCGCACTGATCAGCTGAGTACGTGGCAGGATCGTCGCGCCATTCATCCAGGCATCGCGCAAGTTCAAAATAACCAGGCGGGAATCCTCCACCCAGCAGTCCGAGTATTCGAACGCGGTATCGAATGTCTCGTGAAGAATGGCACCAGCTCGATCCTGTCGAAGATCGATTCGTTCGGCCTTGGGTAAAAGTTTGCGCCCGCCAAGGTGGTCGTAAATGAACAGACCAAGCCTGAGTAACCATCGGGGGCGGAGGCCTTTATGGTGTGGCAACAGGAATCGCATGGGCCAGATGATATGGGGTGCCATATGCCACAGGGTTTCTCGTTCCCGCAACGATTCGGCCACCAAACGGAATTTGTAATATTCGAGGTAACGCAGTCCACCGTGAATCAACTTGGTTGATGCGGAAGACGTGCCCGAGCCGAAGTCCCCCGAGTCGCACAGAGCAACCGAATAACCCCGGCCAGCAGCGTCTCGTGCAACGCCAGCGCCGTTGATGCCGCCGCCGATCACAAAGAGATCGTAGTGGTCGGCGTTGTCGCGTTCCGACGAGGTATTGTTAGATAGAGTCATCACTGGGGGTTAACACTTCAGAGCGACGCAGCTTAACACGGTGAGATAACGGGAATGTGATGATCCTGTGATTGATCAGCGGCAAACCGTCTTTTATCGGGCCATATGGCGTTGAGCCAGCGCGATACCCGTGACGATGAGCACCACGGCAATCAGGTCGAACAGGCCGCGAGCCTCAGCGTAAAACAGCGCGCCTACCGCCATGGCACCCACACCTTCTAAACACAAAATCACGGCTGCCAAACTGGTGTTTAAACGGCCAACACCAAAGGCAACTAAGCCTTGGCCCAACAGATGGGCAAGCCAAGCAAGGGCAAAGACGCTGAGCCAACCAGTCAACGACGTGGGTATCATGGCCTCGCCAGCAGCGACATTCGCGATCAGCATAAAGGGCAGCAAGATCAGGGCGCACAAAGCAGAGGAATAGAGCATGGTGTCCGCGGTAGACAGGGTTTCTCGGCACCGTCCAACGGCGAGAATATAGCCGGTAAAGAAAAACCCCGTGAGCAACCCGTAAAGATCCCCGGTCCAAGAACCCGTGCCGATGGACAGGTGGGAGGCAACCAAGATGCCTGATCCGCCCAAGGCGCAAGTGAGTCCGAGCAAAAACAGACGCGAGAGGCGTTGGCGCAAGAATACGAGCGCGGTCAGGGGTACCCACAGACTGGAAAGGGTTGCGAGAAAGGTCGCATTGCCAAGGGTGGTGTGGATCAGAGACAGATGCCAGAAGATCAGATCTCCGGCGAAGCAGGCACCCGCTACAACGAGCGGAAGCCACTGATGTTTGCTGGGTAGTTGCCAAGTGGATTTGGTGCTGATTGCGGTGAGTACCAGCAAGATCGGCAAGGCTAAGGCCACTCGCCAAAAGCCTGCCGCTGTACTGCCGATGTCGATCTCGCGCAAAGCAGCCGTCGTTGCCCCCAAAATGAGGGCTCCGATAACCACGGCCATCAAAGACAAAAACGCCGGTCTATCTCCGTTCACGAACCACCGGCTTGTCTTTTGTCAGGGGCAGGCCGGCTGCTAATCGCTCACGATGCCTTGCAGCACGGCGGCTTCTTGTCGCACAAATTCCGGTGCACCCAGCCATTGACGATTCGCGCCACAGCGCTTGAACCAGTAGTGCAGTCCCACCAGATCGGTAAAGCCCATGCCGCCATGCACTTCAGTCGCCGTCTTGGCGACAAACTGAGCGACCTCGGCCAGATGCGCCTTGGTGTGACAGGCGGTGATACGCCCTTCGTCCGGCAGTTCCGCCAGCGCATGACCGGCAAACCACACCATGGAACGACACGGTTCAAGCTGTGCGGCCATTTCTGCGCACATATGCTTGACCGCCTGAAAGCTGCTGATGGGGCGGTTGAATTGCTCACGCTGCTTGGCGTATTCCACTGCCTGATCCAGCATGTTCTGGGCTGCGCCGAGGGTGTCCGCCGCGATGGCGACCCGACCGATGTCCAGAGTAGCGTCGAAGACCTTGGTATCGGTGCTGATGCACAGGGCTTCAACATTGTCGTAGGTGAGCTCCACCGTGCGCCGAGTTTTGTCGACCGTGGTGAGATGTTTGCGCTTCAACCCCGGATCACTGGCAGAAATCAGATGCAGATGTTTTTGCTGGTCTGCCACCAGATAGGAGTCCGCATCGGCGTCAAAGGCGAACAGTGATTTGCCAAACATCCGTTCGCCGCGTACTTCTACTTGAGCGTCATTGCGCCGCTTGATGGCCTCTGAAAACGCCACGCCAACGCGGTGTGTGCCCGCGGCTATGTCTGCCAGCAGTGCATCGTGTTCGCCACCGCTGGCGACCAAGGCCGTAGGTGCCATAACCGCTGTGCCTAGAAAGGGAGTCGGTGCGATGTGTGCGCCAATGCATTCCGCCACGATGGCGGCATCCAGTGGCGATAAGCCAATGCCACCCTGTTCTTCCGGCACCAGCAAGGCCGGCACGCCCAGTTCGGCAAGTCCTGCCCAAATGTCGGCGTCATCGCCGCCATCGGCGTAAAGTCGTACGCGGTCTAATGGTGAATTGTCATCCAGAAAGCGATTGACGTTATCGCGGAGGAGGATCTGCTCTTCTGATAGTCCAAATTGCATAGTTAGCTCGCTTTCTCGAATTTAGGTTCGCGAGGCATGCCAAGGCCGCGCTCGCTGATGATGTTTTTTTGAATCTGCGATGTACCGCCACCGATGATCAGACCCAAGTAAAACATGTACTCCCGCTGCCAACTGCCGGACCCTCGCAAGTATGGGTTGTCCTCGTAGGCAAGGCCGATTTCACCCATGACGTCGATGGCTAAGCCTTCAAGATCATGACGCAGTTCTGTGCCCTCTAGCTTGGTGATCATGCGGGACAGTCCTGGGTCTTGGCCCGGATTTAAACGGGCTGACAGCACGCGCAGCTCGTTAAAACGCATGGCCATGACCTTGCTTTGAATTTTCATCAGACGATCACGGTAAACCGGGTTGTCGATGAGTCTTGCGCCGTCTGCGGTCTCACTCTTCATCAGATCGATCAGAGCATTGACCCGGGTCTGTGCGGTATTTGCCGGGGCCAAGGTTTCGCGCTCATGGCCCAAAATGGCGTTGGCCACCTGCCAGCCCTGACCGCGTTCACCAACAATCTGGTGTTTCGGCACACGTACATCGGTAAAGAAGGTCTCGTTGAAATTGGCGTGCCCTGTCATGTCTACCAGCGGACGCACTTCGATGCCCGGGGTTTTCATGTCGAACAGCAAAAACGATATGCCTTTGTGTTTGGGCGCGTCTGGTTCGCTGCGAACCAAACAGAAAATCCAGTCTGCTATGTGTGCCGTACTGGTCCAGATCTTCTGGCCATTGATGACCCATTCGTCGCCGTCCAAAACGGCAGCCGTGGACAGGGCTGCCAGATCGCTGCCGGCTCCGGGTTCGGAATAACCCTGACACCACACCATTTCACCCATAATCGTCGGGCGAATGAATTGTTCTTTCTGCTCTTGGGTGCCCATTTCCAGCAGCGTCGGCACCAGCATGGAAATTCCTTGACCGCCCAAGCCCGGGTTTACCCGCACTTTGGAAAATTCTTCGGCAATAATGCGGGACTTGATGATGTCGGGTTCTGCGCCGTAGCCGCCGAATTCTTTGGGAATGGTGCGGCAGGTATAACCGTTTTCGATGAGCAATTTCTGCCAGTCCTTGGCAGCTTGGCCACGCAAATCGTTACCCTGGGGTGCCTTATCCGCATTGTTGGCCAGAAAGGTAACGACTTCGCTGCGGAACGTGTCGTACTCGGGGCCAAATGTTAAATCCATGAGCGCTCCTCGGTGGCGTTTCTTTGAACTTTGAGTTGTAGGCTAACGGCTGCTTCGCGGGCGAGCAATAGATTGGGTAGGGCGTATTCCGCGCAGTTTAGGTAGGCTTCGGGGCTATCAAGTGAATTCAGACAGGGGGCTTTATGCCAACCGCCAACGGCTCAACCGAAGGTATGAGCGAACGACATGCCATGCTGCAAACCATGGCTGAGATGCAGGACGCTCACAACACGCTGGTGCACGAGCAGTGGCGTACTCAAGGCTACGAATATTATCGTGCCATGTGGGTTGAATGCGCAGAAATGCTCGATCATTTCGGTTGGAAGTGGTGGAAAAAGCAAGACGGTGATCTGGATCAGGTGAAGCTGGAATTGGTGGATATCTGGCACTTCGCTCTGAGCGAACTACTCCGACAAGGCGAGGTGGACGCCTCCATAGCGGAAGCGATCAACGGTATCGCCCCGCGGTCAGCGACTACGCCGGAGACTCAGGCCGAACAGTTTCGTTTGGCTATCGAGGCCTTGGCTGCGTCGTGTCTGCGCACCCGATCATTCGAGCTACAACCGTTCTTGGACGCCATGGCGGCCTTGCCCATGGCTTTTGAGGAGTTATTTGCCCTCTACATCGGCAAAAACATGCTCAACCGCTTCCGCCAAAACAATGGCTATAAAACCGGCGAGTACCGCAAGCTTTGGAACGGTCGCGAGGACAACGAACACCTGATTGAGTTGCTTGACGAGCTGGACGTGCCGGCGGCAGAGCTGCCTGAAGCGCTTTATGCGGCTCTTCAGGTTCGCTACAGCGCCGGTTAACCATGAGGCCAACCCTTCAGACGCCTTGGCAAGATGCTTGGGAGCCGGAACTTGTCGGTACATTGCTGTTCCTGGTGGACCAACAGCGCGTGTTGCTGATAGAGAAAAAGACCGGCCACGGCATGGGCAAGATCAACGCGCCGGGAGGCAAGTTGGATATTGGCGAATCGCTGTTGGCCTGCGCCCGTCGAGAAATGCTCGAAGAAACGGGTATCGATGCCCAGCCGTTGGGCTGCGCTGCCGAACTGCGTTTTGTTGAGCGTGATGGCCCTCAGTGGCTGGGCTATGTGTTCGTCGCGCGTGATTTCACGGGCGCCCCGACAGAAACCCCGGAGGCCAAACCGTTTTGGTGTGATGTGGCGGCCATTCCCTACCACCAGATGTGGGCGGATGACGCGATTTGGTTGCCGAAGGTATTGGCGCATGGAGTGCTCTGCAATGAACCCAGTGCGGCACCGTTGGTTTATGATTTTCTGTTTACCGCGGGTAAATTGCTGGAACATCGGCCCAGTGACCAGTCCGCTCTAAGTTTGTCGATTCACTCACCACGGTTGGAGTAGCCAGAGCAAGTACGATGCGTATCGGAATTTCCATTCAGTCGGCCTATCGAGTCGAAGACCCCCGAGTAGGCGCTCGTTTCATGGTGGAACGGGCAGAGGCTGCGCGCCAAGCAGATTTGGATAGCCTCTTTGTCGGTGATCATCATGTTACCGATCACGCCTACTATCAAAATTCGCCCATCCTGGGCCGTATGTTGGCTCACTGGCACGACAAGCCAGCGGGTGCCTTGTACCTGCTGCCACTCTGGCACCCGGTTTTGCTTGCGGAGCAAGTCTCTACCTTGGCTGCCATCATGCCAGGGCGGTTCATCATGCAGTGCGGGCTGGGTGGATTGCCGCATCAGAGTGCGGGCATGGGTGTGGATATGCGCCAGCGGGTGGCGATGTTTGAGGACTCGCTGTCCATTATGCGCCGCCTGTGGGCGGGCGAGACCGTCAGCCACGACCGGTTTTGGTCTATTGAAGACGCCAGAATTGGGCCCTTGCCAGCCCAAGACATCGACGTGTGGGTGGGTGCGTCGGTTCCGGCCGCAATCAATCGCGCAGCCCGTCTGGGCGAGGGCTGGTTGGGTAGCCCGAGTCTTACGCCCCAACAAAGCAAGGATCAGTTGAATCAGTACCGTCAAGCGTGTGCCGAACACGAGCGTCAGCCGCGGGCGGTCGCCTTGCGTCGTGATGTGTACATTGGTGCCAGCGCCAAAGCCGCAGCAGATTTCAAAGCCAGAGCAGTCGCCAAGGGCTATCGCGGGTTCGCTGAAGACGCCTTGCTGTGTGGTGACACCCATGCAGTGGCGGAACAATTCGCGGAATTCGCGGAAGCCGGTTTTACCGACATCATCGTACGCAACATGGCGTCAGATCAGAGCGATGCACTGGCGACGATTGAGGCGCTCAGTGATGTTCGCAGGCAATTGAATTTGTAGAAGAAGAACGCCGCTCCAGGCGGCATGTTGAGGGGAGAATTATGCACAAGCTATTGATCGCTAATCGTGGCGAGATCGCCATTCGTATTGCTCGTGGAGCGGGTGAGCTGGGTATCACCAGCGTTGCCATGTACGCAGAGGATGATGCCCAGTCATCTCACGTCGCGCTCTGTGACGAGGCCATTGCACTGAATGGACGTGGCGCATCAGCCTATCTGGACATAGCAGCGATCGTGTCCCAAGCGGTCAATGCCGGCTGCGACGCTGTGCATCCCGGCTACGGTTTTTTGAGCGAAAATCCGTCTTTTGCCGAGGCTGTTGAGGCTGCTGGAATGGTGTTTGTTGGCCCGACAACCCAGTCATTGAGTGTGTTTGGTGACAAGGCTCAGGCTCGCGCCTTGGCCGAAGCCAACGGTGTGCCGGTACTCGACGGCTTGTCCCAATCGGTCAGCGAAGCCGAAGCTGCCGCGTTTTTCTCCACCCATGCGGACGGCGGTGTGCTGCTGAAAGCGATCGCTGGCGGCGGCGGTCGTGGCATGCGTATCGTGCGATCCGCAGAGGAGTTGCACGACGCCTACGCCCGCTGTGTGTCCGAGGCAACGGCTGCGTTTGGGGATGGCGCTTTGTATGTTGAACAGTTAGTGGATCAAGCCAGGCATATCGAAGTGCAGGTGATCGGTGATGGAAGCGGTGCTGTTTGTCACCTGGGCGAACGCGAGTGTAGTGTGCAGCGGCGCCACCAAAAGCTGATCGAAATCGCCCCCAGTCCGGCACTGGACCCTCAAACACGTCAGACGCTGTGTGAGGACGCAGTCAAACTGGCCCAAGCCATCGAGTATCGCGGTCTCGGTACCATTGAGTTTTTGCTGGATCAGCGCACTGGCCAGCACTACTTCATTGAAGCGAATGCGCGCCTGCAGGTCGAGCATACCGTGACCGAGGAAGTCACCGGTGTGGATCTGGTGCGTACTCAGCTGAAGATTGCTTCCGGATCGACCTTGGCCGATCTGAATCTGAATCAGGCGTCGGTGCCTCCCTCTCGCGGCTATGCCATCCAGCTTCGGGTGAATACCGAGACCGTCACACCCAGTGGTGAGTTCAAACCCACCGGCGGGCGGCTGACCCAATTTTCTGTGCCTACGGGCCCGGGGCTGCGCACCGATACATACGGTTACTTGGGTTATACGACGAACCCAAACTACGACTCGCTGTTGGCGAAACTGATCTGCTATTCGCCCAGTCCGGATTACCAAGATGCGGTGATTCGTGCCCAGCGCGGACTCAAAGATTTTGCCGTAGGCGGTGTTGAAACCAATTTGCCCTTGTTGCAGGCCATTGTTGCCGATGAGGTGTTCCAGAAAAATCAGTTCACTACGCGCTATTTGGACGATCATCTGATGGCTTTTGCAAGCGCATCGAACCCAGATGACGCCAGCAGCCCTGAGCCCGCGCAGCCCGGTGCTCAGGTCAATCCCAGTGATCCGCTGGCGGTTCTAGAACACGGCAAGAGTGGCATCGCGACGAGCGCGAGTGCGGCGGTGGACGTTGAACTGCTGCCCGAACAGATTGGTGACGGTGAAGCCGCAATTGCGGCACCCATGCAAGGCACAGTGGTGGCGTTTGAGGTGCAACCCGGTGACGAGGTGTATGCCGGCAAACTGGTGCTGGTGATGGAAGCCATGAAAATGGAGCACGAGGTGCGTGCGGAAATAAGCGGTGTGGTAGAGCGCCTAGGCGTTGGCGCGGGTGACACCGTGTTTGAAGGTCACCCATTGATCGTGCTGCGCAAGCAAGACGTGGCGGCTGCTGACGAAGACGAGTTGGAAGAGCTTGATCTGGATTACATACGTCCAGATCTGCAAGAAGTCTTTGATCGCAAAGGCGCGGGTCTGGATGAAAACCGCCCTGAAGCCGTGGCCAAGCGCTACAAGACCGGCCGTCGAACGGCGCGAGAAAACGTCGCGGACTTGTGTGACGAGGGTACCTTCGTCGAGTACGGCTCCGTAGTCGGGGCCGGGCAGCGCCGCCGACGATCCATGGAAGACCTCATCAAGAATACGACGGGGGACGGCATGGTGGCTGGGCTTGGCCAAATCAACGGCGATCTGTTCGCCGAAGACCAAAGTCGGGCCATGATCATGTCCTATGACTACATGGTGCTGGCCGGCACCCAAGGCATGAAAAATCACGATAAAAAAGATCGTTTGTTCGAGGTTGCCGAGCAGTTCAAGTTGCCTGTGGTCTTGTTCGCCGAAGGCGGCGGCGGGCGTCCGGGAGACACCGACGGTTCCGGCGTTGCGGGCCTGGATTGCTTGGCCTTCACCTATTTCGCCAAATTGTCCGGTCTGGTGCCAACGGTGGGTATTACTACCGGACGCTGCTTCGCTGGCAACGCCGTGCTGCTCGGCTGCTGTGATGTGATCATTGCGACAGAGGGTTCCAATATTGGCATCGGTGGACCGGCCATGATTGAAGGGGGCGGCTTGGGTGTTTTCACGCCAGATGAAGTGGGGCCGATGGATGTGCAGGTACCCAATGGCGTCGTGGACATCGAAGTGGCAGACGAAGCCGAAGCGGTGGTTCGCGCAAAGCAGTATCTCTCGTATTTTCAGGGTCCTGTTGATACGTGGGAAGCCCCCGATCCTCGAGAACTGCGATTTATGGTGCCGGAGAACCGTTTGCGGTATTACGACATGCGCAAGGTGATTGAGGGGATTGCCGATGTGGGTTCCGTGCTGGAGCTTCGTCCCCAATGGGGAATCGGCATCATCACCGCCTTTATCCGCGTCGAGGGCCGCCCCATGGGATTGATTGCCAACAATCCTGCGCACTTGTCCGGTGCCATTGATGCGCCCGGAGCAGACAAAGGCACGCGTTTTATGCAGCTATGCGATGCCTTTGATATTCCCATCGTCTCCTTGTGCGACTGTCCGGGGATTATGGTCGGACCGGAAATTGAAAAAACCGCCGTGGTACGACACGCCGCCCGCATGTTCGTGACCAGTGCCAATATTGACGTGCCGCTGATGACGATTGTGACTCGTAAGGGATACGGTCTCGGAGCTCAGGCCATGGCCGGTGGTGGCTTCAAGTCCACGCTGTTTACCGTGACCTGGCCAACCGGCGAATTCGGTGGCATGGGCTTAGAGGGAGCCGTGAAGCTGGGTTATCGTAAGGAACTGCAAGCCATTGAGGACCCCGCTGAGCGTGCGGCCGCCTATGAAAAAATGGTTGCCGATATGTACAAGCGCGGTAAGGCAGTGAACATGGCCTCGCATTTTGAGTTGGACGATGTCATCGACCCGGCAGAAACCCGGCATTGGATTGTTCGGGGTTTGAAGTCCGTTCCACCAAAGCCTCAGCGCGAGGGCAAGAAGCGCCCGAACGTCGATACTTGGTAACCAAGCAGGGGTCGGCAGTTGCAAAAGCCCGGCAGCGCGCTAAGCTCGCTCGCGAGACGAAGCGTTGCATTGAGGTGGCGCATTAGCGTCGCAGTTCCGCGCGAGAAAAAGACACAAGGAAGATCACTATGATTACGTTCCGTTTAAACGGTACTGAACAGAATTTGGATGTGGATCCCAGCATGCCGTTGCTGTGGGCCATTCGCGAAAATTTAGGCCTCACCGGTACAAAGTTTGGCTGTGGCCAAGCTCAGTGTGGTGCCTGCACCGTTCACTTGAATGGCGCAGCGATCCGGTCCTGTGTGACGCCGGTTGCTGCGGCTCAGGGATCTGAGGTCACCACCATTGAAGGTCTGGCTTCGCCAGAAGGTGAGCTGCACCCGCTGCAGCAGGCATGGATCGACGAGCAGGCACCACAGTGTGGCTATTGTCAGTCTGGCCAAATCATGTCGGCGGCAGCCCTGCTGGCAACAAATCCAAATCCAGACGATGCGGCCATTGATGCAGCAATGTCCGGCAACATCTGTCGTTGTGGCATGTACCAGCGCATTCGCAAATCGATTAAGCGTGCGGCGGGTTCTGAGGCTGTGGTCGGCGTTTTCGACCCTCAAGCAGCAACCGAGGAGGTGAAGCATGTCTGAGCAAGCACAAGAGAATACAGAGGCGAGCACAAAGCAGTCTGCCTTGGGTAAGTGGACGCGACGAGGATTCATTTCCGCTGGCGCTCTGGCTGGCGGTGGCCTGATCGTCGGTGTTGCGCTGCGTCGTGGTGATCGTCGTGATCAAGTGGCAGAACTGGTGGCCGAAGACGGTGACACGCTGTTGAGTATGTGGGTGAAGATCGACGAAGCTGGAAAAATCACTGCCATCGTACCGCACAGTGAAATGGGTCAGGGCGCGCAAACGGTGCTGACTCAGATGCTGGCCGATGAAATGGATGCCAACTGGGCAGATGTGGGTTTTGTCGAAGCACCCGCCGAAGACGAATACGCCAATGGGCCCTTAGGTAAGGGATATCTGCTGGCGGGTGCCGAGATACCTGCCGCGTTGATGGCGACAGTAGACGGCGCCATGCACCAGGCCGCAAAAGCACTGGTACAACAGATTACCGGCGGCAGCTTGAGTATTCGAGCTACCGGTGTTGCTGGTATGCGCGTAGCGGGCGCTGCAGCCCGAGACATGATGATCAAGGCTGCGGCGGGTACCTGGCAGGTCCCTGAATCGGAATTGACCACGTCAAAGAGTAGGGTGATGCATCAGGCATCCAATCGGGTAGCAAGCTACGCCGAGTTGGCCAGCGCCGCGGCAAAATTTGAACCGTCAAATAAGCCGACTCTGAAGAATCCCGAGCAATTCACGCTGATGGGCACAGACCTGCCGCGACACGACATTCCGTCCAAGGTTACCGGCGAAGCAATGTTTGGATTGGATGCTCAGGTGCCCGGCATGCACTACGCGGCTATTCGGCAGGCACCGGTGTTTGGTGCCAAGGTGAAGTCCTTCGATGCGGCGAACGCCAAGGCGCAGCCGGGTGTGACCCATGTGGTCGATCTGGGTGACGCCATCGCGGTAGTGGCCACTGGTTACTGGGCCGCTGAGCGAGCGGTTCAGGCCGTAGACATTCAATGGACTGCAACCGAAAACGACGCGGTAAGCAGCGAATCGATTCGGCAGCAGTTCCGCACGGATTTGGCCAAGGCCCGCTCGGAAGGAACCAGCAGTGCCGATGTTGAGTCCGGAGACGTGAGCGGAGCCCTTGCTGCAGCGTCGCAGGTCGTCGAAGCGACATACGAAGTGCCTTTCTTGGCCCACGCCTGTATGGAGCCGATGAATGCAACAGCACGTGTTGCCAACGGCCGCTGCGAAGTTTGGACGGGCACCCAAAACCCGCTGGGCGCGCGCCATGAGGTGGCGGCTGCGCTGGAAATGGATCTGGCGGATGTTGCCTTACATCAACATTTCATGGGCGGTGGTTTTGGTCGGCGATCGCAGCATGATGCGTCGATTCAGGCAGCTCGTATCGCTCGTGACACCGGTGTGCCGGTGAAACTGATTTGGTCTCGTGCAGAAGATACCCAGCACGACTTTTACCGACCCAGCGTGGCATCACAGTTCCGCGCCGCTCTCGACAGCGATGGCCAGATTCTCGCGTGGGATAACATCTATCACGAGAAGCATGAGCCCGTTGAAGCGCCTGTGATTCCCTACAATGTGGCAGCCCAGCATATCCACTACACCGACAGCTCGACACACGTGCCCTTTGGGGCTTGGCGAAGTGTTGACCATTCGCAGCACGGATTCTTCACCGAAGCCTTCTTTGATGAAGTCGCGGAAGCCGCGAACAAGGACCCTTACTTGCTGCGGCGAGAATTGCTGGCGGACAAGCCTCGTCACCGCAAGCTGCTGGATCTGGCGGCTGAAAAAGCAGGCTGGGATCAGCCTGTTGGCGAAGGTCGTGGCCGTGGTATCTCCTTACAGGAATCCTTCGGTACCTTGGTCGCCCAAGTGGTTGAAGTGACGGTAGATCAGGGCGATGTGTCTGTGGATCGAGTGGTTCTGGCCGTCGATCCCGGCTTTGCTGTGTCTCCAGACGGACTCACCGCTCAGATGGAGTCCGGTGTGATCTACGGTCTGAGTGCCGCCATGTATGGTGAGATCAACATCGAAGAAGGTCGCGTGTCCCAAAGCGCCTTCGCAAACTATCCCGTGGTACGGATGCAAGATGCACCCACGATTGAAACCCACATTGTGAACAGCGGTGAGGCGTGGGGTGGTGCCGGGGAACCGGGTACGCCGGGCATCGCTCCGGCTCTGGCTAATGCGATATATCAGGCAACGGGCACTCGTGTTCGACAGTTGCCGGTATCGCGCTATGACCTCAACTATCGGGTGAGCGAGCCGGAAGAGCTGATTTAGGCCGCGGGCCTCATGTGCGAAAAAGCCAGGCGATGACCTGGCTTTTTTGTGTCTGGAGCGATGTTTCTGCGGGTCTTAGCGTTCGAGTCTTGGCCCCCTACCGCCAGCTAACCCGTAAGGAATGCGATCCAACTCAGGGTAGATCGGGTCAGACCCACGCCGACGATGTAAGCAAATGTGGCGAGGGCAGCGATGAATGCAGCGATGCGAACAACTCGGCTTGATCCACGTTTGATTGCCACGGTGCCAAGCAGTACATACAACATCAGGCCAGCAAACTTGGCCATCAGCCAAGGTTGAGAGAATGGGTTTAGCGAAATCGTAACCAGCATCCCGATGCCGGTGGCAAGAAACAGCGTGTCGATGATATGGGGTGCGATTCGGATCGCCCTGCGGTCGAGCCAATCCGATTCCACGATCATCCAATAACCTCGCACAACAAAGCCCGAAAGGGTTACGGCTGCGAAAATGACGTGGAGCAACCTGAGGGTCAGGTAAACCGACATAGGGATAAGGACCAAGCTCTAAGAGATCACTATTCCTAGTCCTTGCGCAGGGTTTTGGCAAGTGTGCAGAGCTGAGAACGCACAGCCATCCACAAAAAGTCAGGGTAGACCTGACTTTTGGGTGTGCTCGGGGTTGTCCCCGGTGCTCAGCCTTCGATGACCTCAAAGGTTACGCCCGCGCTTTGCGGCAGACGTTGCAACAGTGCATCTCCCATGGCTGACGCCGGTGTCCAAAATCCACCGCCTACCGGCAAGTCGTCTTGGGCCAGTGCAAAGGCGCTTTCTGCGATCATCTTCGAAGTAGAGCCATAGCCCGGGTCTTTGTCGCCCTTGACGCGAACGCGGGCATTCTTGCTGGCGTCCGTTGGGTGCTGGCCGAACAGCTCGATGTCGTAGTAGCCGTTGTTGATGGCTTCTTCGGTAGGGCCTTCGCCGGGCTTGGGCAAAAATCGCTGTAGCAGGCTTCGGGTAGGACCGAGACTGGCCATGCCTGCAAAGGCGGCGCTACCGAGGCCAACACCGGTTGCGCCGAGGAAGCCCTTGGCTCCCTTACCCGTTGGCGTGGCCTCGTTGTACTGAAAGTCGCTACCGTACATGCCGTTCAGCAGTTCTGCGCTGCGGCGAACCACGCGGGTATTCACACTGGCCATGACGAAGGGGCCGACCCAAGCGTCAAAGTCCTCGTCGAAGTACGCGCTCATGCGATCGGGTCCGTCCAGACCTCGCATGGTGTCATTGAGCACATAAGGGTCGGCCAAACGCTTGAAAATGCCTTTGTCCTCCTTGGCCGATTCCATCATGGCCATCATGCTGTCGATGGTGCCGCCGCTGAACCCGCCGCTGAACGCCATTGGCCGGTATTTGATTTGCTTTGCAGGTACTCCGTGAGTGGCCAGCATATGCTTTTGCAAAAAGTAGACGCCCAAATCAGAGGGGATGCTGTCGAAACCGCAGGTGTGCACGATACGCGCCCCGGAGGCCTTGGCGGTTTCCTGATGCGCGGTGATCATGTCTCGCATCCAATGCACTTCGCCGGTTAGGTCGCAGTAGTGGGTGCCGTGTTGGGCGCATGCCGCCACCAGACTGGAGCCATAGCGGGCATAGGGCCCCACCGTGGTCAGTATGACGCGTGCTTTCTGGGCCAGTGCGTGAATGGACGCGTCGTCGTGGCTGTCGGCTTGCACCACGGGTATGTCTCGGTCGCCCAGAACGCCCCTGACCTTGGCGATATTGCGCCCCGCTACAGCCCACTTGAGATTGCTGGCCGCCGCTTGAGCGGCCATATAGTCCACAACCAGTCTGCCGGTGAAACCACTGGCTCCCCAAACAATAATGTCGTACTCGCGCTCCATCGCCACCTCCTGAATGTCTGTTCGTCAACACGTTGCCACGCAAGCTGTGGGTATTCGGTGAAAGCTCGAACCGAAGGTTGTGAGCGTGGCATAAAAAACCCCTGACGGTGCAGGGGTTTTATCCGGTCGGTCGAGTCGCCTCAGCCGCCACCGGCTCCCGAATCCGAGTCGCTAGAACGGGCCTCGCGGCTGCGTTTGCTCATGCTGTACAGTTCATTGATATCCAGACCGCCATCAGCGTTGGTATCCACCATTTTGAAGCCTTGAACCAATCGCCGCTTGAGACTGCCGGGCAGTTCCTGCCAGCTCAGCTTGCCGTCCATATCTTTGTCCATGAATCCGACCATTTGAGTCGTATCCGCCAGTGCTTTGTCTAGAATCGGTGCCTCGGATGTTTCATCAACGAAGGTATAGCTGAACGCGCCATAGAGCATTTCGTCCCAGCTCTGCAATCCCCAAGGCACTGTGCGTTCCGGATCAGGATTGCCCGGGTTCGCGGCGGAGTTGTCATACCAGGTGGTGTGGATCAGCTTGCTGCCGGGTTCGATGCGCTTGGGCTCGACGAAGGTGTATGTGCGTTGCCAATTGAAATCGTAGTTTGGTACCGACAAAACGGTTTCGCGGCTGCCGTCTGGCCCCTGAAGTACGAACTTTGAGGCAACCCCGCGGTAGTGAGAGTGAGGCACCAAGTCATGTAACAGGGCGGGCTTGTCGAAGGCGTAGTAAGCCACTTCGGCATGCCGTGCCTCGTTGGGTGGAATCTCAATGGTGGGATCCATCACGACGCTTTGACGGTAAAAGTTGCCGGGCTGCTTGTCGTGGAAGTACAGGCCAATGCGAGAGGAATCGGTCACTTCGCGACCGATCGGCGTGTAGTGCAGTTGAAAGGTGAATTCGCCACCTGGGGCGATGTAAACACCTGTGTCTTGAGGAAACACGTTGGACTCGTTGCCCGGCGCGTAACCAATCAGGTAGTTATCGAATACGCCGGAATCACGCTTGGCCTGAGCGGTGGTGGCGTCTATGGAGCCGGCTAGAATGTGGTGGACCACTTCGCGATTGCCCGGAATTACCGTGGCCGCTTTGACCCAAACGCCTTGATCCAATGTATTGGCCAACCGAGGAAACTTATATTCCACCACGCCGCTGGCGGGGATGTCGTAGGTCGGCAGGTCGATGATCAAATCCGGTTCCCCCAGCGGCCATTCCGATTGGGTGATGGTGAGATTCTTGAGCGGGTCTTCCCCCAAACCGCGTGGTGCTCCGGCTTCGATCCAATGCACCAAGGTTTGGGCCTGTTCAATGCTCAGGGACTTATCGTTTTTCCATGCCCCAATGTGCGGATCGGCATGCCACGGCGGCATACGCTTGGTGCGAATCACCTCACGCATCATTGGCGCAAAGCCTCTGACCATTTCGTAGCTGGACATGGCCCAAGGGCCGATGCCACCTTCGGTATGACACACCACACATTTTTCTTGCAGCAGGGGCGCAATCGTATCGGCATAGCTGATCTGTGCATGATCGACATTGCGCTGGGCGAAGTTGATCAAACAGCCCATGGTATCTCGATTGGCGACGTCAACAGCTTCACCTGCGAGTACATTGGCGATGGCGTCGGCAGCAAAGTGGTTAGAGGCCTGAGCTTTTTGCCGCTCGTAAACCTGTCGGTCGTTAATTGGCCCGCGGTACGCGATATCCCACGTCTTGGGGTCGATAACCAGAACTTCCGCTGTTCGAATGAGGCTCAAGGACTCGCCAACGAGCTGGCTTTCGTCATGCAGAATCGGCATGTCGATACCGTACTTTTCTGCTTCTGCCAGAATCGTACTGCGCTGATCTTGCAGGTTTGAATTTAGCATTAAAAAGTGAACGCCTTGGCCCGCGTACTGATCGCGCAGAGCTTTGTAGTCGCTGAGGGCGTTGCGGACGATCGGGCAGCCATTGCCTTGGATCATGACGACAATGGCCGACTTGTCTTTGTGATAGTAAAGATTATGGGCATCGCCGTGTTGGTCGAGCAGCACGAAATTGTCAATGCGCTCGGCCTGCGCGAAGGTGGCAAGCAGCAGGCCGGCAAACAACGTGGTAATTCGCAGCATCATGATCTCCGAAATTTCAAAACAGACCTTGGATAATACGGAAGTAAGGCGCGACCTCAAGTGATGTGGTAGGCATATCTTTCCATTGCGATAAGGTATTTTCATGACACATTGTAGATGCATAAGGCTATGATCTCGGCCCGAAGAAATCATTTTTGGAGAGGGGAGTTGGAGCGAATAGAAGGAGTCGACGTCGTTGCGGTAACGGCATGGTTGGCCGATCGGGTCGAGAATCTGGCGACGCCGTTGGAGTTTGAATTGCTGGCCGGAGGTCACTCGAATCTAACCTATCGCGTTACGGACCAGAGCGGGGGCGCCTATGTATTGCGTCGGCCGCCCTTAGGCCACGTACTGCAAAGTGCCCACGATATGGGGCGTGAACATAAAATCGTATCGGCACTTCAGAACTCCACCGTACCGGTAGCGACGACCGTCGGTCTTTGCTCAGATGTTTCGGTGAATGACGCGCCATTCTACGTCATGAACTATGTTGCCGGCCCGGTGCTCCACGATCATGATGCCGCCGCGGCGCTGAGTAATGCTGATCGAGAAAGCTTGAGTTTGCATGTTGTCGATGTGCTGGCTGCGTTACACAGCATCGATCCGGATGATGTGGGTCTTGGTGATCTGGGCCGCAAGGAAGCTTATTTGCAACGTCAGATGAAACGCTGGGTAACTCAATGGGAGGCCACAAAAACTCATGAAGTGCCGGCCATGGACCAAAGCACAAGGCTGCTGGCTGAACGCATGCCGGAGCAAGTGGGTTCAGCCATCGTTCATGGGGATTATCGGTTGGGCAACATGATCACAAATAACGGGAAAGTCAGCGCCGTGCTGGACTGGGAGCTTTGCACTCTCGGTGACCCGTTGGCCGACGTGGGTTATTTGCTGAACTCTTGGGTGTCGCCGGGTGAGCGGGAAGAAGACTTAACGCCGACCTCTGCCGGTGGCTTCTGCAGCCGGGATACCCTCGCCGAGCGATACGCGGCTGGCACGGGCCGTGACCTTGAGCAGATCAACTACTATCGAGCGTTTTCGCATTGGCGTTTAGCTGCCATCAATCAGGGTGTGTACAAGCGCTATCTGGTGGGGGCGATGGGTGAGGGGCACGATGTGGATCTTGATGCGCAGAAACAAGGCGTTACCACCCTGTCTGAGGCGGCCTTAGAATTGCTGGAATAACAAGGCAGATAGACCGCGCGGGCGGGTTCTGCAAAAGGAAACCCTGCGAAACAGTTCAGCCGCAAAGAGGCTGTGGGAGGGAAAAGCTAATGCGCCGACAAGCGGGTTGAATGATGCTTGCTGGCGCACGCTTCCCGGCAGGGTAATTTCGCTGAAGCGAAAATAAAAAAGGCGTGTCAGATAAATTTCATCTGAAAACAACTGATCTTCTTTGGGGGGAAGGACGTTGTAAGGAGTTACAGTTAAGTTGTTCGCACGCCTGAAACTGGTTCAATGGCGTTAATGTACAGTACAAGAAGACGAAATCAAGCGTAAATGTCTTGTTTAGGCGACTTATTTACAGGTTTTGTACAGTTTTTGCGTTTTTCACGCGCTTTGCGTCCCTAATGGGTGAGGCCGGCGCTGTCTGAGGGCGCCAAGGGCTGGTACGTGTCGCCGGCAGAGGCTGACGCGGTAACGGCCTGCAAGGCGGTTTCCAGATAGGCGCGAGCGAAGGCTGCGTCGCCGCAGGCGCCGCTAAGCGCAGCGGATTTACCGGTATTCACCCCGGTTCCGTCGCCACCTTCTTCCGCACAACTTTGCAGGTAAGCCGCCAATGCATTGACCTGATGAATGGCTTCCACCAGGTGTTGGGTCGGGCGGTTGGGGTCGTCATCGCCGACGGAAAGCGCGATCAGTTCCTCGTCACTGAAGCGACGTTTAGCGTAACCAACTGATTTTAAATATCTTTTTGATTCTTCTAGGCAGGTGTATTCGACTTCTCGCCAATCCAGAGGCCATTTCAGCACAGGCGCGTCTTGGCTTTGACAGCGACTGAGCTCTGCTGCGGTGGCGAATTGGTACGCACTGATGATTTTGCAGCCGGGTAATGCCTGCTGAGCCTTGGCAACGTCTTGGCTGCTCAAGACCGGCACTTGAAGCACCAGTACATCGGGTTGCTCCTGTTGCTGACCTTGATCAAGCAGCGCGTTCAGGTTTGCCCAGCGGGCGACGATGTTCAGGTGTTCGTTAGAATCCTGTTGCTGTTCCAGCTGTAGCAGATTGGCGCCCACCAATCCAACCTTGGGCGAGAGGGCTTCCCCCGGCTGCATCGTCGCGCTAATCGGGTCGGTGGTCTGGTCTGTAAGTCGTTGATGCAATTGGCTTTCGCTTAAGTTTATGACGCTGGAGACCGTTTGGCCGCGGTCAATCAGATGTTTGATCTTTTTCAGCTTTTCCAGCTGATCAGCGCTGTAAAAGCGGGTCCGACCGTTTTTGTGTGCTGGGCTAAAGCCATGGCGTCGCTCCCAAGCGCGCAGGCGTTCAACGGCGATGCCCGTAAGCGCGGCAACGCTGCCAATGCGATAAAAATCGTCTGGTATCTGATTTGTCATCGTTTTTGTACAGGTACAAAGGGTAGACAAGAATACGGATATATTTCGGTTTGTCCAGATCGCGTTTTTGGGTGTTTTGGGCGGTGTTCAGCATCCGAGACCGTTGTCTTCACCCCATGCTGCGATTGTGGGTTTCCAAGATCGCTTTCTGCATCAATAATGCGGCGATCGGTCACTGAACAAGATTGGGAATAGGGGAGACGTCGACATGCAAAATAATTTGGGTTTGTTTTTGGCTAAGCGGGCTTTTTTGTCGCCAACGCGCGAGGCCTATGTAGAAAGCGATGGCAGCTTGCGTTTGACGTATGCAGAACTGAACAGCCGGTGTAATCAACTGGCGAACAGTTTTGTCGGGGCGGGTATCGCCAAGGGCGATCGAGTCGGTCTTTTGCTGATGAACTCCAGTGAATTCATGGAGAGCTACTACGCGCTAGCGAAAATCGGCGCGGTCGTGGTGCCATTGAACTGGCGCTTGGTTGCCGATGAACTTGAATTCATCCTGAAAGACAGCGGTACGACACGCCTGATTTTTGATAACGAATTTGTCGATACCGTAGCCGAGCTCAACAGTCGTGGCGACAAAACCGATATTCACCAGTGGCTTCAGGTGACCGACGGCGATGCCGCGCACTTTGCCGAAAGCTATCGCGGCTTTCGCGATGCGGGAGACACCGCAGAACCTGAGATTGCCGCGAGCGATCACGACATGCTGTATATCATGTACACCTCGGGCACCACGGGGTTGCCGAAAGGCGTCGTGCATACCCACCACACGTCGATCTGGGGATTGCTCACGATTGGCGGCACAGCCGTGTATCACGACCCCGAGCGTTATCTCGCCTGTTTGCCCATGTTCCATGTGGGCGCGCTGACACCACTGGCGGTAAACGTCTACATGGGCGCGACCTCGGTGGTGATGCGCTCCTTCGATCCGGTGACGGCTTGGCAGGTGATCGAGCGGGAAAAAATTACCAGCGGATTGGCAGTGCCGGCCATGTTGAACTTCATGCTACAGGTGCCGGACTTTGATCGTTTCGATCGTTCAACACTCAAATGGATGATGACCGGCGCGGCCCCGGTGCCACCGTCCTTGGTTGAACAATACAACAGCATGGGGGTTGGTATTCAGCAGGTTTATGGCCTGACGGAAACCTGTGGCCCAGCGTGCCTGATGGATGCGGAAAACTCGCTCAAGCATCCCGCGTCAACGGGCAAAGCATTCTTCCACACGGAAGTGAAAATTGCCGATGATGAGGGTAACGAAGTGCCTCGCGGCACCGCCGGCGAAGTGCTGGTGAAGGGCGAACACATCATGGTGGAGTATTGGAATCGACCGGAAGCCACCGTAGAGACAATAAAGAACGGCTGGCTGCACACCGGCGATGTCGCGATCATGGACGAGGAAGGCTTCGTCACCATTCAGGACCGGATCAAGGATATGATCATCAGCGGTGGCGAAAATGTTTATCCCGCCGAAATTGAAGGTCTGTTGGCCACGCACCCTGGCATACGCGAAGCGGCGGTGATCGGGCAGGAAAGCGAGCGTTGGGGCGAATCACCCTTGGCCATTGTTGTTCGTAGTGACGATGCTCTGACCGCCGGTGACGTGCTGGAATTTTGCCAGGGAAAGCTGGCGCGATTTAAACAGCCACAAGTGGTGGAATTTGTTGAAGAGATTCCGCGCAATCCCAGCGGCAAGATTCTCAAGCGCGTGCTGCGCGAGCAATTTGACCGCCACGCGCCGATCTAGGACTGACCGAGATAGCGTCATCGGCTGAGATCGCATGGAGGGACTGTATGGAATTGAGTGAATTACGTCAGCGGTTAGAGGGTTTCTGTGCCGCTCACTACAGCGGCCCCACGGAGATCACCGAAGTGGTCGTGATGCCAGGCCACGCTGGATTTGCTTACGGCTTTCGCGTTCAGAGTCAGGGGGTGACCGAGTCGTGGTTCATTCGGTTGCCGCCCCCGGGTGTGAAGTGGGTTGGTACCGCCGATGTTCTCAGACAGGTGAGTGTTCTCAACGCACTGGACGGCACAGACGTGCCTCATTGTTCGGTGAAATGGTCGGGTGATGACCCTCAATGGTTCGGTTCACCTTACTTCGTCGTGCCTTGGTTGGAAGGTGATGTGATGCGGATCGGTCCAGAAGACTGGGGGCATCAACTGTCGGCGGAGCAGCATCTGTCCTTTGGTCGCCAAGCCATGACCGCTCTGGCGGGACTGCACAAAGTTGATATCGCCAAGGTTCGGTATTTGGGTGATCCGGTACCCTTTGCCGAAGACGTGACCCGATGGGATCGTTTCTATGAGAAGGCAGCGGAGCCACAGCGGCTGAGTGATGTGCCCAAGGTCCGGCAGCGTTTGTTGGACACCATGCCCGCTGATGCCCCCATTGGTATTTTTCACGGTGATTTTCAAACCGCCAATTTGTTTGCGTCAAAAGACGCGGAACTGTTGGCGCTGATCGATTTTGAGCTGACCGGTATCGGCGCAACCTTGAATGATGTGGGCTGGATCTGCACGTTCAGCGATCGCGACGCTTGGGATAGCGAATCGCCGCGCACCATGTTTTTGGATCCGGATACGCTGATCGAGCTGTACCAGAACGCCTACGGTCAGGAAGTCAAAAACGTGGATTGGTACCGGGCGCTGGCGGCATACAAGTTCGCCATTATCAGTGGACTGAACTTAAGTTTGCATCGACGCGGCAAGCGTGTGGACGAGACTTGGGAAATTACCGCACTGTCCATGAAGCCCTTGATAGATCGCGCCCAAGCACTGCTCGGTTGACGAGGATGAGCCGGTTCGTGCGTTAGTGAGCGTGGCCGTGCTGATCGTCCGGGCAGGGCCCCAGTTCCACTTGAATCGTCGAGTGCTCGATGTCAAAGCGTTCCTTTAACAAGCGCTTGATGTCGCCAACCACCTCCTGCACTTGGGCGTTCTCCGGAATCAAGGCGTGCAGCGTCAATAAAGGCTTCTCGGCGGTTAACCCCCACGCGTGTACGTGATGAACACCATCAACGCCGGCAACTTCTTCGGTAAGCGTACTTTTGATTTTGGCTAGGTTCACCCCGGCGGGTACGCCCTCCAGCAGAATATGGCCAGATTCGCGCAAGACGTTGTAGGCACCCCGGCTTAAAATAACGACGATGCCCAAGGTCAGTACCGGATCGGCGTAGAGCCAGCCAAACATTATGACGACAGCGGCCGCGACCATGGCGGCGACGGATCCCAGCAGATCACCCAAGACATGCAGGGCGGCGCTACGAATGTTGGTGTTCCCGCTGGTGTCGTGAAGCAGACGAAAGGCGATCAAGTTCACGACAAAACCCAATGTCGCCACGATAAGCGTTGGCCAAGGGTCCATGGTTTCGGGGCTGAATAGGCGCTGCAAGGCTTCCACGGTAATCCAGACGATCAGCGCGACCAGCGTGAGTCCGTTAACAAAGGCCGCAAGCACCTGAAAGCGGTGGTAGCCGTAGGACAGTTGTTGGTCAAAGCCGCGCTTGGAAAGCCGTGCGGCCCACCAAGCCAGTCCCAAGGCAGTGGCGTCTAAAAACATGTGGCCGGCATCGGCGATCAGCACCAGCGCATTTGCCCACAAGCCAACACCCAACTCCACCAACATGAAGCTGGTGATCAGGATGCAGGCCTTGCGCAGCGCCGAGATGTCCGTGTCGGTGTGATGGTGTGTATGAGCCATAAGGCACTGTAACAGTGGGGATTTAGCCCTGCCAGTGAAGACGCGTTGGGGTCGCTGACGAGCATCACGACGACACCTCGTCAAGGTGCGTTGGTTGCACCCATCCGGTAATCTCAGACTTTGTTTTCGACAGTTGAGGGGATCGATATGGAGCGTATGAGTCTTGAGTTTGTCGGCCGCGTGGCCGTGTTGAAGTTCAATCACCCAGAAGTGATGAATGCGGTAGGCGGGCTGATGCTGGAAGATTTTGCTGAAGCGATAGCGCAGATCAAGGCCAGAGGCAGTGATACCCGTTGTCTGCTGCTCACCGGAGAAGGTCGTGGCTTTTGTGCTGGCGCCAACCTGAATGACGACAGCGACCAGCGCCGCAAGGGCGGTGCCGGTGACGGACTGCGTCATGTTTATCACCCGTTGATGTTCGATTTGCGAGGCTTGGACATGCCCATCGTGACGGCTGTGAACGGCGCAGCCGCGGGCGTGGGCATGAGTTTCGCCATGATGGGGGATATCGTTTGCGCTTCTAAGCAGGCTTACTTTCTGCAGGCCTTTGCACGCATTGGCTTGATTCCTGATGGCGGTGCGACGTTTTTGCTGCCGCGCCTCGTGGGCTGGGGACGTGCGATGGAGCTTTCGCTGATGGCCGAGCGCCTGCCTGCGGAACAGGCACAGGAGTGGGGCCTGGTTAACCGTTTATACGATGACCAAGACGCGCTGATGAGCGGGGCAATGGAGGTCGCCAATCGCTTGGCCAACGGTCCAAAGTCGTTGTCGCTGATTCGCAAGGCCTACTGGAAGACGTGGTCAAACTCCTACGAACAACAATTAGAGTTGGAATCTGAGCTGCAAAATGAAGCGGGATCCAGCACGGACTTCAAAGAGGGCGTTAGCGCGTTCTTGCAAAAACGCGACGCGCAGTTCAAGGGCGAGTAGACCCAGGCCACACAGACACATTCAAGAGGGAAAGACATGACAGGATCATTAGCAGGCCGAGTGGCCTTGGTCACAGGAGGCGGTCGCGGTGTGGGTCGCGGCATCTCAATGGCGCTGGCCGCAGACGGTGCAACGGTTGCCGTGAACTACCGCCGAGACAGTGAATCCGCGGAAGAAACCGTGGCCGCAATTGTCGCCGCCGGCGGCAAGGCCCAAGCCTATTCGGCGTCGGTAGACGACTACGAGCAAAACGCCGAGATGGTGGCGGCCATTGAAGCCGATCACGGTGCCATTGGCATACTGGTGAATAACGCCGGCATCGCCAGTCGTGGTCAAAGCGTGGAACAGACAGATCCAGCCGAGCTGCAACGGGTTGTTGCCACCCACGCATTCGGACCCCACTACCTGAGCAAGTTGGTGATTCCCAAAATGCGTACTCTAGATCGTGGCGATATCATCATGATCTCTAGCGTAGCCACCCGTTCTCTGAGCGGTTTCGGAGCGCCATACAATATGGGTAAAACGGCCATGGAAGCCTTGGCCTATACCCTCGCCAAGGAGGAACGACCTTACGGTATTCGTGTGAACATCGTGGCACCGGGCTTGGTGGATACCGACATGGGCCAACGATTGATGAACGCACTTCAGGGTGTAGAAGACATCCGCACGCTGGATGACAGCATGCCCTGGGGCCGCGTTTGCCAGCCTGAAGATGTGGCTAACGTGGTGACGTTCTTGGTCAGTGACGCCAATTCCTATCTGACCGGCGAGCGGCTTTACTGCGATGGTGGTGGTCAGGATATCTCGCGACGCTAGCTCCGGCTGCTGTCGAGTAAAGACTGAGCGCTTGTTCAGGCAAGCGCTTCAATATGCGCTGTGGCAGACAGCGCCAGCGCGTCTAGGTCATAGCCACCCTCCAGTGTGGAAACGATGCGCCCCTCGGCGTATTGGTTTGCCATGGCAACAATGAATTCGGTTACCCAACGATAATCCTCTTCTACCAAACGGATATCGGCTAGTGGATCGTCGATATGAGCATCGAATCCGGCGGAAATGAAAATGATGTCCGGCTGATGTGCTTCGATCGCGGGCAGCCAATCGCGCTCGATGGCGGCCCGAAATATCGGCCCGTCGCTGCCTGCCTCCAAGGGCGTATTGACGATGTTAGGCTGGATGAGGTTGTCCAGGCGGTTGGGGTAATAGGGGGATTGAAAGCTGGAGCAAACCAAAATTTCGGGGTGGTGCCGGCAGATATCCACGGTACCGTTGCCATGGTGAACATCAAAATCCAGAACGGCCACTCGATTGACGTCGGTGTGATCCAAGGCCGCGATGGCGGCAATGGCGACGCTGTTGAACAGACAAAACCCCATGGCGCTGTCCCGTTCGGCGTGGTGACCCGGAGGCCTGACCGCGCAGAATACCCGCTGCTCTGGGCTGTTCAGTACTGTGTCCATGCCGGCGAAGACCGCGCCGGCGGCGAGCCGGGCGGCGCTCATGCTGGCGACGCTCATCCAGGTATCCGGATCCAAGGGTAACAGGCCCTCTTCGGGCTGGGAGGCCAGCAGGAAATCGATGTGGGATTGGCTATGGGCCGCAAGAACCCGTTCGTTAGGAATCGGTCGAGGTTCGATCATCTGAAAATCTTGGGTAAGACCAATGCGCTGCCAGTGGTCCATCAAATGAACCAGCCGCTCGGGACGTTCGGGGTGTCCGTCCATGACCAGATGGTTGAGGTATTCCGGGTGGGTATAGATTCGCATAGTGCGCACGCTTTGAAGAACAGATCGTCAGGCTACCGGAGTCTTTCCTTCGCGCCTACAGACCAACGGGAGTGTTACTCTAGGTTCTTGTGACGGACGGGCTTGGAATGGAGCCGTCGGCTAAGGAGAGCGGATTGAATACATTGGTGCTGTTTCTGCGCACGGCCATCGCCGGCTGTTCCGGCGTGCTGGTTTGGGTTCTTGTCCGTGATGCTCTTGGCGCGGATCAAACCCTCTCAGCTGCCATCGTTCCGGTATGGGTAGCGGGGTTGGCCGGCGGCGTGGTGAGCGCTATGTTTTCGCCTCGTCAGGGCATAACCGTTGCCTTTACGACCGGAGTGATGATGGCGCTGTTGTTCTTGGCCTTTCGTCATGTCTATCTCGGCATGCCGCTGGGTAGCGACACGTTGCAAACGCTCTGGCCCATGTGGTTTCCCGTGGCCTACTATCTGGGTGCCTTTGGTTATTTGACGGTTTTACAACAGCTATACCGGCGCTGAAACGCCCGGGTAGCAGCGATTACGGATAAGTCATGCAACACATCATCGATCTGTTTCGGGCCGGCCAGCGCGTTTACGTAGCAGGCAGCAGCAACGAACCCACCGGGTTGCTGAACGCGTTAGGCCAGTGCGAACTGCCTGAGAACCTGCAGTTCATTCAGTTTCCACTGCCCGGGCTCAATCAAACCGACTTCACCCAGTGGAATGACTCCGCTTCGGTCACGACGTTTTTCATGTCGTCGGCGCTGGCGGCAGCGGATTCAAGCCGAGTGCATTATTTGCCCATGCAAATGCGCACAACCTACGATTATCTCGGGTCGAAGGTTGACGTGTATTTGTTGCAGGTAGCTTACGATCACGAGGGCAGGCTTCGGGTTGGCCCTAATGTGGATTTTCACGACAGTGTGCTCGCCCAAGGCCCCATTGTCATCGCCCAACTCAATCCAACGCTGGTTGCGCCGGCGGGCAGTCCGCTGATCAATCCGGCCTTGATTGACGCGATGTTTGAGAGTGATGAATCGGCCCCGGCCCTTGCACCGGCCAACATTGATGAAGCGGCCNAAGCGATNGGCGGATTGGTNGCAGGNTTGATACGTGATGGCGANTGNCTGCAGACGGGTATTGGTGCCATTCCGGCNGCTATTTTGAGNCAGCTCTCGGACAAGAATGACTTGGGTATGCATGGTGGTCTTATCGACGANGGCGGCATGCAGCTAATCGANAACGGCAATCTGACGGGTGCGCGTAAAGCCCTAGACNCGCACAAGCATGTGACCGGTATGGCCTTGGGCAGTGCTGAGCTGATGTCTTGGCTGGCCGGGCGTCGTGATGTGGTGTTTCGCGGAGCAAATCACACCCACGAAGTCAGCGCGATTCGCCAGTTGGATGGATTCGTGTCTGTGAATTCGGCGGTGGAAGTGGACCTGTTTGGTCAGGTCAACGCGGAGATGGCAGGGGGGCGACAGATCTCTGGCACCGGTGGCAGCGTAGACTTTATGCGTGCGGCGAAAGCGTCCAAGGGCGGCAGATCCATTGTGGCCATGAACGCTACCGCCCGGGGCGGCAGTGTGTCGCGTATCGTGCCCAAGGTGGAAATGGTGACCGCGTTGCGTACTGACGTAGACACGGTCGTCACCGAATACGGAGTGGCGCAAATCAAAGACTTGCCAAACCAGGCACGAGCCGAAGCGCTAATCAATATTGCAGCCCCCCAGTTCCGAGAAGAACTCAGAGCAAGCCTCTAAGGTTGGTCCGGAGCCAAGTGCAATAAGAAGAAGGCGTATTCCTCAGCCAGTTCTTCAAGGGCGGTAAAGCGCCCGGATTGACCGCCGTGACCGGCGCCCATATTCGTTTTCAACAGCAAGACGTGATCATCGGTCTTGGTGTAACGCAGCTTCGCCACCCACTTGGCTGGTTCCCAGTACGTTACTCGCGGGTCGTTCAAGCCCGCCGTCACCAACATGGGCGGGTAGTCTTGGGCACTGACCTGATCCACTGGGGAATAGCTGCGAATATGATGAAAGGCTTCAGCGTCTTCGATGGGATTGCCCCATTCCGGCCACTCCATGGGGGTGAGGGGCAAATCCGGATTCAGCATGGTGGTGAGCACATCAACAAAGGGTACGTGGGCAGCGACGGCACCAAACAGCTCCGGAGCTTGATTGATGACCGCTCCCATCAGTTCACCGCCTGCGCTGCCGCCACCAATGGCAATCTTGCCGGCCTGCGTATGGCCGCTGGCAATCAAGTGTCTGGCACAGTCGACGAAGTCGTTAAAGGTATTGGTTCGTTGCGCCAGCTTGCCTGAGGTATACCAGTGGTAGCCCAAGTCGTCGCCNCCGCGAATGTGAGCGATGGCAAAGCTGAAGCCCCGTTGCAGCAACGAGATGATGTTGCTGGAAAAACTTGGAGGGATGGCATGACCGTAGGCGCCGTAACCGTACAAATAAACGGGCGCGCTGCCGTTTACGGGTGTGTCTTTGTGTCGAACCAAGCTCAGGGGTACCAAGCTGCCATCACGCGCGGTGACCTGCAGGCGTTCGCTGATGTATTCCTCGGCGTCATAGCCCCCAGGAATTTCTTGTACCTTCAATGAGGTGAGTTTGGCCTGCCGCCAGTTGTAATCGTAGACGGTATGGGGAGTAACCATGGACGTGTAGGCAATGCGCAAGGTGTTGGTGTCGTAAGTCGGGTTGGTACCCAGATNCAAGCTGTAGGCAGGCTCGGGGAATTCAATTTGGTGGGAGCCTGTTTCGTCCATGATCTGAATCTGATCGAGACCATCGACCCGCAGGCAAATCACAGTAGCGCTGGCAAAGGCCACATGGCCCATCAGGTAGTGCCTGTCATCACCGGCCAGCATGACCTGCCAGCGGCNTTCGTCTGGCTCGACCACTGGCGTTTCAAATACGTCAAAATTGGCGTGCTGACGATTGCTGCGAATGATCAAACGCCCCGATGTGGCGCTATCCCCCTGATGATCCACATCGTACTCGTGGCCGGAGCGACGCGGGGCAATTACGGTGGGGGCTGCAAGCACGTTATCTCTTGGCACGAATCGCANTTCGCTGGTGACGTGGTCGCCGGCACTGATGAACATCAGCTGTTCGGATTGAGACAGTCCCAGACCAACAAAAAAAGACTCGTCGTGCTCTTCGTACAGTAGCGTGTCGTTACCGGTGGCGATGTCGCGGAAAAGTGCTTTGTCCGGCCGCCACTGTTCATTAACCAACCGGTAGGCAAAACCCNTGTTGGATGCATTCCAAACGACGCTTCCCGCACAGTTTTCGATNGCTGGCGTGAGCTCGTCGCCGCTTTCGATTTCGATCACTTTCAACGTAAAACGTTCGCTGCCGTTGGNGTCGGTGCTGTAAGCCAGTGATTTACCGTCCGGGCTGACGGCCAAGGCCCCCAGACGAAAGTATTCGCAACCCTCTGCCAGCGNATTTTCATCCAAAAGCGTTTCCCACGACCCAAGCCGCGGGGTCGTAGACTGGCGAAGCCAGACGCGATACTGATCACCCACATGNAATCGCCANTGATAGCGGTAGCCGTTTTTTTCGTAGGGGACGCTTTCGTCCTGCTCNGGCTTGCGGGNCTTGAGTTCTTCGAACAGCGAGCGTGTCAGGCCNTGATGGGGCCCGAACCAAGACTCGAAATANNCGTTTTCGGCGTTTAGGTAGGCGAGCACATCGGCATCATCGACCTGCGGATAGTTCGGGTCTTGCANCCAGTAATAGGGGTCATCCAAGTCNACACCATGATAGCCGTGGCGGTGNGGGCGTCGGGGTGCAATCGGGGCTGGGGTTTCGCGCATGTAGGGTTCTGATGCCAAGTTGTAAGGCCGGTGAGCATTCATCAGCTGTAAGAGGATTGCAATTGTCGCGGGTCTTGCAGATCGTGCTTCCAAGTCAGGCCCGCGCAAGGGAAGATGGAGAGCCAAATTGTCGAAANATGAGTAGCTTTTCCATGCCCCATTTGCCGCCCCTAGATGTTCAGGATCTGGACGAACTGAAGCCGATTTTGGCTATGTCTGAAGCCACCATGGGTTTTGTACCCAACAGTGTTCGCACCATGGCGCATATGCGTCAACTGCCCGCCGCATTCTCTGTGTTGTTTGGCACCGTGATGGGAGCCGATGTGAAGACACTGCTCGAGACCATGATCCAAGTCGCGCCGGAACAAAACGCGCCGGAAGAAAATCTGCCCGCAGACTTGCTTCAGCTGGTGGCTTACTGCGTCAGTATCAGCGCCGGGTGCCGATACTGTCAGGCGCATACAGGTCATAACACAGAGCGCATGAGTGCGACACCGACTGCTCAAGCCGAAAAACGCGCTCAGGTGCTGCGCTACGAAACCGCAGAGTGTTTCAGCGATGCGGAACGCGCCGTCGTCGCCTTGGCCCTGGCCGCGGGAGAAGTACCCAATGGGGCGGCGCAAGGTCATTTCGATGCGCTGGGNGAACACTTCACACCACGTCAAATTACCCAAATTGTGGCAGTGATTTCAGCCTTTGGTTTTTTGAACAGATGGAACGATACCGTGGCGACGACTCTCGAAGAGCTGCCGACAACTTTCGCCGAACGTGAGTTGTCGCCTGCTGGATGGCAGCTCGGGAAACACGGTTAAAGCCTTGTGTGCGGCAGACTGAACATACAGGTCACCCAGTTGACGAAACTGCTGATGGCCATTTTGCAGGAAGAGTATCCCGGGGAAGACAACCCCAACGCTGCGCCTACGGAAACGCTGCCGGTGTTGCGAGCCCGTGATGACGGCCAAATCGAATGCGTACCGATGCGCTGGTGGTTGACGCCGAGTTGGTCTCAGGGGCCGTCTACTCGCTACAGCATGTTCAACGCGAAAGCAGAAACCGCGGCCCAGAGTCCGGCTTTTCGAGGCCCTTTTGCCAAGCAGCGTTGTGTTGTTCCCGTATCAGGCTTTTACGAATGGCAGCGACGCGCAGGGCATAAGCAACCNTTCTTGATCAGTGATCAGNCCCAGGAGGGTTTGCTGCTTGCGGGGCTTTGGGATGCCTGGCAACCCAGAGGCAGTGNGGGCGGANCAGCGGAGCTTCTGAGTTTCACCTTGCTGACTACCCNAGCGCATCCAAGCTTGGGCGACCTGCATCATCGGCAGCCGGTTTTTCTGCGACCCGAACAGGCGGTTCAATGGTTAGACCCACAAGTTGAGACGTCGGCGCTAAAGCCCTTGTTGGCTTCAGATCTACCAGTACCATTGCAGCTGACGCCGGTCAGCAGCGAAGTGAACAATGCCCGGAATAAGAGCCCGCGGTGTTATTACCCTGTGGGCAGCGCTCAGTTAGTCAGCGCTGATGTGGCCTTCGCGGCTGATTCGTCGCATACGATCCAACCCCAAGAACTATTTGAGCAGGAGAACATCATTGTTGATACGTAAAGGACTTTGGTCCGCCAAGGGCAGCGTCGTCTATGAGGGCAGCAGTCTTGGTGTGCCGGTCGAAGTCGATCTCGAGATTGTAGAGGATCAAGACGGCATCACCCTCACCGGCGCCCTGGAAGGAGCGGCGCGAGGCAATGTCTCTGTTCGTATCGGGGCTGACGAGAACGGCACCTACGTCGTAGATGCTCGAGTTGGATCTTTTGCGCTGGATGGCATCGCCAAGCTCGAGAGCGAGCCAAACGTTTGTTTGTTATGGAATGAGGGCCAGACCCAGTCCGCCACCGTGAACCTCTTTGTCGTTGATACCGGTATCGGTTGTCGCGGCTTTTTTCGCGAAGCCGGAAAAATCGTGACTTGGGAGATTCTGTTCCGTCCGACGCAACAAGTGGTATCAGGTGACAACGTGGTGTCGTTAATGCGCAGGCGCTAAACGGTTACTAGTCAGGCAGAGTCAAATAAGGGGTGACCAACTGCGCACTTTGTTCAGCCAAGACCGCTTGCAGCGCAGCGGCGTTGGCCTCGGCGAAGATCAGCCGCTCGCCTGCGCTGTTGGCAATGCAATACAGGGTATGGGCCATTAGCTGGATATCCACATCCAGACGCAACCTGCCGGTGCCCTGTGCCTGACGCAACAGTTGGTAGTAGTAGCTGTCACCGCTTTGATCCACCAGTTCCAAAATGTTGGCACCGCTGTAGCTGCCGTCACCTCCCGGTGCGAAGTAGTTGCCGATCAATGTCCACCATTGGGGGTCTGCCGCCTGAATCGAGTTGAAGCGCGCAGCGTTGATTTCATTGATGCTTGCCAACAGATCGTCTTCGTAGCGTTTTATGATGTTCAGCATATCCTCTTCGGGTCCGACGTAGGTCTCGACAATGAGCGCGCGCACAATCTCTGCTTTCGAGGGAAAGTAGTTGTACAAGGTCTGGTAGCTGACCTGTGCGAATTCCGCGATTTGTCTGGTGGTAATCGAATACCACGCCGAATCCGCAGCAAGGGATCGGGCCGCATCCAAAATGGCCAGTCGGGTCTTCTGGCGATTGATTTGTCTGAGTGACATAGGCGATCTATTTTTAGACTAAGTCTAAAAATAGATCGCATCTAGATTCTTTGCAATTGCTTTCGACGCTGGCTAGTCTTCGGACGGACTCGCATTAACCCGCACGAGATGAATTATGGCGATATCGACCCGGCTAATTTCTCCGGCTTTGCAATGTTTGACGTCTGTGGCACGACGGGTGGTCGTGCTAAATCTGGCACTTCTGACAGTGCTTTGCGCTACCCAGGCCAGCGAAGAGATTGATGTCGTTGCCTTAGTCACCGGATCGATCGATCAAACCCGCGGTCTGTCTTCCTACGCGGAAATGTCCATGCTCATCAAGCGCCCGAGTTGGCAGCGTCAATCCACGTTGAAGGCGTGGACCCGTGGGCGTGAGGACGCCTTGATTCGTTTTGTTGCGCCCACCCGAGATGTGGGGAATGCCCTGCTCAAGCAAGGCGAGCGTATGTGGACCTATACCCCGAAGCTGAACAAAAGTATCCGGCTACCCGGGGGCATGATGTCGCAAAGCTGGGCGGGTTCAGATTTTTCTTATAACGACATGTCTCGCAGCGACAAATGGTTGCGCGACTACACGTTAGAACATGTAGACACTGAGCAAAACGAGGGCCAGGCGGTATACGTTATTGATGCGGTACCGCGAGAGAATGCCGCCGTCGTTTGGGGCAAGGAACAGCTGCGCATTCGCGAAGACCTCGTGCTGCTGGAGCTGACCTATTTTGATCAGGACATGCAGCCGGTACGACGCATGGTGTCGTTGTCCATTGGTGAACGGGGTGGCCGTGTCATGGCGACCCGCATGCGCATGCAGGAAGTCGATAAGCCCGATCAATACACCGAGCTGGAGTACCTCGACATGGACTTTGATGTGGACGTGCCAGATCGCATGTTCACGCTGTTTTCGCTGCAGTCGGGACGCAGCCGGTGATACGGCTGGCTTGGCGCAACTTGCAGCGCAACGCTGCCCGTACTTGGCTAACTGCTGGTGGTATCGGTTTTTCTGTGTTGTTGGTTTCTTTCGCCATGAGCCTGCAATCTGGCAGTTACGAAATCATGATCGACTCCGCTACCCGCTATTTTACCGGGCACGGTCAGATCAGCGAGAAGCGTTACGTCGATCAGCCTCGGCTTGATCGCACCATCGAGAACGTTCAGGCGCTGCAGGCGGAGTTGTCGGCAATTGACGGGCTGACGGTTTTTCCGCGAGTGCAGGCCTTTGCCGTCGTGTCGATGGAAGAAAAGTCGCTGGGTGGCATGGTTGTTGGTGTGGACTTTGAAGCCGAGCAACAGCACCTCGATATATACGACAACGTCATTGAGGGGGATATCCCTTCTCAAGCCGATCAAGCGCTGATCGGAGCATCCATGGCGCGTAACTTGGGTGCGGCCGTTGGCGATGAATTGGTGGTACTTGGGAGTGGTAAACAGGGCGCGGTCGCGGCAGCGATATTTGAGATCTCGGGCATCGTGGAGACGGGTCAGGCCGCACTGGATCGCACGCTGGTCTTTGCGCCGTTTGCCGGGGTAGCCGAGACGTTCTATCTGCAGGACGAAGCTCATATGTTGCTTTTGATGGTGGATGACCTATCCCAACTCAACCCGATTGCTGCGCAGATCGAGCCTTTGCTCTCGGAGCAACTCACGCTGCAGACGTGGCAGCAGCTGATGCCGCTGATTGAACAGTCCATCGAGATGGATAAGGCCGGAGGCTACCTGTTTTACTCGCTGCTGCTGATCTTGGTGACCTTTGCGGTGGTGAACACGTTTGTCATGGTGCTTTACGAGCGCACAAGAGAGTTTGGACTGTTTATGGCCTTGGGCATGCGTCCTTGGCAGGTCATTGGACAGGTTCAGTTTGAAGCCCTACTGCTGAGTTCCTTGGGCGTGGCTCTGGGCCTTGGGTTGTCCTATCCACTCATCAACTATCTGACCGGCGTGGGCATTCCCGTGGATCAAATGGGTGGTGAGGAAGCCATTCAGCAGATGCAAATGGGTACCATGGATCGGATCTACCCGAGAGCGACGTGGAGCAGCATGGCGACAGCGCCCTTGGTAATGATGATTGGTACCCAGCTTGCTGCCTTGGTCAGCACGGTGCGTGTCCGGAGCATCAACCCCGTCACTGCCCTGCGGGCGGAGTAATCCTTATGTTCAGGTCCTCATTTTTAAGCACTTTGGCCATGCTCTTTAATTTGAGCTTGCGGAATATCGTGCGCTATCGACGCCGCAATTTTTTTCTGTTCGCGGCCATTGCTGTGGCCGTTGGCGGGACAACGTTGTCCAATGCGCTGATTCGCGGCTGGCAGGTCGATATGCTGGAGACTGCGGTCTCCGGACTGACCGGCCACATCAAGCTGCAGGCGCCGGGCTTTGCCGATGACCCCAGCCTGCAAAATGCCTTCTCGTCGTTAACCCCGATTTCCTTAGGTGACGACGTTCCGATCCTTGGGTTTGCCCAACGCATCAACATTCCCGCGGTGATCAGTAGTGAGCGTGAAACGCGCGGTGTCGCCTTGGTGGGGGTAGATCCCGCCAACGAGGGCATCTCCCTCTATCGGGATTTCGTGATCGAGGGTGAGGATTTGGGTGGCCCAGAGGATGGACGCCTGCTGATTGGCAAGGCGTTGGCAGAAACCTTGCAAACTCAAGTGGGGCGACGGGTGGTGGTCATCATGGAGGGTGCCGACGGCAAGAGTCGCGAGCGCGGCTATCGCATCGCCGGGGTCTTTGATGCACCGATGAAAATCTCCGAAGAGCTTCTGGTGTTCACCGGATTGGAGGCCATGCAGGCAGCACTTGGAAACACCCAGCTCAGGACACCCATTACCGAGTTGTCGCTGGTGCTGCAGGCAGAAGAAGATCGTGGCGTTGCGCAGCGCGAGCTGGCCGCCCAGCACCCGCAGCTGGTCGTGAAAGATTGGCGCGAGATGCAGCCTCAAGTGGCTGAAATTGTTGACCTTGTCGACGCGACGATGGCGATTTGGTTTTTTTTGATCATGAGCGCCCTGACCTTTGGTTTGGTGAATACCCTCATTGCAACGGTCATGCAGCGCACACGTGAGCTGGGCATGCTGCGTGCCTTGGGCATGAACCAAGGTCTGTTGCTCATCCAAGTGGTGATGGAATGCGTCGGCATCATGGTGGTGGGTGTGATCGCCGGTCTGTTGCTTGGCATCGCCATGGTTTTCGGGTTGGGCGATGGCATTGATTTGTCTGCGTTCAGTGAGAGTGTGGAGGCCTTTGGCATGAGCACCGTTTTGAAGCCGGTGCTGACCTTGGAAGATTTGCTGTTGTTTGGTGGCTTGAGCGTACTGGTCGGTGTTTTCGCCAGCTACTTCCCCGCCAGACGAGCCCTGAAAATTTCCCCGCTGATGGCGATGAATCGTTAGAACGCTGCACGACAACAGACGAGAACAAAAGAGAACAACATGACGGATTTCGAACAGAACAACTCGACGACAGCACCGGTGGTGGCGTGCCAAGGCGTGCAGCGTATTTATCAGCAGGACACGGTGCCGGTGTATGCATTACGGGGTGCCGATCTGACCATTAACGCCGGTGAGTTCGTCAGCTTGGCGGGGCCCTCGGGCTCGGGCAAATCGACCCTGCTCAACGTCATTGGTGGTCTGGACGGATTTGATGCCGGTCGTGTGGTCGTGGGTGGCGTGAATTTGGGTGGTTTGAATGCAGCCGAGCTGGCCGAGATGCGCCTGCGCAACGTGGGCTTTGTCTTTCAGGCCTATAACCTGATTCCGGTTTTGACTGCGCGGGAGAACGTAGAATTTATCCTGCAGCTTCAAGGCACGCCAAGTCAGGAGCGCCGCGACCGTGCCAATGCCGCTCTGCAGCGCTTGGGGTTGGGTGATCTGGGCGATCGACGGCCCGGTGAACTCTCCGGCGGCCAACAACAACGCGTGGCGATTGCACGAGCGATTGTGACCGAGCCGGTACTGCTACTGGCCGACGAGCCTACGGCAAACCTCGACTCGAAGACGACGGAAGAATTGCTTGGACTGCTGCGTGATCTGAATCAACAGCAGGGTATGACCATTGTCACCGCGACCCATGATCCCATCGTCATGGGCTATACCTCGCGCCAAGTCGCCATGCTGGACGGCGAAATTCACCAAGACAGCGCGTCTGCGGATTAACGTAGATATGTGTCGCCGCATCGGGCTGATGCTCCTCGTGTTGAGTGCGGCTGTGCTGCGGGCAGAACCGGCGGTGGTGATCGGGAGCTTTGCCGATGTTCAAAACGCATCCGCATTGCAGCAGGCTGCGTCGTCACTGGAATTGGTGTTACCGGTTCGAGAGATCCGCACCGTGGCTTACGACGGAGGCGATGGTGTCCTGCATCGAGTGGTAGTGCTGCCATTGGACGCATCCGAGACGCCAAAGCTGCGACAGGCGGTCCAAGAGATGGGGTATGGGGGTGCATGGGTTGCCGAGGTCATAATCCAGGCAGACGAGTCCCCTCTGCCTGCCCAACAACGATCGGCAACGCCAGCCCGCGACGCGATGAAGACGCCTGCTGCAGCGGCGACTGGGCCGCCAATGCTGCCGCTTTATCGCGACAACCCTGTGCTGTCGGAACCCGGTGTGGCGCCAAAGTCTCGGTCGTGGTTCAAGGGTGATACGTCCCTGACGTTTCGACTGAAAGGCTTCGCCAGCGCAAGCATTGTACCGGGAACAGACGTGTACCGAGAGCCTCTCGGCAGTCGCCGCAATGACAGCACTGTTGACCTGCGCACGATGCTGCAGCACGACGTTGGACCTTGGTCTTTTGAGGCAGCGCATACGACACTTGTGCAGCACGGCGACGCCATTTTGCTTGGCCAGACCTCCTCAGGGACCGAGCAGGTGGTCGTCAGCGATGACCTGCGACTGCTGAATTTGACCGATGAATGGAACGAGGGTCGTCGGCATCGTACCCTGCATCGATTAGACCGGCTGAACGCCCAATGGCGGTCGAACCACTGGGCTGTCACCGTGGGCCGGCAGGCAGTGAGCTGGGGCAGCGGTATCGTCTTTCAGCCGCTGGATCCCTTCAATCCCTTCGCGCCAACCGCAGTAGACCGGGACTATAAGGCCGGCGACGACCTCGTTTTGATCGAACGGCTGTTTGATAACGGCCACGATGCTCAATTGTTGCACGTGTTTAGGCGTGACCGCTTGGACAGCGTAAACGGTAATGTCGCCAGCACCGCGGCGAAATGGCACGGATATGCAGGGTCACTGGAATTTGAAGTGATTGCGGCTCAGCACTACGACACGGAATTCCTCGGCCTCAGCGGGCGTGTTCCTGTAGGCCCCGCCGTATTGCGCAGTGATATCGCCATGCGCCGAGGTATCTCCCGTCAGACCTTAAACGACGACTGGGGCGTGCTCGGTGTGATCAACATCGATGTGGCGTTTCCTTGGCGAGGTCGGACGGTCTACGCCTTTGCCGAATACTTCCATAACGACTTCGGGTTAGCCGAGCTGCCGACGCCGTTGACCGCGTTGCCAGCAGATTTGCAGGCCGGTTTGGAGCGCGGAGAATTCTTTAACCTGATGCGAGACTACTTAGCTGTGGGCGGCACATTTGAGTGGCACCCCTTGTTGACCCAGCAGCTCACCGTTATTACCAACCTTCACGACAGCAGCAGTTTGCTGCAAATGCAGTTTGCCTACGATGTGGGCCAAAACCAGAACATGCAGCTGGGTTGGATCGGCTCTACCGGCGGCAGCGGAGACGAGTTCGCGCCCATTACGGTCGGCACGATGCCAGCCGGCCCGCCACTCACCCAAGGCGGCGGTGACCGGGTTTACCTGCGATGGGCGGGGTATTTTTAGTCGCTTAGGCTGAAACCGGCGGCTCTGACTCCACCAGATTCAGCACAACCTCATCGGGAAGCCCCATGGAGGCTTCGTAGTGCCCGGGCGGGTAGTTGGTCATATGTGGGCCTGTGGCCGCTGCGTCGATGACTGGTTGAGCAATGCTGCCGCCACTGTCCGCAAAGGCCGCGGGGTTTTTATACCGGTTCAGCTCTTCCTCAGTAATGCCGGCCAGAGCAACCACCTCTGGATCAATCCAATGGGCGTTGTTGATGGGTTCCAACGAGTAGGAAAGTTCCAGCGACAGGTTTTCCGGTCCAGCAAAGTACATGCTCACGCACATGCCATGATCCATCGGGCCGAGTACCGGCACACCCTTGGCGCGCAGTCTGTCGCGCATGGCCATCATCTCGTCGTGATCTTTCACTTTTAGCGCCAAGTGTTGCATGGTGCCCGCCGCGCTGTTGGCGCCGGGATTACCCGCGTGGGTGACGCCCATTTGCACTTCGATGCCCTCGATCTCTGGGTTGCAGACAAAGGCGATGGAGCTTTCATCGTTCAGGCGCAGAAATCCGTGCCAGGTGTTTTCCACACCGTGCATCCAGTAGAGCGCTTGCAGTTCCATGCCGAGCTTGTCGGTAAAGAACTCGATTTGGCTTTTCATGTCGGCAGTACACAACGCTAAGTGGTGCAGGCCTTCAACTTTGTTACTCATAAGATCTCCTCAGCGCGATCGTGCGCTAGCTCACCGTAGGTTTCGCCGATGCGTCGGCTGCTGCCATGTTGGCTTTTTTTGCCTCCATCAGCTGTGGCACCAGGCTGTCGAGCTCTTCGATGCTCCACACGCCTTCAGATTTTTTGAACTGCTTGATGATGCGGGGCTGCTGCATGATGGCGATGCCACCGCGAGCGGCGTGAAAAATTTCGGATGTGATTCCTGCGGATTCTTCACCAGCCAGCCAGGCACAAATCGGCGCGATATGCTGTGGTCCGCCAGCTTCCATATCCGACTCTTCCACGGTTTCGCCGCGGTTTTCTCGGAGTGGAATGGTCATTCGGGTTAAGGCTCCCGGCGAGATGGTGTTGCTGGTGCAGCCGTACTTGGCCAATTCCAGCGCCATAACCCGTGAGAAACCGGCAATGCCTGCCTTGGCCGCAGCGTAGTTCGCTTGGCCGAAATTCCCAAACAGACCGGACACGCTGGAGAAATTAATGATGCGACAGCCGGTGCGGTTTTCCGCTCGAATGTAGTTGGCAAAGGGGCGGGTGCAGCAGTAGTGACCCTTTAAGTGGACGGCAAGCACGGCGTCCCAATCGGATTCCTCCATTTTGAAAATGGTGCGATCACGCAAAATGCCCGCGTTGTTGACCAATATGTCCATGCCGCCAAAGGCATCGATTGCGGTTTGTATCAAACGCTCGCCGCCAGCGACGTCGGCAACGGAGTCGGTATTGGACACCGCTTCACCGCCAGCGGCTTTGATTTCTGCAACCACTTCGTCGGCGATCATGGTGGAACCGGTGCCGTCTGTGTTGGCTCCCAAATCGTTCACCACAATTTTGGCTCCCTGAGACGCCATCAGCAGGGCTATTTCTCGTCCAATGCCGCGGCCCGCGCCGGTAATTACTGCAACCCGATCTTGTAATCTATTCATTCCTGTCTCCCCTCTAATCTAGGCCCTGAGATACTATGACATGTTTTAACCGCAGTGCAGTCTATGAACAATCATTACAATCAGCCCGACGATACCTTCGGCGATGCCACCGCGCGCATGACCCGCGCTGTTTTTTCTGAGGGTGTGGATCGGGCGGTGCTGCTCATGCGCCATTCGGCCAGAGAGTACCGGCGTGACATTCACGATCTTGAAAATCCGCTCACTGAAGAGGGCCGTGCGCTGGCGGCGCGCTTCGGCACCCAGCTACCAGACGTCAATCTGCGAGGGTATTCCAGTCCGGTAAAACGCTGCACGGATACCGGCACCTTGGCCATTGGCGCATCCAGTGCCGCCGGGCGGGGTGGTGTGGTCAGCCGTGTGCGTGACGTGGAGGCGTTTGGCGTTTTCTATGCCTTGGATCAGATACGCATGTGGAAAGGGCTGCGTGACGCCGGGGGGCTGGCGAACTACGTCGGAGGCTGGTTCGCTGGCGATGTGTCGCAGGCTGCCATGATGAATCCTCATCGAGCCGTCGCCATGGTGCTGGAGGTCATGCTCGATAAGCTGCGAGCGCCAGCGACCGAAGCCGGACAACGACAGCTGGATCTCTGTGTGACCCACGATATGACCATATTTACGATGCGTCATGGCGCGGGACTGGAGACGGTTGACGCCGAAGACGTCAAGTTTATGGATGGCCTGATCCTGTTTGAGAAGGATGCCAAAGTGTACTTTGCCAGCCAGCACGGCGGCATGGTGGAGGTAGACGATGCGCTAATGGCCCACAGTCGTTAGCCTCAATTGCTTTCTTGCAGTTCTTCTAGCTCGATCCAGCGTTCTGTCGCGGTATCCAGCGCCTCTTGCGTTGCAGCCACGCTGTTGAGAATGGGTTCGGTAACGGAAAACTCCTGATCGTAAAAACCCGCCGCACTGGTTTGCTCTGTCAACTCGACGATCTTGTCTTCGAGCTCGGCAATGGTGTCAGGTAGAGCGTCGAGCTCGCGCTGAAGTTTGTAGCTGAGTTTCTTTTTTGATTTGGCGGGCTTGCTTGGCGCGGCCGGCTCGGGTTCGTTGCGTGTTGCCGGTTCGGCTGTGCCCTCGCTGATCTCGGCTAGCTCTCCGGGGCGTTGTTCCACTACCGCCAGCTGGCGTCCTCGACTCGCCCAATCGCTGAATCCGCCTTGGTATTCAATCAAACGGCTGTCCTCTTCAAAGACCAAGGTGCTGGTCACCACGTTATCAACGAAGTCACGGTCGTGGCTGACGACGATCAGGGTGCCGCCGTATTCCACCAGTTTCTCTTCCAGCACCTCGAGCATTTCAATGTCGAGGTCATTGGTGGGCTCGTCCAGTACCATCAGGTTGTTGGTTTGAGTGAACAGCTTGGCCAGCAAAACACGATTCACCTCGCCGCCAGACAGGTGTTTGATCGCGGTGCGCGCCCGCTCCGGCGTGAACAAGAAACCTTTGAGGTAGCCGATCACGTGCCGGTCGCCACCGTTCATGGTGATGTGATCTTTGCCGTTGGCCACGTTGAAGGCCACGCTTTTGTCCCACTCCAAACCGTCCCGCACTTGGTCAAAGTAACCGATGGTCAGATTGGTGCCGATTTTTACCGAGCCGACGTCCGGCTCCAGTTGACCGAGCAGGATCCGCAGCAACGTAGTCTTTCCCACGCCGTTGTTACCAATGATGCCGATGCGATCGCCGCGCATGATTTTGAGCTTAAAGTTGTTGAGTAAGGGCTTACCTTCATAGCCGTGGGTGATGGCGCGAGCCTCTATTACTTTTCGGCCAGATTCTTCGCTCGCAGCAATTTGTATCTGGGCCTTGCCCTGCTTAGTCAGGCGCTTACTACGCTCGTCGCGCATGGCCTTCAGTGCTCGCACACGGCCTTCGTTGCGCGTGCGCCGAGCCTTGATGCCTTGCCGAATCCAGGTCTCTTCTTGAGCCAGTCGTTTGTCGAACAGGGCGTTGCGCGTTTCTTCTTCTTCAAGCGCCTGCTCTTTGAGCTGCAGATAGTTTGCGTAGTCGCCGGGCCAGCTGATGATTCGGCCGCGATCAATTTCCACAATACGGGTCGCAAGTTTCTGCAAAAACGCCCGATCGTGAGTGATAAAAATAACGCTGCCTTTGTAGCCGCGAACTTCGTGCTCGAGCCATTGAATGGTGGCGATATCCAAGTGGTTGGTCGGCTCATCCAGTAGCAGCAGATCGGGTTTGCTGACCAAGGCTTTCGCCAGCGCCACGCGCCGACGCCAACCACCGGACAGTTCGCTGAGCAGCGAGTCGGCTGGCAGCGCCAGCTGGGTAATGATTGCCTCGACCTGAAGCTCGGGTTGCCAGCCGCCAAGGGTGTCGATACTCGACTGCATTTGCTCCATGGTTTCAAAGTCTTCGGCGCTCTCTGCCTTACCACTGAGGTCGGTGAAGGCGGCAATCAACGCCATTTGCGCCGCCAAGCCTTGGGCCACGACGTCGCGTACACTGAGTTCTTGAGCATCCGGTAAGGACTGTTCCAGCACGCTGACACGCAGATTGTCTTGGAAGTGCACGGCGCCACCGTCCGGTACGACGTCGCCGGTGATGATCTTTAGCAGTGTGGACTTTCCCGCTCCGTTACGACCAATCAAGCAAACCCGTTCGTTAGGCTCAATGGAGAAGTCGGCATCCGTCAGAATGGATCGATCACCAAAGTGAATGGATAAATTGTCGCAGCGCACTAGGCTCATGAATGCTCAGTGGTTAATTCTGGAGCGCGGAGTATAGACTGCGCGAGGAAAGATCACGCTAGCCGCGCGATCTTTTTACGTCCTTGGCAACAGATCGCCGGCGACGATCGTTTCACACCCTTGAAACCCAGCAAAATCCGGCAGTGCTTTGTCCAATGCGGCGTGCACTTCTGGCGTGTCGTGCCCGGATTCAAAGAACAGCCCTTTAATCTCCAGTACCTTGTCGGTTCGATGGGCCTTGCAGTCCATGCGACCGACAAAATTATCTTTGTAGAGTAGGGGAAGCGCGAGATAGCCGTAACGGCGCTTCGGTGCAGGGATGTAACATTCCAACTGATAGTCGAAGGCGAACAGATCGATGAGCCGCTTGCGTTGGATGACCGCATTGTCGAAAGGCGACAGAATCTTTAAGCGATTATCCAGTCGTGGCATGGGCTGCTCGAGGTGTTNAGGTTCGATGTAGTACAGGCTGTTGTTGGGTAATGTGACTGTGACAAGGGTTTCCGCCGCCAGTCGTTGTGCCAGCTCTGCTTTCATCGCCTGCCTCAGTGCGGCGTCGCGTCGGCCATAGGTCGCGCCAACGGCGCTCACCAATCCATGGCATGCAAGCTGTTGGTCGAGCATATGGCTGGCGCGTTCTTCAATGGTCGGTGGCGTGCTGTCGATTCCCTTGGGCAAGACGCGCTCCGCTAGGTTGTAGGTTTTTTGGAATCCGGCGCGGGATGAAATCATCAACTCGCCTTCAAAATACAGGGCCTCCACCGCGCGTTTAGCTGGCTTCCAATCCCACCAACCGTTGCTTTTGGTGCGTCGGTCTTCCAAATCCTTAGACGCCAGCGGACCTTCATCGGCAATGCGTTTGAGCACTTGAGCCATCAGCTTGCGGTCCTTGATGTACCCCCTTCGCAGTGTGCCGTCTTTGACCGCGGATTTATCTGCTAAGTAATATCGATATTCTTTGATAGGCAAGTATGCGGCGGCATGAGCCCAGTACTCGAACACCTGAGCGTCTTCCAACAGTTGGTTGCTTTGGTCGGGCCTAAAGTCCGGTACCCGGCTGCGCCAAATGTGGTTATGGGCACGTTCGATCACCGAAATGCTGTCCAGCTGTATGTAGCTTAGGTGCTCNATCGCNTTGATCGCTCCGCTAGTGCCTGTTCCAAAGGGGCTGCGGCCAATTAATCCTTGGCTGGCGAGCGCCAAGCGCTTGAGTCGATCCAAGTCTTTGGTTTTTCTGATCTGCACAGCTCTGTTCGCCTGCGTTAATAAGGGATAAGGAAAAAGAGGGTCAAACGCCTTCAATGGTCGTGAAAAGTCGACCCTGAATCAATGGCGATAATCATAGCCCGTGCCCGGTTGCTCAGACTCGGTGCATTGGTCACAATTTGGCGGTCATTTCTCACCGGCTGTTGTTATGTATTACCGAGCTATCTCCTGCATTCGCCTCACGGTCGCTGCGCTACTCAGTCTGACTGTTGTAATGAGCAGTACCGTTTCGGCAAAAGCTCGGGTAGCTGAACTGGCCGACGGTGGCATGGTCGCCACGCGCTCTTCGTGGGCCTCGCAGATTGGTGCCGATATTTTAAGTCAAGGTGGGAATGCGGTGGACGCTGCCGTGGCGATCGGTTTCGGATTGGCCGTGACTTACCCATCGGCGGGCAATCTTGGCGGTGGCGGTTTTATGGTGATTCGTTTGGCCGACGGCACCGTGATCACCAACGATCATCGTGAGAAAGCGCCGGGCAAGGCGTCCAAAGACATGTTTTTGGATGAGAACGGTGATGTGGTTAAGGGCTTATCAACTCGTTCGCATTTGGCCGCTGGAGTGCCCGGTAGTGTGGCTGGTTTGCTCGATGTGTTGGAAAAATACGGCACCATGACGCGAGCGCAAGTCATGCAGCCGGCAATAGAGTTGGCTGCCAAGGGCATTATCTTAGATCGCGACCTAGCGGACAGTTTTGCTCGGCGAGGGCGAGAGTTTGCAAAGTATCCGGCCAGCGCTGCGGTATTCGCCCATGAGACCGGGTCCTATCAAATNGGTGACCTGTGGCGACAACCGGATTTGGCCGCCAGCCTGGAGCGTATCAAAGAGCGGGGAAAGGCGGGGTTTTACCAAGGTGAGACCGCAGATTTGCTGGTTGCGGAAATGCAGCGTGGCGGCGGCCTGATCAGTCATGAGGATCTGCAAAGTTATCGATCGGTTTGGCGCGAGCCGATTCGCGGCACCTATCGCGGCCACGAGATTGTGTCGATGCCGCCGCCATCGTCTGGCGGTGTGCTGTTGGTGCAAATGCTCAACATGCTGGAAGCCCACGATCTGGCTGCCATGGGCTACGGCAGTGCTCAAGCCATTCACACCATCGTTGAAGTAGAACGTCGTGCCTATGCAGACCGAGCCCAGCACTTGGGCGATATGGATTTTTATCCGGTGCCGATTGCGCAATTGACAGACAAGGAATACGCCAAGGCACGCTTCGCTGATTTTGATCCGGCTAAGGCGGGCCTTAGCGAAGACATTGAGGCGGGCCAGTTACCCTTTGAGAGTATGGAAACCACACACGCTTCTGTGATGGATGCAAAGGGCAATGCGGTCGCCTACACCACCACCCTGAACCTGTCCTACGGCAGCAAGATCGTTGTTGCGGGTGCGGGCTTTTTGTTGAATAACGAAATGGACGACTTTTCTGTGAAAGAAAATGTTGCCAATTACTACGGTGTGATCGGGCGGGAAGCGAACAGCATCGAGGCGGGGAAGCGTATGCTCAGCTCCATGACGCCGACCATCGTCGTGAAAGACGGCGCGCCGATGTTGGTAACGGGCTCGCCCGGTGGCAGCACGATTATCACCACGACAATGCAGGTGATTTTGAACGTGATCGATCATCAAATGAGCCTGTCTGATGCGGTGTCCAGCCCGCGCTTCCATCATCAGTGGCTGCCTGATCGAGTGCTGGTGGAGCCCTTTGCGTTGTCGCCGGATACTCGTGTCGTGCTGGAAAGCATGGGTCACGGGCAGTTGCTGGATCTTGGGACACGTTTTTCCCTAGGCGACGCGAATTCTGTCCTGCGTACTGAGCGCGGCTACGAGGGCATGGCAGACCCGCGCAATGCCGGCACTGCCGTCGGCGTGGCGAAACCGTCCGGTGAGTAGATTTGGCGAGGTGAAGCAGTGAGGGGGTCTCTTTGAGCGAACCGATGACGCTACGAGACAAGCTCAGAATCATTATCTTTGAGGCCGATACCAAGGCTGGGCGGCGCTTTGACGTNACGCTGATCGGCATGATTTTGCTCAGCGTGCTGACGGTGATGCTGGACTCTGTGCCTCAGATCAACGCCAAGTATGGGCAGCAGCTTTACTATGCAGAATGGTTTTTTACTGTGCTTTTCACCGTGGAATACGCGGTGCGCCTGTGGTGTATCGAGCANTCGTGGGGTTACGCCAAGAGCTTCTACGGGGTGGTGGACTTACTGAGTGTGCTGCCAACCTATCTCAGTCTGTGGTTCCCGGGGGCCCAATTCTTTTTGGCCGTGCGCATTTTGCGTGTGTTGCGTGTGTTTCGCGTGCTGCGCATGGTTCGCTATGTGGGTGAGGCGGAACTGATTGCCCAAGCGTTGGCGGCCAGCCGCCGCAAGATCATTGTGTTTGTGGCCTCGGTGCTGGCGCTGATGGTGATTTTTGGCGCGCTGATGTACGTGGTAGAGGGCGGTACCAACCCAGCCTTTGCCAGCATTCCGCACAGTATTTATTGGGCAGTGACCACTATGACCACAGTTGGTTATGGCGACATTACGCCGACCACGCCGCTTGGTCAGTCGCTGGCGTCCTTCATCATGATCATGGGTTACGGCATTATCGCTGTACCAACGGGTATTGTTACTCTAGAACTGAATGAGGCGAATCGTCGCCAAGCCAACACCCGAACCTGCTCCGACTGCTCGGCTGAAGGTCACTCTCGTGAGGCGAGCTATTGTTGGCGGTGTGGTGCGCCGCTTTATCAACGATCAAGAGATCGTCAGCCCGAAAGCGGGACCGAAGACGAGCACGCCTAGCGGGTTGTTACGGGTCCGACTCTCAACAGATGGGCGTCGATGCGATGGGTGATGCCGAATTCGGGTTCGGCAATTTCTCGCAACAGCTGTTTGTGTTCTGCATCAAAAGCCGCCACCTGATCTGCGTTTAGCGTCGCNCCGATGCCTCTTGAGGCTCGAATTCGTCCCATCCATGCCTCCCGAGTGAAGGGGATCGCCTCGTCGTAATAAAAGTAGCCGCTGTAATGCATCTCAGGGGTTAGGCCCGGATAGCGAGGCCGGGTGAGCCCAGTGTAGTTTGCGCCTTGCCAGTAGGGGTTGTGCTGAAGAATCAGTTTTTCGCTGGCAGCAGCAACAGACCCTGGGGCGGGCAACCACGAAAAATGCGAGATCACTAAGACACCGTCGGGTTTGAGCCAACGACGCAGATTGTTGACCAGCTGCTCAGGGTCAAAGTACAAAAAGCACTGATTGGCGGTGACCACATCCAGACTGTGATCGGGCGCATGGGTCGCTTCGGCTGATGCAACCTGAAAATCAACCCGCACTTTGTCGGATTTGGCGAGCGCCGCCGCCATGCGTATCTGCTCCGCTGANATGTCACTGGCCATGACATGGCACCCTTGTTTCGCCAGTTGCCGCGCAATGACTCCGGTACCAGTGCCCAGATCCATTATCCGTTGGCTGGGTAGGCCGACATTGAGCGCCTTCAGGCGATGGTAGAAGCTGGGTGGCGGGCCTGGACGGTGTTTGGCGTAATCCGTGGAGGTTTTTCCCCAATCGATTTGCGGATCCTGTTCGCNNGAGAGTNCGTACATAAATCGGTTGCCGCTCTAGGAGAAATCACTTGATGCTAGTAGACGCCAGCGCACGGCGTGGGTAGCAGTGATGACTGGTTCAAAAAGCAGGACGAACGGTCATTGATAACCAAGTCTCTACAAGATCTCTCAACTAGCGTAGAATTCGCGCCTTGTTGGCGAGCCTACATTCGTCAGTTTTCATCGAATCTAAGGAGTAAAAGGTCGTGTTAGAAGCCTATCGTGCCCATGTACAAGAACGTGCCGAGTTGGGAATTCCACCCAAGCCACTGGACCCAGAATGGACAGCTGAGCTGGTTGAGTTACTCAAATCTCCTCCCGCCGGAGAAGAAGCATTTTTGCTTGATTTGATCGCTAACCGCGTTCCTCCGGGCGTCGATGAAGCCGCCTACGTCAAAGCCGGATTTTTGAGCGCCATTGTCTCGGGTGAAGCGAGTTCGCCGCTGATTGATGCTGCCGCGGCAGTGACCCTGCTGGGCAATATGCACGGCGGCTACAACGTCGCCACGCTGGTAAACCTATTGGACGACGATGCTCTGGCGGAAGCTGCCGCTGAAGAACTCAAGAGTACGATTTTAGTGTTTGATGCATTCCACGATGTNGCAGCAAAAGCTGATGCAGGTAATGCGCATGCCAAGGGCGTTATGCAGTCTTGGGCGGNCGCCGAATGGTTCTCCAGCAACGATGCTGTGCCAGAAAGCATCAAGGCTGTCGTGTTCAAGGTAACCGGTGAAACGAATACCGATGATCTTTCACCGGCCCAAGACGCGTGGTCTCGCCCGGACATCCCTCTGCACGCTCGTGCCATGTACAAAATGGCGCGGGACGGCCTAACCCCTGAAACACAGGGTGAAGTCGGCCCCATGGCGCAAATCAAAGCACTGCAAGAAAGCGGTATGCAGGTGGCCTTTGTCGGCGATGTGGTTGGTACTGGCTCGTCTCGTAAGTCGGCGACCAACTCTGTGCTGTGGTTCTTTGGTGAAGACATGCCAGGGGTTCCTAACAAGCGTTCTGGCGGTATTTGTATCGGTGACAAAGTCGCGCCGATTTTCTTCAACACGATGGAAGATGCCGGCGCGTTAGTGTTCGAAGCGCCAGTGGAAAAACTCGGTTTTGGCGATGTGATCGAAATTCGTCCTTACGACGGTAAGATTCTCAGCGAAAGTGGAGACGTACTGTCTGAGTTCGGCTTCAAATCCGATGTCATCCTTGATGAAGTGCAGGCTGACGGCCGCATTAACCTGATTGTTGGTCGCGGACTCACTCAACGTGCTCGCGAGCACATGGGTCTACCGCCTTCGGATTTGTTCCGTCAACCAACGGCGCCAGAAGCGTCTGACAAGGGCTATACCCTCGCCCAGAAGATGGTGGGACAGGCGTGCGGTGTTGAGGGTGTTCGCCCCGGCACCTACTGTGANCCCAAGATGACAACGGTGGGCTCCCAAGACACCACCGGGCCGATGACCCGGGATGAACTGAAAGACTTGGCCTGTCTTGGCTTTTCAGCGGATTTGGTGATGCAGTCTTTCTGTCACACCGCGGCCTACCCCAAGCCCGTCGATATTGACACNCAACACAGCCTGCCAGACTTCATCATGAATCGCGGTGGTGTGTCCTTGCGTCCCGGCGACGGCATCATCCACAGCTGGCTCAACCGCATGTTGTTGCCAGACACCGTAGGTACCGGTGGAGATTCCCATACGCGTTTCCCCATGGGTATTTCCTTCCCCGGCGGTTCTGGCTTGGTGGCTTTTGCCGCAGCGACCGGTGTGATGCCCTTGGATATGCCTGAATCTGTACTGGTTCGCTTCAAGGGTGAAATGCAGCCGGGTATTACCCTGCGCGACTTGGTCCACGCGATTCCCTATTACGCCATCAAAGACGGTTTGTTGACGGTAGAGAAGCAGAACAAGAAGAATATTTTCTCCGGGCGCATTTTGGAAATTGAAGGTCTGAACTCACTGACCGTAGAGCAAGCGTTTGAATTGTCTGATGCATCCGCAGAGCGGTCTGCTGCAGGCTGCACCATCAAAATGGCCGAAGACTCGGTTGCCGAGTACTTGCGCTCTAACTGCACCTTGCTGCGTTGGATGATCAGTCAGGGCTATGGCGATGTGCGCACGCTGGAGCGTCGTGTTCAGAAGATGGAAGAGTGGCTCGCCAACCCATCGCTGATGAGCGCCGATGCCGATGCGGAATACGCCGCCGTGATCGAGATTGATCTTGCTGAGGTGAACGAACCGATTGTGTGCTGCCCCAATGATCCAGACGATGCTCGATTGTTGTCCGAGGTGGCGGGTGCCAAGATCGATGAGATTTTCATCGGATCCTGCATGACCAATATCGGTCACTTCCGCGCTGCGGGTAAGCTCCTCGACAAGGCCGACAATGTGGATGCTCGTTTTTGGATTTGTCCGCCCACGCGTATGGATGCCCATACGTTGATGGAAGAGGGCTACTACAACATTTACGGTCGTGTCGGTGCTCGAACCGAGATGCCTGGCTGTTCCTTGTGCATGGGGAATCAGGCACGGGTACTGGCAGGCGCCACGGTTATGTCGACGTCCACACGTAACTTCCCCAATCGGTTGGGTGATGGCGCTGATGTGTACTTGGCTTCGGCGGAATTGTCGTCGGTTGGCGGTATTTTGGGTCGATTGCCGACACCGGCAGAGTATCTGGAGTACGCGAACAAGCTCGACTCCATGTCTAGCGAGATTTATCGCTACATGAACTTCGATCAGATCGAGTCTTTCCACAACGCTGCGGAAGAGGGCAAGCTGATTGCCGCCGAGCAGATTGTTGAAGTCTCTTAAGTAGACGAGCGCCGAGGGTGCTTGATCTGACCCAAAGAAAACGACCCTCCGGGGTCGTTTTTGATATGGACGGTACGTTACTGGATACCGAAGGGCCCGCTCAAACAGCTTTCGCGCGCGCTATTGAGGACATGGGCTTCGCGTTCGATTCCGCCGCCTATGCCCGCTGTCTGGGCACGACCTTTGCCGAAACTCAGGTGATATTGCTCGAAGTGTACGGTGACGAGCTGGATATGCTCGCCTTGGGCAATGCGTGGACGGCGAACTTTGCAGCCGCCAGCGTCGATACGCCGATAGCACTGCGTCCGGGGATCGGCGATCTTCTGGAGCGGTTGGCAGGCATGAACATTCCCATGGCGGTGGCCACTTCCAATCAGCGGGATATTTGTGAGGACTCTCTGACCGGGTGCGGTATTCGGCCGTTCTTCAATCACTTGGTGTGTGTCGACGATGTGCGTAATGCGAAACCGGCACCAGATCCTTATTTGTTAGCGGCAGCGAAACTTGGCAAAAATCCGCTGGATTGTTGGGCGCTGGAAGATTCCGATATCGGTACCCGGGCAGCCTATGGGGCAGGCATGCGAACATTCCAAATTCCTGATGCTCGTCCACCAAGTGAGTCTGTGCTGGCGCTCGGCCATGAGGTGCTGGAAAGTGCCGGGGAGCTGTTGGTGCTGCTGTAGCAGCCAAGGCTCCCACTCAACGACAGAGACTAGTCTGCAGACAGACCGGCGATTTGTGCTGGTGTCAGCTCAAGTGCGCGGGCGACGTGATTGAAGAATGTCACTTCGTAGTCGCTGACGCGGTCGTCAGCGTGAATCACTTCCAACAAAGCGGACAGGGTCTCCGTACGATCCTTGGCGGTGAGTTTGCGTGAGCACTTGTGCAGGTAACGCTCAAATGGTGCTTTCTCGTACAGACGAGAATTTGCGGCGACGCGAACATTGGCGGCGGTGAATTTTTCACCGGTGCGCGATTGCAGTACCTCTCGAACTTTAGCGACTTCAACAGACTTGATGTTCGAATCAGATGCTGTGGCACGGGCTAACGTCATCAACAGAACTTCTTTGGCTAATTGCTTTTGCTCGGCCCGGGTCAGGGCAGATCCGCCAAAAAGCTTCTTGATGCCAGCCAGTTTAACAATGCTCATGTATCTTCTCTCAACTCATTTTGAACCAGCGCAGTATACCCAGAATCTATTTCTGTTGGAGATTCCTGCTCAGCAAAAGTGCAGTTATGGCTATCTGTGTCGCAAAAGTGCGCGTTCTTACGCACAGATGAGCTCGTTGTCATCGGGCAAACGCCCAAGCTTTAATCAAGTGATGGGCGATTGCACCGGGTCCGGGTATGCGTAGGTCGGGGTTTTCGCCTTGCACAGCAGCTTGTACCGCTGCTCGCTCGAACCAAGCCACATCGGCCATTTCTTCTGTGTCGATCACAATGTCTTGATCCAGAGCGATGCCATGGCACCCGATCATCAGCGAAGAGGGAAACGGCCACGGTTGCGATGAGTGATAGTTGACGGGGCCGACGGCAATCCCGGCTTCTTCCATCACTTCTCGTCGAACCGCCTCCTCTAATGACTCGCCCTGATCGACAAAGCCGGCGAGGGCAGAATAAAAGTTGCTGTCAGCCATTCGACCTTGGGACTTGCCGAGCAAGCAGCGCTCGCCCTTAGCATCGTCCTGTATCAGCATAATCGCCACGGGATCGGTACGCGGAAAGATGTGTTTACCGCAGCCATCACAGTGGCGAACCTGCCCGCCGCGAGCTGCTCGCGATGGCTGCGCGCAAACAGCGCAATAGGGATTTCGCTGATGCCAATCCAGCATGGCCCTCGCTTGACTGACGATGCCGGCCTCTGCCACGTCCAGGCCGGAAGCCGCTTGCCGGCAGTCGGTAAAGGCCGCTATGTCGCCAATGGGATTGTCTTCTTCTTTGTCCTCTTTCAGGCTGGCAGCAAAGTGGCCCTGATCGTTCTGAATGCCAAGAAACACGACCTGACCCAGCGGCCATGGCAGTTGCTCTTGGGTTACCCATGCCAGACTGCCGTTGGAATCCGTCGCGACTTTCAGTTTGTGAAAGAGCAGGAAACGGCTGCTGTCGCTGTGCTGTAGGGCTTCGAGTGCTACCGGATCCTTGCGCAGGTGCTGGGCGCGATCCAAGGGATTGCCGGCGAAGGTGTGGACGAGTGTTGGATCCATTATGTTCATCAAGTCAGCCTAACAAGACCGGCAGGGGGGATCACACGTTTTTCTTGGTCGATGTTGTTGGGGTTTTCACCGAGCAAAATGGGGTATTCTCGATACCTCAACCAATCGACTTCGTATGGGAGTGTCATGGCAGATACGATTGAACGCATCGCATTCGGAAACACCAATCATCTGAGCAGCAGGGCCATATTTGGTGCTGCCGCGCTTGGCGCGATGAACCAAGATCGCGCGGATCGAACCATGGATCTGGTGGCAACTTGGGGGTTAAACCATATTGATGTGGCGGCCAGTTACGGTGACGCGGAATTGCGTTTGGCGCCGTGGCTCAAGCACAACCGTGACTCGGTTTTTTTGGCTACCAAGACCGGGCACCGCACTTACAAAGACGCCAAGGCACAGCTGCATGCTTCCTTGGAACGCCTGCAGGTCGACCAGATCGACATGATTCAAATGCACAACCTTACCCAAGCCGACCAGTGGGAAGTTGCCATGGGTCCCGGTGGTGCCTTGGAGGCGTTGGTGGAAGCGAAGGAAGCAGGCTTGGTGCGTTTTTTGGGCGTGACTGGCCACGGTACCTATGCGCCGGCCATGCACATGCAAAGCTTGGAGGCGTTCGCATTTGATTCGATTCTAGTGCCCTATAATTTCATCATGATGCAGCAGCCTCAATACGCTCATGACTTCGAAGCGCTCTACACCATGTGTCAGGCGCGGGGGGTGGCCATGCAGACGATCAAGGGTATCGCGGCCCGGCGCTGGCAGGACGGCGATGAAGAGAAACGTTTCAGCTGGTACCGACCGATTACCGACGCCGATGCAATGAAGCGTGCAATAGATTACGTACTGAATCGAAAGAATGTGTTCATTAACACCAGTAGCGACGCGACCTTGCTGGAACCAGCGCTCAAATGCATCGCCCAGCCTAGGGCCGAGAGCGATTTGCAGCTGTTGGCGCAGGACGCTGAGCGTTTGGGTATTGAACCACTGTTTATTCGAGACGTGTCTGACGATGTGGTCGTCAGCGCAGGATAATTACAGCGTTCCGATCAACGGAACGCTCTGAGAGATAAGGGGAGAGATATCATGTCAGCACGGAACAATTGGCAGGTACGCCGACTGGCGGGTTCGTTGGGCGCGGAGATAACCGGTCTGGATCTGAACGAGATTGCGGCGGGTGACGAGGCAGGCATTGAGGCAGTGATGGCTCAATTGCTGGAGCATCAGGTGATTTTTTTCCCCGGCCAGAAGATGGATATCGACAGCCACGTGGCCTTGGGCAAGCGTTTTGGCAGGGTGGAAAATCACCCCAACCTGAAGAATCCATTTACCCAGCACGACGAAGTCTTCGAACTGGCTGCTACCCAAGGCGGGGTAGCGGATGAATGGCATACCGACATCACCTTCGAGGATCAGCCGTCCATCCTGTCCATTCTGCACATGGTGACCTGCCCCGAATTTGGCGGCGATACCATGTGGACGAATTTGAATCAGGCCTATCAGGAATTGTCGCCGCCCATGCAGGCGCTCTGCGACGGTTTGACCGCCCTGCACGACGCGCATCCCCACAATCGTGAAGACATTATGGCCGTTCATCCGGTTGTGCGTGTGCATCCCGAGACCGGTGCCAAGGCGCTTTACGTTAATGAACATTTCACCCGTCGCTTGGTGGAAATGAACGCCACAGAAAGTAAGGTGGTTTTGGATTATCTGACGAGCTGGGTAAAGAATCCGCGTTTCACCGTCCGCTATCACTGGACGCCGGGCACGATCGCCATATGGGATAACCGATGTACCCAGCACTTTGTGCTCAACGACTTTGAAGGCGAGCGCATCATTCAGCGGGTTACTGTTATGGGTGATATCGTGGAGCCGGCGCAGCCGAGTCCCTGGGAGTCGTGGGTTCGCCCCGGCCGGCTATCGGCCACCACGCGATTGGACCGGCAGCTCAACCGCTACATGAAAAATAAGGCAGCGGAGTCCGCCGAGTCCTGAGGTCAGGCTTCGGGGTATAGATTCACCACCGGGATGACGTGGCCTGGTTCTTTTTTCGCCAAGCCCTCGTTCAGCGAGCCGGACCGAAAGCCACCCAAATCCAGTGCCACAAAACGATAGCCCAAGGCTTGGATCTCGCGCTGCAGCACATCGTGCTGTTCGACAGCCAGGGCAAATTCCTCGGTCAGTATTTCCAGTCTTGCCACGTCGCCATGATGACGCACACGAAACTGACTGAATCCCAAATCTGCCAACACGTTTTCGGCGGCCTCAACCTGAGCCAGTAGCGCCTGATTGATGGCGGTGCCATAGGGAAAGCGGCTGGACAAACAGGCCGCCTGAGGCTTGTCGGCGTTTTCCAGCCCCAGTGTTTTGGCCAGTGCGCGAATGTCTGCCTTATGAAAGCCTGCTGCCACGAGAGGAGACTTTACATCGTGATTGTCGGCGGCGATCAGTCCTGGCCGGTGGTCGCCCATATCATCGAGGTTGGTGCCGTTGAGAATATGCGCAAAGCCTTGGGCAGCGGCGATTCCCGCCAGCTCGGTATACAAAGATGTTTTGCAGTGAAAACACCGGTTGGTCGGGTTTGCTCGATAATCGGCCTTGCTGAGTTCGTCCGTGACGATGATCTGGTGGGCAATGCCCCAGTCATCACTGAGCTTTTTCGACAAGGCCAAGTCCGTGCGTTTTAGACTTGCGGAACCGGAGGTGACCGCCAGCGCTCGGTCGCCCAGAACCTGGCCCGCCACATAGGCGACTAAGGAACTGTCGATGCCACCGGAAAACGCGACGACCGCGCTTGTGTAGCCGGCCACGATCTCTTTGAGTCGTTGGTACTTATGTTCAAGATCGTTTGTCATGGCGTCAGCAGTCATTCGTGTGCGTTGGAGATCGTTTTCATTACAGTCGATTGATGCGATTGGCAAGAAAGCCAGCCCCGAATCCGTTGTCGATGTTGACCACGCTCACCCCGGACGCGCAACTGGTCATCATGCCCAGCAAGGCGGCCACGCCATCAAACGCTGCGCCGTAACCGACACTGGTGGGAACGGCGATGACCGGCTTATCAACCAAGCCGCCGACCACGCTGGGCAGGGCGCCCTCCATGCCAGCGACGACAATGAGCACACGGGCACTGCGCAGGTCCTCCAGTCGAGCAAGCAAGCGGTGCAGGCCGGCCACGCCAACGTCGTAAATTCGCGCGACCGGGTTGCCGTAAAATTCCGCCGTCAGGGCTGCTTCCTCGGCAACATGCATATCCGACGTGCCGGCACTGACCACGGCGACGGTGTTGTCCAGCGCTGGTGGTGGCGATTCGTGCCACCACAGCAGTTGAGACATGGCGTGATATTCGGTGTCGGGTGGCAGGTTTTTCAGCTGATCAAAGGTGGCTTGGTTCAATCGCGTGACAAGTACACTGGTGCCCTGTTCCATCATGCTGCCGACGATGTCAGAAATCTGCCCCGCGCTTTTACCGGCACCAAAGATCACCTCTGCGGAGCCGGTACGCCGGGCTCGGTCGGTATCTAATACGGTATGTCCAAGGTCGGTGAAGAAATGAGCGCGTATCTGCCGCGCCGTCTCCTCACCGTCGATGCTGCCCTCTTTGAATGCTGCCAGCAGCGCCTCGATATCCATGACTACTGGTTTTTGTTCACCGTGCCAGCATCCTGCAGTGCCGCGATAGCGGACGCGTCCATGCCAAAGTCGCGCAAAATCTGCTCGCTGTGTTGGCCGAGCAGTGGGGCGGGTCCTTGAGGTTTGACGTCAGCCGTGCCGAACCGCATGGGGATATTGACCGTGGTGTAGGTGCCCAGTTCAGGGTGTTCGATGGTGGGGAACATACCGAGTTCTTGGGCATGCGGATCCTGGGGGACTTCGTGCAGGCCCATGACCGGGCCCCAGATCAAACCGGCTTCATCGAAAATTTTGCCCCATTCGTCACGGGATTTGGCGGCCAGTGTCTGATCAAAAATGCCAATCAGCTCTGCCATGTTTTTGTAACGTGCCTTGGGGTCTATGAAGCGTTCGTCTTCGATGATGTCATCGAGACCAATGGCCTTACAAAGGCGTGGCCAGTAAGCCGCATCCGGCAGCATGTTAAAGACCACCCAGTTGCCGTCGCCGCAGGGAAAGCGGTTGCCGGTAATGGTCAGCAACTGATCCCGACGTCGCTTGCGCACGGGCATGTGGTCGACGGCGGTTACCGCGTAGTCCGACGCCTGCGTCCACACAGCGGTTTCGTACAGCGAGGTTTCCACCACTTGGCCCTCGCCGGTTTTTTCCGCCAGTCGCAGCGCGCCCAAAATGGCACCCACCATGGCAAGGCCCGTGGTGTGATCGCCTTGTGCGGGACGCGCCATGGGTACCATGCCGTCGTCGCCTTCGCGCATGGAATCGTACAGGCCGGAGCGTCCAAAAAACGCGGTGACGTCATAACCCGGTCGCCAGGCGTCTGGGCCACTGGTGCCATAACCGGTCAGGGTCGCATGAACGAGTTTGGGGTTTGCCTTGAACAAACTGTCGGGATCCAGACCAAACTTCTGCTGTCGCTTGGTCAGCAGATTACACATGAAAATGTCGGCATTTTGCGCCAACTGACGGACCAGCTCAGCTCCCTCAGGCTGGTCTAGAGCAACAGCAATAGACTCCTTGCCGCGATTGTCGACATCGAACTGGAAGTCATAGTCCTGCAGGGCAGCGTCAAACCGATCGCCTTTGACCGGACGGCCCATGCCGCGCATGGGATCACCGGTGATGGGTTCGATTTTAATCACCCGAGCGCCCATGTCAGCCAGCACCGCCCCCGCGCTCGGCGCGGCCATCCAATTGTCAATTTCCAGTACAACGACATCGTCTAATGGTGCGGCCATGCTCGGTCTCTCCCCGTAAATACAAAGCATGGATTACATCGAACGGGAGGGGATGGTGCAAGGGTTATCCGAACAGACAGGTGCCGTCGCTCAGAGAATCGCCCGGCATTTGGATTTGGTCTCGACGAGCTCAAGTTTTTTCTGAGCTAAACCCTAGGGTCTAACCGGCACCGGACCCCGGTCGTATCAGGGGCTCGTTTGTACTCAGCGATGTCGTTCGTTACCTCACAGGCGAGATACCCATCGTATCCAACCCTCTCAACATCCGCTTAAGCGCAAAATGCCGGTAACTGGTCAGGATAAGCGCCTCGACTTCCTCCTTGTCCGCTTTCTGGTGGATGTCCAGATTCAGCCAGCCCCGATGGCCAATGTACTGGGGGATTCGATATCGTGGATCGGCGGTGCGCAGGGCTTGTTCTTCTCCCCCGGTCCAAACGCTCAGTTCCAGCCTGCCTTGGTAAAAATGCAGCGTGCAAAAGGTCTTCTTGCCTGCGCGGAAACTGGGCGCGCCAAACTGTTGATCTTGGCGAGCTTCGGGTAGGGCTAGGCAGTACTCGGCGATCTGTGCCTGAACGGTAGCAAGCTCCGGCCTCTGGAAGGGGTCAAAGACTGCAGGGTCGATGCCCTCGCTGGGTGCTTCGATAAAGACCGGTTCGGGCTGGTCTGCGAGCACCTTGGCAGGTGCAATATTGGCGTAGGCTTCATGGATTCGCTGGCTGATGATCTGCCAGTCGAGGCCTCTGTCGAGGTTCAGGCCGAGCCAGCCGCGGGGGCCGACGTAGGGCGGTACGAAGTAGAAGATTTGATTTTCCTCGACGTAAAACTTTTGCGCGCCGGGCGTACTGTTGAGCCATAGCGCGATGCGGCCATCGCCGTGATGATTGATTTGATAGATGGCAAAGGTCTTGTTGGCGACCCTGAAATTAGGGCTGCCCCGGCTGATCACCTCGGAAACATCGGTCATTCCAAGGCAAATTTCGCGTACGGCATCGCTGATGTTCTTGCTCATAGATCTTTGTTCCGCTGGAAATTGACTGACGTGTTAGACTAACGGTCTCCTCACCTCGGCCATACTTTTGCAGCAACCTGTTACTCAAAAAGCCAAACCATTTCTCGGTTGGAAGATGGTTCTCGTGGCCTTTTGCATCGACTTTGTCGCTGTTGGGTTCTTCTTTTACTCCTACGGCGTGTTTTTTAAAGCCATCGCAGAAGATTTTGGCGGCTCTCGGCTGGGTGTCGCCATTGGCCTGACGGTCACTAACGCAGTGGGTGCCATCGCGGCGCCCTACGTGGGGCGTGCGCTCGACAAGTATCCGCTGCGCAATGTGATGGGTATTGGGGCCCTGTTTATGGCGTTCGGTTTCCTTGGCTTGTCCTTCGTGCAGAACGAGCTGCAGTTTTATTTGGTGCTGGGTTTGTTCATCGGATTTGGGGCCAGCAGCATGGGCAACTTGGCCACCAGTAAGCTAGTGACCAACTGGTTCGACAAGCGTCGGGGTACGGCTCTGGGTATCGCGGCGGCCGGGGTGTCCTTGTCCGGTGTGATCATGCCGTACATCAGTGCAGAGCTGATTGAGAACTTTGGTTGGCGTCAGGGCTTTTTGGTTTACAGCGCCTTTACCTTTCTTGTGGTGGTGCCGCTGATTTTTCGCCTGGTGATTTCTCGTCCCGAGGATGTCGGCCTGCGCCCCGATGGCGCTATGCCGATCAAATTCGATGACGGCTCTATCCTACCGCCAGTGGAAAAAGCGCCTCCCAAGATGCGCCTGCTGGAGCTGTTCAAAGAGCATAACTTTCGCATGATCGTCCTCACCTTTTCGCTGCTCTTCTGCAGTATGAGCGCTACCCTGACCCATATGATTCCGCGACTCACAGACTTTGGGTATACGCTGGTCGAGGCGTCCCTAGTGATGTCGCTGTGCGCGGGTTTCGGTGTCGTCGGTAAGCTGAGCTTTGGTTGGCTGAGCGACCGGCTCAGCGTTCGCAAGGTGATGGCCATCGTCATTTTCATGCAGTTCACCGGCCAATACCTGATGTTCAGCTCGTTGGATTATCTGACATTTGCCATAGGTGCCAGCATGTTTGGCTACGGTGTCGGGGGCGTTGTACCCATGCACGGCGCTGTAGTCGGCAAAACCTTCGGGCGAGACCGTTTTGGCGCGGTATTGGGGCTCATGCGCCCTGCGATGTTTCCAATTCAAATCCTTGGCGTGCCCTTTGCGGGTTGGATCTTTGATGTCACCGGATCTTATGACATCGCGTTTCAAGTGTTCCTTGGCCTGTATTTCTTAGCGGCGCTGGCGGTGTCGTTCTACCGTCAGCCGGCCAAAAGCGTCACCTAGATGTCTCGGCGGTACGCGCTCAGCGTGAATCGCAACAGGCGGCTAAAAACGCGATTTCAGCAGCTGAATTTCGGGACTACCCTGACTCACGCAACGCAGTCGTACGGCGTCACCCAGCGCGTGTTCCGCCACATAGGGTTCAAAGCTCACCGTGGTGAATGGCTTGATGTCGTCGAATTCCAGTTCAACCGTAAAGCCTTCGACCACTGGCAGCACAGTGACGGCGCTGACGTTAGTCAATATTTCTGCCAGCTCAGTGGTCAGGGCCTGTTGCGAAGAGCGATCGGCACCCACCCCGCGAACCAGATATTTCAGTAGGCAGGGTTGCCGCTGGCGAATGTGTTCAGACATGAATCTTGCTTATCGGTAAAAGAGAGTTCGCAGCCGTGCGTTGTTAGGCGTTCTTCCAGACCGGCGGACGTTTTTCCAGAAAGGCGTTTACCCCTTCACGCTGATCTTCGGTGCTGAACAGATCAACAAACTTCTCCCGCTCATAAGGCAGGGCGTCGCCCACTGCATTGTCGCGTGCCTGATGAATAAGCTCTTTGCAGTAAGTTACGGAAATGGGGCTTTGCTGGGCGACTTGGGCGGCCAACGCCAAGGCGCGGTCTTTTGCGCCACCGGTGGCGACCACTTCTTCGACGAGGCCTATTCGCTCGGCGGTTTCCGCGTTCACGCGTTCGCCGCACAGTATCATTTTCTTGGCCCACCCCTCGCCGACTAACCACGAGAGGCGTTGGGTGCCGCCGGCGCAGGGCAGCAAACCCACCTTGGGTTCGGGGAGTGCCATCTGGGCCTGAGTTTCAGCGATGCGAATATCACAGGCGAGGCAGGCTTCTAGGCCGCCACCCATGGCGAAGCCGTTGATCGCGGCAATGGAGACGCCGCGAAAGTTCGCCAGACACTCAAACCCTTTGCCAAAAAACTCCGCCATCTGGCGCGCGTTGTCCGGGTCGCCGTCGGCGAACAGATTCAGGTCGGCACCGGCAGAGAAGAATTTTTCTCCTTGTCCGGTAATCACCAAGGCGTAAATGTTCTTGTCTGCATTCAGCGCATCGATCAGTGCGGCCAGCGCAGGCAGACTCTCGGTATCCCAAGTGTTGGCACCCGGGTTGTCGATGGTGATCAGCGCGGTGTGATCCATGATCTCAACGTTGAGTTTGTCTGATGTGCTGATGCTCATTGAATAACCTCCAGTGCACCGGCCATCAGCATGCGACGAGAAATGATCACTCGCATGATTTGGTTGGTGCCTTCTAAAATTTGATGTACCCGCGTATCGCGCACGTAGCGCTCCATCGGATATTCCCTCAAGTAACCGTAGCCTCCCAGCAACTGCAGGGCGTTGTTGCAGACGTTAAAGCCCGCGTCTGTGGCGAAGCGTTTTGCCATGGCGCAGTAGGTGCCGGCTTGGCCGTCACCGCTGTCGAGCTTGCTGGCTGCCAGTCGAATCATCTGCCGTGCAGCCACCAGTTCGGTGAGCATGTCTGACAAAGTAAATTGCGTCGCTTGAAAGTCGGCGATGGCTTGGCCGAATTGGTTGCGTTCCTGTACGTAGGCAGTGGCGTCCTCTAAGGCCTTTTGGGCGGTGCCAACGCTGCAGGTGGCGATGTTGATTCTGCCACCATCCAAGCCGTCCATGGCGATGGCAAACCCTTGGCCCTCTTCGCCGAGTCGATTCTTCTTCGGCACTCGGACATCGTCGAAGGTAATCGCGCGGGTTGGTTGGGCATTCCAGCCCATTTTGTGTTCGTTTTTGCCGTAGCTGATGCCATCGGTGTCTGCGGGTACCAGAATAGCCGTGACACCCTTGGGGCCAGTATCACCGGTGCGCAGCATCAGAACCAAGACGTCGGTTTCTCCGGCACCTGAAATAAACGCCTTGCTGCCGTTGATGACGTAATGATCACCGTCGGCCACAGCGCTGGTTCGCAGGGCCGCAGCGTCGGATCCTGCACCGGGTTCTGTCAGGCAGTATGAGGCCAGTTTTGTGCCGGCCACCAAGTCTGGGCACCACTCGTCAATGACGTCCTGCTGACAGTAGCGGCCGATCATGTTGGTCGCCATGTTGTGAATCGTGAGAAACGCGGCGGTGGTGGTACAGCCCTTGGCAAGTTCTTCGACGATGAGGCTGGCATCCAGTCGCGGCATGGCCAATCCACCGGCATGCTCTGGGGTGTACATGCCCATAAAACCCAGTTCACCGGCCTGACGCAGGGCGTCCTTGGCGAAGTGGCTGTTGGCATCCCATTCAGCGGCATAAGGCGCGAGCTGATCCTGAGCGAAGGCTCGCGCAGTAGCGACAAAGCCTTGTTGTTCTTCGTTAAGCGCGAAGTCCATCTTGCCTCCTAGCGGAAATCGTTGCAGGACAGGAGTGTAGTACAGCATGGGCTTCGCATCATCACGCAGTCTGTTGCAGAAGTTTCGGTGGTTTGGCAAACCAAAAGCATAGGCCGCCGGCCAAGGAACAAAAGGCGATGCACGTAAAAGCCAGATCGTAGTTGCCGTAAATGTCGAACATGATGCCGGAAAAAAGCGGTCCCAAGGTCATTCCGATCATGACGATCAGCGAGGAGATGCCCATGATCGTGCCGAACGATTTGGGGCCGAAATAGTCGGCTCGCAAGGCGACCATCAGGGGGGCTCGGACGCCCCAGGCCAGTCCGTGCGCTAGGGCGAATATGACCACCAGTGCCGGTGCTGCGCCGTAGGTAAGCGCCATGAGGCCAACAAAGTGACCCAACATACACAAGGTGCATATCACGCGTTTATCAAAGCGGTCGCCAACGATGCCGCCAAGAAATAACCCGCCCATTTGCACTGCGGTCATCAGTGCAAAAACGAAGCCAGCATTGACCGGGGAATAGTCGAGGTCGAAGGTCAAATACGGGATGAGGTGGGCCAGCATGGAAGAAACCGTGAGCAGAGACAGGGCATGTCCCGTTGAGATCAGCCAAAACGACGGTTCTCGGATGGCCTGCCGCCAGGTGAGACTGATCTGATTTGCCTTGGCGGCTGCGGTTTCATTGTCGGTTCCGTCGTCAAGGCTGTCGGTCTCAGTCCGAATGCCGTCTGGCACTTCGCCATAGTCTTCTGGCCGGTGCCGTACCAGGCTGACCAGCGGAATGCCGACGATCAGAATCAAAAAGCCCGAATACAGCGCCATGGAACGCCAGCCAAAGGCTTCCAACCCCATCATGACAAACGGTACGCACAACCCGCCGGCAGAAAAGCCGATTTGCGACATGGCGATGGCCTTGGCTCGGTGGGCGTCGAACCAGCTGACGATGGATACCATTAGGGTGGCAAAACCGCCGAGGCTGGATCCCAATGCAATCAGAATGAAGGCGACGAAGTAAGTGGTAATGGATTCCACCAAACTGAAGATGAAGAAACCGATACTGAAAATAACCGTCCCGATGATCAGAATGCGACGGGGACCGTAACGGTCGACCAACCAGCCTTGGAAGGGTCCCAGCAAACCGCTTTCCAGTCGCGTCAGTGCGAANGCCAGGGACAGCACGGACATGCTCCAGCCAAAGTCTGCTTGCAGTTTTAGGGCGTAGCCGCCGTAAGAGTGCATCCATGTCAGAGCAGCCAGCCACTGCACGCCAGCGCAGGCTGCGACAATCCACCAGCCATAGAACACCTTGCCGCCGGGGCGGAAGATGTTGTTCAGACGAAGACGGAAGCGTGCGAGAGCGGATGACATAGGCTCATAATACGGATGGGTGGCTGCGCTGACGAGATTGACAGAGTCTTCATTTCTTGCCGCGAGTAAAATAATGGGAGCGTATGCGAATGAGCGAAGGAAATTCTTCTGCGGAGCTGAATTCAGGTCAGGCCCTCGTGCTGTCTGGCGGNGGTGCCAGGGCCGCCTATCAGGTCGGCTGTTTGCGCGCGTTGTCTCAAGCACTGCCCAACTACCGACCGCAAATTCTCACCGGGGTATCAGCGGGAGCGATCAACGCCACTCATCTGGCCGCATTTCAAGGCTCCTGGCAGGACAGCGTCGAAGCTCTGGTAGGCCTTTGGCAACACATGCGAACCGATAAGGTGTATCGCACGGGCTTAGGCCCGATGATGGGTCGAATGGCCCACTGGGGTNTGCACTTTGTGAGTGGTGGTCGCTTGGGGCGCAAGGACATTCGCGGCATGGTGCAAAACGCTCCCCTGCGGTCGTATTTGCAGGAGCATCTGGCCGCCGATCCTGCGACCGGTGAGATTTGTGGTGTCGATCAAAACCTTGCCGATGGCTGGTTGAAAGCCCTCGCGGTGATGACGACGAATTACGCCAGTGGCCGCTCTGAAGCCTGGGTGGATACCTTGGAAGAGACCATCTGGAGCGGCAGCCAGGTTTCGGCACGGCCCACGTCGCTGACCATAGACCATGTGATGGCTTCGGCAGCTTTGCCCTTTTTCTTTCCCGCGGTCAGGCTTCGCAATCATTGGCACGGGGATGGCGGCGTGCGACTCGCTGCGCCGTTGTCGCCCGCACTGCGCTTGGGCGCTAAACGGATTTTGGCGGTATCACCTCGGGTGAAGCCGCAACGCCCCGAGGAGGGGTTAGCAACCTCTTACCCATCGCCGGGGCAGGTAGCCGGTGTGATGCTCAACGCCGTATTCCTGGATTTGTTGGACTTTGATGCGCTGCAAATGCAGCGTATTAACGACCTCCTGCGGCGGATTCCCCAACAAAACTGGGGAAATCAGCGACAGGTTGATGTGATGGTCTTGCGTCCGCAGCAGGACCTCGGGCAAATCGCCCGGCAGTCTCAGCCAGAGATGCCTGGCGCGTTTCGGTTTTTTGCCGGCGGGTTTGGTGGCCGCGATGAGCCCACGGCNGATGCCTTAAGCATGGTGAACTTCGAGCCGGGATATGTTGGTCAACTGATTGCGTTTGGTGAGCAGGATACACACGAACGCATGGACGAAATCGAAGCGTTTTTGCGTGGGCAGGACGCCTAGTCCAGTTCGTCGCGCGTCATCATGCAGTTTGCGTAGTAAGTGATGGTACCCGGCCAATCTGAAAAGATACCGCGCACGCCGACATCCTCAGCCAAGACATGTAACACCTGCAGAGTTTCGCTGGTCGAGGTCATGGCGCTGTGTATCGGGGCGTACATCCAGTTTGCGGCGTCGGTGGGGTCACCGGCTTCGAATGTCCAAGTAATGATCTCAAGACCTGCCGCCTTGGCCTGTCGCGCGTAGGCACTGGGCACGATCGTCCCGTTGCTGTCGAGAGTGAGCAGCAGGGGTAGCGGAGGCGCAATGATCCGTAAGCCCTTGGCGCGCAGGGCTTCGAAATCTGCTTGGCTGCTGCTGATCTTTCGCGCTCGGCCTCGCGGATCCAGCCAAACCGTTTGCTCAGCAAAATCTGGATGGGACTCAATCCAGTGCCAGACATCCTCAATACGGAAGGACTGAGGGTAAACCCGGCTGGCGTCGATGCCGGCTGCCTGATATTCCGCTATCAGCTTGTCTGCGTAGGCGGCTTGGGTAAAACCCGGCGCGAAAGGCATGGGTACTTCCGGGCGCTTCAACTCCGGGGTGAAGTCTTTGCCCAACTCGTCGATCAATTCAATGCTTTCCGCGTGGGTCATCAAGGTACCGCAGGAGAGGGGATTGCTCACGACGGGGGATTGCAGTGGCAGAAGAAACGCTTCTAAAGATTTTGCTTTCGGGTTGCTGCGGTCGGNTCGGGCGCAAAGGGTTTTAAATTCANTTAACGTGATGTCCGATGTGCAGCAGGTTGCGTCAGCCCGCTGGGAGTCGCTGGCTGGCCGGAACGGAGCCGAGCACTTTGCTGCCAAAGGGGTTTGTAGAATGTTGGTGGTGGTGGCGAGGTCGCATTGTGAGTGCCGGCAGACNAACTCGAGATCCTTGGTAAAGGTGACATCGCATTCGATGACGCCTGCCCCTTGTTCTGCGGCGGCGATGTATCCCTCTCGGCTGTGTTCCGGATAGCCCAACGGTGCGCCTCGGTGAGCGATGGTGAAGTCCGTGGGGTAAAAGTCCGCCGTTGCGCAGCTTTGCAGTCGTTGTTTGAGCGCTGTGTCGGTCAAAGCCTCGCTCAGCGCCAATGCTCGCCCCGTGGGGTCGACGGTCGCGTGCACTGAGCCAAACCCGCACAGCGATGCGATCAGTAGTAAGGTGGATGGTTTAGGCAGCAGAGCATTCATCAGATGTTTCATGTATCTCGAAGGCGATTAATCAATGTCTCACAATACCACTGTTATCGTGTCCCAATGACCCACGGGATCTGATGTCGTCCGTTTTAGTCCTCCAAAGCGCCGCGGCGCAAGCACCTGCATGNCAGCAGCGTTGTATGGGCAGCGTTCAGGCTTGGGCGGCTGACCGGGGTTACGCTTATCGTTTCCTTGGGGATGAACTCTTCGAACAGGTACCGGATTGGTATTTGGAGAAGGTGCGCGGTCGTATGCCAATCGCTGCGGATTTGGGCCGGCTGCAATGGATCGAACGGCTCTTGTCCAAGGGGTATTCCTGGGTGCTGTGGTTCGACGCAGATGTGTTGATATTCGCCCCAAACCGGCTCGATGTAACGCTGGATCAAAGCTGTGTTTTTGGGCAAGAGCACTGGGTGCAAGCCAAACCCAAACATGAGTCGAATAATGAGTCGCGAGGAAGTGTTCGCTGGGCTGTGCGCAAAAATATTCACAACGCCTTTGCGGCTTTCCCTCAGGGTTGTCCGGTACTGCCGTTTCTTGTTGATCTTGTTCTTCGCATGATGAAACGGGTNGACCCCGATTATATTGCGCCGCAAATGATGGGCCCCAAGCTNTTGTCGAGTCTGCACAGTTTGGCGGCATTCGATTACGTAGCGGACGTTGGTGCGCTGTCGCCAGACGTGCTTCGAGAGATCGCCACAGGTGCGGGCAACGGTGCATTGAAAGCGCTGTGTGATGCGCAACCAAAACCACTGGCCGCAGCAAATTTGTGTGCCAGCTTAGTGTCTGAGCTGCTCGTTGTTGAAGGTTCCGCACGAGGGTCTGNACACGCACAAATCGATCGAGTGATAGACCGTTTATTGGCCTGTGGGGATGGTTTGGCGCAACCCGGCGATCTTGGTGCTTGATACCCGGCAGTACCTTACATAGGCTGACGGGCCGATTTATTACGACCGCTCAGGAGAAGCTTATGTCCGGTACACCCATCGAAAATGCGATTGAAACGCTGAACGCTCAAATTGGTCAACCTTCGGAACCCACGGATTGGTTTGAAATCACTCAGGAACGGGTGAATACCTTTGCCGACGCCACGTTGGACCAGCAGTGGATTCACGTCGACCCAGAGCGAGCCAAGGAGGGACCCTTTGGTGCGCCGATTGCCCACGGTCAGTTGACTCTGTCCATCATGAGTTTTTTGCCCGGCGGTGCNGGGGTNGGCTTGCCGTCACTAGACGGCATGAAGCTCGGCATTAATTACGGCTGGAACAAGGTGCGCTTTATGAACCCTGTTCAGGTTGGCGCGAAAATCCGTACCGTGGGCAAGCTGCTCAGTGTGGAAGAAAAGACCGGTATGCTCGAAGTCATTAACGAAATGACCGTTGAAATCGAAGGTGCAGATAAGCCCGCCTGTGTTGCACAAAGCGTTCTGCGTATCGTTTTTTAAGTTAGCCCTTACCTGACTTTATTGCGGTCGTTGCGGTTCTTTGTGCGTAACGACTGCGATTCAGGCACTATGTCGCCATGTTTACTTACCTGAATCCTGATGTTCGCCAGCGACTGATCGCCGATGGCAAATTGACCCGCATCGATGCTGAGGGTCGATCCATTGACGTCGATCAGCAAGAACCTCCAAACGAACTCGCCATCAATTTGATGGGCCCCATTCCTCTGCCAATCAAGCTGCCGGGAGTGGATACCACTGTCCGCTGGTATGCCGCGGTACGCAGTACCGAACTGCGGGGTGTGGAAGCTCTGGCGGCAGATCTGAATGCTCGTGGCGGGCAACATTTGTTCGCCCACCTGGTTTCTCCCTTGGCGGTGAACAGCGTGTTGGTGATTGGTGAGCCCGGCGAAAATCCGCTGGTTCGAGTGCACAGTAATTGTCTGACTGGCGACGTGTTCGGTTCTGAACGTTGCGACTGCGGACCTCAGTTAGCTTCCGCCATCAATCGAATTGACGAAGATGCCTCGGGCGGTTACCTGATCTACATGGCAGGCCACGAGGGGCGTGGGATCGGTCTGTGGGCCAAGGCGGCGACCTATTTGCTGCAGGATGCTGGCGAAAATACCTATCAAGCAAACCGCAGCCTAGGTTTGCCGGACGATTGTCGAGACTTTACCGATGCGGCAGTGCTGCTGAAGCACTTTGTCGGTGAAAAAGCGTTCCGACTGTTAACGAATAACCCGAAGAAACTGGAAGATCTGGCCGCTCACGGCTTGAATCAGGTCACCCGCGAAAAACACGTCACCGGCGTCGGAGAGTGGAACAAGCGTTATCTCAACGCCAAACGAGACTGGGGTCACGGTCTAGCGGAAGAAGATCTGAGTTAATGACGCCTCGTGGTCTTGGCACATGGTTGCTTGCCTTTTTTGCGAGTGTGTCCGGTCACGCCAGTGACCTTCACATCAATCACATTCAGTTCGTCGGCAGTCACAACAGCTACAAACAAGCAATGTCCGGTGGCTATCGGGCACTGCTGGGCTTGATCAATGAAGAAGCCGCCAAGGCACTGGACTATGAGCATCCACCACTGCAGCAGCAGCTGGATGCCGGTTTGCGCAAGCTCGAGCTGGATGTGTTTTACCAAGCCGATCCCGCCAAATTTCCAGTGGGCCATGTGCAGGTCATCGACATGAACAGTCACTGCACCACGCTACGTCAGTGCCTTACCGGTCTGGCGCGATGGTCGGATGCAAATCCGAACCATGAACCGATTTGGGTTAGCTTCAATGCCAAGGACCAGAAAATTTCTTGGCTCCCTGATCCCACACCATTCGATGATTCCGCTTTTCGGGCCATGGATCGCGTGGTGGAGCGCGCGTTGGGCGAGCGGCTGATTCGTCCTCAGGATGTGCGCCCGGCTGATTCAACGAAGCCCGTCTGGCCAAGGCTCGATCAGGCTCGGGGTAAATTCTTGCTGATCTTGGACGAAGGTGGGGCGAAACGCGATTTGTATGCCGGCGACTGGCGCAGCCGCCCCATGTTTGTAAACGTCGGGCCGGAGCACCCCGGCGCAGCCGTCATGATCGTCAATGATCCCGTGGCAGACTTTCAGCGCATTCAGACTCTGGTGAACGCAGGTTTCATGGTCAGAACACGCGCCGATGCGGATACGCGGGAAGCGCGGATCAACGACGCCCAACGCCGGCAGGCCGCCTTTGCCAGTGGAGCTCAAGCCATCAGCACCGATTACTACCTGCCCACTAATCCTTTTGGTAACGCTTATCGCGTGCACGTCTCCGGCGCGATTCAATGTAACCCAGTGACCGCTCCGCAAGGCTGCTCTCAAACGCTGTCGCGGGACGAATAGCCAAAAAAAACCCGCCTAACGGCGGGTTTTTCGGTTGTCGATGACTCGACTCTTACTTGTTCACCAACTTGTCGTCGATGGCCGTGTAAGGCTGGCCTTCGTACTTACGTACTTCGTTACGGCCAACAACCATGTGATGTACCTCGTCCGGTCCATCGGCCAAACGCAGTGTGCGCTGGCTGGTATACATGCGAGCCAGCGGGGTCCACTGAGAGACACCTGTAGCACCATGGATCTGGATGGCTTGGTCAATGATGTTGCAAACCTTCTCGGGCACCATGGCTTTAATGGCGCTAACGTAAACGCGCGCTTCTTTGTTACCAAGGGTGTCCATGGCTTTAGCAGCTTGCAATACCATTAGGCGGCAGGCGTCGATTTCGATGCGCGCCCGAGAAACCCATTCCAGATTCTTGCCAAGTTGAATGATCGGCTTGCCAAATGCATGACGGGTGGTGGAGCGGCGAATCATCAACTCAAGCGCACGCTCTGCAACGCCGATTGAGCGCATGCAGTGGTGGATTCGTCCTGGTCCCAAACGCAGCTGCGAGATTTCAAAACCCCGGCCTTCGCCCAGCAGCATGTTTTCCTTTGGTACGCGCACGTTATCAAAGTGAATGTGCATGTGACCGTGGGGTGCGTCGTCGTGTCCGAAGACCTCCATGCCTTCAAGGATGTTCACGCCCTTGGCATCGATAGGTACCAGTATTTGTGACTGCTGCTTGTGTGCAGGTGCATCAGGGCTGGTCTTGACCATGGTGATCATGATCTTGCATCGAGGATCGCCCGCGCCGGAGATGTAGTACTTCTCGCCATTAATGACCCACTCGTCGCCATCGAGCACTGCTTGAGTACTGACGTTCTTGGCATCGGAAGAAGGTACGGCCGGTTCGGTCATGGCGAATGCAGAGCGGATCTCACCATTCAGTAGCGGCTTAAGCCACTGCTCTTTTTGCTCTGGGGTACCGACACGCTCCAACACTTCCATGTTGCCGGTGTCTGGAGCACTACAGTTGAGCGTTTCTGATGCCAGTGGGCTTTTACCCAGTTCGTTTGCGATGAAGGCGTAGTCCAAGTTGCTGAGGCCTTCTCCGGTATCAGCGTCTGGCAAAAAGAAGTTCCACAGACCGGAATCTTTGGCTTTTTGCTTGGCGGTTTCGAGCAGTTCAAGCTGGCCATCGCCGTAACCCCAATGCTCTTTACGTCCCTCACCAAGACGGTGGTATTCCTCGGCGATAGGATCGACGTTTTCTTTGATGTGCTTTTTGACAGCGTCCAGAAGCGGTTGCGCTTCTTCGGACATGGTCAGGTCAAACAGATCTGGATTTTCTAAGACCGCTTCCGTCATATTAACTCTCTCCGCGTTGATGAAATTTGTGTGAAGATACTACCCCAATCGATCGAGGAAGACACATTGACAAAAGCCGGTCAGGTGGTTTCCCTCGAGACACTCATTGGACTGAGGGTTCGCTAGCGTAATTTGAACCCTCATCGGCAGATAAGTCCTCCTCATCGCGCTTCGAAAACGCAAAGTCCTCGATGATGATGTACAGGCAGGGCACCAAAATTAGAGTAATGACCGTAGCGAACAGGACACCCCAGGCCAAGGATATGGCCATGGGCAAAAAGGGTGCCGTCGCAGGAGTACTGGTGGACATTAGGGGTATCAAGCCCACAAATGTCGTGACTGAGGTGAGAATGATGGGCCGGAATCGAAGCGTAGCCGCACCTAAAATGGCTTCGACGGCGCTGTGTCCCGCCAGTCGTTGCCTGTTGGCGTAGTCGACGAGCACCAAGGACGCATTAACCACGACGCCCGACAGCGCGGTTAAACCCAATGCGGAAAAGAACACGAGCTGTTGATCCAGCGCAAAGTGCCCGGCAATCGCGCCAACGGCCCCAAACGGAATAACGCTCATGATCACCAAGGGTTGAACGTAACTTTTCAACGGGATCGCCAGTAGGCTGTAGATTAAGATAAGAGACAGCAAGGAACCCACGGCCAAGCCGCCTAGAGCGTCGGCACGCTCTTCCTGTTCCCCACCGAGTTGGATGTCGATGTCCGGATAGCGTTGTTTAAATGCCGGAATGACTTCGCTGCGCAACGCCGCGCTGACTTCTTCTGGTGCGACTTTTGAGCGGTCAATGTCTGCAGCGACAAACACATTGCGCTGGCCATCTCTGCGGTTGATGGCGGAATAACCTCGACCGATCGAAAAATTGGCGACGGAGTAGAACGGCACCTGCGACCCATCCGGTGTGCGGATGTACATGTCTTCAAGGTTGCTAATGGATTTCCGTTCCTGCTCCGGAAAACGAACCATCACGCGCACGTCGTCCTTGCCTCTCGCAACCCGTTGGGCTTCAGATCCGTAAAAAGCGGCGCGCACTTGGGTCGCCAAGTCGCTGAGCGTCAGTCCCAGATTGCGTGCCTCGGGCAGCAGATCCAGCTGAATCTCCTGCTTTCCGGTGCGCCAAGAGTCGGAAATGTCGAACACGCCTTCAAATTTTGAGAGTTCCCCTTTGATTTCTTCCGCTGCTTGGCGCAATTGATCCACGTCGTCGCCGCGGAGCTGGTATTCCACTGGAGAACCGGTGCCGAATTTGTCGGCGTCGAAGGTCAGCTTCACCGCGTCGGGAATACTGCCGACAGCCTCACGCCAGCGATTGGCGACTACTTTTGCAGAAATGTTGCCCCGGTCTTTGATCGGTGCCAAGTCGATGACGACTTCGGATATGTTGCTAGACCAACCACCAAAACCCGAACTGGGACCGCTGCGATTTGATTTTGTGCCCACGCTGACCAAGGTGTGGCGGATGAGTGGATCGCTCAGGCCCAATTCTTGGCTCATTTCGGTGTTTACTATTCGTGAGGCACGTTCGATTTTTCTGGCGGCATCTAAGGTGACTGTCGCAGGAACGCCTTCCGGCATCTCCAGAGCTGCGAAGACTCGGTCACCCTCGACGGCAGGGAAGAAGCCAAATACAACTCGGCCGCTGAGTATCATTGAGAGGGCGACGATGAGTAGTCCCAAACAAGCCGCACCAGTCGCGTAACGCCAGTTGATGACCTGATCCATGAACGGGCGATAGGTCTCATAGGCGAAGCGCTCGAGACCGCCGCCCAGTCTTTTTTGCAAGGATTTGAACGCTTCGACAAATCGGTTGCCGGCGGATGGTTTGCCGCGATTGATCAGGTGCGAGGGCAGGATGAGCTGGGATTCAATGATGCTGAAAACCAACGCAAAGATGACGATCCACCCGATGGGTGAGAAGAAATCGGCCATTTGCCCCTGGACCAAAACCAAGGGTAAGAAGGCGGCGATGGTCGTCAATACGCCAAAGATCACCGGCGTACTCACCTCCCAAGTGCCGTCGATGGCAGCTTGTTTTCGCGTTTTTCCCTGCTGCTCGTGGCCATAGACGCGCTCGCCGACAACGATCGCGTCATCGACGACGATCCCCAGTACGAGGATGAAACCCATAACAGTGAGAGTGGAAATGTTGATGTCCGTTGCCGGCAGCACGGCAATGGCGCCCATAAGCGCTACCGGGATACCGATGGCTACCCACATGGCGAGCTTGAATTCCAAAAACAGCGCGAGGATCACCAGTACAAGCACTAAGCCGCCACCGGCACTTTTGGTTAGCACGGACATGCGCTCGTCCAGATCGTCGCCACCGTTGATCCAGATCGTGGTTTTAATGCCCGGTGGTAATGTCGCCTCAAAGTTGGCCACAGTTTTCTTAGTCAACTCAACGATTTGGATGAGATCTTCTGACTCCACCTGAGAGACATTGATCATGGCGGCCCGACGACCGTCAAACTCAGCCATCAGAAAGCCTTCTTCGAAGGTGTCCTTGACGTCGGCTATTTCACCAAGTAACAAACGGGTCCCGTCAGGACGGGTGAGCACGACGACGTCGGCGAACTCTTCGCTAACGTAGGCTTGTCCTGTGGTTCGGATCAGTATTTCGCCTGCGCTGGATCTGATGGTCCCGCCTGGCATGTCGAACGAAGAGGCGCGTATGGCGCCAGCAACTTTGTCCAGGGTCAGGTTGTATTCCTGCAGTGTGCGTTCCGAAACCTCGATGGAGATCTCGTAAGGGCGGGTGTAGCCCACGCTTACCATGGATATGCCACGCTCGCGGGCTAGGTCGTCTCGCAAATCTCGTGCGAACTCTTTGAGAGTGCGCTCGTCCGCGTCGCCGCTGAGTGCAATTTGGATGGCTAGGCGAGCCCGGGCTAACTTAGAAACGATCGGTTTTTCTGTTTCGACGGGAAAACTGTTGATGCTGTCGATGCGGCTTTTGATTTCGCCAACGATGACGGTTTGGTCGGCACCCTGAGCGACTTCTGCCACGACGTTACAATAACCTTCGATGGCAGCCCCGCCTGTGCGATCAATGCCTTCAACGCCCTCAATGGCCTCTTCGATGCGAATACAGACGCTCTTTTCAACTTCCACCGGAGCGGCGCCAAGGTAGGGCACGCCAATTTGAACGATGGGAATATCGAACATCGGGAACTCTTCTTGGTTCGTTGTCAGCGCGCTCAGGGTGCCGCCCACCAAGAGCATGATCATTAACAGATTTGAGGCAACGGAGTTATTAGCGAACCATCGAATGGCGGTAAACATGGTGGTTTAGCCTCTGAAGTCGGACAAAAGGGTCTCGTCAATAGGGTTGACGTCCATACCGTCAATGGCGGTTTGAATCGTCGATAGACAGACTCTTTCGCCTGCCTGCAGACCAGCTTCGATCAGCACATCGTCCTTATACAGGCGCAGTGGACGAACATTACGAAACCGAATTTTATTGTCAGGGTCGATCACCAATACTTGGTTATTGTTGCGCAGAGCCGAGCGCGGCAGCCGCACGATGTTATCGACGGCCAGGCCAGAAATTTCAGCGGTAACAAAAAGACCAACGGAGAGTTCCTCGCTGATCTCATCGCTGTGGATGCGGGCAACCAACTGCACCATACGGCTGGCGGTGTCTATCTCAGCTTCTGCTCGTACGATCTTGCCGATCCATTCGATGGTCTGGCCGCCGTACTCTGCTTTCAGGGTTACGTTGGGCTGCATGTCTGCCGGGAAGTTGCCGTTCCGCAGTGGGGGGAGATTTAAAAAAGCGAGTTGTCTGTCTGCGATGGGCAGGCGCACTTCGACGATGTCGTTGGCATACAGCGTCGCGATGGCCTGTCCTCGAGAGGCGAATTGACCGATGTCGACGGATTCCGCGCGCACCAAACCGGTAAACGGTGCGCGTAGAACCGTGCGCTTAAGATTTTCTTCGGCTTGGTCGAAGTTTGCCCGGGCGTCCTCAATGGCCGCTTGTGCCACTCGATAGGCGCGCAGGCCGTTCTCGAGCGCTGAGCGTGATACTAATTTGCGTTCAGCTAAGCTTCTTAACCGACCGTATTCGTACTTCGCATGTTCCACTTCTGCCGTCGCGCGTTTGAGCGTGGCGTTTGCGCGATCACGGGAACTGCGGTAGTCCAAGTCGTCGATTCGCGCCAGTTCTTGTCCGGCGTTAAAGAACCCGCCAGTCACCAAGGCAGGCGAGGTCCAAACCACGCGCCCTGAGACCTCAGGAATAAGTTGGCTGACCGTTGAAGGCACAACAGACCCTTGAGAATGCACCTTGAGTTCAACCGACTCGGTCGCCACGGTTTGCACGCGGACGGTCATGGGCATGGGAGTCTCGCTGGAGGGTTCGAGAACCGGCGACGTGGCCATCAACGTTGCAGCGATGGAAAGAAAGACAGCGACAATGATTGCCGGTATGACAAAGGTTCTGATCATCGGGCGATGGCCTCCTGGCCTCTTTCGGCGAGCAAGAAAGCGCGCGCCATGGTTTCTCTGTTTAGTTCGGTGAAAGCGTCGAACGTGGCGCGCATTGCCTGAAGGTCCCTGTTCGTCAGCGCGATATCTAATTGGCGCGCGTATAGCGCGTAGCGTGCACGGTCTGGCACGGCGTAGAAGCCGATGGCGCTGATGTTGGGGGCAAATTGCTCGAACAAAGTGCGGGCAATCAATTGCAGCGGTAAATTGTTGCTGGCCAACATAATGTTTTTCATCAACTCGAAGCGGGCCGCGTTGTGTGAATCGTTGGAGGAATCCTCCCGAATCAACGGCTCCAATAAGCCTCGAATTGTGCTGATGTTTTCGTCAGTTGCATTTTTCAGTACTTGGACGGCCGCTACCGAAACGAGGTTATTGATCACGACTAAGATTTGATCGACCAATGATGGATCGGGCAATTCTTGCTGCCTGAGCAGATATCCGATCACGTCTAAGCTGGCCAGTTCACGCTCCCGTACACGTGCTCCGCCGGGCAAAACATCAACCAGCCCCAGTTGCGCAACTTTCGCCATGGCTTCCCGCACCGCGCCTCGATTGGCATCAAACCGGATCACCAGATCACGTTCCGACGGTAGGCGTTCGCCCACGCGGTAACGTGCGGCCAATACGTCGTGGATTAGTGCGTCAGCTATTTGATCGCTCTTACTGCTCATAGAATGCGGTTACCTGAGTTAATTGGTCTGTCCAAATTGGTCAGACCAGAGGGCGAGTGTAGACAAAAAAACGGCGTGCGCAAGCACTTGTTACGATGAGTAACAAGCTTCAGAGAGGCTGTTGTGAAGTTTCGTATCGCCCGCTGAGGGCCGGCCGTGTGCAGGCTTAGGGAAGTGCCAAAGGCTTATTGGTCGACGAAAGCCCGTTCTAAGACATAATCCCCGGGCTGGCCCTGTCCCGGAGAAGGGACGAAACCTTGCGCATCAAGTGCGGCGCTCACATCACGCAACATGTCTTGGCTGCCGCAGAGCATCACCCGATCGCTTTGTGAGTCTAGGTTTAAGGTGCCGTTCTCCATCAAATGGGTAATGCGACCTTCGGTCTCAAAGGCTTCCCGGGTGACCGTGGGTAGATACGTCAGTTTTGGAGCGATCATTTCGCCCAGAACTTCGTCGTTGGGCAAGGTGGTTTTAAAGTAGTCGTAGTACGCCAACTCGCTTTTTTCCCTGACACAGTGCACCAGCAAAATCTCATCGAACCGTTCATAAACTTCTGGGTCCTTGGTAATGCTGAGGAAGGGTGCCAACCCAGTACCCGTCGACAACAACACCAGACGTTTGCCTGGTTTCAAATCATCGATCACGAGGGTGCCTACGGGTTTTTTACTGACCAGTACGCTGTCACCGATCTTGAGGTGCTGCAGGCGTGAAGTCAGTGGGCCGTCTTGTACCTTGATCGAAAAGAATTCTAAGTATTCATCGTAGTTGGCGCTGGCGATGGAATAGGCTCGCAGCAACGGCTTGCCGTCGACCCGGAGGCCGAGCATGACGAAGTGGCCGTTTGCGAATCGAAAACTGTCCGAGCGAGTAGTTTTGAACGAGAACAGCGTGTCATTCCAATGGGTGATTTCTGTTACGTGTTCCTCGACGAGTGCGGCCATGGTAAATCCTGAGCGTGATGTGTCAGACGAATCGGTGGGCGATTATAGTGAACCATTGACCTAATGCGAGGCCTGTTACCTTCAAAATGGTTATAAGCCTATGCCATGGCGCGATTTGCGAATTGGTCAACGCCTGTGCTTTAACCCGAGGGCCTGACGCGGTAGCCTGCGCCTCCTCGGAAGCAGGGCACACTGCCATCGGAGAAATGTTAAAACCAACTTTGGAGAAGTCGATGAAAGTCGTTGTAAAGAATGATGAGTACACCATTTACCAGCGTCGTGACGGTCGTTACGCCGTCGAGAACGCCGCTAAGAAAGCTGTGAATGGAGACGAAAAAGTTGCCATTTTGCTGGCAAATGAACTGGTCAAAGTCACGCCGCCCGCGGCACCGGCTGAAGAACCAGCAGAAGACGTGGTAGAAGAATCCGCTGAAGAAACAACGGCTGAAGCCGCGGACGAGCCAGCCGAAGAGCCCGCAGAAGAAGCTGGCGACGCTGCCGCAGAATAGGTCTAGCCGACGTGTCTGAATCGTCACAAAAAATAGAGGTAGTCAGTCCGTTTGAACCGGCGGGCGATCAACCTGTGGCGATCGACACATTGGTCGAAGGTTTGGAAGCAGGGCTGGCCCACCAGACCCTGCTAGGTGTTACCGGTTCTGGCAAAACCTTCTCGATAGCCAACGTCATATCTCGGCTGCAGCGACCGGCTCTTATCATGGCGCCAAATAAAACTTTGGCGGCCCAACTGTACGGCGAGTTCAAAGAGTTTTTCCCGAACAATTCCGTCGAGTACTTTGTCTCGTATTACGATTACTATCAGCCCGAGGCCTACGTACCGGCCTCTGATACCTATATCGAAAAAGATTCGTCGGTAAACGCTCACATCGAACAAATGCGTTTATCCGCCACCAAGGCCCTGTTACAGCGGCGCGATGCGATCATCATCGCGTCCGTGTCTGCGATTTATGGCCTTGGCGATCCGCAGTCCTATCTGCAAATGGTTTTGCACCTAGATCGCGGCGACCGCTTGGCTCAGCGCGACGTGCTGCGCCGTCTTACGGAACTGCAATACGAGCGCAACGATGTCGCCTTTCAGCGAGGCACTTATCGTGTGCGAGGGGATGTGATCGATGTTTTTCCGGCGGAGTCAGAAAAAGACGCGGTGCGTATTGGTCTGTTTGATGATGAAATCGAAGAGATCTCGATTTTTGATCCGCTGACCGGCGAGGTGCTGAACAAAGTGCCCCGTTACACGATTTTCCCAAAGAGTCATTACGTGACTCCCCGCGAGCGCGTGGTTCGGGTACTCGACGAGATCAAGGAAGAAATGGTCGAGCGGGTAAAAGAACTGACCGCTGCGAACAAGCTAGTTGAAGCTCAGCGGTTGGAGCAACGTACCCGATTTGATTTAGAGATGATTCAAGAGCTCGGGTATTGCTCAGGGATTGAAAATTACTCCCGCTATTTGTCCGGGCGCGGCCCCGGCGAGGCGCCGCCCACCTTGTTTGATTACTTGCCCGATGATGCGCTGTTGATCTTAGACGAATCCCACGTCACCGTTCCGCAAATTGGGGCCATGTTTAAGGGCGACCGATCACGCAAAGAAACTCTCGTGGGATACGGTTTCCGGCTGCCTTCCGCACTCGATAATCGACCCCTGCGGTTTGAGGAGTGGGAACGACTGGCGCCACAAATGATTTTTGTGAGCGCAACGCCGGGTAAGTACGAGATAGCACAAAATTCTCCGACGGTGGAGCAGGTTGTGCGTCCGACAGGCCTGGTCGATCCGCCAGTGGAAATCAAGCCGGCAACCAGTCAGGTGGATGACTTGCTGGGCGAAATACGAACCGTTGTGGCGGCTAACGAGCGCGTGTTGGTTACGACGCTGACGAAGCGCATGGCCGAAGATTTAACCGACTACTTGGGCGAGCACGACGTGCGTGTGCGCTATTTGCACTCTGATATCGACACGGTGGAGCGTATGGAGGTTATTCGCGATCTGCGCTTGGGCGAGTTCGATGTTTTGGTCGGTATCAATCTGTTGAGAGAGGGTCTCGACATGCCCGAGGTCAGTCTGGTGGCCATACTCGATGCTGACAAAGAGGGTTTTTTACGGTCGGAAGGTTCGCTGATACAAACCATGGGGCGAGCGGCCCGAAATGCCCAGGGTCGAGTCATTCTATACGCCGATAAAGTGACCGGTTCGATGCAGCGGGCGATGGACGAAACCCAGCGCCGGCGAGAGAAACAGCTGGCATACAACGAAGCGCATGGCATTGTGCCGCAAACCATCAATAAGCGGATTGCCGATGTGATGGAAGGCGCTCGCTCTTCAGCGCCCAAGCGCGGCAAGGGTGCTGGAAAGAAGGGTGCGAGTGCGGCTCCGTTGGTCATACCGGATAATCCCAAAGCGTTGGGCAAGCTGCTGGCGCAAATGGAAAAGCAAATGCTCGACCATGCCCAGAACCTAGAATTCGAAGAAGCAGCCCAGCTGCGCGATCAGGTGATACAGATCAAGCGAGAAAATTTGATTGGATAGAGCCGTTAGAGCGGTTTAGCGCAGGAAGAACTGGTGTCTTGCCTGCGGACGGCGATATACTGCGCGCGCAGAGAGGTTATAGGACCATAGCTCAGTTGGTTAGAGCGCTACCTTGACATGGTAGAGGTCGGCGGTTCGAATCCGCCTGGTCCTACCAAATCAA
>PAFU01000021.1 GCA_002704225.1 Gammaproteobacteria bacterium | reverse complement strand
GCGGCAGACAAGAGCAAGTAGGGTGTCTTCAGTAATTTCAGCCCATAGGCGATATTGCCTGCGCAACCTCCGAAGAACTCCTGCTGATCGGTCACCTTGCAGTTCAGACCGGGCCCAGATTCGTCAAAAATCTTGTCGGTTTTGCCGATCACGTCATAGGCCAAGGCGCCCATCACCGCGATGCGAAGATTATCCGTCGTGTTAATGCTGAGAGCCTCCTAACAAGCGCAGAGCAGAGCGGAAAGCTGCGCTGACGCGTAATTTGAGTTTGAGTCCCCGGGTGTCCTCCAGTTCTTGTAGGAAGCATCCGACTTTTGGGTAGCTGGCCAGTTTGCGACGCAGGGTGGGCGATGCAGACGACAGACAAATAACGGCAATGCCAAAAAACACGAAGCCGGGCATCAGAGGAACAGCTAAACCAATGAAGCCGAGGATAACGCATAAAACGCCGATTCCGATGAGCAGTACTCTGACAGTAAACGACACTAAATTTGACTACCGATTGTGTAAGAATGATCAGCGGCGATGGTGGCAAACACCGCACAAACTTTCCACTGATATTGAGCAAGGGCGTCAACGCACCGCCCGGTAAACGAGGTCTCCATGCTGGAAATCGAAATTTTCTCTGATGCGATTTGTCCCTGGTGCTTTATTGGTAAGCGTCGGCTCGAAAAAGCCCTAAAACGCCTCGGCGCAAACAATGAATTTGACCCAGAGGTACGTCTGCGCTGGCGGCCCTATCTGTTGTATCCCAATCTGCCGATTGAGGGTATTGATCGAAACGAACTGCTGCGCCGGCGTTACGGGCCCCGTGGCGACAAGGGTCGGGTGCCAGCAGCGATTTTGGCTGAAGCGGCTGCGGAGAATATTGGGCTTCGATATGATCTGATCGAGCGAACACCCAATACCCGTGCCGCCCACCGACTGGTGGAATGGGTTTATGTGGAGGGCGGTTGGCAAGCCCAACACGCCGTCGTCGAAACGCTTTTTCAGGCCTATTTTTGCCTTGGGCAGGATGTGGGAGATGCCGACGTATTGTCCGGACTGGCCAAGCCCTTCGGTTTGACCGAGTCGGTCAAGGACTGCGTGTTGAACGGAGAAGGTCGTTTGGGTGCAGAACTAGATGCCGAAATTGACGCGCAGCTCGAGCGAGGTTTGGATCTGGGGGTTTCTGGTGTTCCGGGATACGTGATGGGCGGCAGCTATTTGCTGCCCGGAGCGCAAGACACTGAGACCATGCAGGCCATCATCCAGCGGGCTAAAATCAGATTTTCTTCTGTTTAGCGAGCCCCTAAGCGGTGAACTCGCGCCGACAGCCTTTTCCAGACACGACTTAATCCATTGTGTGGGCGGGAACAGCCTCGCTTTCGACCTTGCCGACAATTTTCGCCGGTACACCCGCAACGGTGACATTGGCGGGTACGTCTTCCAGAACCACGCTGCCGGCACCGACCTTGGCGTTTTCGCCAATCTCAATGTTGCCAATGACTTTGCAGCCAGCAGAGAGCAGTACACCCTTGCGAATTTTGGGGTGTCGGTCGCCGCTGCTTTTGCCTGTGCCACCGAGGGTGACCGAATGCAGTACGGACACATCGTCTTCTACCACGGCGGTCTCGCCAATCACGATGCCGGTTGCGTGGTCGAACATAATGCCGCTGCCGATACGGGCCGCCGGGTGGATGTCCACGCCCAAGGTGACGCTGATTTGATTTTGGAAGAATTGGGCCAGCGTGTGGCGATCTTGATACCACAGCCAATTGGCGATGCGATGAGCCTGCAAGGCGTGGTAGCCCTTGAGAAACAGAAAAGCGCTGGACAGGTCGCGGCACGCCGGGTCCCGGGTGTAGTTGGCAATGATGTCGATTTCAGCAGCGCTGAGAATGTCTTGGTGGGCATCAGCGGCTTCGGCGATCACATCTCGAATCAGCATGGTGGGCAGCATGGGGGTGTCCAGCTTACTGGCCAGACGAAAGCTCAGTGCATCGGCAAAGGACTTATGATTCAGAATCGTGGCGTGGAAATAGCTGCCTAAAATAGGCTCTTCTTGTGCCTTGCGTTGGGCCTCCTCGCGCATCACCGGCCACAGGTCATCCAAGCTGTGAAGTTGGGATAACGACTCGGACTGCTGGTCTTGCATGACCTCTGTAAAGCGGTTTTGCAGGGTATTGGTCGTCGCTTGTGCCGACATGGTTTTTTTCCTGAATTGGTCGCCATTCTGTTCATAAAGGCGAATTTACGGATACTCGATGGCAGGGAGACTAGCAGTCTCAGGCCGTGCAAGTGAAGTACAAACGCTATAGAGGATTGTTCCAACGCCTGTGACTGTGTAGGGTCGCGCAAATATCCCAGGTGTCACCTGGTCATACACAAAGGAAGTCGAAACGCTTTGAATCAGTCTTTCAAAACCGTCGCTATCGTTGCGCGTCGCCAGACCGATGCCATCGAGGCCAGTATCAATGCGGTAGAAGCCGTTTTTCATCAGCGCGGGGTCAAAGTTCTCTTTGGATCCCAAACCCTTGCCGCGCTGCCAGGTGCAAACGGCATCTCTCGCGAAAGCGTGGCCGAAGAGGACATGGGTAGCGCTGCCGATTTGGTTGTCGTGGTCGGCGGCGATGGCAGTCTGTTGGGTTTTGGCCGAGAAATGGCCGCCTCAGCGGTTCCCGTGGTTGGCGTGAATCGAGGTGGCTTAGGGTTTCTTGCGGCGATTTCCCCCGACCAAATCGACACAAAGTTCACAGAAATTCTCGACGGCCAGTTCACCACGGAAGAGCATTTTTTGCTGCAAGCCTCGATTTTACGAGACGGTGAAGTGATCGCCCAGCAAAGCGCACTCAACGATGTGGTCGTCAGTCCGGGCGGCGTTATGGGCATGATGGAGTTCTCGCTGTGGCTTGACGATGAGTTCGTTTACGATCAGCGTTCCGACGGCCTGATCGTGGCGAGTCCCACGGGTTCGACAGCCTACGCGCTGTCTGCAGGTGGCCCGATTATGCATCCGGGATTGGATGCGATCGTCGTTGTGCCGATGTTCCCTCATACCCTGACGTCCCGGCCCTTGGTTGTTCCCGGCAACAATGTCCTGCGGCTGCGTTTGCAGAACAGTTCGAGTACCTCGCCACAGATTAGCTGTGATTCCCAAGTGCAAATCAAGTTCCAGGCGGGAGATGAGATTCAAATCCGCAAACACCCGAATGCGCTGACCTTGCTCTGTCCGTCAGACCACAGTTTTTACGAGGCCTGTCGCTCGAAGCTGGATTGGGCCAGTCGACTGGGCGGGCAAAAGCTTAGCTAGTGGGTAAATCTTCCGGTCGGTCGATGTCTCGTACAATGCCCGTATCCGTTAGCTCGATGTCTTCAATCTGCTTGGGATTTGCCCGCAGCACCGAACGAGCGCCCTGATCGCCTGCGAGTGCCCGCAGGTCGCCAAACAGAGACCGGTGAAACCCCATGGGGTGGCCGTGAGGCGCGGTCTGATCCGCCTGAAGAGTTCGCCTCAGGACGGGGCGGATAATCTTCTGTTCCGAGTCCGTGGCTCGTGCTTGCAAGAGGTGTAGCGTATCCGTCGCGATAAAGGGCATGTCCAATAGCCCCACAAAGGCCCACTCCCACGAAACATCACTGAAGCCTGCCGCTAGCGTATGCCCCATGCCCAAGTGTGCCCGATCGGTCAGTACGACCTCTCCAAACCGTTCCATCCGCTCAATGAGGGCAATGTCTTCAGTACGCAGAACGATCCGTACAGCCTTGAAAGCGTTTGCGTAGGCGGCTGCCGTGGTCTCGGCGACGGTTTGATCACCCAGCGGTGCGAGGCGTTTGTCACTGCCAAAACGGCGGCCAAAACCGGCTCCCAAAAGCACAGCACCGATTTGTCTCGATGGGTTGGTCAAGAGTTAGGCGATTGCGGCAACATGGTCGCGGGCTGCTGTTACTCGATTTTTTCGCACTGCGGTGATTTCGGCCAAAATCGCGATGGCAATTTCTGGGGGCGTTTTGCTGCCGATGGGTAGGCCAATAGGGGCGTGCAAGCGGTCGATATCCGCGGCTTTCAGGTCCAGCGCTAAGAGCCGTTCGCGACGGCTGGCAGACGAGCGGGTAGACCCCATGGCGCCGATGTAAAACGCCTCGGTTTCCAGCGCTTCCATAAGACCCATATCATCAATCCGCGGGTCGTGAGTCAGAGCCACGATGGCCGTGGCCGGGTCATTTGCGTATTCGCGCACCGCATCGTCCGGCATGTCTGCCACCTTGCGTACACCCGCCACGCTGAATTGGTCCAACAGGTCTTTTCGGGGATCGCAGACGGTGATTTCGTAGTCGAGACTGAGTGCCATCTGGGCCAAGTATGCGCTGACCATGCCGGAACCAATAACGAACAGCTGGTGGGCAGGGCCATAGGTATGTTCGAGTACCTGATTCTGCTCGTCCCAGGCCAGGGGTGCCGCGCTGCAAGGCGCTACGATGGCCGTGCTGCCTTGTTTTAGATCAACCACTCGCTTGGCGCAGCGGCGCTCGGCAAGGGCGGTTGTGAGCTGCCGAAAGTGCGCCTGTGTGTCTGTGCTTGGGTGTAGCGGCTCCACAACGATGTAAAGGTGTCCGCCACAGGGTAGGCCCAGCTTTTCGGTTTCTTCGGCGGTAATCCCATATTGAAAAAATTGCGGGCCGTCGGCGGCGAGCTCGCCCGCGGTCAGTTTCTCCAGTAAATCATCTTCCACGCAGCCGCCAGACAAAGATCCGACCACCGTCCCTTCGGAGTTGCAGGTGAGCAGAGAGCCGACGGGGCGGGGTGATGAACCCCACGTCTGCACGACCGTCGCCAACCAGCATGAAAGACCGCTTTGTAGCCATGAATTGATCTGATTGAGTACTTCTTTGTCTACGGCTTGGAGCATGCCATACGCCTTCTCTGCAACGTCAAAAACAGAACCCTAGCGTTTTGTGCGTTGAGGTGCCAGCAGTGAAGCCCAAGTCGGGTAGCAGACTTGGTTGTCAAATCTGTGAACTCCTGCACATGGGGTTGGCCAAGGGATGTTTAAGATCGAGCCAAGGGACATCTGCGAAAACCAAAGCGAAAAAAAGCGAAAACAAAGACAAGAGGGACCGGGAAATGGATGCACGAACCGTAGGGCTGCGCTTAGTCGAACTCACGACCGCTGGCCAAGACGCAACGGCGTTGGACGAGCTGTACGCTGATAGCGTTGTTAGCGTTGAAATCATGAGCGACCCCGCTGCTGAGCCTCAGCGTTGGGAAGGTATTCAAGCCGTGAGGGAGAAGCACGAGTGGTGGGAAAACATGGCTACCGTGCACAATGTTGATGCGGAAGGCCCCTTTGCCGGCAACGGTGACGATCACTTCGTGGTGCGCTTCGGTATGGATGTGACCATCGACGGCCAACGCAACCAAATGACCGAAGTGGGGCTGTTCACCGTGGCTAACGGCAAAATTGTGAAGGAAGTGTACTTGGGGCTGGTGGGCACATCGCGTCAAAACAAAGAGTCCTAAGGGAAGGTTCGTCGAATTTTAGGCGACGGGCACGGCTGCTTCGTCTGCAGTTGCTGTAGTAAGATTTCACTTTTGCCGAGTAGGATTGCTCATGTCAGATCAAGCCCAGCCCACCCCGAGTTCAGAACCTGCGAAAGCCATCTATCTGGCGGATTACAAAGCACCGGGCTACACCACGGAGAAGACCGAACTGCACTTTGAGATCCGTGACGGTAAGACCACGGTAACTTCCACACTGCATGTGCGTCGGCAGGATGAAAGTGCGAATTTGCTGGAATTAATGGGCGAAGAGCTGGTCTTGGTATCGGTTGCCGTGGACGGACGGATGTTGTCCTCTAACGAGTATGAGCAGTCCGCGCGTACATTGACAATCTTCGGTCTTCAGGACCAAAACCAGATTCAAATCGTCACGGAAATTTGTCCCGAGGAAAATACCGCGCTGGAAGGCTTGTATCGTTCCAGCAGTATGTATTGTACCCAGTGTGAGGCTGAGGGCTTTCGCAAAATCACCTACTACCAAGATCGCCCCGATGTGTTGGCGAAATTTCGCACCACAATTGTTGCCGATGCTCAGCGCTACCCGAACTTGCTGTCTAACGGCAATCTGGTGCACGAGGCCCGGTTGCCAGATGGCAGGCGCGAAGTGACGTGGGAAGACCCGTTCCCTAAGCCCAGCTATCTCTTCGCCTTGGTGGCAGGTGATTTGGCCGTATTGGAGGACACGTTTACGACGATGACTGGTCGTGAGGTCAAGCTGCAGATTTTTTCCGAAGGCCACAATATCGGTCAGTGTGACTATGCTATGGACGTGCTCAAACGATCCATGCGCTGGGACGAAGAGCGATTTGGTCGGGAGTACGATCTCGACATCTTCATGATTGTCGCAGTAGAAGACTTCAACATGGGCGCCATGGAGAACAAGGGGCTGAATGTATTCAACACCTCCTGTGTGTTGGCTTCCCCGGACACGGCGACGGACGAAGCCTATCAGCGCGTCGAAGCCGTGGTGGCGCATGAGTATTTTCATAATTGGTCCGGCAATCGAGTGACTTGCCGAGATTGGTTTCAGCTCAGCCTCAAAGAAGGTTTTACCGTATTCCGTGATGCGGAGTTTTCCAGCGACATGAACTCTCGTTCGGTCAAACGTATCGAAGACGTCGGCTTGTTGCGTTCGATCCAATTTGCCGAAGATGCCGGTCCCTTGGCTCATCCGGTACGTCCCAGCAGTTATATGGAAATTTCCAACTTTTACACGACGACCATTTACGAAAAAGGAGCGGAGGTGGTGCGTATGTATCACACGCTCTTGGGGGCAGATGCGTTTCGACAGGGCACAGACCTGTATTTCGACCGTCACGACGGCACCGCGGCAACCACTGATGATTTTGCTCAGGCCATGGCGGATGCAGGGAATGTAGATTTGACCCAGTTCAAACGGTGGTACGAACAGCCGGGTACGCCCAACGTCAGTGTGAGCGAGGCCTATGCGGACGGCACGCTGACATTGCAGATTAAGCAGTCTCCTGCGGCCCTGCCGAATCAAGAGCACCAAAAACCCTTCCATATGCCATTGGCCTTGGGGTTCGTCGGCGCGGACGGTAACAGTGTCGTGCTGAAACAGTCGGATGTCACAAGCGATGGTGCAGTGACCTTACGAGACAGTGGTGAAACGGTGCTGCTCGAAGCCAAGGAGAGCGAGCACGAATTGCGCATCAACAATTTGCCCGCTAAGCCCGTGGTCAGTTTCTTGCGCGAATTTTCTGCGCCGGTGAAAGTGTCTCATCAACGTGATGCTGAAGAGCTGGCCTTCTTAGTCGAGCACGATACCGATGGGTTTGTGGGCTGGGATGCCATGCAAACCCTTTGGATGGAACACTTCGATACCAACATCAACGCCACAGTCGACCCGGTGGCTACGTTGGGCGGCTTGGCTAAGGGGGCCTTGGCGTTGGAGACGCCCGAACAGCAAATGCTAGCGGCGACGATGTTGGCGGTGCCTAACGAGAATTACCTGTTCGAACAGTTGCGTGGCTTTGATGTAGATGCGTTGTTGGATGCCCGCGACGCGGCAGTTGAAAACGCTGCGCAAGCTCATGTTCAAACGTGGGAAGCGTTGGTGGCGATGCATGACAGTGGTCAAGCCTATCAGGCTGATGCTTCGGGCATGGCTCGTCGTGCTCTGGGAAACACCGCATTTTCCTACCTAGCAAAAACGCAAACCGGTGCTGTCTTAGAAAAACTGTTACAGACACGGTATGCCAAGGCTGACAACCTGACTGACCGTCGAACGGTGTTGGCCATTGCCTGCCGTCATACGGGTGTCAGTGAGGCCTTCAAGGACAGCTTGCTGGAAGATTTTTATCAGGCTTGGAAGGACTACGCCTTGGTGATTGATCTTTGGTTCAATCTGCAGGCGCAAAGTCCATTAATTACAATAGACGGCCTTCGGGCATTGGAAGCACATCCGGATTTTGACGCGAAAAACCCCAATCGCGCGCGCTCGGTTTACGCCGCCTTTGGCATGCTGAACAACCGAAAGTTCCATCAACTGGACGGCTCAGGCTACGAGTTTTTAAGCGATGTCATCATGCGGCTCGATGCCCTGAATCCTCAAATGGCTTCCCGGCTGACAACGCCGCTCACTCGTATGGGACGTTATGATGCGCCCCGACAACGGTTGATGCGTAAGCAACTCACGCGGATGTCAGAGAGCTCTACGCTGTCCAGCGACTTGTACGAGATCGTGATCAAGAGTCTGGCCTGAATGGGTTGGTACCGGGCGAAAACCAGTCGCTATCTCGGATAAAGGTGGGGTAGGTCTGTCCTGTTGCCCACGGGAACCCGTTTAAGTTGTTGAGCGAAGCGTTTCAGGGACACGGAGACCTGTTCGCGGTCTGAGTCGTTAAATTCGCCTGCCCCATAGCAGGCGGCGTTCAAAGCGGCCAGAGACGTCTTGGCGCTGTCGCCGCTGGCGCAAAACGCTGCCATGGCGCTGGCCTGATCAGCGCGTGTGGCATGGGTGAGGTAGGCCGCTAACTCAGAACGTAGTGCCAGCGGCGCCATGCGCTTGGTTGAACGGATCAATTGTTTCAGGGAGGGCGCAGGCACCCTTGGGGCTGCTGAGGGCGTGGCAGGGGCGATCGTCATTCTACGACGTTGGCGCTTGCGCCAAACAAATCCGATGAGGCATAGGATTGCGACAGCAGACGTAGCGGTCCACGCATTCAAACCATTTGCATTGCTCTGTACGGTGCCGCCGAGTTGAGGCGTATTTTTGATCGGAGTTTTGGCGGCGAGGGCCGGTTCTGGGCTTGAATCCGCGATACTCAAGCCCTCGACACTTAGCGCCCGTCGTGGGATCTCCGTAGTCATCACGCTCTCGGTGTCAGTATTCCACCAAGTAATCCGCGTGTCCGGAATGCCAAGAGCCCCGGGCGTGATGGGCACCAAGTCGACCGCCTCGATTCGATAGCCAACCAAATTTTCTCCGAAGGTCTCGTTCTCGATCGTGGTGGGTTGGACATAGGTTTTGAATTCGTCCTCATTGGGTGACAGCGCGGTTGGGGGCACACTGGTGCCTGTATTGCCAATAACGGTAACGGTCAGGGTCCTGCCGATGGTGTCCCCAACGTTTACCGTCTGAGCCGGAGAGGGTTCGAAATCCACCGATGCAGTGACCGCGATAGCGGGCAGCCACGGCTGATCGGCGGGGTATTCCGCTGGAATCGGATGCACCACGATCCGCTGCTTTTGGGTACTGATACGCACGGTTTTGCGTGCGGTAGATATTCCGTCTACCACCCGAACACTCGCGGTAACGGCGTCGCTGGGTAGGGTCAATGTCCCGCTTTGCTCGGGAAAAATGGCGTAACGCTGCTCGTAACTGCCCATGGTGCGGCCGTTACGTTGGATCACAGACGACTGGCCCTCACCCAGTGCAAACACCTGGGCGCCATCCAGTACAGGCGTTTCCAATTGGCCGCCATACAGTTGAACTCCGTCGGCATACACCAAGCGTCGTGTCAGTAGCAACTGGCTTTGTACGTAGACAGAGTCGCTGGACAGCTCCATCTCGTAAAAGACGAGGGCATCAATTTTGCGGCGCATATCGGCGCTGAGCGCGCGTACGCTGATCGGTATCGAGTCGGTGCGTTGCTGTCCAATGCCAATCGGAGGAATGATCAGTTCGCCGGTACGTTTCGGTTGCAGAGTGATTTGATAGTCCACCCAGCTTTGGGCTTGACCGTTGACGAAACGGTACTGGCTGCTTGTGTTGACGCCGAGAACGTGAAAATCGCGCTCTAAACCAGACAAATCAGGGGTTTCGCTTTGGCGCGTGCCGATGTCCCGCACCACAAGCTGTACCGAATCCAGTTCGTCAATGATCTGAGCGGACAGCGCCGCCCTCAGTTCAGCCTGAACGCATACCGGTAACAGTAGGGCGGCAAGCAGCAGCAAGACGAACCAAGGCTTTGAGTGGAGTGGTGTGTAAACGAATCGTGTCATTACCAAACCTGCTCATCTTGGCGATTGCTGTAGTCGCCTTGGCGCAGACGTTGCTTGGTTTCGTGCTGGAACTTGCGGCGCAGCAAGCCGCCGGGATCGTCCGGGACACGACGCAGCCACTGTTCCAGTGCTTCCTGCTTCTCATCCCGTTCCGCAGTGTCCTCTTCCGCCTCAGATTCCTCAGCGTTTTCGTCGTCAGACTGTTGCTCAGACTCTTCAGGCTTCTGTTCTGATTGCTGTTGTTCGTCTTCCTGTTCGCCTTGGTCTTGCTGCTGATCGGAATCGCTGGTCTGGGATTCCTGGCTTTGTTGCTGCTGTTGCTGATCCTGCTGTTCTTGCTCGGCTTGTTCCTGCTGGTTTTGCTGTTCCAGCAGTTTTTCCAGCAGGGCCTTATTGAAGGCTGCTTCCTGCTGACCAGGGTCTTCTTGCAGTACTTGCTCGTAACGTTCGATGGCCTCGGGATAACGACCCAAGCGGGCGAGGGCATTGCCTTGGTTATAGAGCCCCGTTAAAGAAGCATCTTGAGTGAAGTCACTCACAGCGCCACTGAAATCCCCACTCCGGTAGCGTGCGGAACCGCGCCATTGGGTGTCTTCAAACAAGCGCGCTGCCGTAGCTGGATCGCCGTCTTGCAGCGCTCTGTAGGCCTGCTGGTCGGGTCTGAGCCACAGAGTTTGCCACAGCCGGCTCAGTGGGTTGCCTACCGCCGCAGGGGCCGCAGCCACTTGGTTTGCCGAACGGTCGACGGGGTTGGCCTGGGCCCAGCTGGGCTCGGGCACCATGACGGTGAGCAACAGCGCGGCGATCAGTCCGCGATGAAATGAGGCCAGCATCAGCAGAGCGAGGGGTAGGCAGAGCCAAAAGCCCATATCTGCCCAAATGTCGAATTCCCGCTCCACTTCGATGGACGCGTCTTCTGTTGGCAGTGATGTACCTAAAGTGGTTTTTAAGTCGGCATCGCCAATGGTCAGCAAGCTGTAGCGCCCGTAGCTTTGCTGGGCCGCTTGAATCAACAAGGACTCGTTGAGCCGCGCGAGAACTCGACGCCCCATTTCGTCGGTCAAAAAACGCGGTGCCTCGTTGGGGCGATTGATGGGTATGGTGCCACCGCTTTCGGTGCCAATACCAATAATGGAAATCGGGAAGGCGGCGTTGCGAAAATCGCTGATTTCACTGACATGCTTGATGCCGTCCGTGAGCACCAAGATGCGTCCTTCAACAAGCCCCGCATTGCGGAACAGTTCCTGAGCCAGCTCCAGTCCGCTGGCCGGGCGGCTACCCAATACCGGCATCATGGCCGGCGACAGCGCACTGAGCAGGTTTTCAATGGTGTGTCGGTCATCGGTAATGGGTACCACGGCATGACCGTCGCCGGCGTAGGCGACCAAGCCGGTGGAACCTTCTTGTCGAAAACGCAGCGCGTCGACAATTTTTTGTCGTGCTTTATCCAGTCGCGAGGGCGAAAGATCTTGCGCAAACATGGACAAGGACAGATCCAGAACGATGACTAGGGCGTCATTCTTTTGTTCCACTGGCTGGGGCAGTTTTTCCCAGGCGGGCCCGGCAAGGCCGATGGTGGCCATTAGAGCACCCAGCCACAGGGTTGCCCTGAGCCGGGCAGCGGTGGCAACACTGTTGTTGTCCAGCAGTACCTCGAGCAAGGGCTGGCTAATAGCCGCTGACCATGCGCTTTGCTCTCTTGTGCGACGAATCCAAAAATAGATGAGCAGTGCCAAGGGCAGCAGCCCCAGTAGCCACCACGGTCGCAGGAAGTGAAAGTTCCCGATTGCCTCAGCAGTGACTGAATCAAGCATGCTGATGCGCTCGTGATCCAGCAGATCGCCTGAAGTCGGCGAGTAGCAGTAAGACCCAAATCAGAACGCTGGCACCCAGCGGCCAAAAGTACAGAGCCTGTACGGGTCGAAAAATCTCGGCTTCTTGTTCCACCGGTTCCAGTTGGTCGATAAGAGCGTAAATCTCCATCAGGGTGCGGGGGTCTCTGGCGCGGAAATACCGCCCCCCGGTGGCGTCGGCAATGGCCTGCAAGGTGTCCTCGTCCAAATCAGCCGAGGGGTTGGTCATACGCCCACTGATACGACCCAGTAAGCCGGGCATTCGCATTTCATCCGCACCCACACCGATGGTGTAAATGCGGATGTTGTCTCGAGCGGCCAGTTCAGCCGCTACCTTGGGTTCGACTTCGCCCACGTTGTTCGCGCCGTCCGTCAGCAGAATCAAGATCTTTTCATCCTGCGGCCGCATTCTGAGCCGCTTCACAGCCAAACCGATGGCGTCACCGATAGCCGTCTTGCCGCCAGCGATGCCTACCGGTGCCTCAATCAGTAGTCGATTGACGCTTTTGACGTCGAAGGTCAGCGGCGCCTGAAGATAGGCGTTGGTGCCGAATAGCACCAACCCGATGCGGTCGCCGACCCGAGCTTGGGCAAAGTTGGCGATAACCGCCTTCACCACGGTCAGGCGCTCGACGAAATCACCTTCCACTTCCATGTCTTCAGTGGCCATGCTGCCGGAAATATCCACTGCCAGCATCAGGTCACGACCCGTGGTGGGCAAGTTGACCGGATCACCCGTGAACTGGGGTCTGGCCAAGGCGGCGACTAATAATGCCCAGGCAAGACACAGGGCCAATAGCCGCCAAGCGCTTTGACCGGCTGGAGAGCGTTCTGCCTGGGTCACCGCTGCAAAGTCTTCCATAGACGGCACGGCCAAGGCCGGCTGCTGACGGGTGTGGCGTGCGGTAAGGCGCCGCACCAACCAAGGCAGGGGCAGGGCGGCAAAGGCCCATGGCCATAGCCACTCAATCACGAGTGAGTCTCCAATCGCTGCCGGCTTTTGCTGTGGTGGATTTTCGCCAGTAAACGCCTGACGCAGCCCAACAACGCCTGACGATCAGCAACAAAGTTCTGGGCAAATCGAGCTTCGCCGAGGGCGCGACCTGGACCCTGAGAAAAGTCCGAGCATTCCCCCAATTGGTCTAACGCCTTCAACCAATCATCACCGCTGGCCTGACTCAGGCGGTTGATTCCCAGTGCCACGACCAGCAATCGCTTTAAGATTTCGTTGCATTGGTTAGCGAGCAGTACATCGTCGCTTCTCGACTCGGGTTCTTCCTCGATCAGCGTGTCGACGATGCGTTTTGCCGCGCGAATGGGTCGAGTTGCGTGCCAATACGAGGCTGCGAGGCGTGCCAAATAAAACAAGCCGGCCATTAGCATCAGCGCCAACAGCCACCAACCCGGCGCCGGGGGCCACCAGTCGGGAGCCACCGGCAGGTAAATGTCTTTTAAAGCCGCCAACGGGTCGGTAGTCATCGAGGCATCCTCGATTCGTCGTATCGCGCCGTACTCAGGTCCATGGGATAGCGTCCCAGTCAGTATCTGCCGTGCTCAGCTTTCGATGGGTCAGCGCCGGATGGCGGCACAGTTCAACGATTTGGGCATCGCGCTTTTCGTAGTCGCTGGCGTAACGGGTCCGAAGAGCGGTGTCGCCGGAGTAAAAGCTGACGGTTTGATCGCCGTGGGCAATGTTGTAAACACCAGTGGGCGGTAGTTCACTGTCTAACGGATCGCTGATTTGCACCACATGCACATGATGGTGTCTGGCCAGCCTGTGCAGCGACGACTGCCAGACATCCAAGGGCCCAGCCAAGTCACTGATGACGAATACGCGATTACGCCGCTGGCGCAACTGATTCATCGCGGTCAGCGCATCGTTCAGTCTTCGGCGGGCCGCCTCGGCATTAGCGGTATCCGAGGTCGGTCGCGCTAACTGCTGGTTGCTCTGGGCCACCTGCTGTAACAAGCGGCCAGTGGCCCTGACGGTGCGAAAGGGGCGAAACATATGATGACCCAGATTATCTAAGACCATGCCGCCGATCCGGTCTCCGCCTGCGGTGATCTGCCAGGCGATACGCGCGGCCAGTTCCGCGGCGGCCACAGACTTAAGGCGCTGCTGGGAGCCAAAAAACATATGCTGACTTTGATCCACAAACATCAGGGCAGGTCGCTCACGCTCTTCACGAAATACCTTGGTATGCGGTACGTTTTTCCGTGCGGTGACGCGCCAATCGATGCTACGGATATCGTCACCGGGCTGATATTGGCGTACTTCTGCGAAATCGACTCCGCGGCCCTTTTGTTTCGATAGCCTCAGACCGGCCTGAGCCCCAGTTGCGACTTTTGATCCCAGCGGATCCTTGGGGCTGGGTCGAAAGCGCAGTCCCAGAAGCTGTTCGATAGAGACATAGGCTCCCAGTAGCACGTTAGGGCTCATATCGGACACTACGGCACCGGTACCTGCTGCAGCAATTGATCGATCAAGTAGTCGCTGTCTAAGCCCTGTGCATCTGCCTCGAAGCTGCAGATCAGCCGATGTCGAAAAACATCATGGGCAATCAACTGAACGTCTTCGGGTGTCACAAAGTCGCGATTGTCCAGCCAAGCATTGGCTCTGGCGCACAGATCCAGGGCGATGGTGCCTCGCGGACTGCTGCCCAGTTCTATCAGCGGAGCCAGCACTGCGGGAGGCGTGCGGGTGGCGAGCACCAGTTCCACCATGTAGCGCTCGACGGGTTCGGTCATGTGCAGCGACAGTATTTCCTTGCGGGCTGCAAAAATTTGAGATTGAGAGATGAGTGTGCCGGAGGTGCCGACTGGGGCGCTCAACCCAGCAGCCTCGTCCCGGACCAGCCGCAAAATATCGGTTTCCGCCTGCCGGTCAGGATAATCGACTCGCGCATGCAGCAAAAACCGATCCAACTGGGCTTCAGGTAAGGCGTAGGTTCCCTCTTGCTCGATGGGGTTTTGGGTCGCCATCACCATGAACAATTCAGGCAGGGTAAAGGTCTGGCGTCCAAAACTGACTTGTTGCTCTGCCATGGCCTCCAGCAGGGCCGATTGCACCTTGGCCGGCGCGCGATTGATTTCGTCTGCCAGAATCAAATTATGAAAGATGGGCCCGGGCTGAAAATTAAAGCTGCCGTCTTCCGGGCGGTAAATTTCGGTTCCGGTGACATCGCTGGGCAGCAGGTCCGGCGTAAATTGAATGCGGTGAAAGTCGCCTTCGATCACGGTTGCGAGGGCCTTGATTGCACGGGTTTTCGCTAAACCCGGAGCCCCCTCAACCAAGATGTGGCCGCCGCATAACAGCCCCATCAGCATGCGCTTAACCAAGTGTGATTGGCCAATGACCTCATGTTCAAGGTGATCTCGAACCGCAATAACAGCGTCTCTGACGGAAGAAGATGTGGCAGAAGAAATATCTAGAGTTGACACGTATTTATCGATCCAAAGCGCTGAAAGCCGACATTGTATATGCCCCCAGACAAAGATCTACCCGAGGCAAATCAAACGGCGAGTAAAATGCTCCGTCGGTTCAGTCCTCAAGTCTTTGCAGTTTTATGCTACCGCTTGTCGGGTGATAGATACCGCTTGTCACCTCTTAGTCCGGAATGATTTTCCGAAAAATGTACTTTAGCGCCGCGCTCGGCCTTGACGAAACAAATAGACGTAAAAGCTAGGTTAATGCGTTGACGAGCTTGAGCCTCGAATCAGAAAAATATCGTATGCGTGACTTAATTTCCGGTTTTGGAGAGCGGCGCCTAATTCTAAGCGCCCATACCAATTTGGCTTGCCTCTCGGCAAACGGCGCTTCGGACTTTCGGTCGAATAATAGTAGGTTCGTCTCAGCTTACTCATAACGACGTAGGCAGATGATGCAACCACGCAAACAGGGCTGCTAACAAAAAAAATACATCGAGGAATACAAAAAAATGAATGGAAGTAGCGTGAGCACTCATATTGAACGCTCCCTAGTTACTGCTGTTGGTAGCGAATTTGTTTCTTCGACAGAACTGACTAATCTTCAGCATCGGCCGTCAGTCATCGCGTTAAGCGATGGCGGCTGGATAGTGGTTTGGGATGGAAACGAATCTAGATTTGACCATCATGGCGCTCACGGCCAACGATACGCCGCCGACGGAACGGCAGTGGGAGACAACTTTTGGCTGAATGCACCGAGTAGCGCTGGAACACAAGCTGAGGTCACGATTACCGAGCTAAATGATGGCAGTCTTTTGGCGACTTGGAGAGAGGATGCTTCATCAGGCAGGGCAGATAATTCTGGCCAGAGTGTGGTGAGCAGGCGTTTCGTGACAAGCATGGTGGATGCTGGAAATGGCGTTATCGATGGCGCTGAAGCAGCGAGCCTGACAGTGCATGGATTTGTGGATGGAGCTGATGCTGCGCGAGTCGTGGTCACGGTGAGCGACGGCGTCAACCCAGATGTCGTTGGCCAGGCGACGGTAAATGGGGACGGCTTCTGGCAGCTTACAAGCCTAGATGTGCGAAGTCTGAATAATACGAATCTAACGTTCACGGCTGTCGTTCAGGATGCTGCGGGTAATAACTCTTTGTCGGCTCCATTAACGCAAATCATAGAAAAGACTGAGTATGTTCCGCCGTTGGTATTGGATTTGGACGGAGACGGATTCGAGTATATGAGTCCTTCGGATTCCGGAGCGCGTTATGATTTTGACGGTGATGGCATTCGAGAGGAAACCGCTTGGGTGGGAGCTTCTGATGCATTAATTGGCTACGACGCCAATGGCGACGGGCTGATTTCTGGGCGCGAAGAGCTGGTGCTCAGCGATTACCTTGACGGTGCCGAAACCGACTTAGAGGGCTTGGTGGCCTTTGACAGTAATAGCAATGGCTTGTTCGATAGCGCTGNCGATCAATGGGCCAGCTTCCTAGTCTGGCAAGATGCTAACGGAGACGGGATGAGCACCTCGGAAGAGTTGCAGCGCTTGGACGATCTGGGCATCGAGAGCATTTCGCTGACCAGCGACGGCAATCATCAGGTGCTAGCAGACGGCAGTGTGATCGAACACGGTCAGTTCGTGGTGACCTACACGGATGGCACAACGGGGCGGGGCGCAGACGTGGCCTTTGAGTATCGTGACGATGTGCACAGGCAGGATCACACGGTTGACGCTTCGGGCGGCGCGCTGCTCTGACATCGGGACTTGGAGGCCTTCGCGGCTTTGTGAAATTCGCTGGCCGCTATAAACTGGCGGCCCCGAATCAGTGGCGGCTCTATGAACCCCATCCAATCCACACTTTTGGCGTTACCGCCGGAGATGTCCCACAACCTCGCCATGAGTGCGTTAGGTGCAGCGCGGTTTCTGCCGGGGCAGGTTGCGCCCATTGCCGGCGCAGAACGGCCGTTTTTAGGTAAGGTTTTACGAAACCCCATTGGACTTGCGGCCGGTCTGGATAAAAACGCGGAAGCAGTGCTTGGCCTTGCGCGTTGCGGATTTGGTTTTGTCGAGGTGGGCACGGTTACACCGTTGGCACAGCCGGGCAACCCCCAGCCGCGCATGTTTCGCCTGCCTGAGCATCAAGCCTTGATCAACCGCATGGGGTTTAACAACCACGGTATGCATGCCATGGCGCGGCGCTTGCACCAGGTGCGTTCCAGTGGTCGGTTAGAGGGGACGTTGTTGGGCGTCAATCTNGGTAAGAACAAAGACACCCCCAATGACGAAGCGGCNAGCGATTATGTGAAGGGTATGGACTGCCTGCACGGCTACGCCGACTACTTTACGGTGAATCTGTCTTCGCCGAATACGCCGAATCTGCGCCAACTGCAGCACGGTGAACCCCTTCGCATGTTGCTCAGCCAGGTCAAGGANCGCCAAATGGCATTGGCGGGTCAATCTACCCCAGTGCCTTTGCTACTGAAAGTGGCGCCTGATNTAGACGAAGACGAGGTGGGGCAGATTGCGGAACAGGTTTGCGCCTGCGAGTTTGACGGGATTATNGCGACGAACACCACGCTGTCTCGAGAAGCGGTGGTCGGTCATAAGCACGCGGAGGAGGCGGGCGGTCTCAGTGGCGCTCCGCTGACCCGGCGAAGTGNGCAAGTGATGGCTCAATTTCGGCGCGCTGTACCGGCGGATCTGACNTTGGTNGGGGTTGGTGGTATCAGCTCCGGGGCGGATGCCTTGGCTATGCTCAATGCCGGTGCGCAAGCGTTACAAATATACACATCTTTTATCTATCAAGGCACCAAAATAGTGCGCAATCTGGTAAGCGCTACGAAATAGTAACTTGGCTGCTTCATTGGCAATAAAACGCACAATTTTGTGGCGTTTTGAGCCTTGGTTCGCTTAAATGTCCATTCTGAATGGAGAGAGAACCAATGAATAAATTGATTATGCTGATTGGCGGCTTGCTGCTCAGCCAGTCCGCCTACGCGGAAGGCATCAGTGGTGCCGATACCGCTTGGATCATGACCGCTACCGCCCTCGTGCTGTTTATGACACTGCCNGGATTGTCGCTGTTTTACGGCGGCTTGGTGCGTTCCAAGAACGTACTCAGTGTGCTCATGCAGTGTTTTACGATTGCCTGCGTGATGTCGCTGCTTTGGCTGTTAGTAGGCTATTCCTTGGCCTTCGGCGACGGCGGCAGCCTAAACGCCTTTATCGGTGGCCTGGATAACGTGTTGCTNGCGCANATTGGCGAAGANACGGAATCCGGTACGATTCCTGAGAGCGTGTTTGCACTGTTTCAGATGACGTTTGCTGTCATNACNCCGGCCTTGATCGTCGGTGGCTTTGCTGAACGTATGCGCTTTTCTGCTGTCGTACTCTTTTCGTCCGCTTGGTTGATCTTGGTTTACGCTCCGATCTGCCACTGGGTCTGGGGCGGCGGTTGGTTGAGTGATCTGGGGGTCATGGACTTTGCTGGCGGCATCGTCGTGCACATCACCGCCGGTGTCGCTGCGCTGGTTGCTGCCATGGTGCTGGGTAATCGTAAGGGTTTCCCAACCCAAGCCATGCCACCGCACAACATGACGCTGTCCATTATGGGCGCGGGCATGCTGTGGGTCGGTTGGTTTGGTTTCAACGGCGGCAGCGCCTTGGCCGCAAACGGTGACGCGGGTATGGCCATGTTGGTCACCCACATTTCTGCAGCGGCGGGCGCCTGTACCTGGATGCTACTAGAACGCATCAATCACGGAAAAGCGTCNGCACTGGGTGCGGTAACGGGCATGGTGGCGGGTCTGGGTACCATTACACCGGCCTCTGGCTTTGTCGGTCCTGGCGGCGGGTTGATCATCGGTTTGTCGGCAGGCTTTGTCTGCTACTACGCCACCGGATACATCAAACGCACACTGAAAATCGACGATTCGCTGGATGTGTTTCCCGTGCACGGTGTGGGCGGCATTCTCGGCACCCTGTTAACCGGTGTCTTTGCGAGCAACGCGCTGGGGGTGTTTAGCGGGCAAGAAGACATCGCCATCGGCGCTCAGGTCTCTACTCAAACCATTGGCATCGTGTCATCAATTGTTTACACGGCCGTCGTAACTTTTGTTATCTTAAAAGTGACGGACATCTTGGTTGGCAATCGAGTCGATGAAGAAGACGAGATGCAGGGCCTAGATTTGGTTTCTCACGATGAGCGAGGCTACGATCTATAAGGAAGAGGGGCCTGCAGTTTAGGGGCCTTATAAAAATAAGCGTCTTGTGTGAGAAAGGGCCCCAGCACATCAGTTGCTGGGCCTTACTCTACCGCCCTTTGNTTGGGCGGTTTTTTTTGGCCGGAATGTNCGGNGATTAGCGTTNGTACGCCTGCCGCACCAGCGTGTCCATTAACCGTTCAAACGGATAACCAATCGCATTTGCACCCTCTGGATACAGGCTGACCGGCGTCATACCGGGCAGCGCGTTAACCTCTAAGAGATAGATTTCGTCCTTATCGGTGACGATAAAGTCCGCCCGAGACAGGTCGCGTAATCCCAAGTTGCTGTGGGCGGATAGGGCAATCGCTTGCATTCGCTCACTCAGATCCTTGGCAATCTGTGCAGGCATCTCGTGCTGGCTCTGACCCGCTGTGTAGCGATGCTCGTAGTCGTACCACGTATTTTCTGGGGTATGAATTTCAATGACTGGATGCACGAGCAGTTCATCACCCAACTGCAGAACCCCCACAGTCATTTCGCGACCAAGGACAAAGGGCTCNACTAGGCAACTGCCATAGACCACGCTCGCNGCCAGCGCCTCGGCGATATCACCCCCATTTGGTAGNAGCTGCACGCCAATGGCGGAGCCTTGGTTCAACGGTTTAATGGCAATGCAGGTGCCCAAGGTGTGGACTATTTCGCTNGCTGCTTCCGTTAAATCTTGGTGTGGGTGCACGATACAGTCATCGCTTACGGGTAGACCCGCCCGTTGGAACACGCTTTTCGCAATGGCTTTGTCCATGGCCGCTGCGCTACCACGAACGTCGCTGCCGACGTAGGGCAACTGCAGCATTTCCAGCAGACCTTGGACGGTGCCGTCTTCGCCCGGTGGTCCGTGGAGTGCAGGAAAAACAACGTCGGGTTGAGCCGCAATCAGCTCGGCTGCGCAGTGCTGATCTAATTCTATCGTGCGAGCTCTATGGCCTGTTTGGGCCAGAGCGCGCTGTATTTGAGCTGCAGAGTTGCGTGACACCTCGGCCTCGGCCGAAGGGCCGCCGGCCAAAATGGCGACGGAAAGCGTGTCGATNGAGTTTCGGTTTTCTGTCATGGGCGTAAGGTCTCGCGGTCGGCAAAGACAGACCAGCGTTCGTGGTCTCGCCATTCGCCTTCAATGTACAAAAAGTTCCTGCTCAGGCCTTCAAAGTCGAAGCCGCAGCTTTCCACNAGAGCCTTCGAACGTAGATTATCAGGTTGTATGTTGGCTTCCAGTCGATGCAGTCCCAAGGTCGTAAACGCCAGTCTGAGCAATTGTTCCAGCCCCTGCTGCATGTAGCCATGACCTTGAAAGGGTGCACCGACGTAGTAACCCAATGACGCATTTTGAAAGGTACCGCGGACAATGTGATTGATGTTGATCACGCCAACAATGCGGTCATCGTCCGTGCGGCAAATCGCGTAGCCTTCATGATCGCTGCGCCGAATGCGCTGCAAATAGTTGCGAAACATCTGTGGCGTGGTGGGCGGTGTGATCCACGGCCGGTGCATATCCATGCTGGCACGCATCAGCTGCAGAAATTCTGGCTGGTCTTGATTGACCACTTTACGNAGATAGACGTTGGTGCCGATGTTCACGAGCGCATTGTCCCAGAGCCGAAGAGGTAGGCGCCACCTCGGTGGGTCATCCATGCGTCACTGAACGCCCGCAGGGGATAGCGTTGCGCAACGTGATCAGTCGTNTCACCAGCGGGGTCCATCACAAGAGCAAAGCCCTCGTTCTGTTCGAACTCGATACCGTACAAAACCACCAAGTGCCCACCGGACTGGGTTAGTGGCGCACCGGGCAGGGTGCCCTTGGCAAAACGAATGCTGCAAACGATGGGCGCGCCCGATCGCAACACGGCTTCAGCCTCCTGCCAGCTAGCCAGCGCCTCTACCGCCCCCAATCGCTGCTGCTGAGATGCCCAATAAATGGCGAGAGGCCACTTGCCGTACGCCTTGGTGTTCGGGTCGTAGCACGCATCGACGGCATCAGACCAGAGGGTCGCTGCGTCCTGGCCGGCGACAGCCATGGTCGTCGCGGTGGGCGAACAGATGCGTTTGGCTATCTCCGGCTGCGCCTGCATTTGGCTGACCGGAACGGGCGGTTCCAGCACCACGGTGTCGGTTGGCAACCCAAGAATCCCAGCATCTTGCTCGATGGGCCTGATGCTTAACGTGAGTAAGTCGTTCTCCGGCGGTGCCAATGATTTTGGCAGATAGAGCACCAGCTCCGCCTGCAACCCCTCACCGTTAGAACCGGTATGCCAGCAATCAATTTTTGCCAAGATGTGCTTGGTACTCAGCGTTGGGGCCGTAAAACCCTGCCAGGGATCAATGCTGGCAGGTGCCACCGGCGTGAGAGTGCTGGTCTCCGCCGGTTCTTGGCTGTGTAGGCTCCACTGGTATTGATAGTCCTTGGTCAAACAGGCAAAACTTGGTACGACAATATGCTGCTTGGGTATGTCGGGTAAGTTGACAACCGTGCGCCAAGCCGAGGCCGCGGTTTCATGCCCAACGGCGACTGATTCCCACTGAATCCGACCGCAGACGGGCAGAGGAAAGATCAGTTGATCGAGGTTGTTTGTGAGGCGCGTGGTAAACTGCATGACAAGATGTTAGCTCGGCTAGCGTCGGCTAGCGACCATTCACTGAAGGATACAGAACCTATGCAGCATCTCATCCTTTACAGCACCTCTCATTGCAGCCTGTGTGATCAAGCCTTGGAGCTACTGTTCAGTATGCCCGGGCTGGCCGGTGTGCAGTTGGAGGTGGTCGATGTGGCCGACGATGACAATCTGCTTGAGCGCTACGGCGAGAACATCCCCGTGCTGCGAATCGGCGAACGCGAACTGCCCGCACCGTTTGGCCCAGATGAGCTGGCGCGCTTTTTGATGGGGTAAACAGTGGGTACGACTCAAGGTACCGGCGAGAGCCGTTCACACGACTGGGTTCCTAGCCCGGCGTGACCCATTCGTTGTCCTGGAGGATGGGGGCGGGGCGCTGCTCAAGGCCTTGATACACCACCTGAAACGCCAGGACGTTTTGTACGTAGTTGCGCGTTTCGCGAAATGGAATGGTCTCGATCCAGACGTCGATGGGTACGCTTGGCGAGCGCCTCAACCAGCGATCCACACGACTTTCGCCGGCGTTATAGGCCGCAATGGCCAAGGGCCTCAGGTTGTCATAGCGCTTCAACAGCCAACCCAAATGGTAGCTGCCGATTTCAATATTGCGCTCGGGAATCACTAAGTCGTGTTCGATGACCTGACCACTGCCAGCTCCCAGGTGACGGGCTAGATTGCCTCGCCGCATGGCCAGCTTCGCTGTGGCGGGCATAACCTGCATTAAGCCAAGTGCGCCGGCGCTGGATTTGGCCTTGACTTGAAAGGCCGATTCTTGACGGGTGATTGCCCGTAGCAGGCTGCTATCGATGTCGTGTCGTAATGCCACGTCGTCAAAGGACGGGCCATAAGCCGCAGGAAATCGCAGGGCAAGATCGTCTCTTGCTTGAGCGCCGTTGGCCGTCTGAATGGTTAGAAACAGCTTGCCAAGTCGCCGGGCCAGATACGCCATTGCATGTTGGGTTTCTTTGTCTTGTCGCTCCAGCTGCTGATACCACTCACGGCGTCCGTTTAGGGTATCCCCCACGGCAAACAGTTCCACGGCACGAGCAATGCCGGGTATTTGCAGTAGCTCTGCTTCATGTTCTGCGGTGAACGCTCGCGTCGGCATGGCTCGCAGCTGTGTCGTTGAGCGCTGTTGCGCTGCCGCCAGAAAGCCGTAATAGCTGCGCTGGCTCGCCAACTCAGTGAAGCTGGAAGGCTCGCCCAGTTGACTTTGGGCTCGGGCCAACCAATAACGTGCTCGCTCTTCGCTGGCCTGTGCAGGACTGAGGCGCGAAACCCAGTAAACCACCTCGGTCCACCGTTGTTTGGCGATAGCCGCGTTAACAAGCCCCTCAACGGCATAATCCGAGCGGATATCGTTGCGTTGCTCCGGTTCAGGGAACCGGTTCGCTTGGGCCAAACCTACGATGACATGGGCCGCGATGAGTTCACGCTGGGTATCGAGAAACGTGTGGGTTTTGCTGAACGCTGCCCACGCGGCTGCGGCGCTTTCAGGCTTTCGCGTGGATAGACGTCGAATGCCGTAGCTGATGGCTTCACGGTTTTCGGCGGTGTCCTCAGCAAATGCCCCACGCCAAGTGACTCGCTGTGGCTGACTGCGCAGTTCGTAAAAGGCTTTGGCGGTGTTGCGCCGGGCACCGGTCAGATACCGTTGCAGGTAGCGTGCAAGTACTCGTTCGTTTGCGTCCATGGCACCGCTAAAGCGCTGCCAAATCACACCCTGACTGAATCGCTCTGTGCCGCGCCATACGGAAAAGAGCGGGTCACAGGCCTTGGGCTGAGATTTGGGCTTCGACCACAGTGCGGTGGTTGCATCCAACGCCTGTGTTTTTTCACCGATGCCGTATTGTGCTCGCACAAAATAACACTCGAGCTCCGCATTGGATGTGTCATAGCGGCGTTCTACCAGCGTTCGCCAGTTTCGGCGTTTGCCTTGGTCTTTTAACCAGCGCGAATACAGCAGTTTGGTGACAGGTAAATCCCCGTGGCGTTCCCGAAAGCTGTCGATCTGTGAGGCGCTGGTTTGCCGAATGCTGTTATTGAGGCGGTGGTATTCGACATAGGGTGCGAGCGGGTAGTCTCCAAGCTGTTGCTGGAGTTCTTTGCTGCGCGAAAACTGGCCCTTGCGAACGAACTCCAAGGCCTGTCGATAGGTAGCTCGATCATCTTGTTCAGACGCGCTGGAGGCGGTGCCGGGCAGCCAAAGCAGGGCGAGCAGAGCGAAAAAATACGGCAAATGACGGACGCTGTTGATGATGGCTTAACCTTCACCTACGTGGACGGCCAACACATCACAGGGCGCACTGTCCATGACGCCATTGGCCGTAGATCCCAAGAGTCGGGCCAGACCACTGCGGGTATGACTGCCAACGACAATCAAATCAGCGTGACATTCTTCAGCAACCCGATGGATTTCGCTTTGCGGTCGGCCAAAGATCAAATGCTGGTGATCTTCGGGCACGCCAAGTTGTTCGCCAAATTCGGCCAGATGAATTTTGGCTTGGTCCTGAATTTGATCTTGCACCGGCGAGAGGTCCATGGGGACATCGCCTCCGTAGGCTGAACTCAAGGGTTCGATAACATGGACAATGTGAACCGCACAGGGAGAATCGCCGACGATTTGTTTCATCCGCTCGGCGAGTAGGGTGGATTCTTCCGTAAGGTCGGCAGCGAGAACGACGGTTGAGTAAGGTGACATAAGAACCTCGACTGATTGTCTTTGAGCGGAAGATACCCGCAGTTTCGCGCCGCAACAATAGATTGTGTCTGTTCTTCCCCTCGATCGTGAAAAGGCGGAGACTCCTCCCACGCCGACTTCACTGCACGGCATTTTTGATCGGCTTGAGGCTCTTTGAGGTTACGTTTATGGAATGGTTCGTTATATTGCTCGCCCTTGGGGTTGCCATCGGTCCGATTCTGTATCTGATGCCGTCGGATCGTGATCGGTATCTTACATCGCTGCGCGCTCTAGCCCGTAAGCTGGGCTATACCGTGCAGCTCGATAAGGTGCTCAAGTTAGATCCAGCGGACGACGAACGGGTGACTGCCGGGGGCGGTATGCGGCAGCCGGCCTTGGCCTGTGCGCGCTACCAATTGCCTTTGGGCGTTACGTTGAATCGTTTGCATCCGATTACCTTGCTGCGAATTCCGCTCACGCCGACGGTGCCCGTCGAACGACTGGACGGCGGATGGGGTGTTGCCGCGCTTGCAGACCCGGCACAACTCAAGGCATTACAGGTTTGGTTGGCGCGACCAACCGCAACTCGAGAACTGATAGCGGCCATGGATCGGCTTCCGGATGACGTACTTGCGGTGCAGCTGGATAAACGGTTTATCGCAGCTTTTTGGCGTGAGCAAAATCCCCAGGCGCAAGACGCCAACAATCGGCCGACGGCGTGGTTTTGGCCCGCCAAAAGGCCCAAGGCGGCCCAAACGTTGGCCGGCTTTCCTCGCCTTGAGCAGTTGGATGTGGCTATGCGGGTGCTGGTGAATCAAACAAAAAAACACTGGGGCACCAGTCCTGAATAAGATCCGTCAAACCGATGCGAACAGGAACTCAGATAGGGGCTGACCAATATCGGATTAGGCATTTACCGGCGACATTTCTTGACAGGCAGGTCTGGCGCGTCCTATAAATCGCCGGTCTACGGCCAGTCAGCTCCCGATTTTTGGTGCTCCTCACCGTCTTAGGGTCTTGAATACGACTGATGGGCTTTCCGTCGAACATAAGGGCATTCATTACATGGCACGTTCTCTCGTTATTGTTGAGTCACCAGCAAAAGCAAAGACGATTAACCGATATTTGGGCAAGGACTTTGTCGTGAAGTCCAGTGTGGGGCACATCCGTGACCTGCCAACAGGCGGTAAGGCTGTTGACCCCAAGGCGCGGGCCAAGGAAGCGCAAAAAACCAAGGCGCTAACGCCTGCCAAACGCGAGGCCTATAAAAAGAAGCGCGCCCGAGACCAACTGGTCAAACGGATGGGCGTCAATCCTGACAAGAACTGGTCTGCCGAGTACGAAATTTTGCCCGGCAAAGAAAAGGTGGTCGATGAGTTGAGGCGTTTGGCGAAAGATGCGCCGGCGATTTTTCTGGCCACGGACCGTGACCGAGAGGGGGAAGCCATCGCCTGGCATCTGCGGGAAGCCATTGGTGGCGATGAAAGCCGCTATCGGCGTGTGGTGTTTAACGAAATCACTCGCAAGGCCATTCAAGACGCCTTTGTGGATCCCGGTGATATCGACATGGATCGCGTTTATGCCCAACAGGCGCGACGATTCTTGGATCGCGTGGTGGGATTTGAGCTATCGCCCTTGCTTTGGGCCAAGGTGGCGCGTGGTCTGTCTGCGGGCCGCGTACAGAGTGTCGCGGTACGTCTGATTGTTGAACGCGAGCGCGAAATCCGTGCGTTCGTGCCGGAAGAATATTGGGACGCCTTTGCGGAGCTGAATCGTGCTCAAGATGCTGCCGCCGTACGCTTTCAGGTGGCCAAGTATCAAGGCGAGACCTTTCGGCCCACCAACGAGGCCACCGCCTCGGCGCTGATTGCCGAATTGAAGGCCCAAGCCTTCCGCATCTCCAAGCGTGAAGACAAGCCGACTCGAAGCCGTCCTAACGCGCCCTTTATTACCTCGACACTGCAGCAGTCTGCCAGCACGCGCATGGGATTTTCGGTGAAGAAGACCATGACCATGGCCCAGCGGCTTTACGAGGCCGGTTACATTACGTACATGCGGACCGATTCAACGAATCTAAGCACCGAAGCCGTGGACGCTGCTCGGGAGTTAATCGGCAAGGCGTACGGTGCCGAGTACTTGCCGGAGGCGCCAAAGAGTTACAGCAGTAAGGAAGATGCACAAGAGGCTCACGAGGCGATTCGGCCATCCAATGTCACCACTGCGCCGGAGCATATCACCGGTGTGGATGGGGACGCGGTGCGCTTGTACGAGCTGATCCGTAATCAGTTTTTGGCCTGCCAAATGACCGATGCTCGGTACTTAAGTACCAGCATTAAGGCAGAGGCAGGTGACTTTGAGCTGTCTGTGCGCGGTCGTATTTTACAGTTCGACGGGTTTACCCGAGTGATGGCCCCACAGTCGAAAAAGGACGAAGACGCGACCTTGCCAGATTTTCAGGCCGGTGATGAACTGGTATTGAATGACTGCGAGGCCATTCAGCACTTTACGAAGCCGACCGCTCGATTTGGTGAGGCAAGTTTGGTGAAAGAGCTGGAAAAGCTTGGTATTGGCCGTCCTTCGACCTACGCCAGTATTATTTCGACGATCCAAGATCGGGGCTATGTTCGCCTGGATACCAGACGCTTTTACGCAGAGAAAATCGGTGAGCTGGTGACCGACCGACTGGTGGAAAATTTCGACAATCTGATGGATTACCGCTTTACCGCCACGATGGAAGAAGAGCTGGACAAGGTAGCCCACGGCCAAGCCCAGTGGGATGCGGTTTTGAATGAATTTTATGGCGACTTCAGCGGCAAACTGGTGACCGCCAAGGACGTTGAAAACGGTATGCGCGACAACGCGCCTACGGATACTGACATCATTTGCCCAAGCGCGGATTGCGGGCGCCACATGCAAATCCGCAACGGCTCGACCGGGGTCTTTTTGGGTTGCTCGGGCTATGCGTTAAAACCCAAGGAGCGATGCACCAAGACCATCAATCTGATTCCCGGTGAAGAAGCCGTTGATGTGGATCAGGACGAGGAGGGTGAATCCAAGCAGCTGCGCAAAATGCGCAAATGCTCCAAGTGCCAAACCGCCATGCTCAGCTATCTGGTCGATGAGACTCGCAAGCTGCACATCTGCGGCAACAACCCGGATTGTTCATCGATCGAGATTGAAACCGGTACCTTTAAGATCAAGGGCTACGACGGCCCCTTGTTGGAATGCGATAAGTGCGGTGAGGAGATGCAGCTTAAGTCCGGCCGTTTCGGCAAGTATTTTGGGTGTGTCGCATGTCCGAACACTCGCAAATTGCTGCGCAGCGGAGAGCCCGCGCCTCCCAAGGCGGATCCGGTACCCATGCCCGAGCTGCAATGCGAAAAGGTGGAAGACTATTACCTGCTGAGAGACGGTGCATCTGGGATTTTTCTCGCAGCCAGCCAGTTTCCGAAACACCGAGAGACACGTGCGCCGCTGGTGGCTGAGATCAAGCCCCACGCGAACGAGCTGGATCCTAAGTTCCGCTACCTGCTGGGCGCGCCTGAGCAAGACCCGAACGGCAATCCGGCCGTGATCCGATACAGTCGAAAGACCAAGGAACAGTACGTGCAATCGGAGCTTGAAGGTAAGGCGACCGGTTGGAAGGCGTTTTACCAAGAGCCGAATTGGGTAGAAGAGGGTGAACCGAAGAAGCCGGGTACTCGAAAGAAAGCGGCTAAGAAGAAAAAGACGGCCTAGCAGCCGTCTTGTATCGCGCTCATTTAGCCATCAGATTTGCTGGCGAATGACGCCCACGGACAGACCTTCGATGGCAAAGCTCTGTTCTGCCAAATCCACTTCGATGGGGTCGTAAGCCGAATTCTCTGGCAGCAACAGCACCTGATTGCGCTTGCGTGTGCGCTGAAAACGCTTCACCGTGACTTCTTCTTCAATACGAGCCACCACAATTTGACCGTTGGTTGCTTGTTCCGTTTTGTGTACTGCCAGCAGATCACCNTCCAGAATGCCCGCATCGATCATGCTGTCACCACGGACCCGCAACAGGTAGTCGGCATGGGGCTGAAAAAAGCCAGCAGGCAGATCGATTCGGTCTTCGATGTTCTCTTCGGCAAGAATGGGGTTGCCCGCCGCGACGCGCCCCACAATGGGTAGCCCCTCATCCACCAGATCAGGNATGCGTATGCCNCGAGAGGTACCGGGTATCATTTCAATAGCGCCTTTGCGTGCCAGCGCTTTGAGATGTTCCTCAGCGGCGTTCGCTGACTTGAAACCCAGCTCGGCGGCGATGTCTGCCCGTGTTGGCGGGTAGCCGGTGTCGTTGATGTAGCGTCGGATCAGTTCCAAGATTTGGGCTTGGCGCGCTGTGAGCAGCTGAGTCGATGTATTCATTGAGGCCATAACAATCCTGATGATTTGTACAGTGCTGTGAGTATAAACAGCATACTGATTTTTTGTACAGCCTTTAATGCGCGGGCTGTTTCGCTTCACGAACTCAAATTGAGACGCGGCTGAGGCGTTTAGCTTTGGTACTATTCGCAACTTGTGCTGATATCGTGCTGTTCGACGAGAAATAGAGGAATGTTTATGGACCAGTTGCTTACGTTGCTCGATACCTACAGCTGGCTGGGTACCGCGTTCGGCATTTTGGTGCTCACGGGAGGCGTCCGCTATCTGGCGACCCGCATGCTCAATCAGGCCCACCTGCGCGCTGAGCGTACGGACAATTTGTGGGATGACGCTTTTGTAGAAGCGATCAAGAAGCCCCTGGGCTTTGGCGTTTGGGTGATCGGTATTTCCTTTGCCATTGATTCCATGAAGCTTGAAAGCCAGGCGGAAATCTTTTCATTAACCGACGAGGCTCGCGATGTCGCCGTGGTTTGGTTGATGATTTGGTTCGCCGTTAACTTTACCGAGAATGTGGAGAAGAGCTTTGTTGACGGGAAACAAAAGCATTCGGTAGACGCTACGACGGCTACGGCAATCGGTAAGTTACTCAGGGCGTCCATTATCATTACCGGTGTTCTGATGCTCCTGCAGGCCTTCGGCTTTTCCATCTCTGGTGTGCTGGCGCTGGGCGGTGTCGGCGGCATCGCCATTGGTTTTGCTGCGCGGAGCTTACTGGCAAATTTCTTCGGCGCGTTGATGATCTTTTTGGATCGCCCGTTTTCTGTTGGCGACTGGATTCGATCGCCGGACCGTGACATTGAGGGTACGGTTGAATCCATCGGCTGGCGGGTCACCCAGATTCGGACCTTTGACCAGCGGCCTCTGTATGTGCCGAACTCGGTCTTTACCGAGGTGTCTGTCGAGAACCCCTCGCGCATGAACAATCGTCGGATCTACGAAACCTTTGGTATTCGTTACGACGATTTAAGCCGAATGCCGGGCATTGTTGCTGAGGTGCACCAAATGCTGGTTGCTCACGAGGACATCGCTCAAGAACGAACGCTGATGGTGAATTTCGTGACCTTCGGTGACAGCACCTTAGACTTCTTTGTTTACAGCTTTACGAAAACCACGGACTGGGCGACCTTTCACGCGGTGAAACAAGACGTGCTGCTCAAAATTGCTGACATCGTTGCTGCGCACGATGCGGAGTTTGCGTTTCCAACACAGACCCTGCAGTTGCAAACGCCTGAGGCGTTGGAGCAACTGGCTCAAGAGCAACAGAGCGACAATCAAGGGGTGGGCTAGGGTCTATGGCCGACTTGTTACAGGAACTGATCACGACAGCCGACTTCCCTACGCCGGTATGCCGTGCATTGCAGGGCGCGAGGTTACTGGTGGATGCGGGTGATACGGCCGCCGCCATTGATCGAATGGCGGTCNCCCTGACGGCCGAGCTGCAGGATCAATCCCCGGTAGTACTTGGGGTGCTTCCCGGCGGNGCCTATCTGCTCGGGGCGCTGATGCAGCGCATGGTGTTTCCGTTGCAGATTGCCCACTGTGGCTTTGACGAAGATGAACCCACCGTGGCGGGGGCGTTGCCTTCCTTGACTGACCGTCTGGTGGTGGTAGTGGATGATGGGCAGATGAGCGAGAGTCAGGAGAAGGCCCTNCTGGCGGCNNTATCNGGTCTGCAGGTGGGACCCGTCTGGCACTGCAGCGTGATTCAGGGTGACGACTCATCTGGGTTTGCTCGACAATTGGGTCTCGTGACGACGGATCCATCCGGCGTGTTCGGCTGCGGATTGGATGTATTGGGCTANTGCCGCAACCTGCCGAGTCTGTATCGAACCGCTTAGCGCGCTAGGGGGGCTGGTTCTCAAGCCCCGACTGGAAGGTTTCAAATTGCGCTTGTAGCGCTGCCGGTGGCGAGACTTTGTCGATTCGGACCAACAATCCGAACAGTGGGTGGTCGAAGTAATGCAGCTCACCGCTGCGCATGCGCTGACTTTGGTCTAGCTGGGCATAGGCGGCGGGGTCCGAAGTTGGTGCCGTTGGCGTCGGCNCCAGCCACAATGTGGCTTGGGTATGCAGATATCGGCCAAGGGTGACGGCCAAATGTCCCTGAAGCTCGCCATTGCTGAGATTCACATAAATTGGCTGCGGGTTACCACGTTCGGGAACCGGCTGCTGCCAAGCCAACTGNNCAAGNACCTCAAACTCNCCNGAATTCTCCAGCNGTCGAACCAGNTCGTGAAGCGCGAGTTCCTCATCGGGCAGCCGTCGAAAAGCCGTATGTTCCATCCCGTTTGTAAAGGCCGTAACCCCGTGGATAAGCGCCAGATACGGGGTAGGCGTTATCTCGGTNTGGTTTTTCGGTAGGGCCAGAAATTGAGGGTTGGGANGTGATGNCAGGCTGTCGCTGACGAGGCTATCGCTGGCGCGAGNGTCTTCCGTCAGATCGGCTAGGAACGCTGCCGAAAACGCCCCGTTCTTGATGCCAAATAGGGTCGTCGGCGCAGACTNTGATNCGGCTAGAACGGNGNTAGGCAACCCACTAAGGCNGACCGTTTGATCGACNGGTTCGAGTACGTTCGGGGATGGAGCGAACTCTNCTGGCTCGAGGGACTTCTGAATGTCTGGNCCAATGCAGGACTCCGACTCNGCCGGTAGCAGAGGCTCATCAAGANCTTCNATTCGCGCTGCTGGGCTCAAGTCGAACAGGTTNGCCGGCAGTGATCTGGGNGCAGCGATCAGCAGTGGTTCCCGGCTGTCCAGTGTCTCTGCGGTAGCAGACCCACTGGTTTCAGCCTGCGCCAACAAGGCGTTTGATGTGTCCAGACGTCTGAAGATGATGGCTTCAACAGTGAATCGGTCTTGCGGCACCAACTCGTCGAGGGACTCAAGTTGTGCCAGTTGGCTTGTGCTGTAGTCGACGAGTGGCGCGTCGAACTGAACTTGGGCGTACGAAAGCAGGCACGCAAGGCTGAGTCCGCAGCCTGTAATGGCGGCGAGTCCTCGTTTTAAAACAACCGGTAAACGATGACCTTGGATGCGGTGATTTTGCACAGGCTTAGCTTTTCTCGTTTGTTCAGGCCGCGGTTAAGCCGCTTCTCGTTGCGGCGACAATAGCTTAAATAGCGATTGAATGAACGCGATCCGGTCGGCGAACTCGGGAAGCTCCTGAACAATGCGTAACGTCGACGCGCCGTCGAGACGATAGGTATCGCCTTGCTGCTGTACGAGCTGCACGATTTCCATGGGTTCTACCGACGTTGTTTTGCTGAACTCCAACTTACCCTTAGCGTCACCTAAATCCACTTTGAGAATGCCCAGGCGCTGGGCCTGCAGTTTGATGTCGGTGATCTGGAACAGGTTCTGCACGGAAACCGGGAGCAGGCCGAAGCGGTCGATGATTTCGCCCTTCAAGTCGTCCAGCTCGCTGCCGTCGCTGGCGCCCGCAATACGCTTATACAGAATCAGACGGCTTTGCACATCAGGCAGATAGTCCTCGGGAATCAGGGCGGCGACATGCAAATTCACTTCTTGGCTTACCGGCTCCAAGGGCGCGTCTCGGTCGGGAATTTTACCGGCTCGCAAGGCTTCCACCGCACGATTGAGCATGTCCATGTAGAGCGAAAAACCAATGGATTCAATTTGG
>PAFU01000039.1 GCA_002704225.1 Gammaproteobacteria bacterium | reverse complement strand
TGGATCGAGGGTACGGTAAACCAAAGGCAGACCTCGATGAGGTTGTGGATCTTCCCGCTATCGTCATTCAAAGGGCAGAATAGCGGATATCAAGAGGATTTCATTTCTACTGGGTCTGCGTCCAACTGAGATGCTGATGACACCAGATATCATCCTGAATCAAGTACGCATTAGTTTAACGCCAATCTATCGTATGACTGTTTCAACTAAGGCCATGCAGGATGAACCCCTGATTGTACCCCTGACTAGTTGTATAAATTTCAAGCCATTGATTTTTAACGATATTTAGGCGGGAAGTGGCGGAGAGACAGGGATTCGAACCCTGGAAGGCTGTTACACCTTGCTGGTTTTCAAGACCAGTGCATTCAACCGCTCTGCCATCTCTCCGACGAGGGGATTTTGACGAAGTCCGTATCCAATCACAAGGTAATGTTCGATTGTTTGGCACTTTGTGGCCTCAAAATGGGGTTGTGTTGCTTGCGCCGCGTCGTTGAAGACGCATACTTTCTTTCAAGGGTGAGTTACGAACATTAATCAGGAGAGGGAATATGCGTTTGGCGAAAATTTTGATGATCGTTGCGCTGGTCTATGTCGGTATTGTTGCGACTTTTGAGTCGCTGTTGGGCTACTTTCAGCCAGCCGATGCGCAGACGATGGTGATCACCACCTACGATAGCGACGGTCAGGGCGCTGACCGAGTCGTCGCTCGGCTTGAAAGTAACGGCGCACTTTATGTGGCGGCGAATCACTGGCCGCGGGCTTGGTTCAACGACGCACTGGAAAACGACGAGGTTGATATTACCTTTGACGGCGAGACACAGCCCTATCGTGCGGTGTTGTTAGAGGGCGTGGATCATGACGCCGTGAACGCCCAGCACGCGCTGCCCTTAGCATTTCGTATTCTGACGGGCTTTCCGCCACGGTATTTGATGCGTTTGGATCCGCGATAGCCGAAGCGCTCAATGCATTTAACCCGAGCGAGAACCCGGGTTCATTGTTCGTTCTTGCTTCGCTTCAGCGCGTCCTAGAGACAATGGCGAATCAGTGGTTCCACCAAGGTCGGTCGGAGTAAGCGCGCAGGTCCATCTCGTGTGTCCAGACCGAGCGGTGCTGTTGGGCGATGTGGTAGTAGGTCTCGGCGATTTTGGCTGGCAGCATCAGTCCATCGTGTTCCATGCCCTTGGTCTCTCGCAGTTCCTGAAAACGTTCAGGTCCGAGCATCTTGCCCAGCGTGTCTGGGGCGTCGACGGCACCGTCAACGATGATATGCGCCACATGAATGCCGCTGGCGGAAAACTGCGCATTCAAGGTTTGGCATAACATACGACGTCCGCCCATGGCAGCGGCGTGACTGTGCTGACCTGCGTTACCGCGAACAGCTGCCGTGGCAGATGTCACGATGATGTTTCCTTTGCCCCGCGCCTCCATGTGCGGAGTGACGGCATGGGCGGTACGAAAGAGTCCAAAGGTTGCCAAACGCCAGCCCATTTCAAAGGCCTTGTAGGTGGTCGCGGCCAGCGGGCGATCGCCAATTTGCGCCCCTAAATTGAATACAACAGTCTCAATCGGGCCGATATCGGCTTCCACTGCCGCAACCCGATCTTCGATGCTGTTGTCGTCGATGGCGTTGAGCAAAAAACCGGAAGCGCTGCCACCATCAGTTTGTATCTCAGCGACCATTTTATTCAGTCCGTCCTCGTCGCTGCGGCGACACAGCACCGAGTGATAACCTTCCTGCGCGAATTTTCGTGCAACATTACCGCCGATACCGGCACCGGCTCCAATTACTAAACATACGGGTTTCACGAGGTCGTTCTCCTTATATTTTTACGGTCTCCAACGCAGGGGATCGCTGCGAAGGCTGACTGACGTCGCTGTCATCAATGCGACGAATCCGGTCTAGCCAGGCATCAAAGCGCATCAGTAACGGTGGCAAGAATAATAGATCCAAAAAGAGGGCGGTCACAATAATCGGCGTGATGAGCAGAGCCACGTTTTGAAAAATACTGGTGCTGGAGAAAACCAGCAGAAAGGTGCCAACCGCGAGACTGAGTGTCGTGATGGTAATGGCGGAACCCGCTTTGTCGATGGAATAGCGCACGGCTTCGATGGGCGTCGCGCCTTCTCGCTTGGCGCTGATGTACTTGCTCAAAATGTGCACCGAATCGTCCACCACCAGACCGATACTGATGGAGAAAAGCATCAGGGTGTAGGGACTCAGGAGGCCTTGAAACAATCCCCAAAAACCAAACACGATGGTGGCGGGGAAGACGTTTGGAAAAATACTTAACAGCCCGTATTTCAGGCTGCGTAACCCGACGATCATGGTAAGGGTAATCAGTAAAAAGCTTAGTGAAAAACCTTTGAGCAGTTCGGAACTGATGGTCTGATTGATGCGGGCATACAAAATCGTATTGTCGCCGCGGGTAATGGCAAAGTCTGGCGATACATTGTCTTGTGCCCAAGCGTCTATTTTGTCCGCGAAGTTCAAGATCTCTACATTGCTTAAATTGGATGTTGCGACTGCGAGGCGAACTGCGGAGTAGTCCGCATTAAAGATCGGCTGTAGGCTGGGCTCGATCTCCTGCACCAGTTGATAGCCGACGAGATAGTCGATGACGGTGAGCTGATCGTCTGGCACAACATTGTAGGCTTCGTCGTCATCGTGGTCGGCCTTGTTGCGAACCTTCAAGTAGTCGGTATAGCTGGCAACGAAACTGGTTTCCTGCTGTTCCTCCAGCCACACGGTAAAGCGATTGACCTCCTGCAAAAAAGCGGGATCGGTAATGCCGTAATACCCGCTGCTGCGAATGACATAGACTAAGGACTGATCGTTGCCGATTTTTTCGCGCAGGGCGGTGAGGACGATGCGTGCGTCGGAGTCTTTGTCGATAAAGGCGAACCGGTCTGAATCCAGCTTGTTCAAGGGCAGCAAGCACAGGGTGAACAAGATGAGCCCGAGACTGCCCCAAAACAAAGTGCGTTCCCTCGTTTCCACCAGTCGTGTCATGGCATTGATGAAGGTACCAACGCCCAGAGGCTTGGGTACCCGATTCACCGGCATGAGCAGAATCATGGTGGGCAGTAGCATAATGGTGAACACGAAAGCCCAGCACACGCCAATGGCAATGATGTTGCCGAAGCCGTAAATCGTTGGCGCAGAACTGAAGTTGAGGCTTAAAAAGCCCATGGTCGTGGTGATGGTGGCTAAGGCGATGGGCGTGAAGTTGATGTTCAGGCTTTCCACCATCGCAGATTCTTTGTCCAAACCACGGAGCAATCCTTGGGCGTAGACAGATACGATGTGGATGCCATCGGCCATGGCGATGACGGCGACCACGAGTGGGCCCAGTCGTGAGATTTGGTTTAGCGGGATGCCCAGCAAGGCGTGAGAGCCCAAGGTCACGGCTAAGGTGACCGCCGTCAGGACGAACAGGCTAAACGCTGACATCAGCGAGCGCAGGCAAAACCACAGCAGTACCAAACCAACGAACATCACGAGGGGAAAGAGGATTTGGTTGTCCTTGACGGATGCCAGATGGCTGTCACGCTCGAACATCGGCCCCCCGATAATGTACAAACCGACCTCGGGGAATTTTTCGCGTATGGAATCGCGGAGGGCTACCGCAGATTCCGCCACAGCCAGGCGTTTTTCCGCGGTGTCTTCGCTGACCTTGAACTTGATGGACGCAATGGTGAAATCGCCTTGGGGCGACAGCAAACTTTTGACGAGGTCCTCATCGGCCAGCGCGATTTCTTTTATCTGCACCAGATCCGCCTCGGATAGCGTATCCAGTTCGGGGATCAGATAGGTGCGTCCATAAGTCTGCTTGTCTGATTCGTTCAGGCGATAGTTGAGGATAGAGCTGACGGCCAGTGCCGAATCGACTTCAATGTAGCGTTGTGTCAGCTCTTCGATGGCACGGAGGGTCTTGAACGTGAAGATGTCCCTGGGCACTTCGAACGCGACCAGCATTGATGTGCTGGGTGGAAAATCGATACGTGCTTGATCGACTTCCGCTTTGTACGGATCACCCTCGCTAAGAATGGAGTCGGTGGTTCCGTCGAAGGTCGAAAATTGCATGCCCCACGCCATGGCTCCGGCCATGATCAAGGACAGTATGGTGAGGGCGAAGCGGTAGCGAACTACCAGTGAGCCAATGCTTGGTATCATAAAACGGTGCCAGTTTGCTTCGAGCCAAAACGTCGATTGTGCTATAAAACGAGTCAAATCGTTACGTCTATTCGTTTGAGTAGAGAAACAAGAACATTGAACAGGAAGTTCTTATGATGCGTTCCAATCTGTTTTTCGCTGCTGTGTTGTCGTTAGGCCTGTCTATTTCCGCGTCTGCCGCTGACCGAGTCGGCGATTTCGCCTTGTTAGACCATACGGGCACCTTCCATCAGCTCAGCTATTACGGTGATCACGACGCCGTGGTGATTTTGGTTAATGGTGGCACATCATTGGCCCAAGACGGCACGGTCTCAGCTGTGTCCAATATTGCCAGCAACTACGCCGGGAACGCCCAATTTTGGGTGTTAAACCCTGTGAGCGCGGACAGTCGTGCGGATGTGGCCGATCGTTTGAATGCGGTCGGTGCAGAAATGCCGGTGCTGATGGACGAAAGCCAGATGACGGCGAAAAGCTTGGGCGCAGAGAAATTGGGTGAGGTGTTGGTGATCAACCCGGCCAATAGAGAGCTGGTGTATCGCGGTTCGGTGAGCGGACTCGACGCCGCGCTGTCGGCTCTGCCGGCCCAGACCGCTGCGTCCGGAACGGCGGACTTGGGATCCAAGATTGAATACACCGCGCACGATGCGATTTCGTATACAAAGGATATTGTGCCGATATTGGAGCAAAACTGTGTGTCCTGTCACCGCGATGGTGCGATCGCGCCATGGTCCATGTCCAGTCACGCCATGGTGAAGGGCTGGTCACCCATGATGCGTGAGGTTGTGATGACACGCCGCATGCCTCCCGGCCAGATCGATGGCCACGTCGGCAAGCCGCTAAAAGATGTGGCGGGCCTGAGTGTGGACGAGCAGCAAAAGCTGATTCAGTGGATTGATCAGGGCGCACCCAAGGACGGTGCGGCGGATCCATTAGCTGCGCTGACCTTTAGCAACGCCAAATACTCGCTGGGCGAGCCCGACATTGTGCTGTCTGTTCCGCCTCAGACCATTCCAGCGACGGGTGTGATCGATTACCGCTACGTGCCCGTGGAACTGAATTTAGACCGTGACGTATGGATTCGTGGCATTGAGTTTGTTCCTGGCGATCGACAAGTTCTGCACCATGTCATCACTTATCTGTCGAGTCCGGCAGATAAGAGCGATGTCGAGGAGGCCGAAGAGCAGGGTCAGAACCTTGGGGGATTTGCGCCGGGTCGTCAGCCGGACACGTTTGAAGACAACAGCGGTCGTCTGATTCCGGCGGGCTCAAATCTGTTGCTGCAGATGCACTACACCACGTCGGGCCGTGAGACGGTAGACGCCACTGAAGTCGGACTGTTTTTGCACGATGAGCCACCGGCCTATGTGATGTCGGGTGGAGTGGCTGGCCAGCGTCGTTTCATCATTCCGCCCGGTGCCAAGGAGCATAAGTTGCGAGGCGAACAGCTGATTGAAAAAGACGCGTACTTATACGAAATGATGCCGCATATGCACTTTCGCGGAAAATACATGAGCTATACCGCCGAATATCCGGATGGCACGTCGGAACTGCTGCTGTCGGTTCCCAAGTACGACTTCAATTGGCAGTTCAAGTATCAGCTGCAAGAGCCCTTGTTCATGCCCAGCGGCACCAAGCTGGTAGCGGAAGGAGCCATGGACAATTCTGACCGTAATCCAGGCAACCCGGATCCAACCAGGCCCGTGTTCTTCGGTTTACAGACCATGCACGAAATGTTTTTCGGCTTCACCACCCTGCGGTATGACGGCCATGTGCCCAAGGCGCAAGTAGCGGCGAAGAACGACACGAACTCTGGCAGTGAGGGCGCTGGCGGCGGCGAGTAAGCCGCTCCCTCGAGCACAGGAAGGTGCCGGTCCGCGGAGTCTAATGCTGAGGGCGCCGTTAATGAAAGTCGCGGGACTTGAAGGTGGGTTCCGCTGCGACTGAGTCTTCGAGCAAATGGCCGGCATCTTCCACATGACCGGCCACAACGTGAATGACACGTCCTTCGCGTTCGACAATACCTTTGAACTTCAACAGTTGGCCCTGCAACAGTACCGCTCGAAAGCGCTCCATGACCGTGGCCCAAATCACCATATTGGTATTGCCGGTTTCGTCTTCCAGCGTAAGAAAGACTACGCCACTGGCCGTGCCCGGTCTTTGCCGGCCGGTGACTACGCCGGCGATACGGATCATTTGACCTGTGCGGCATTGTTCTAAATCCGATGCGCGTCGAAAGCCTTTGAGTTCCGGGTGTTCACGCAGCAGGGTCATGGGGTGCGGGCCCAGTGTCAGCCCGGTGTAGCGGTAGTCGTTGAAGAGATCTTCTGTCACCGATGGTGCATACAGGGTGGCCTTGTCTGACGCGGGCTGGCTTGGCTCTGCGGCGCGAGCAGCATCAGGCGTTGCTTCCATAGGCAGCGGTGTGGCGATGCCGGTGACATCCCAGTGGGCTTGATGCCGATGCCCGGCTAGCTGATATAGGGCCCCTGAACGTGCCAGAAAGCCAAGCTGCTGGTCGTCCAAGTCAGCGCTGCGTGCCAGTTCCTTGGCACTGCGGATTATTCCCCGGCTGTATTTTTCAGCCTGACGTTGTGCCGTCATGATGCGCTCGCCGACATCAACTCTCAGGCCCTTGATCATCCGCAGGCCAAGGCGCAGTGCCGGTTCGGCGCCGGGTTGGTTCGACATCTCCAAGGTGTGATCCCATTGACTGACACACACATCCAAGGGGCGAACCTCGATGCCGTGGCGCTGGGCATCCTGCACCAACTGGGACGGCGAGTAGAAACCCATGGGCAGGGAATTGAGCAGGCCGCAGTAAAAGGCTGCCGGCTGATGGCATTTCAGCCAGGCGGAAATGTAGACCAGTAAGGCAAAACTGGCGGCGTGAGATTCGGGAAAGCCGTACTCTCCAAAGCCCTTCATTTGATTGAAAATACGCTGGGCGAATTCTTCGCTGTGGCCACGTTCGAGCATGCCGTTAACCAGCTTCGCTTCAAAGTGATCGAGTCCGCCGCGTTTCTTCCAGGCGGCCATAGCGCGCCTAAGCTGATCAGCCTCTCCGGCACTGAAGCCTGCGGCCACCATGGCCAGCTCGATCACCTGTTCCTGAAAAATAGGGATACCCAAGGTGCGCTCCAGCACGCGGCGAACGCCGGAGCTTGCATAACTGACAGGTTCCAGCCCCTGACGTCGGCGCAAATATGGATGCACCATGTCCCCTTGAATCGGTCCCGGGCGGACGATGGCGACTTCGATCACTAGGTCGTAAAAGTTATGGGGCTTTAAACGCGGCAACATGGCCATCTGGGCCCGGGATTCGACCTGAAATACCCCCACGCTGTCACCGCGTTGGAGCATGGCATAGGTTGCTGGGTCTTCGGCAGGAATGTCTTGGATGGTGAGTGGTGGGGCCTTGGGGTTCGTGGCGTGAACCAACTGCAAGGCTTTGCGGATGGCAGTCAGCATGCCCAGTGCCAGCACATCAATTTTCAGCAGACCCAAGGTTTCCAAGTCTTCTTTGTCCCATTGAATGACCGTGCGGTCCGGCATGCTGGCGTTTTCTATTGGCACCAGTTGGGCCAGTGGTCCGGCAGAAATGACAAAACCGCCTACGTGTTGAGACAGATGCCGTGGGAATCCCAATATGGCATTAAAAAAGAGCAGAAATTGCTGAATTTGGGGGCTTTTCGGGTCGAGGCCAATGGAGCGCAAGCGCTCATCTAAGACATCTTGTTTATCCCACCAAGCCAGTGATTTGGATAGGAGGTCCAATACGCCCTGATCCAGTCCAACGGCCTTGCCGACGTCGCGAATGGCGCTGCGCGGCCGATACGTAATCAACGTGGCCGCCAAGGCGGCACGATCACGACCATAGCGTTTGTAGATGTATTGAATGACTTCTTCCCGTCGTTCGTGTTCAAAATCTACGTCAATGTCTGGGGGTTCCTTGCGCTCCATGGAAACGAATCGCTCGAACAGCAAATGCATTCGCGCAGGGTCCACCTCGGTGATGAACAGGCAGTAACACACGGCAGAATTGGCAGCAGACCCCCGACCCTGACACAAAATGTGCTGGCTGCGGGCAAACTGCACGATGTCTTGTACGGTCAGGAAATAGTGCTCGTAGCGAAGCTGGGCGATCAGATCGAGTTCTTTTTCGATCAACGTCACGGTGTCCTCCGGTATGCCTTGGGGCCAGCGCTGACTGGCTCCGTCATAGGTCAGCTGACGCAGGTAAGCCCCCGGTGTCAGATGCGGCGGAACCAAGTCCTCCGGGTATTCGTAACGCAGTTCGTCCATGTTGAACTGACACAGGTCTGCGATGGCGACGGTTTGTGCCAGCATTTCGTCTGGATACAGTTGTTGCAGAATCGTTATCGGCCGCAAGGTGCGTTCGGCGTTGCAAAACCCCTGGTAGCCCAGATTTTGTATGTCGGTTTTCAGTCGTATGGCGGTCACAATGTTTTGCAGTCCCTGACGCTCTGGGCAGTGGGTATGAACATCGTTGACGGCCACAATTGGTAATTTCAACGTAGTTGATAGGGTGAGGGCATTAGCGGTTTTGCTCAGATCCTGGCCGTCATGAAAAAGCCCGAGTCCGATCCAAAGGCGGGTGATGAGGTTTTTCAGTTGGGCACCCACAGTGGCAAGTTGTTCCACGTTCTGACCTTCACAGACCCAGATACCGAGACAGTCGCTCAGGCCTACCTGCAGGTCGTCTAGGGATAACTGGTAGGTGCCTTTTTCAGACCGTTTTCGCAGTTTGCTGATGAGACTGGCGATCTGACCGTAGGCTTGACGATTAGAGGCCAGCAGGATTAAACGACACGCTGGGCTGGCTTCTGGCCCGATGGCATCCGTTAGCACAAACTCTGCACCACAGATCAGTTTGATACCGCAGGCTTTGGCGGTCTTATGAGCTTTGACCAAGCCGGAATACGAGCATTCATCGGTAATGGCGATGGCGTCATAGCCCAGTTCATAAGCCTGTTGGACGAGTTCTTCCGGATGGGAAGCCCCCCGTAAAAAACTGTAATTGCTGATGCAGTGCAGTTCCGCATACCGTCGATGAGCGAAATGATTGCCAGTCTGACCTAGATACAGAGGTACCTGATCCCGTATGTCGGTAGAGACAGAGGACTTGGTGCTCGTGCTGTCAGACGTATTGCGCTGGTTCATATCACGCAAAATAGCCGTGTAGATACCAGCCGCCTTGCTGTGTTTGCGTAGGCGTCGTTTGGGGTGATGTGAAGACCCAGCACAATGCACCCTGGCGATGCCGGGCAACGTAGTAGTCCCGATACGGTGCTGTGACCAATGTACTGCTACGCACCTTGAGGTTGCTCTCGCTCAGGCGTTCGGGTCCTTGCAGCAGGGTCAGATGGTTGCCCGGTACGGGTTGGGGTTGATGAAAAAGCCAGATCGGACGTTTGCCCGGTAACAATCCGGCACTGCGGCTGTTGGTGGCTGCGGGGTCACTGGCGATGGCGGGTGTGTTTTCGTGTGGGATGCCTCTTGGGCCTCGCCATGCCTGTTCTGGGCTGTGTTGTGCTTGGGAGCGTATGCTATAGCAAGCCCCAGCCCCCAGCCGTGCGCTGAGTTCATCCACCAGTTCGCTTACGGCCATCGTGGCGCTGGCCGTGCTGCCGAACAGGTCTTGATTGTTGCTGATCCAGGATCGACTTAGCGTCATGTCTAGGCCAACGGTCAGCACCTCGGTGGGTAGGTCGATTTGTTCCAGTTTCAGGGCGCTTAGCTTCAAGATGTCTTGATGCCGTTGCTTGCCGTTGCCGAAGCGGATTGGCAGCTTGGTTGGTTCGCCTTTGAAGGGGGCAAACTGCCAACACAGGGTAATGCAGCCGTGTTGGTGAGCGATCAGCCAATACTCAAGTTGCTTGGCCAGATAGGGCATGGGGCCGCGCAGCAGCACGTCTTTATTGCTGATGGGTTTGAGTAAGTGCTGCTGTCGGAAAAAACGTGTTTGCGGACGTATGCTCAGTCTGGGGTCCGGCAACTCGCCCTGTAGACGGCCCAGATATTGGGTCAACTGCTGGCCAAAACGTTTGCCTAGACCGGCACGTGGAAGCTGTATCAGTTGACCCAGAGTGTAAATGCCCATGTTACTCAGGCGCTCTAGGTTACGCTGGCTGAAGCCCTGGTTCAGAAGCTCTAATACATGCAGTGGCACATCGAAGAGGCGGCTGGTGTGCGCTCTGGCCAGCGCAATGGCGGCCTGTGGTGTCTGGGCCGATCGGGCAATGGCCTGATGATTCATGTCTGCGCAGAGCGCGAGAGCATCTTGAGCGATGACGTCGGCGTTACCCAACAGCATCAGGCTGCCTCGGATCTCCAGCACGATACAATCCGGTGCTTCCAGACTGACCACACTGCTGTAGCGGTACAGGGCTTGGGCCAAGTCCGCCAAATGCTCTTGTTCTTGATCTGGATTGCGCTCGAAATACGTCAGTTCAGAGCTGATGCTGTAAGCGGTTGCCAATGTACAGCCGGGCAATATGCCAGCAGCCGCTGCCGCCTCATTCATATGACAAACCCGCTGCTCTTGGATGACGACCTGAACCTGCCCATTAGGCGCACCCTGGGACTGAAAGATGTCCAGAGGCAGTGTTGGGAAATGCAGCGCCAGCCACTTATGTTCTGGGCTGTCCGTTGAGTGCCTTGAAAGAGTGTGTTGAGTGGGCATGGCGGGTAGGGCTAGTGCAACGAGCTGTTTGCAGCCATATCGGACTCTGAGGGGTTCATATCGTAGGCAAAATCCGAGTAGACAGTATTTTCTTGCCCGTTTTTTAGAACAGTCTTTCTTTCTTGCTGGGTTGTTTGTGCATCCTGTTTTTGCCAGAGAGCCAATTGTTGATGCAGTGGCTGCATAAGGTCGTAAGGTGTTTGGGAGGCTTCAGCCAAACAGAGCTCGATGCCGTGAACCGGCCAGCCACCTTTGCGCTTGATGATGTCCAGCGACAACCGATCGACACTGTGTGTGGGGCGCAAAGCCAGACGCAGTTCCGCCAGACTCGATCGCGTGGTGGCGCTGATTGGGCGAAAAAACAGGGCCAGCGTGTGTCCGCTACGGGCAGCCAACTGTACTCGTCGGGTTTCTTTGATGTTGAGTTTGCGCTCGTCTGGCCAGGCCAGTACACCCGCACACCCGCTGGATAAACAGCAGCGTTCCATGCTCCACAGCGTGTCTTCGTGGGACTGTGTGCGCACCACTAGAATGTTGTGGGTATTCACGCCCCAGGCCCCAAGAGCCGTCGCATAAGGGATGAAAGGCGGGTTGATCCATACCACATAGGCGTTTTGGGTCAGTTGCTGCAAAACCGGCAGTATCAGGCGCAGTTCGCCAATACCGGCCTGTGGTAACAGCAGATCAACCAGTCCTTGTTGGGGCCAGCCCCCGCCAAGCAGGCGACTGTCCAATTCGGCGTAACCACTGGTCAAGGCCGTGTGCTGGGAGGGGTTAAGACCGGTAGTCGATAATAAGTCTTTGCCACGCCAGAGCATTGGATGGGTGAGGGCGTCGATGTCGGGTGTTTTGTCTGCTGACATAATGGATGCGAACGCTTAAAAATTAACTGTCGATTTCACTCACAGCGAAAAGCTGTATGTTTATACAGTATTTATACCCCAGCTACGGTGAATCTGTCCATCAATGTGGTTCTGAATGTGCTGGTCGGTTCGGATTAAGTCTTCGGGTACTGGTTATTTTGATGAGGCTTGTTCAGACTCCGACAGGCAATACCGTCTGAGAAATGTGTGCTTATCACCATTTTGGGTGTTCGATGTGTTACATGGTTTGGGCTGTGCGTTAGCGCGTATAAAGACTCTGCAGGAATAAAAGCATGGATTTTGATTACGATTTATTTGTTTTGGGTGCCGGTTCTGGCGGTGTCCGCGCCAGCCGTATGTCGGCCAGTTATGGGGCTAAAGTAGCGGTTGCGGAATCGATGTTCCTTGGCGGTACCTGTGTCAACGTCGGCTGTGTGCCGAAGAAATTGTTTGTTTACGGTTCGCACTTTCACGAAGAGTTTCAAGACGCCAAAAACTACGGCTGGGATGTGCCGGAAAGCGCCTTTGATTGGCCAACACTTAGAGATAATAAGACAAAAGAAATCAATCGATTAAATCGTATTTATAACAATCTACTTGATGATGCTGGTGTCACTTTGTATGAGGCGCACGCACGCTTGCTTGATGCCCATACCGTACAGGTTGGTGAGGAAACCGTAACCGCCCGCTACATTCTGGTAGCGACAGGCGGTTGGCCGGTTATGCCTGAAATTCCCGGCATCGAGCATGCCATCAGTTCCAACGAAGCCTTCTACTTACCGGATTTTCCGAACCAAGTGACCGTCATTGGTGGTGGTTACATTGCCGTGGAATTTGCCGGTATTTTTGCCGGCCTTGGTGCAAAAACCACATTGCTGTATCGCGGCGAGATGTTTTTACGAGGCTTTGATGACTCGATTCGCGCCTTCGTCAAAGAGGAAATTGAGAAGAAGGGCGTTGAACTGCTGTTTGAAACCGAGGCGACGCATATTCACAAACAAGACGATGGCTCGTTACGCTTGGATCTGACGAACGGTAACACCCTGATAGCGGATACGGTGTTGTGCGCTACCGGCCGCAGCCCAAAAACCCAAGGCATTGGGTTGGAAGATGCTGGTGTGGCGTTAGGCGACAACGGGCAAGTGCTGGTCAACGCCGATTATCAGACCAATGTTGAGAACATTTACGCCATCGGCGATGTCACCGACCGCATTCAACTCACACCGGTCGCCATCGAAGAAGCCATGTGCCTGTCCAGCAACCTGTTTACCGACCAGCCAAAACGCCGGATGGACTATCAAAACATCGCGACAGCGGTTTTTTGTCAGCCCAATATAGGAACGGTTGGTCTGACCGAGGCGGAAGCGCTGGTGGACCATGCTGGCGATTTGGATATCTACGAATCTCAATTCAAGCCCATGAAACATACGATATCAGGCCGTGACGAACGCACGTTGCTGAAAATGATTGTATGTCGCAGTACCGATCGGGTGCTGGGTATTCATATGGTTGGCCCAGACTCCGGTGAAATCGTCCAGGGACTCGCGGTTGCCATGGTCGCAGGCGCAACAAAGGCGCAGTTCGATGCCACCGTGGGTATTCACCCCACCGCTGCGGAAGAATTCGTGACGCTGCGCAGTGTCAGCAGAGCGGCCTAGTCTCGGCACACCGCCGTAATTGAAGGAATAAAACGATGAATCAATCGAAGAATGCACAGGCTCGTTGGCAGGGTGTTGTCCAACTGGGACTCGCGTTGGCACTGGTCTTGGCCAGCGGCCAGAGTTACGCGAAAAACGTCATCTTTTTTCTTGGTGACGGCATGGGTATCAGTACCGTTACGGCGGCGCGCATTTATGCCGGGCAAACCGCCGGAGCGACCGGTGAAGAGTACAGCCTTGCCTTCGAAGAGTTTCCTCACCTAGCGTTGATCAAAACCTACAATACAGATGCTCAGGTGCCCGACAGCGCCGGCACCATTACGGCACTCACAACCGGCGAAAAAACCCGTATCGGCGTGCTGGGTATCAACGGCACCGTGGCGCGGGATGATTGTGCCGCCGCACTGCAAAACACCTTGCCCACGCTGGCAGAATTGGCGGAACAGGCTGGGATGGGGACTGGTGTGGTATCCACAGCCCGCATCACTCACGCAACCCCTGCGGGTGCCTACGCGCACACGCCCAATCGCAATTGGGAAAGCAGCGCGACGACCCCGGATGATGCGCAGGCGTTGGGCTGTCAGGACATCGCCAGCCAGTTAGTGGCCATGCCGTTTGGCGATGGCATAGACGTGATTTTAGGCGGCGGTCGTCGGGAATTCATGCCAACAGAAATGTCGGATCCGGAGTACCCTAATAAGCAGGGTGCACGGGATGACGGACGCAATTTAATTGATGAGTGGCTCGCTGCTGACAGTAACCGGCGCTACGCCTGGAATGGCGATACGATTGCTCAGTGGCTTGCTGCCCCCGAGCCCTTGTCGGGTCAATTGATGGGTTTGTTTGAACCCTCTCATATGCAGTACGAGGCCGACCGAGCCAGAGATCCGGGTAAGGAGCCGTCGCTGCGCGATATGACCGCGCTGGCGGTCAAGCAATTGTCTGCCAAGAAAGAGGGTTATTTCTTGCTGGTAGAAGCCGGGCGCATCGATCATGCCCACCACTTTTCGAATGCCTTTCGTGCGCTGGGTGACACAGTGGCCCTGTCTGAGGCCGTTCAATGGGTGGTAGACAATGTGGACCTGTCCGAAACCCTAATCCTCGTGACCGCCGACCACAGCCACACCATGACCATCAGCGGTTATCCCCGACGTGGCAACCCGATCCTAGGTACCGTGGAGATGGAACCGGGTAAGCCGATGTTGGACGCGACGGGAAAGCCCTATACCACCCTGAGTTACGCCAATGGCCCGGGCTACAGGAAACAACGCCCCGACCTCAGCGATGTAGACACGCAAGCGAGGAATTTTCAGCAGTTAGGCACCGTCCCCATGCAGGCAGAGACCCACGCGGGAGAGGATGTGGCAGCTTTCGCCACCGGCGCTAACGCAACCGCAGTGCGCGGCGTGATGGAACAAAATAGGCTCTTTAACGTCATGTACGATGCGTTGTTTGAACAGTAGAAACCTGGCGTTCGTTACACGGTAGGGTTTTGCCGCTACCTAAATTCATATTGGGGGCTGTCTAGCCGCCACACCACAGCCCAGGAGATCCTATGGCGCTTATTACTGACTTCTTCTCACTGCTGGATAGCCTGCTGGGAAGTGCTGCCTATTTTCCGATTGCGCTGCTGGGTATGGGGTTGTTGTTCACGATCTATCTGGGTTTCCCGCAGATTCGATTCTTTGGGCACGCGTGGTCTGTACTCACGGGCAAGCATTCAACGTCGGATGATCCTGGTGATACGTCTCACTTTCAGGCCTTATCCACCGCGCTTTCCGGCACGGTAGGCACCGGTAACATCGGGGGCGTGGCTTTTGCGATTTTTTTGGGTGGTCCTGCGGCCTTGTTTTGGATGTGGGCAACGGCGTTTTTGGGCATGACGACGAAATTTGTCGAAGTTTCGATCAGTCATAAGTACCGCAAGCAAGACGACCAAGGGTTTATGGCCGGTGGCCCCATGTACTACATGGAATACGGGCTGGGTATGAAGTGGTTGGCGGTATTTTTTGCCATCGCCACCGTCATCAGTTCCTTTGGCTCTGGCAACATGCCCCAAGCCAACAATATGGCCTCTGGCATTGAGACGTCCTTTGGCGTGCCCACCTATCTGACGGGACTGGTTTTTGCGGGCCTGATGGGCTTCGTTATTGTCGGCGGTGTGCGTCGTATCGCAGCCGTAGCCGCCGCCTTAGTGCCCACCATGGGTGTGCTGTATGCCTTGGGAGCCTTTGCGGTGATCTTCTCCAATCTGGACCAAGTCATACCCGCATTTTCTTCGGTCTTTGAGTACGCCTTCACGGGTTCGGCAGCAGCAGGAGGTTTTTTAGGAGCGTCTTTTGCCTATGCCTTTAATCGCGGAGTCAATCGCGGCCTGTATTCAAACGAGGCTGGGCAGGGTTCGGCGCCCATCGCTCACGCAGCGGCGAAAACCAAGGAGCCAGTTGCTGAAGGCATGGTGGCCATTCTTGAACCCTTCATCGACACCCTGATCATCTGTACGTTGACGGGATTGGTGATTTTGTCCTCAGGTGTTTGGCAGGAAAAATACACCACAGCCTTCAGTCAGACCGATACCGAAATCATAGCGGGTGCCTACAGTGACAAGGACCCAGTGCATGTCAGTCAACTGTCGGCCCATTTAGATCTGATGCCACCGGCAAATGACCCCGTCCGGGCCTTCAGCGGTACGCTGAAGGTTGAGGCCGGTGTGCCTGACCTGACCAATGTCACGATCCTGCATAACCGTTCCGTTGCTGAGAATGTGCGAGTGTCCGCACAAGGTGTGCCGTTCGACGGCCTCATGGTGATCGAAGAGGGAGAGCTGATGGACCGATCGCTCAACCTCAGTGGGGAATCTCTGCTGCACTCGGTACCCCTGACGAGCAAGGCCTTCGAGCAGAGCTTCCTTGGCAGTTATGGCGGCTTACTGGTGGCCCTGGGATTAACGCTGTTCGCTTTTTCTACGGCCATTGCCTGGTCTTACTACGGCGACCGCGCGATTACCTACTTGGTCGGCACCGCGTGGGTTCTGCCTTATCGGTGTCTGTACGTGCTGGGATTTTTTCTGGCGACCGTTGTNGATACNTCNTTGATTTGGTTGATCTCAGCGGTAACCGTTGCGCTGATGACTCTGCCTAACCTGATTGGCATGTTCTTAATGCGCAAAGAGGTTAAGCAGATGACTCAGGACTACTGGCAAAAAGCCCGTTCCGCCGGGGGCGGCTAGCGCGCAGTGCAGCTCAGGCACATGGCGTAGACGTGTCTGGGATCATTAAANGCTGANAGTTGGTCAATACTGCTGCGTAAGGTTCCCAACCAAGGCAACTGTCGAGTCCATTGGTCGAGGCTGTTATTGGCAGGCGTTGTTCCCGTCGCCTGCATCAGTTCCATCATAATCAGGCTCTGTGGGTCCAAGGGCATCCGAATATCCTCGGTGGTCCAGTTCGCTAGACCCGCGAGTTCTGCAGCGTGGTGTGTGGCTTGTTGTAGGCCGCCCAGTTCATCGACTAGGCCGATATCTTTTGCGACGAGACCACTCCAAATCCGACCCTGAGCAATCGCTTCCACCTCTGTCTGGGACATGCCGCGCCCATTCACCACCAAATCAATGAATTCTGCGTANCCGTGTTCAATGGAAAGCTGAAGGATACTTTGCGCTTGGTCGCTCAGGTTACCGACAACACTAAGGCCGCGGGCGAGAGGTGCGCTGGAGACACCATCGGCGTGAATACCCATGGCACCCAAACTCTCTGAGACATTGGGCAGAATGCCGAAAATGCCAATGGAGCCGGTGATGGTGGTGGGTTCTGCAAAGATTGCGTCTGCGTTGGCAGAGACCCAATAACCACCAGAGGCCGCCACCGTGGCAAATGATGCCACAACAGGCTTGCCTGCCGCCTGCAGGGCCAGCAGCTCTTCACGAATCAATTCCGAGGCAAAGGCGCTGCCCCCGGGGGAATCAACCCGTAACACGAGGGCTTTGATTCGCTCGTCGTGCTTAGCGACGCGGATGCGTTCCACCAAATCTTCAGCGCTGGCAACATCACTGCTGGACAGGCCAGACTCCATGATGGCGCCTTGTACCGTGATGACGCCAACCGCATTGTCCGACACTGGGAGTATCGCGTTGGGGTTCATCGCTAGGTAGGACTGGAAGTCGATGCCGTTGAGCATATCGTTCTGCCAGCCGACCCGAGCGCCTATTTGCTGACGAAATTCTTCAGACGTTGCCAGCCCATCCACCAAATTGCTGTCCAGAGTGGCCTGCGCGCCGTCGCCTTGAGCGTTTTGCAGCAAGACATCGTAGTTATTGGCAAAGGTCAAAACCGCATTGGTTTTCAGTCCGCGATTGCTCGCAATGGTGCCGGTGACGGTTGCCCAAATGCCATCGACGAGATCCTGACTGTCTTGGCGGGCAGCGTCTGACATGGCATTGCGAGTGAACGGTTCGGTGGCGGATTTGTATTCGCCGACTCGAAAGATGTGCATTTTGACCTTGAGCTTATCCAGCATGTCAGCAAAGTAGAGCCGGTCGCCGCCTAAGCCCGAAAGCATGATGCTGCCCATGGGGTGTAAGAACACTTGGTCTGCATAACTCGCAGCCAAATATTGGAATTGGCCACTGTACTGGGTATAGGCAATAACGGTTTTGCCGGTTTCGCGGAAAGCTTTGATTCGCTCGCCGATACTGATGGCACGGCTCGACGTGAGTCCAGACAACTGGTCCAGCTTGAGGGCCAGCATTGTGATTCGGTCGTCCTGGGCTGCTAGGTCAATGCTTTTGAGCACATCACCGACCTCGATCAGACCCTGATCCGCAGGCTGAAAAATCAAATCGCGCCAATCGCTGGGTGGGGTGATTTGCTCAACGAGGGTGCCGGTAGGCGCAATAAACAGCGCACTGTCGGCTGAAATTTCAGGTTGATCCGGTGTGCTCAGGAGGGCGCTGAGGACCAACACAAAAAACAGTAAAAAGGCAGCGTTGACGACAAAATTCCGCAGGCTGGTGATGCGGCGGCCCCAGCGCGAAAAAAAACCTTCCTTGGGCACGGTATCTGACATTTGGGGTCTCCATCGAAAAAAGCANTGGTTGGGAAAAGCTTACCGTCACAGTGGCAACAAACCCACGAATGTTTTCAGCAAATGCCGGTTCGGTGCCGCGANTAACCCTGTGTCGTGAATCAGGCTACTATGGCGCTATGGAACATCAGGTTACTCAACAGTCTGCGTCTTGGACAATGTCGGAACTGGCGGGGCTCTTTGCCGGCGGAACACGGTCAATTCAACCGATCACTGGCGTGAGGGTGGACAGTCGTTTGGTTGAGCCGGGTGATCTCTTCGTTGCCTTGGCGGGNGATCCGGGGGACCGCTTTCATCCGAGTGNTCGCAGTGCNGCAGACGGGCACGATTATGTGGCCGACGCACAGGCTCGTGGNGCCGTTGCCGCCNTGGTCTCAAAATCNCAGGATCTGTCTATTCCCCAGTTCGAGACGCCGGATACCTATACGGGTCTGTGGCAGCTTGGTGCAGCTGCCAGAGCCCGTTTGCCTGGGCCGGTCATCGCGGTAACGGGCAGCAGCGGTAAAACCACGGCCAAAACGTTTTTGTCTTCGGCATTGGACGCTTACGCACCGCCGGGCAGTTTCAATAACCACATTGGCGTGCCGCTTTCTCTGGCCAATGCATGGCAGCAGGCTCCGGCTTGGATCTTTGAAGTTGGCACCAGCTATCCGGGCGAAATCAAGCCGCTCACGGAGATGGTTCAACCCGACCTGGCGATTTTGCTCAACGTCCACAATGCTCATATTGAGAATTTCACCTCTCGAGATGCCTTGATCGAGGAGAAAGCGGCAATTTTTTCCACGCTGCCCGGCACCGGCTTACGGGTTGTCCATGATGAACTCGGGATGCCGGGTTACCGTTTTGGCTACGACCATGACAGCGAGGCTCGAATCACTGCGATTCACGGCGACACTATGACGCTGTCATTGTTCGGCGAACCGTTAACCGCACGAGTCCCGGGAGGGGGTGCTCATCGCGCGCTGACCCTCAGCGCCTGCGTGTTGGCCGCGAAACTGCTGGATTTGGATGTTGGCCCAGCACTGAGCTTAGATGATGCCATCGTTCCGAGAGGGCGAGGAGACCTGCACCATAGGAACGGCGTAGAGGTAGTCGATGACAGTTACAACGCCAATCCCAACAGTATGAAGGCCGCGTTGTCGGCTTTTCTTGCAGAGCCGTCAAGCGGCAGGCGTTACGCCTGCTTGGGTGATATGCGAGAGTTGGGCGATGAAAGCGCGGTAGCGCACCGCGAACTGCTGGAATCCATCGCCGATGATCCGGCATTACATGGTATGGTTTTGGTTGGCCCAGCTATGCAGCAGGCTTGGTCAGAGATGGAGACTGAGGGAGCAAGCCGTGAGCATAGGGAAAGGGTGTTGGCCACATACGGCGGCCTAACGCCTGATACCGCAGCGGACTTGGTCGCCAAACTCGAACC
>PAFU01000038.1 GCA_002704225.1 Gammaproteobacteria bacterium | reverse complement strand
ATGACCAAAGGGTGCGCCGTTGCTCAGCCCCAAGCCGTGAGATTCAAAGTGACCGTCCACATCGTTGAGCTGCAAATCGTCAATACGAATCCACGCCAGATAGGTGGCTTCCATGCGAGTCATGCGTTCACCGGCCACCGCCTTCAGCAGATCGTGATTGCGGCGCAGGGTGGCCCGCAACTGAGGAACCCAATCGGACCGGTCGTTAAACGCTGCTTCCGAGGCAATGTAGTTCAGCGGCCCGGGGCCCACCACCAAGTCGCCGCGGGTGGCGAGAAAACGTGCCCGCAGGTCGGGGTCTGGCACCACGGCGGCGGCACAGCCCAGTCCTGGAATGTTGTAGGTCTTGGTGGCCGCAAACAACGATACCGTGCGGTGCGCAATTTCCGGTACCGCATGGGCGATGGGCAGATGCTGTTTGTCTTCATCCAGAATCAGCTGGCAGTGAATCTCGTCGCTGACCAGCAGCAAATCGTGGCGTTCCAGAAATTCGCCCAAGGCCTGCAGTTCGGCCAGGCTGTAGCACCGTCCGGTAGGATTTTGCGGATTGGCGATGCAGACCATTTTGACCTGCTCGGTGGTGGCGTCTGCCATGGCGGTCAGATCCATGGACCACAGGCCATCGTTCAACGCCAGTGGCACGGCAACCTGCCGACGACCGGTATTTTCCTGCAGATCGAGAAACGGGTAATAGATGGGGGTGGGCACCAAAATCTGTTCGTCGTTGCCGAGCATGTTGACCGCCATGTTCAGGCCCGGCACCACGCCGGGCAGCCAGACGATCCAGTCTTCGGGTACCTGCCAACCGTAGTGGTGCGCCAGCCAGCGCTGAAAGGCGTGGGTCAGTGAATCGGGTTTCTTGGTGTAGCCGATGATCGGGTGATCGAGGCGTTCCCGCAGGGGTTCCAGAATGAAGTCCGGCACCGCAAAGTCCATGTCGGCAATCCAAAACGGCAAAATGTCGCTGCCCGCGTACTTTTGCAGCTTGGTGGCATTGGTGTTGCGGCGGTCAATGACGACATCGAAATCGTAAGCCATTGAGATTGTCCTGTTCGAAGCGGTGAAAAGAGTAGGGCCGATCATAACCAGTTCGGTGGACGGAATCCGCCCACGTCTACCATCGGGTGTGGCTTCGGGGCTACAATGCGGCAAAGCGACGGTGCGCGGCATCGCGAATTACCCAAATAAGATCTATGCAGGACGGCGACATGTCAGAAGACGTATTGGATTCCATCAAAGAACAAATAGCTGAGAACCCCATCATTTTGTATATGAAAGGTTCACCCCAAGCACCCCAGTGCGGCTTCTCGGCCCAAACCGTGCAGTGCATGGTGGCGTGCGGACAACGTTTCGCCTATGTGGATATTCTCAGCAACCCAGACATTCGAGCAGCGCTGCCAGGCTACGCCAACTGGCCAACCTTCCCGCAGTTGTGGGTAGACGGTGAACTGGTCGGCGGCTGCGACATCATTACGGAAATGTTCGAAGCCGGTGAGCTGGAAACCCTGCTGGTTGAGACCTCGGAAAAATACCCCGCCGAAGGCTAGTCTGAAGAGGCTAGGCCTCGTCTTCGGGCTGATCCAGCCAATGCGGATTGAACGGCCACGCATTCACGATATGACAAAACAGCTCTGCGGTGCGCTCGGCATCGTAGGCGGCGTTGTGCGCCTGAGCCTCGCTGAAATCGACGCCCGCACGATGACAGGCCTTACTTAACACCGTATGGCCAAAGGCCAAGGCACCCATGGTGGCGGTGTCCAGCGCGGTAAAGGGATGGAACGGATTGCGTTTGATCTTGAGCCGGTCGCAGGCCGCGTTCAAAAACCCCTGATCGAAGGACGCGTTATGCGCCACCATGATGGCGCGGTGGCAGCCCGCAAATTTCATCTCGTCTCGGACCACCTTGAAGAACTCGATCAAGGCCTCGCGCTCGTCGATGGCGTTGCGGTTGGGATCGTCTAAGTCGATGCCGGTGATCTTCAAGCTGGCAGGCTCGATATGCGAACCCTCAAAAGGCTCTAGCGACCAACTGGCGCTGTTTTTGATGCACAACTGATCGTCTCGCATGGTGATGAAGGAACAAGCAACCTCGAGGATCGGGTTGTTTTCCTTGCTGAATCCGCCTGTTTCTAAATCAACCACGACAGGCAGGTAGCCGCGGAATCGCTCTGAGATTTCCATGGGAGGACGATAACTGAAAACTGTGGGCGTTTGGCCAAATTCTGCGGGCATGCCAATACAGGAATGAATGCTGTGACTTCACGTGTTAGCTCGCCGATCACCGCCCTCTGTGACTTGGTTCAGTTTCTTCTGTAATTTTTGGAGCAACTGAAGGTCCTCGCTCACTTCTTCTCTCGTTCCAGAAAGTCAATTTTGTCAGTGAGCTTCGTTCTGAAAAGAGCAAGCTTTTTGTTCTCGAACATCCCGAAGTGAATGTTCCCTAAGCGTGGTTGAGTTACTGGGAGGACGTGTTCCGGAGGTAAGCTGCTTTCCACTTTGAGGGTCTTCCCGAGTCTTCGAAAGAAGGCTAGAGGCGAAATGTTAGAAACTTGGGATCACTTCGCATTTTTGCCACCGCAGTGAATGAAATTTCCCTCCCGATCCTCCTTGCCCTAAAATGCCCACCGCTTTGCTTTCGCTTTGGATAAAGGAAAATTCGTGTCTGACAAAAACAAAATCGTCCTCGCTTACTCCGGCGGGTTGGATACCTCCGTCATCTGCCGTTGGCTGCAGGAGACTTACAACGCCGAGGTGGTGACGTTTACCGCTGATATTGGTCAAGGCGAAGAGGTGGAACCTGCCCGCGAGAAGGCCAAGGCCATGGGTGTGCAGGAAATCTACATCGAAGATCTCACCGAAGACTTTGTTGCCAACTACGTCTATCCCATGTTCCGTGCCAACACGGTGTACGAAGGCGAATACCTGCTGGGCACCAGTATCGCTCGCCCGCTGATTACGCGGCGGATGGTGGAAATTGCCCGCGAAACCGGTGCGACGGCNGTGGCCCATGGNGCTACNGGCAAGGGCAACGACCAAGTGCGCTTTGAGCTTGGGGCTTACGCGCTTGATCCNGACATTCAGGTCATCGCGCCTTGGCGCGAGTGGGATCTGAACTCTCGTGAGGCGCTGATGGACTTCTGCGANAAGCATCAGATTCCCGTGGACTACAAGCGTGGCGCGNATAAGTCGCCTTACTCCATGGACGCGAACTTGCTGCACATTTCTTACGAGGGGGGCGGTNTGGAAGATCCGGCCAAGCCCGCAGATGAAGNCATGTGGCGCTGGACGGTCGCGCCGGAAGACGCGCCNGATCAGCCGCTGGAAATCGAGCTGACCTATCAGCATGGNGATCCGATTGCGCTGGACGGCAAGCCGTTGACGCCGGGTGCTATGTTGGCGGAGCTGAACCGTTTGGGCGGTATGCACGGTGTGGGTCGCTCGGACATTGTGGAAAACCGCTTTGTCGGCATGAAGTCTCGCGGCTGCTACGAAACCCCCGGCGGCACCATTTTGCTGAAGGGCCATCGCGCCATGGAGTCGTTGACGCTGGATCGTGAGGTCGGNCACTTGAAAGACGAACTGATGCCGCGTTACGCCCAGATGATCTACAACGGTTACTGGTGGGCNCCCGANCGTAAGGCNCTGCAGGCCTTGATCGACGAATCTCAAACGCCGGTNAACGGNACCGTGACGCTGAAACTCTACAAGGGTTCGGTCAGCGTGGTGGGGCGCAGCTCCAGCGACAGTTTGTACGACGCCGATGTGGTGACCTTTGAGGACGACCAAGGTGCCTACGATCAGAAAGACGCGGCGGGCTTTATCAAGCTCAANGCCCTGCGTCTGCGGTTAGGCGCCAAGCGTGGTCGGGACTATTCCTAGTCTGACTCGGCGTCTTGTTGCGCCGGTGGCGGGGTGCGCGTCGTGAGCGATGCGAACCTGCCCATCGGTGTGTTTGATTCGGGCATGGGCGGTCTGACCGTGTTGGCNGCCTTGCAGCGGCAGNTGCCTACCGAGGACTTTATCTACTTGGGCGATACCGCCCGCTTNCCCTACGGCACGAAGTCTGCNGAGACCGTGGTTCGNTATGCGCGTCAGGCGGCAGGTGCCTTGGTGCAGCGCGGTATTAAGGCCTTGGTGGTGGCGTGCAATACCGCCTCNGCAACGGCCTTGGATGCCTTGGCCCAAGAGTTTGCTCCGCTGCCGGTGTTCGGTGTGGTGGAACCCGGTGCGGCNGCGGCCTGNGCGGTTGCCGATGCCAGCGGTGTCACGGTGCTGGCCACCGAAAGCACCATTGCCGGTGGTGCNTATCAACGTGCGCTTCTGCGCNGTCAGCCAACCCTGCGAGTGCTGGGGCGTCCGTGTCCGCTGTGGGTGACGCTGGCGGAACAGGGCNGTGTGGCGTCTACNTTGTCTGACGCGATTTTGCTGGACGGTGTCAGTGGACTCANCCAGTCGCCGGTCTCTNCGACGTTGCCTTCGACNCTGTTGTTGGGNTGCACCCATTTNCCNGTGTTTCGTGACGCGCTGCAGCGGCTGTTGGGTGACGGGGTTCGGGTCATTGATTCGGCACAAACANCCGCGTCTACCGTTGCGGCGGCGCTGACTGAGCATGGNTTGGCCTCNGCCCANGGCGGTAAAACCGTCTTCTTGGCCACCGACGGTGTCGCGCGNTTTCAGCGGGTGGGTGCGGTTTTTATGGGTGNCAGTCTGGACAGCCTAGCCAANGTGGAGCTGGTGGACATCTAATCCGGCCTCAGGCNCGNCTGTCTGGNCGGCGGCTATTCGTCGGTCTTGTCTTTGNATTCACACAGNTCTTCTATGGTGCAGCTGCCGCAGCGTGGTTTGCGGGCTATGCACACGTAGCGTCCGTGCAGTATCAGCCAGTGGTGCACGTCGACCTTGAACTCGTCCGGNACCACCNTGATGAGTTTGTCTTCCACTTGGCGCACGGTTTTGCCCGGCGCAACCTTGGTGCGGTTCGATACACGATAAATNTGGGTGTCCACAGCGATGGTCGGGTGNCCGAAGGCGGTGTTNAACACCACGTTGGCGGTTTTACGTCCCACGCCGGGCAGGGCTTCCAAGGCNTCTCGGTTTTCCGGTACCTGACTGTCGTATTCNTCCACCAGTATTTTGCAGGTCTTGATGGCGTTCTCGGCCTTAGTGTTAAACANCCCAATGGTCTTGATGTATTCCTTTAGGCCGTCCACCCCCAGNTCGTAAATCGCCTGAGGCGTATNGGCGGCGGCGAACAGAGGGCCGGTGGCTTTATTCACTCCTACGTCGGTGGCTTGGGCCGAGAGCAGTACCGCAATCAACAGCTCAAAGGGCGAGCTGTAGTTCAGTTCGGTGGTGGGGTTGGGGTTGGCATCGCGCAGGCGAGAAAATATTTCATGACGTTTTGCGGGGTTCATTGGGCATCCGAAACAGTGTGAGAAGACGATGGGTTGGGGTGGCTCGTCAAGCTCTGCACGAGGGCGAACATGAGGGCCGCGATAATAAACGCCCCGGGGGGCAGTACCGCCAGCGCCAGCGGTGGTGTGGCGAAAACCTCGATGGTCAGCGTGGCAGCGGCGGGGCCAAACAGCAGATCCATGTCTGCCATCAGTGTGCCCTGCCCGAGGATTTCCCGCACGGCGCCCAAGGCCAGCAGGGCGATGGCGAAACCGACCGCGGTGCCGAGGGCATCCATCAGCGCCCGGCCTACGGGTTGGCGCGAGGCGAAGACTTCGGCCCGGCCCAAGATCATGCAGTTAGTGACGATGATTTGCACGAACAGAGCGATGCGGCTGTACAGGTCGAAGGCGTAGGCCTCCAGCACCATAACCGTGAGGGTGGTGAAGGTGGCGATGATCAGCACGAAACAGGGCAGTCTGGCCTCGTCAGGAATGATGCGCCGCAGCAGCGAGATCGAGGTGTTGGCGCCGATGACCACGAAGGCGCTGGCCAGTGCCAGTCCCGTCGCATTGGCAACGGTATTGCTGACGGCAAGCAGCGGGCAGAGGCCCAACAGTTGCGCCCACGCTGGGTTGTTGGCGATGGTCGCGCGGCTGAAATCGCTGTTACTCACGGGTTGCCTCACAGTGTGTTTGCTCGCGCTGATAGGTCAGTTTGGTACGGGCTTGATCCGCCATTTCTCTCAGGGCCTTGTGGGTAATGGTGGCGCCACTGATGTTGTCCAGTTGTGACCAGTCTGACAGCAACGTGTCGTCGAGGCTGGGCAGATACGGATCTTTGCGGTGATCGATGAAGTCTGCAATGCCCGGTGTTTCTTGGTGTCGAGTGACGCGCAGTCTGATGCGGTCTTGTCGCAGCAGGGCAAGATACTCGATGGGTCCGGCGTAGCCCACGCTGGCGCCTCGCGCAAATTGCCATTCGCCGCAGGCGTTGGCGATGTCGTTTTGCCACATCAGGTCTGTGGGCACTTCGCTTCCGAGCAACTCGCTGAGCAGGGCTTGGGCCTGTCGGATTCGGTTTTCCTCCACCGGCGCTCGGGTGATGTCATACGTTTGGGTGAGCGCAAGTCCGCACAGCCCGCCGATCACCAGCAGGGCCGCGGCGGAGGTGAATCGGTTACTCATGGCCGCTGACCCCCTCGGCAATTTTTTGACGATGGATGCGGTTGAACAGCGGGGTTGTGCAATTGGCCAACAACACGGCAAAGGCGATGCCGTCGGGAAGGTTGCCCTGAGTGCGAATCAAAAACAGCAGGCAGCCAATCAGTAGGGCAAAAGCGATTTGATGACCGGGTCTGGCGGGGTGGGTGACCGGATCGGTGGCAACGAAAAACGCTGCGGCCACGGTGCCGCCAGTGGTCCAATGAAACCATGCCGACCCCAGGCTGGCGGAGCTGCCTTGGTCATGAAAGACGCTGGCCAGAACGCCAACGGTGGCCAGTACCGTCAGCGGAATACGCCAATGCACGATGCCTTGCTGAATCAGCCACACACCGCCCAAGCCAAACAGTCCGGCACTGATGAGGTTGGGATGAGCGGCAACGCGATTGAGGAAAAACTCGTCAGCGGTGATGCCACCTCGATAACGGAACTCGCTGAGCAGTGTGGCTCCGGTGAAACCGTCGGGGGCGGCGGTAGGCCATGTGGCCAGCGCCAGCGGAAAACTCAACAAGATCACGGCATAACCCACCATGGCGGGATTGAAAATATTCTGTCCCAGACCACCGTAGGCGTGCTTTGCCAGACCAATGGCGGCCAGTGCGGCCACGCACAAGATGGCCGGCGATACCGACGGGGGCAGGCAGATGCCAATGAGCAGGGCGGCCAGCAGTGTGGTGCCGTCGTCAAGCTGAAAGCGTTGGCTTCGAGCCTTGGCGACGCCATGACGCAGGCTGCTGCAAAGGATTTCCACCAGCGCACAAAGCACCACCAGCCACAGTAGATTCCAGATCACGCCAACGCCGTACTGCCATGCCATGGCCAGTGCGCCGGGTAGCAGGGCGAGGGACACCCGATGCATGATGTTGCCGGTGGGTTGGGTCTTGCGGGTCGTGCGATTCACGAGTCTGTGCCGTCTGTACGTTCTGTGGTGTGAGACGGCGCGCGCTTGGCACGCAACTTGGCCAGGCGGTCTGCGCGTCGATTGTCTGCCTGACTTTGTACCGCAATCAGCCGCTGCTGATGGGCGGTGTAGCGTGTCTTGATGCGCTGCTTCTCCGCGGCGACGGCCGTTTGCATTGCCGCAGTGCGCTTGGCGTCGGTAAAGCGAGCGGCCAGATTGATCTCGCTGGGGCACACGCGGTCGCAGAGTCCGCACTCGATACAGCGCTGCAAATCCAACGCCTCGGCAGCGGCCCATTCTTGGGCGTTACTGAGCTTCAAAAGCTGATCGGGTTGCAGGGCGATCGGGCAGGCGTCGATGCACTGACCGCAGTTGATGCAGCCTCGGCCCAACAAAGGTGTTGGCGCTGGTGCTAACGTGGCGGGCTGGGTCTCTAGACTGATGCAGTCCACAGGGCAAGGTGCGATGCACAATTCGCAGCCGGTGCATTCTTGCTCGATAACCGTGTGCATAAACCCTTGTGCCCCGACGATGGCGTCTACCGGGCAGGGATCCAAACAGAGGGTGCAGCCGATACAGGCGGCTTCGTCGATGACTGCGACCACGATTGGCGGTGCCGTGGCCATGTCGCCATGGGTTTGTGGTGCGTCGTCACCCATCAGATCTTTGAGTTGGGCGATCAGCTCGACACCGCCGGGCGGGCACAGATCAATGGCTTCGCCTGCGGCTACGGCTTCGGCATAGGGCCGGCAGCCCGGGTGTCCGCACTGGGCACACTGGGTCAGCGGCAGCATCCGTTCAATGCGGTCCGCCAGCGCATTTGTGTCCTTGGGGATGCGCCGCTGCAGCAAGGTGGCAGTCAGGGCAAAGAATCCCAGCAGGGTAACCAGCAGCGCCGGTACGGAATACAGGGAAAGCGTCGCGCTGACCATCAGCTACCGATGCCCTGAAAACCCATGAAGGCCAGGCTCATCAGTCCCGCACTGAGCAGAGCGATCGGGGTGCCGGCAAAGGCATTGGGCAGGCTGGATTGGGCCAGCTGTTCGCGCAGGGCTCCAAACAGCACCATCACGAGGGTGAATCCACCGGCGGCTCCCACGGCAAAAACGAAGGTGGCGAGCAGGGTCAGTTCCTGATTGATGGCAAGCAGGGTGACGCCCAGCACAGCGCAGTTTGAGGTGATCAGCGGCAGATACACACCAAGCACCTGATGCAGTACCGGCGAGGTGGCCTTGAGGTAGAGCTGGATCACCTGCACCAAGCCGGCGATGACGATGATGAACACGATGATGTTCAGGTAGGCCAGTTGCAGGGGCACCAGCAAAAAGTGATAGAGGGTATGAGAGGTCACCGCAGCCAGTGCGAGGACGAAGGTGGTGGCCAGTCCGGTGGCCAGCGCGGTATCGAAGCTGCGGGTAATGCCCATGAACGGGCACAGACCCAGAAACTGGGCCAATACAAAATTATTGACCAGCAGTGCGCCAAATAAAATGAGGCCCAGTTCGGTCATGGTCGTAAGCCGCGCTTACTTCACGTCCATGCCGGGTTCCGCTCCGCTGTCAGGCGACAGCAGGAAAATATCGGAACCTCCGGGACCGGCAGCGAGCACCATGCCTTCTGAAACGCCAAAGCGCATTTTGCGTGGCGCCAGATTCGCCACCACGACGGTGAGGCGGTTCACCAGATCTTCGGCTTGGTACGCGGCCTTGATGCCAGAAAATACCTGTCGCTGATGGTCGCCAACGTCTAGGGTGAGTTGCAGCAGTTTGTCGGCACCTTCCACCGGTTGGGCGTCGATAATACGCGCTACCTTAAGCTGTATTTTCATGAAGTCGTCGATGCCGATGACGTCGCTGTCGCCGGTCGCTGCTGCGGCCTTGGCTGCCGGTGCCTCGGCTGGCTGAGTGTCCGGCACTTTCGAGGCTTCGATCATTTTCTCGATTTGGGAGGTCTCGATGCGTTGCAGCATCGGCTTGAACTTGTTGATGGTATGACCCAGCAGAGGCGCCTCGGCATCGGACCAAGTCAGCGGTGGGGTATTCAAAAACGCTTCCGCTTTTTCCGCTGTGCTTGGTAGCACGGGTTTTAAGAAAACGGCCAGACAGCGGAACATGTTGATGCCCTGGCTGCACACCAGTTGCACCGCATCACGCTGTTCCGGATCCTTAGCCATATTCCACGGTTCGTGTTTGGCGATGTACTGATTCGCCGCGTCTGCTAACGACGTGATTTCACGCATGGCCTTGGCGGTGTCCCCTTGCTCGAACAGGGCAGCGATGGGCTCGACCTGTGCGTGGAACTGATTCATCAGTTCGGGATCGTGGACGTGTTCGGCCAGCACCCCATCAAATTGCTTCACAAGAAAGCCCGCGGTGCGGCTTGCGATGTTGACCACCTTGCCGACCAAATCTGAGTTTACTCGCGCGGCAAAATCTTCCAGATTGAGATCAAGATCGTCCACAGAGCCATTGAGCTTGGCGGCGTAGTAGTAGCGCAAGTACTCGGGGTTCAAATGCTCCAAATAGGTTTTGGCGAGAATGAATGTGCCGCGAGACTTGGACATCTTGGTGCCGTCCACGGTCAAAAAGCCGTGGGCATGCACCTTGGTTGGCGTACGGAAGTTCGCGCCATCCAGTACCGCTGGCCAAAACAGAGCATGGAAATTGACGATGTCCTTGCCGATAAAGTGATGCACTTCGGCGCTGGAATCTGGTGCCCAGAAATCATCAAAGTTCAGGTCGTCGCGCCGATCGCACAGGTTCTGGAAACTGGCCATGTAGCCAATGGGGGCGTCCATCCAGACATAGAAGTACTTGTCGGTGGTGCCGGGAATGGTGAAGCCAAAATAGGGAGCATCCCGAGAGATGTCCCAAGCGCGCAGTCCGTCGTCCAGCCACTCGGACAGTTTGTTGGCGATTTCGGTCTGTACCGCGTCGCCGCGTGTCCAAGTCTTCAGAAATTCGGTGTAGCGGGCCAGATCAAAAAAGTAATGGTCGGATCCGCGCAGCTCGGGCGTGGCCCCGGAAAAAATGGATTTTGGCTCAATCAGCTCGTTGGCGTTGTAGGTCGCGCCGCAGGCTTCGCAGTTGTCGCCGTACTGATCGGGTGTTTTGCAGCGTGGGCAGCCGCCCACGACAAAGCGGTCAGCCAAAAACAGGCCTTTTTCCGGGTCGTACAGCTGCTCCACTTGTTCGTTGAAGATCAGTCCAGCTTCCTGCAGTCGTGTGTAGATTAACTCGGCGTACAGCTGATTTTCTGGCGAGTGCGTGGAGTAATAGTTGTCGTGATTGATCAGGAAACCCTGAGAGTCGGCCACATGCAGTTGCCGCATACTTTCCACGAGGGCTTCAGCCGTTACGCCTTCTTGCTCCGCCTTGATCATGGTGGCGGTACCGTGGGTGTCATCGGCGCAAACGTAAATCGCCTGATGGCCGCGCATGCGCTGAAACCGCACCCAGATATCGGTTTGGATCTGCTCCAGTACATGACCCAAGTGGATTGGGCCGTTGGCGTTGGGCAGTGCGCTAGTGACTAAAATGCGACGTGACATGCTGAGCCTGAGTTGTTTTATGGTCGGTAAATTGGCGGCAGCAATATACCGCGCCTAGGGCCATAAGTGCAGTAACTATCCGGCAAACAAACACGCCCGGCCCGGATTTAGCCGAGCCGATAGATGCGCTCGGCGGTGCCGTAGAACAGCGCGTGCTGCTCTTCAGCCGAAAAGCCTTCTGCAATTTTCTTCATGGCATTCCAATACACGTCGTAAGACAACGACCGTTTGTCGACGGGGAAATTGCTTTCGAACATGCACCGTGACGGACCAAAGGCATCGATTGTGTGCAAGTAATAGTCTCGATGGGCGGCCACAACCTCATCAGAGGTCGGCGGTCGGTCTTGTTTGTGCCAGCCGAATCCGTTCACTGGCATGGCCAAGCCACCGATTTTCACCACAACATTCGGGCACTGCGCCATTCGGCTGATACCCGCCTTCCATTGGTCAAATACGGCGGCCATATCGCCGGCAAAATCGCCCACACCACAGGGTGTGCCAAAGTGGTCTAGGACGATGGTTGTGCCGCTGCATGCGATGGCCAAATCGGTGAAGGCATCGTTTTGAAAGTGGTAGTGCCACGAATCGTAGCTGTAGCCGAGATCACCCAGCAGGGCGACACCGCGCCGGAATCTGTCGCGACTGAACAGATCTGCATAGGGCGTGGCATTCATCCAGCGAAGGTTTTTACCGGGGTCGTGGGCTCCGCCATGACGAATTCCCTTGAACAAACCGTTGCCGGCGGTCTCGTGAGCCTGCAGGGTTTCTTTCAGCAGTCCCTGATCCATGTCCAAATCGGCGTGAGCCACAATGCCTGCGATCTCCGCCTTGCCCGGTACCGCGCTGGCCGCTGCCGCTGCTCGCACAAACTCGGTTTCGCCAACAGCTTTCAAGTGACCGGGCCCCGATTGTCGATATTCCGCCCCGCATTCCATGAACACGGTCTTTACGATGTTGTGCCCGGACTGCGTATCTTCCCAAAGATCGGCCAACAGGTATTCCGGCAGGCCACTGTGCCGCCAAAGGTGGTGGTGTGGGTCAATGATTTCTCTCGCGGGGTCTAGGATTTCTTCGCGGCTTTGATTCAGCCACGCGCGCTGACTTTCCTTGGTTAATGGCATCCGCTGCTCTCCTCACAGGTTATTTCATCGAGTGTCGTAACCGAACGGCCTTTCGTGTCGCTTACGTGGTTTGTCCTTTCTTGGTCCGACGCTCTCAGTCCGCTGAATGGCTAATCAGTTCGAATAGGTCGTCATAGTCTGCCAATGTATTTGTGTCGCCGCGCTGGGCTGTGCGCGCGAGAATCAATTCGTCTGCCACGCCCTCATATTCTTTAATGCGTGCGGCACATTGCGCCACAGTGCCCGTGATCGTCATGGTGTCTACCACCGCGTCGGGCACCAAATCGATGGCTTCGGCCAATCTGCCCGCCGGGACTAACTGCGTAGCTTGATCGGCAAATTCCGCGAAGCCCAGCTGCCTGAGCTGGGAGTCGTAATAGGGGTGCGGTATCGGGTGATAGAGTTTGCAGATGGCGCGTTTGCTGGCCGTGCGTGCGGCGTCTTCGTCTTTGTTGATACTGACCGTCGCCGCGGTGGGAAAGAGTAACGCATCGGGATCACGCCCTGCCTGTTCTGCCCCGGTACGTGCGTTGGGGCGAACAATGTCCCGAACAAATGCCACTGAGGACATGATGCCAATGCCCACACCGTCGGATACGGCACCAGCAAGCCGAACCATGTTGGGCCCAGAGGCTGACATATAGACCGGCGGCGTCGGCGTTGTGGGGTTCCATGTTGCGCGCCAGCGGATGCGGTGCACATCGCCCTGATAGCGTACCCGTTCCGCAGCCTGCCCGCTGACCACCAGCCGCACGATTTCCATGAAATCCTGCATCTTTGCCTTGGCCTTGGAGGAATCGATGCCCATATACAGGTCGTTGAAATGGAGGTTGCCGGTGCCGACGCCCAGAACAAACCGCCCGTCGCTGATTTCATTGAGATCTCGGGCTTCAAGCCCGGTCATCCACGGTTCGCGCGCAAACGCATTGACGATGTAGGTGCCCACTCGGGCTCGCTCGGTGGCGTTAATGACAGCCGCTGCCGTGATGGTAGCGCTGCGCCCGGCATCCACCGTATACAGCGCATGCACGCCGGCACGCTCTGCTTCTCGAGAAATTGCTGTCATGGTTTTGATGGAATCCTCAAAGCCCAACATCATGCCCGTCTTCATAAGCCCTCCCCGTATATGGCCTCGCTCGTAGTTAAGGACAAAACAACCGCCAAGGCTAGCGGCAATGCAGATCGGCTTGGCTTAGCCTCATTGGGCCGCTTGAAGCGCAACCGGTGCTGGGCGGCCTGGTTCTATCGAAACCGACAGGCCGTTTGGATAGACTCAGGTGGCCCTTATCGGATGGATTGAGAAAGACATGATGCGACTGCGACAAATTGCCTTGGTGACCCCTGAGCTGCGCCCGGTGGAACAGGCGATATGTGACCAGCTTGGCTTAGAGGTCTGTTATCGCGATCCGGGACTTGCCCACTTTGGACTGCGGCACGGTCTTTATGCCATCGGTGATCAGCTGTTGGAGGTTGTTGCACCCAAGCAGCCGGGTACCACCGCAGGCCGTTTTCTGGAGCGCCGCGGCGGCGAAGGCGGCTACATGATTCTGCTGCAAACCGACGACGTTGAACATCATAAGGCCCGTGTAGAGAACGCGGGTATGCGCGTGGTTCACGACGGCGAGATCAAGCAAAAGGGTGCTGCCATACGCGGTATTCACTTACACCCTAAGGATGTGGGCGGCGCCATTTTGTCGCTGGATCAGGCGGAGCCGCAGGAAAGTTGGCTGTGGGCTGGTCCTGACTGGCAGTACCACTCGCTGGACAGCGTGGTAACCGACATGGTGGCAGTGGAGATTCAGGCGGATGATCCCGACGCCATGGGCGCGCGTTGGGCCAAAGCTGTGGGTAGGTCCGTCAGTGAGGGCGTTATGGCGCTAGACGATGCCGAAATACGCTTCGTTCAGGCCAGGGATGGTCGGGGAGACGGCTTGGCGTCGGCGGATTTGCGTGCCAAGGATCGCGCTCGAGCGGGCGAGATCCTTGACCTGTGCGGGTTTCAGTTTCGCTTGGTATGACCTCACGGGAGAGTGCGGTGGCGCCCTAAACATCGCAAACCTCCGGCACCGATTGTCCTTTTCTGTTGAGCTTTCACAGACCCTCCACCGGGTTTTGTCCTACACTAGCGCGCTTGGTGAATCACAGGACAGCGTCGGCATGAAGGTAGAGGATTTTGTAGACCCCTATGTGGGAGAGTCTTGGGGCAGTCTGGGTGCGCGTATCCTCACCTCGGGCAATCAGATTTCGGTCACCCTCGGTTACCCTGCCGCAGGCATGCAGGCACAGCTTGCGACCCAACTGGCCGAGTTTTTGGGTGTGGACGACATTGACCTGCAGCTGGGTTTTTCCGCCGGTGGCGGTTCTGGCTTTGGTCAGGTTAAGCACCTGATTTTGGTCAGCAGTGGTAAGGGCGGCGTGGGCAAATCCACCACAGCGGTCAATCTGGCCCTCGCGCTGGACGCTGAAGGCGCAAAAGTGGGTCTGTTGGACGCTGATATCTACGGCCCCAGTCAGGGCATGATGCTGGGTGTCGCCGAAGGCCGACGGCCCGATATTAAAGACGGTAAGTTCTTCGAGCCGATTCGGGCCCATGGCCTGAAGGCCATGTCCATGAGTTTTATGACCACCGACAAAACCCCCATGGTCTGGCGTGGGCCGATGGCCAGCGGGGCGTTGCAGCAGATTTTGGGTCAGACCTTGTGGGGGGATTTGGACTACCTGATTATTGATATGCCTCCCGGCACGGGTGATATTCAGTTGACCCTGTCCCAAAAGGCGCCGGTATCTGGTGCTGTGATCGTGACCACACCCCAAGACATCGCCTTGCTGGATGCCATGAAAGGCATTGAAATGTTTGCCAAAGTGGATATTCCGGTGCTGGGCATCTTGGAGAACATGAGCGTTCATGAATGCACGAACTGTGGCCACATCAGTCACTTGTTTGGTGCCGATGGCGGGCAGCGAGTGGCGGAGGAACTGTCGGTTCCGTTGCTGGGCAAGTTGCCCTTGGCGATGTCCATTCGTGAGCAGGCCGATGGTGGTCAGCCGACAGTGAAAGTCGAGCCAGATTCTCAAATCAGCGGGCTGTATCGAGACGCGGCCCGTAACATGGCCGCCCAGCTATGGGGGCGTAAAAGCACCGCCGCATCGGCACCGACCATTCGCATGGTCGATGACTGAGGCGTGACGCTCTCGACACGCATCAATGACGCAGCAACACAGTAAAAGGTAAGCAGACACTATGAGTATCAAGTCGGATCGGTGGATTGTAGAGCAGGCGACCAAGGGCATGATTGAGCCCTTCGAGGCAGGCCAAATCCGCACCAATGCAAGCGGTGGCAAGGTCATCTCTTATGGCACCTCGAGCTATGGATACGATGTGCGCTGTGCCAACCAGTTTAAGGTGTTCACGAACATTCATTCGGCTACCGTGGATCCGAAGGCTTTCGATGAGCGAAGCTTCGTGGATGTTGAGGGTGACTACTGCATCATTCCGCCCAACTCGTTTGCCTTGGCCAGTACGGTAGAGTACTTCCGTATTCCAGAAGACGTGCTGACGGTGTGCTTGGGTAAGTCCACCTACGCGCGCTGCGGCATCATCGTCAATGTCACACCCCTCGAGCCGGAGTGGGAAGGGCATGTCACGTTGGAATTTTCCAATACCACCACGCTTCCGGCAAAGATCTATGCCAACGAAGGGGTGGCTCAGATGCTGTTTTTTCAATCCGATGAGCGTTGCGAGACCACCTACAAAGATCGCGGCGGCAAGTACCAGGGGCAGACCGGGGTGACCTTGCCGAAAACCTAGCCTGCAATGATGGGCAAAGGCCCGGGGCTTAACGGATCAGAATCTGCCCTGCAGGGGCTGTGTGATCCCGGGAGACAATCTCACCGATTTCTACCGGCGCTTCACCCTGACTGCGTAACGAGTCCAGCGTAGCCTCGACGTCATCGGGGCTGACGATCAACAGCATGCCGATACCGCAGTTAAAGGTGGTGAGCATTTCTTGCTCGGAAATGTTGCCCGCCTGCTGTAACCACGCGAAGACGTTGGGACGCTGCCAACTGTCGATATCAATTAACGCAGCCACGTCGTCTGTGGTGAAAATCCTAGGAATGTTTTCGTAAAAGCCGCCGCCGGTGATGTGCACCATGCCGTGGACGTCGACGGTCTCTAGGGTTTTGCGCACCTGTTTGACGTAGATGCGTGTTGGCGCCAACAGTTCGTCCAACAGGGTCTCGTCAGGCACCAGTTCGGTTGTTTCCAGCACTTTTCTAATCAGTGAGTAGCCATTGCTGTGGGGGCCGGAGCTGGCCAGCCCGATGATTTTGTCGCCAACCCTGACCTTGCTGCCGTCGATGATTTTTGTTTTTTCAACAACACCGACGGAAAAGCCAGCCAGGTCATATTCGCCGTCGCTATAAAAGCCGGGCATCTCAGCGGTTTCGCCCCCCGCTAGGGCACAGCCTGCCAGTGAGCAGCCGTGGGCAATGCCCTTGATGACCCGTTCGGCAACGTCCACATCGAGCCTGCCTGTGGCGTAGTAATCCAAAAACAAAAACGCTTCAGCACCGACCACCAGCACGTCGTTGACGCACATGGCCACCAGATCTTGACCGACGCCATCGTGGCGACTGTAGTCGATGGCCAACTTCAGCTTGGTGCCGACGCCGTCGGTACCGGTAACCAATACCGGGTTGTCATAACCGGAAGGCAGTTCGGCCATGGCGGCAAAGCCGCCCAGACCGCTCAACATTTCCGGTCGTCGCGTGGCCTTGGCCGCAGGTGCGATGCGTTGTACCAGTTCCGCGCCCGCTTCGATGTCCACGCCCGCGTCCTTATAGGTCAGGCCGGTGCTGCTGCCTGAGTCGTTGTTAGAGGTGTCGCTGGGAGGCTGGGACATGATCGGCTCGTTGAGTAAAACTGTAGCTTACAGGGTCGCGGGCTGAGACCAAACTCTGAGAGGCAAATCTGCCAGCCGGATGAGCAACTATTTGGGCGGTTGGGCCAGAACGAAGCTCAGACTCAACTCCAGCCAGCGGCGCAAGTCGACGTCTTCTTGCAGTCCGGGCGAGTCGATATAGACGAAGCCGGTCATGGTCTTGCCGCTGAAGTCCATGGGTCGGCAGTGCGGGTCCTGCAGTGCTTCTTCGTAACGATTGGCTCCCACGCGCAGCACCAACCCAGAATCCAAGACCGTATCTGAATGGGTCGCAGCGTCGGTGTGTGTCTGGGGTCGGATTTTACTGCTGGATTTGGCGCCGGAAATGCCACAGGTCATATGACCGTTGACCATGGTCATCAGTGCACCAAACATTTTTCGCTCGCTAATGTCAGCGAAGTCCGCCAATTCCAGCAGGGTCTCTCGCACCCGCTGGGCCAGGCCCTCATCAATGTTCATCAGTCTGCTCCGGGTTGCAGGAATCCAGAGTGTACTGCCGGTTGTAACTTTTTGCTGATAGCGCCGACTGCGGAGCACATTTTGATGGGACAAAAGCACTCATAAGCGGAGCAACTTCGATACACTGTCCCGCTGAACCGTTGAAGAAATGAATGTCATTCATGCGCACTTGGCCTCGTGTTTCCAGCTTAATGCCCCACCTGCTCCGCGCGGCTTTTGTGTGGTCTGTTCTCGCCAATGTGGCCACGGCGATGGCGCAAGAACCCTCAGACCAGAGGACACAGCGCCTCTATGAGGTCGATCAGTACGTCGCCGATCAAGGTGAGCAGACCCGACGCCAGGCTGCCCAGCGATCTTTGCTACGCGTGATCTCCCGGGTCTCGGGTCTCGTCTCGGTTCCGCGCAACGCGTCCATAGCCCAAGCGCTCCGGAATCCCGAGCGCTACTACGCCAAGTATGTTTACTTTGATCCCAAGGGTGCGGGTGCGAACGGTCTGAATCGCATCGATAACGCCAGGGAGAGTGACGCGACGGAATTGGCGGTGCGTTTTACGTTTCAGCCCGCCATGATCAAGCAGCTTGCGCGCAGCGCGAAACTCCCCACGTGGTGGTCCCGACGCCCGCTCACCCTAGTCTGGATGGTGTTGGATGAACCCGATGGCCGGTCGGTAGTGGATCAAGGTGCTGTCTCCATTCGCGGTGCTCTGGATTACGCGGCGCACCAGCGTGGCTTGCCGGTATTGCTGCCTGCGATGGATTTGGATGACAGCCTGCTGGTGAGCACAGGTGTGGTGTGGGGCAAGTTTACTGAGGTACTGGATCAGGCCAGCGACCGATATGACGCAGGTCAGTACCTTGTCGGTCGTTTCAGCGTGCAGGAGATCCTCGGGGAACGGTTTTTCACGGGTGAATGGTTGGTTCGATCAGAAGGCGGGGACATATCGAGGTTTGTCCAAGGAGTCGACATCGACACCGTAGCCAGTATCGGCATCGACATGGCGGCGCAGGGTGTTTTGGACCAGCATCTGGTATTTGCCGATTCACCGCGACAGCATGATTTGGTGGTATCTGGTATCGATGATATTGGCGCGTATTCAAGCTTGCTCGACTATCTGCAATCCTTGGAGTTTGTGGACGATGTGATGCTGTTGAGCATGTACCAGAACACGCTGAAGCTGCGGGTGAATACCGCGGCCACGGATGAGCAGTTACGCAACCTGCTCATAGACGATGGCCGGTTTGAGAGAGCGCCAGAAGCAACGGACATCGAGCCTGAGGCACTGATCAAGGCACCCGAATTTGTGTGGCGGGAGCGATCATGAATGCACTACCCAACTATCTGAGTGCGTTACGCATCGTGCTGGTGATTCCCATCGCTTGGCTGCTCTGGCAGCAGCAGGTGATGAGCGCGTTCTGGCTGATGTTGGTCGCTGGGCTTTCCGATGCGTTGGACGGCTTTCTGGCGCGGCGCTATGGCTGGCAGACCGAATTGGGGTCGCTGCTGGATCCGTTGGCGGACAAGTTTTTGGTCGCGGCCATGTATCTGGTGTTCACCCTGCATGAACTGATACCTGTCTGGCTGGTGGCGCTGATTCTCACCCGAGACATTTTGATTTTGCTCGGAGCGGGTGTCTATCGCGGCGTGTTTGGGGATCTGACAGTGAATCCCAGTCTGCTCAGTAAAACCAACACTGCGGTGCAAATTTTGGTGGTGCTGCTGTTGATGGTCAGTCAGATGCCCATTGGTGAGCTGGGCGCAGAACTGCTGGCCGTGCTGAGAGATAGCGGTTTTCCGCTGCTGGCCGCGCTGTGTATTGCTTCCGGTTCGCACTACCTCTTTGTGTGGGGGCGACATTCCTGGCGGCGTTTGCGCGGTGAACAGGTGCCTGCGAGCGAAGACAGCGGCAAAGCGAATGCGGAGCAAACGGACTCTTGAGCGGTCAGGCTGTGTTACCCATCGACGCGCCGCACCAACCCAGTTTGGCGAATTTTGTTGTTGGCGATAATGGTGAACTGTGCGAGGCCTTAGCGTCTTTTGGCCCGGGATTTTCCGGGCTCTGGCTCTGTGGTGAAGACGTTTGCGGCAAATCCCATTTGCTACAGGCCAGCTGTTTGGCCTCTGCGGAAGCCGGACATTTGCAGGCCTATCTGGACGCTAGTGTACTCAGTCCCGAACGATTTACGGCCTTGGCAAACGATCTGATTGCTCGAATGCGTGAAGGCTTGGACCTCTCGGTGACCGTGTCGGTTGATCATGTGGAAGGATTGCAGAACGACCCTGAGGCCGAAGAGGTGTTGATGGCGTTGTATAACGCTCTGCACGACAGTGATCGCGCGGTGCACAGACGCATACTCGTCGCACACCGGCAAAGCGCTGGACAGCTGGACTTTGGTTTGGCGGATTTGAATTCGCGCCTGCGCGCGCTGGCTCATCATCAGCTGCAACCGCTGACGGATGAGGAAAAGTGCGAGGTTTTGCGCCGCCGGGCCCATGGACGGGGTTATCATTTGACCGACGCCGTTGTGGAATACTGGCTGCGCCGCGGTCCGCGCGGTATCGATCAGCTGTTGGCTGACCTTGAACGGCTGGATCAGGCCACGCTGCAACACAAGCGGTTACTGACGGTGCCGTTATTGAAGTCGGTACTGGGTTACTAGCTTTACTTTCCTGACACTGAGCAAAGGCATCATGAGCGAATTCCATCCTCAATCAGCGTCTCAGACCGAATCAACGACGGTCAAACCCATTGTCATCACGGGTGGTGGTAGTGCGGGCCACGTCATTCCGGCGCTGCCGGTGGCGGATGCCTTGTTGGCGCAAGGGCATACCGTGCACTTTATTGGGACTCGCAGTGGTTTGGAGCAAGGTTATCTTGGTGATCGCCACGTGATCTTTCACGGGATTTCGGCAGGCAAGCTTCGACGTTACTTTTCTGTTCAGAACGTGAGCGATTTGTTTCGTATCGCTTGGGCGGTGGTGGAGTCCTTGGTGTTGCTGCTGCGTATCAAGCCCGACGTCCTGTTCTCCAAGGGTGGCTTTGTGTCCTTGCCCCCTGTCTTTGCTGCGTGGCTGCTGCGAATTCCGGTCGTGGCCCACGAATCGGATCTGACACCGGGTTTGGCCAATCGTCTGAGCCTGCCGTTTATCAAAACCCTTTGCACCAGTTTCAGTGACACACGGTTCTCAGGTTTCTTCTCCGAATTCAAAGGGCGGCAAGTGGTTACGGGTACACCGGTGCGTGAATCGCTGTTGACGGGAAAGGCAGACCGAGCGCGAGATCAATACGGCATCAATGCAGATCAACGCGTGTTGCTGGTCACCGGAGGGAGTCTCGGGGCGGAAGGTCTGAATCGGATCATCCGGGATAATCTGGATGCGCTGACAGAGCGATTCTTTGTGCTGCATGTCTGTGGTGTCGGCAAGACTTCGGACGTTAGCCAGCCGGGCTATGTGCAGCTTGAGTTTGTCGATACCGGCTGGGGTGATCTGCTGTCCTGCGCGGATGTGGTGATTTCTCGCGCCGGTGCCAATGCGCTCTTCGAATGGGTGGCTTTGGGTAAGCCCAATTTGTTGGTGCCCTTACCGGCTGGGGGCTCTCGTGGAGATCAGTTGGCCAATGCGGAATATGCGTTGGGCCGGGGGTGGAGTGAGGTGGTCCAAGAAGCGGATTTGACCGGTGAGCGGATGCTCGCCGCGCTGTCGAATCTGACCCAGCACGGTGAGACCTATGCCGCAGCGATGGCCGAGCACGGAGTGGCGAATGCGACCGCCCAGCTGGTCGCGGAAATCCACAGTTTGTCATCGGCATAACGCGCCTCACCTTGACATCTTACGGGGGCATGCCTAACGTGCCGCTCCCTCACAAATTGCTCGGCCCATGGACAAAAATAACCCGTACATAATCAAGACCTATAACGCGATCGCACCGGTTGGACTGCAACGCTTTGCTACCGGCGACTACACCGTTGGTCCCGATGTAGAGAACCCGGATGGCATGCTGCTGCGCAGCCACAAGCTTTCCGTTGACGAATTGACCCCAGGACTGCGAGCCGTGGCTCGAGCCGGCGCTGGCGTGAACAACGTTCCGGTAGAGGCCTGTAGCCAAGAAGGTATCGTCGTTTTTAATACGCCCGGAGCGAACGCTAACTCGGTTAAAGAGCTGGTTCTGACCGCGATGCTGTTGGCGTCTCGAGACGTCTTCGGCGGTATTCAATACGTGCGTTCCTTGGCCAATGTCAGTGACGAAGCGGAACTCAACAAGCTGGTTGAAGCAGAAAAGAAGAAATTTAAAGGTCGCGAACTGATCGGTAAAACCCTCGGGGTGGTTGGTCTCGGCGCGATCGGTTCCATGGTCGCTCGCGCGGCCTTGGACTTGGGTATGAATGTGTTGGGCTATGACCCGGCTCTGTCGGTGGATGCGGCCTGGCGTTTGCCCTCTGATGTTGAGCGTATGCAGAACCTGCCCAGCCTCTTCGCGCGCGCGGACTACGTCACCCTGCACGTACCACAGATTCCCGCCACCGAGGGCATGATCAATGCCGAAGCGCTGCAGGCGTTCAAGCCCGGTAGCGTGTTGTTGAACTTTGCGCGACAGCCCATCGTGGATGCGGCCGCGCTCAAGGCCTCGCTGGAAAGCGAGCACTTGGGTCGCTACGTCGCTGACTTCCCGGTACCCGGCTTAATCGATCATCCACGGGTGATGCTGACGCCTCATTTGGGAGCCAGCACCGACGAAGCCGAAGAGAACTGCGCGGTGATGGCAGCGAATCAGCTGATGCGGTTCTTGGAGACCGGCAGCATCGTGAATTCGGTCAATTTCCCAGCCGTGAGCCTTGAAGCCGTAGACGGCTACCGAGTGGCCATCAGCAACCACAACGTGCCCGGCATGTTAGGCCAGATGACGGCGGTACTGGGCGAGCGCAACATCAACGTAATCGACCTGATCAACAAGAGCCGTGACGATTTGGCCTATAACCTGATCGATCTGTCTGAAGCACCAGACGAAGGTTTGCTGCAGGCGATTCGCGACATCGAAAGCGTGATCGACGTGCGGGTTATCAAGGGCGCATAACACGCCTTCAGTCCGATTCGGGGCCGACACGTTTGACCCCGCGTCGCGCCTGACGCTCGATGAACCGCCTAGGCTCCACGCAGGCAAGAACCCGCCGGGACACCGGCGGAACCCATCCCATCAGATCACTGGCAATAATGGCTGCCGCCAGCGGCGCAGAGCTGGTGCCCAGCGATCCGTGCGCGGTGCTGATCCAACGCCTTTCGCTCAAGCGCCCGATGATGGGATCACGATCGCTTGAGACACATCGGGCAGCCCGCTTGTGATGCAAGGGTGTTACCTCCCCGGCACCAATAAAGCGACGGTTCGCATTGATGTTGTACGCGCTGGCATGGGCGGGTTCCCAGGGACGATATTCGTAGCTGCTGCCGACGACCCAGGCGTCTTCATCGGGAATGGCATAGCCGTTGCCGACGATGGGCACCGTTAAGTGCGCTGACGTGGGTTTGATCCAGTCCAGCTGGCCCCACACGCTGCCAATCTCCAAGGGTATCCCCAGACTGAAATCACGGCTGTTGGTGCCGCATGCGATAACCCAATCGTCGTCTTTCTCAGGTTTCTTGGCCTCAGCGACCAGCTCGATGTGGCTGTGATCCAGCAGTGCGTGGCAGAGCGAGGGCAGATCCACCAGGCCAGCACCTTTGAAGTACAGACCACCCAAGGCTTCGATCTGCGAATCGGTGTTCAAGTCAGCGGAATGGAGATAGCTGAGCCAGTCGTTATCGACATCGCCTGAATCCTTCGGCCGATACACCGCTTGAATGCGCTGCAGCTTTTTCAGCTCTTGGTCATTGAGTGCCAGTTGCAGTGCCCCGGTGCGGCGAAATGCTTCGTAGTTCTTGTGTACGGATTGGGCGTGATGAAAGGCTCGCGCACGGAATTCGGCTGCGGGGCTTTCGTCGCCAAGCAGACGCGCGTGCAGGGCGCTGACGCTCATCTTCGAACCGCCAGTGGCGACGCCTGAAGCGTCGTAGACGGTAACCCTTACACCCAGTTCCGCCAGCTGTCGGGCAACACTGGCTCCGGCAATGCCGGCACCGAGAACATTGATCCGGCGGGGTGGCGTCATGGGCCGGTCGTTGGGTGCGTCTTCGCGAACACATTCACCTAACAGACTGGTACGTTTGAACGGCCGTTGATCGACCTTGGTCATGGCAAAACCCAGTTCAGCGAGGTCGCGGCGGATCTGGCCCGCGGAGGTAAATGTGGCTACCGTGGTGCCGCGACGACTCAAGCGCGCAACCTCGCCCAGCACACGGGTTCGCCACATGAGCGGATTCTTGGCTGGCGTAAAACCGTCCAAAAACCATGCGTCCACTGGCTGCTGCTGAAAGTCGGCTAAATCGCGTAGGCCGTCTTCAACATCACCGTGGAACACACTGAGTTGGATACGCCCCTCATGCATGGATCGCCTGTGCCATCCGGTGAGCAAGGGTGGCGGCGATTCAGCCAAGGCCTGAGCCGTTGACGAGTGCGGGCGCAGGGCGGCCACACTGCGCCAGTCGTTTGGCGTCAGCGGGTGGGCTTCAATACTGATGAAGTGCAGGATCTTGTCGGTTTTACCGAGTATCTCGTCTGCGCTGACGCTGAAGTTTAGGCCGCTGCCAAAGCCGAGTTCGGCGATGGTAAACCACGGGCGCTCTGTGGCCAATGCTCGCTCAATCACCTTGCTGGGCTGCAGGAATATGCGCTGCACTTCTTGCTCGCCGTCGGCGCTGAAATAGATGTCGTCAAACTGGGTGGAAACAGGCTGTGCGCCTTGCCAGTCCAACTGGGCCGGTGCGATGTACTCGCGGTGAGGCGTCATGCGGATTCTTTCACGTATCACTGGTCGGGTTTGGCGCGATCGGTCTGGTGCGGTCCGTGATCCAGCCGCTCCAGGAGTCTGCATACAGTGTGGCTTCCGGTAGGCCGGCAATACGCATGGCTAACACGTTGTGCGCGGCAGTGACGCCCGAGCCGCAATAGCAGACGGTGTTGTCCGACGCTACATGCGCAAATCGTTCGCGTAAGTCGGCGGCTGATTTGAAGCAGTTGTCCTGAGTGAGATTTTCCGTGGAAGGCAAACACATCGCGCCGGGTATATGGCCAGCGATGGGGTCGATGGGTTCCTGTTCGCCGCGAAAACGCACCTCGCTGCGGGCGTCTACTAAGGTATGCGTAGCGGTCTGCAGATTGTCCACGACGTCATCGACCTGCCATAGGCGAGTCAGCGGTGGCTTCGGCAGAAAGCTGCTGGGCTTCGGTTCGTGTCCGGGTCCGGATGCCAACGGTTGCTGCCATTGATCCAAACCGCCATCCAAGACCGCGGTCGCCTCGTGACCGAGCCAGCGAAACATCCACCAAGCCCGTGCGGCCATTTGGCCACCGGCGTCATCGTAGACCACAACTTGCTCGTCATCGGTCAGTCCCCAGCGGCGAGCCTGGGCCAGCCAGGTGTCGAAGGGCGGTAAGGGGTGTCGCCCTTGCAGGCCGGGCTGGTCGGCGAGCTGGATGTCCAGATCCGCGTGCAGGGCGCCTGCAATATGGCCCGCAGCAAACAGTGCTGCGCCCCGTTCGGGTTCGCCCAGTCGGGCCCGACAGTCAAACACTCGTGTTGGTGCGTCTTGTATCAGTCGTTCGGCCAGTGCATCCGCAGATATGAGTGTTTGGTACATTCCTGACATAAAGCCTCCTTGAGTGACTCGACTTGTCCGGTTACCGCGAAGCAGCCACGAGGTCGCCGGGTTACATGCGTTCGGCGACGCCGATTCCCAGCAGATGCAACCCGTTAGAAAGTACGTCGCCTGTTTGTTTCGTCAGTGCGAGGCGGCGGATCTTAGTGTCGTCCTCACTCGAGAGAATAGGGCACTGCTCGTAGAATTGCGTAAAGCGGCCGGCCAGATCATAGAGATAGGCGCACAACTGATGGGGGTAGCCCTCTTGTGCGACCAGTTCGAGCAGGTCTTGGTATCCGGCGATCGCCACCGCCAGTCGACGCTCTGGCTCGTCCACACTGACCACAGTCTCGGGTAGCGTGTTGGGGTCGATGCCGCCGCGGCTAAAAATACTGCGGGTACGTGAGTAGGCGTACAGCAGATAGGGGGCTGTATTGCCGTCGAAACTGAGCATCTGATCCCAGTCAAAGACGTAATCACTGGTGCGGTTTTTGGATAGGTCTGCGTACTTCACCGCACCGATGCCGATGGTCTCGGCGAGGGTTGCCAACTCCGCATCGTCGATGTCAGGGTTTTTGCCCTGAACGTCCCGGTCCTTGAGTAGCTGCTCTGCACGTTTCACCGCCTCGTCCAGCAGGTCGGCTAGCTTAACCAAGGCTCCTTGCCGTGTTTTGAACGGTTTGTTGTCTTTGCCGAGCATGGTGCCAAAGGGCATATGTACCAACTCGACGGCGGAATTGCTGATGCCTGCAGCGGCGGCCACGGCAAATACCTGTTTGAAATGCAGGGCCTGTCGGGCGTCGACAAAGTAGAGCACTCGGTCGGCTTTGAAGTCGCCGATCCGGCGGCGTAGGCAGGCAAGATCGGATGTGGAATACAAATAGCCGCCATCAGACTTCTGCACAATCACCGGCTGCGGCTCGCCCTTCTTGCTTTTGAATTCGTCTAAAAAGACACATTGGGCACCGTCGGATTCCGTCAACAATCCTTGTTCGGCTAGGTGGTCGATGGTGTTTTTTAGGTCGTCGTTATACGAGCTTTCGCCATCAATATCCGCAGGCGTAAGGTCGATACCCAGACGCTCATAAAGCCCCTGGCAGTGGGACATGGAGATGTCGATAAATTTTTGCCACTGCACCAGCATGTCGGCGTCGCCAGACTGCAGCTGTACGACCGCACGGCGGCTGCGTTCCTGAAAATCGTCATCGTCATCGAAACGCTGTTTGGCTTCCCGATAAAAGTTCTCCAGATCCGCTAGAGAATCTGAGGCAGCGCCCTGTTCTGCCATGAAGGTGAGCAGCATGCCGAATTGTGTACCCCAATCGCCAACGTGGTTCTGCCGGATGACCTTATGACCCAGGGTCTCCAGTACCCGCGCAATACAATCACCAATGATGGTGCTGCGTAGATGGCCGACGTGCATTTCCTTGGCCAGATTTGGGCCCGAATAATCCACCACAACACAGTGCGTTTCGGCGCTGTGCTTGGGTGTGGTGCTGGCCTGCGCAATAAACTGCGGAGCCAAGGTAATGTTGATGAATCCCGGGCCCGCGATGGATAAGTCTTCGGCGATATCGGTCAAGTCGAGGGCGTCGATAACCCGTTGGGCAACCTCGCGAGGGTTTTGACCCGCGCGTTTGGCCGCAGCCATCACGCCATTGGCTTGATAGTCGCCGAATTCCGGGCGGCTTGCCGCCTGCAGCAGTGCTTGGCCCTCAAGACCTAAGTGAGCAAAAGCGGCTTCGATACGCTCAGAGAGCAACGAGCGAATGTGCATCTCAGCTTTCCAGGATGGTGACTCGGTCGGCTTGAACGCCTTTGTCGTGTTCGACGACGACGAATGAAACCGCCTGTCCGTCACGCAGGATACCGCGCTGGCCCTCTGCTTGAGGGACCACACAGCGCTGATGGACGAAAATCTCCTCGCCGGAATCTCTCACGATAAACCCGTATCCCTTGGTTCGGTTGAACCATTTGACGCTGCCGCGTTCGGCATCGGCTGGGGCTGGCTCGGGTATTGGGTCTGGGGTGCGCTCTTTCTCTGCGCTTCTTTCGGCAGACTTGGGTTCGCGATCTTCACGAACGTCGGTGCTTTCGGCGCTCTTGGGTCCGCGTCGCTCGCCTCGAGGCTTGTCATTGCGGTCTTGTCGGCGTCGGCCTTCGCCATCAGAGTTCTTAGCTGGTTTGCTGCGTGATCCGTTTCGATCGCCGGTTTTTTCACTGTTGCGACCGTTGTTCTTGTCACCCCGTTGATCGTTACGTCGGTCTCGATTGCGTTCGCGACCACGGCCACGGCCTCGGCTGGGAGCATTGCGTAATGCCAACGTCGCGTTGAACAGACCATTGGCAAGCAGGGCGATGACCGTTAACACCAGCAAAGACAGGTGATGTTGAGTGGTCAGTTGATCGTCGGCAAAAAGAAGAACGTTGAGCTGGATGACGATAAAGGCCAGCAGTAATGCGCTGGCTAGGGCGATAAGAAAGGTTCGCATGGCTAAAAGGGGGCCTTAAAAAAGGCGACAGTCTACATCAATTCGCAGCGGGAGCGACGCCCGTGGTCGCTTTATCGCGATTATGGTCGAACACTGACACCTAAAATGACGATGGCGTTCTCGGGTACTGCGGCCATGCCTTTGCGCAAATGGGTATCGGTTAGCTCGATACGCTCGATGGTGTCAAAGCCGTTAGTGACGCGACCGAAGACCGTGTAGCCAGGCTGATTGGGCTTGGCGTCCAGAAAGTCGTTGTTCGCCACATTGATGAAAAACTGCGTATCGGCTGAATCCGGGTCGTCTCGCCGGGCTGCTGCAACTGAGCCGCGTCTGTTCTTCAGTCCGTTGAAGGATTCGTTTGGTACGGTGATGTCCTCGTGTTCACGGTAATTGATGTCTGCGTCGTAACCGCCGGCTTGGATCATAAAACCGGGAATCACCCGATGAAAAACCAGTCCAGGGTAAAATTCCTGCTCTACCAAGTTGAGGAAATTGTCCACATGCTTTGGCGCGAACTTCGGCAGTAGTTCAAGCTCAATGTTGCCCTGTGTGGTCTCGATCAGAACACGTGGGTTTTCTGTGTATGTTCGTTTCGCGGGCGCTTTGTCTGCTGCGGCAACGGATTGTGTGATCAGTAAAAGTGCCCAAAAGAGCGCAATAAGGCCCGCCAAGAAACGCGGCTTACTCGTCGTCATTTCAGTATCTCCACATAGCGATTGATGGTTGGCGCAAAACCGTCCTGGAGGGACTCGCACATGATCGCGTGTCCGATGGATACCTCTTGCAGCCCAGGCAGCGTAGCAAACAGCGGTAGGTTCTCTTGATCCAGATCATGGCCTGCGTTGATCCCAAGACCGGCAACTGCCGCCGCTTCGGCAGCGTGACAAAACTCAGCGAAACATTGCTGAGTTTGAGGCGCGTCCGGTCCGTGAGCCCAGTAGGTTTCGGCATACGGCCCGGTGTAGAACTCGATGCGATGCGCGCCAATGGCGCTCGCTGCTGCCATTTGTTCGACCACGGGATCCATGAATAGACTGACGCGACAGCCCATGGCTGCGTAAGCGTCGATTTGCGTTTGCAGCTCGGGTTGCGGCACAGCCAGATCCCAGCCGTGATCTGATGTCAGCTGCTCGTCGCTGTCTGGCACTAAGGTGACCTGATGAGGCTTGGTGACTTCGACTAGGTGGCGAAATCCCGGGTAGCCGGCAGGTGTGGCACCGGCAAATGGATTGCCCTCAATGTTGAATTCGATGTGGGGGTAGTCCTTGGTAAGCAGCTCGGCAAGAGCATACACATCGTCGGGGCGAATGTGTCGTTGGTCTGGGCGAGGATGGACAGTGATCCCCAGCGCCCCTTGGGCGATGGCCTGATGTGCGGCGTCAACAACGCTGGGTCGATCGCCGTCTCGTGAGTTTCTCAGCAAGGCCATTTTGTTCAGATTGACGCTGAGCGCAATCATGGCTGGCTCTCCTTTGCGGAATCAACGTTGGCATCGTCCAGTGTGTCGTCTTCCTTGAGCGCGCCGATGGCAACCAGATAGGCCATCATGAGGAAGACGTACAGTACGTTCAGGCCCATCAGACCGAACAACTTAAACGTCACCCACGCGTCCATCGAGAAATTATTGACGACCCACAGATTGATGGCGCCGGATGCGGCAAAGCCGACTGCCCAGCCGTAGGTGAGGTTGCGCCAGACCGAGTCCTCCAGCGTCAGGGCAGCGCCCATCATCTTTTTCAGCAAAGACACACCGGCAAAGAGTTGGGCGCCAGCTAAGCCCAGCGCGATAGCCCAGCTGACGATGCTGGGCTTCCATTGAATAAAGGTTTCATCCCGTAACAGCAGTGTCAGACCGCCCAGCACCAAACTGACCCAGAACGTGATCTTTAACTCATTGCTCAGCGGCCGCTTGGTCACCTTGTAAAAGGCGACTTGGGCAACAACGGCGGCAAGTAGCACACCGGTGGCCAAAAATACGTCCTTGGTCAGAAAATAGACCACAACAAAGGCGATAACGGCGAAATATTCGAGAAGTTGTTGCATGCGAAAACCGTAGTTGGGTTGCTTAAAAATGTATGGCAGCTCACAAGTTCCGACGTCAAAGCTCGTAAAGCGGGAAGCGGCGAGACGTCAGGATAACGCACTCGCCAGTGCTTGCTAAGTCTAAGGTAAGATTGCAGGTTCGTAGCATAGGAGCATCGGCAACGCGGTCGATGCCAGACATTCAGGAAAACGCGATGACTCAGCTTTTGGCAGTGCACCCCACCCACCCACAGAAACGCTTGATGGAGATGGCAGCAAAAGCCCTACAACAGGGACAGTTGGTGGTTTATCCAACGGAAACCAGTTACGCCGTGGCCTGCCATATTGGCGACAAGAGCGCGCTGGAGCGTCTGGTGGCGCTGCGCCGTTTGCCCAAGGATCATCAGTTCGCCTTGATCTGCCGTGATCTCAGCGAACTGGGTAGCTATGCCAAAGTTGAAAATGGCGCCTACCGCATCCTGAAGCGGAATACCCCCGGGCCCTTCACCTTTGTGCTTCAGGCGACTAAGGAAGTGCCCAAACGCTTGGTGCATGCCAAGAAAAAAACCATCGGTCTGCGGGTACCGGAACATCCGGTGGCGCAAGGGCTGCTAGAAGTGATGGGCGAGCCGCTCCTGTCGACGACCCTGCGTTTGCCCGATGTGGCGGAAGAAGAAGGACCCATGCAGGACCCGCAAGACATGCTGCAGGCGCTGTCCAAACGGGTAGATCTGATTCTCGACTGTGGCATAGGTGCTACGGAATCGTCGACGATAGTGGACTTTACCGGGGACGAGCCCGAGGTTAGCCGACAGGGCTTGGGCATCCTGCGTTAATGGATGTCTGAAGGCGAACTCGTGTCCCGAAATGCCTGCCATCGGAGGTCATGTGTCTCTATACTGGCGCATCGGAGAAACAAAAGGACCTTTGCTTGAGTAGCAACGATTCAAATCAACGCATCGTGTCGGGGATGCGGCCCACTGGCCGTCTGCATTTAGGCCATTTACACGGCGTGCTAAACAATTGGGTGCAGTTGCAACATGAGTATGAGTGCTTCTTTTTTGTAGCGGATTATCATGCCCTGACCACCAACTACGAACATTCGGAATCCATCGATCAGTTTTCGTTCGAAACGGTTGTCGATTGGCTGGCCGCGGGTGTGAATCCCGGCGCGGCAACGGTGTTCGTGCAAAGCAAGGTGCCCGAGCATGCTGAGCTTCATTTGATGCTCTCGATGATTGCGCCATTGGCGTGGTTGGAGCGTGTCCCCTCCTATAAGGACCAACAGCAGAAACTCCATGACCGAGACTTGGCGACTTACGGTTTCTTGGGTTATCCCCTGCTGCAGGCTGCAGACATATTGATCTATCGAGCGGGCCGTGTGCCGGTGGGTGCCGACCAAGTGGCTCATGTTGAGCTCACCCGCGAAATCGCCCGACGCTTCAATCATGTCTATGGTCGAGAGCCGGGTTTCGAAGAACAGGCCGAAGCGGCGGTGAAGAAGATGGGTAAGAAAGCGGCCCGTCTCTACGTTGAACTGCGCCGAGAGTATCAGGAGCGCGGTGATGCCGAAGCCCTGGAACGGGCTCGTGCCTTGCTGGCGGAGCAGCAGAATCTGTCAATCGGCGACACCGAGCGGTTGTTCGGTTACTTGGAAGGCAGTGGTCGCATCATTTTGCCGGAACCGCAGTCCATGCTGGCGGAGCAGTCAAAAATGCCGGGCTTGGACGGCGAGAAGATGTCGAAGTCTTACAACAACACCATCGGTTTGCGGGAAGATCCCGCATCCGTGGAAAGTAAGATACGGACCATGCAGACAGACCCAGCCCGAGTACGGCGTAACGATCCGGGTAATCCTGACAATTGTCCGGTATTTGCCCTGCATGAAGTTTATAGCGATGACGACGTACGTCAGTGGGCCACAGAGGGGTGTAAAACCGCCGGCATCGGCTGCGTTGACTGCAAGCAACCCTTGATTGATTCCATCAATAGCGAGCAAGAGATCATTCGTCAGCGTGCGGTGCAATTTGAGGACGATCCGGATCTGGTCCACGCAGTGATTGCTGAGGGCTCTGAGAAAGCGCGTGCTGTTGCACGTGAGACCATGGAAGAAGTGAAGGCTGCGGTTGGCATTGGAGGCCGGTAATGAGCGGTGAAATCAACGGTCAGGAAGTGCGGTATGGATAACGCCCAGGCTCAGCCGAGCAAACTCAGTGAGGCACGGGCGATCAATCAAGAAACCATCGCCTTGGTGGCCGGCGAGGAAATTCAGCAACTCCCCAAGGACCTCTATATTCCACCGGAAGCGTTGGAAGTGTTTCTTGAAACCTTCGAAGGGCCCTTGGATCTGTTGTTGTACCTGATACGTCGTCAGAATCTCGATATTTTGCAGGTGCAGGTGTCGGTGATTACGGCTCAGTACATGAGCTACATCGAACTGATGCAGGCTCTTCAGCTGGAACTGGCGGCTGAATATTTGCTGATGGCCGCCATGCTGGCTGAAATTAAATCCCGCATGCTTCTGCCACGTCCCGAAGAATTTGAAGATGAGGACGACCCACGATCGGAACTGATCCGGCGTTTGCAGGAATACGAGCAGGTAAAGACCGCAGCGGAAGATTTGAACGCGTTGCCTCGCATCGAACGAGATCTGTTCGTTGCCGGTGCCAGTAAACCCAAACTGGTGCGTCAGCATGGCGAGCCCGATGTGGATTTGCGCGAAGTGCTTTTGTCGCTGTCCCAAGTGCTGCGGCGAGCCGAGCTGTTCACCAAACACGAGGTGAAGTTCGAGCCCCTGTCCGTGCGCGAACGTATGGGTGACATTTTGTCTCGTGTGAACCGGGGCGAAGGGTTTATCGGCTTCAATGAATTGTTTTTGGCGGAAGAGGGTCGGCTGGGCGTCGTCGTGACCTTTCTCGCCATCATGGAGTTGATTCGCGAATCCTTGGTGGATTTTGTGCAGGCAGAGCCGTTTGCACCCATTCATGTACGAGTCGGAAAAAACGCCAAACAGGGTATTCGCGACAACGTTGACCTGGATGCACAGTACGGTGGGCCGTCCCCGGAAGAGGCATTTGCTGAATCGTCAGGTACCGAATCAGACGAAGAAATACGACCGGAGAGCTCTTGATGGCTGAAGAACAGGCCCCAGACGCAAAAAATACAACACCCGCTACCGAGGTAGAGCGCGATCAAAATATAGGTGCTCAGGCCATGGCGCCCGAGACCATTGCCCAAATTATCGAAGCTGCTTTGTTGGCTTCAGAGGGCCCGCTGACCGTCGACAACTTGTTTCGGCTGTTCACCCTGGGTGAGCTGGACGAAGAAGAGGGGCGTAAGCAGATACGTACCGCCCTAGAAACGCTGCAGGATGCCTGTGACGGTCGCGGCGTGACCCTGCAAAAAGTGTCCTCCGGTTACCGCTACCAAACACGACAAGACCTCAGCCCGTGGGTTAGCCGTTTGTGGGAAGAAAAACCGCCGCGCTATACCCGTGCGCTGCTCGAGACTCTGGCCTTGGTCGCCTATAAACAGCCGGTCACTCGGGGTGATATTGAGCAAGTTCGTGGCGTCAGCGTCAGTCAAAACATTATGCGAACGTTGCTCGAACGCGACTGGATTCGAGTGGTCGGCCAGCGCGAAGCACCGGGCCGACCGTCCATGTACGGCACCACCAAGGCATTTTTGGACTACTTCAATCTGAACAAGCTTGAAGAGCTGCCGCCGCTGGAAGAAATCAAAGCGATGATCGAACCAACCTTGGTGGCCGACGACAACGCCGGGCAGACCGATGATGCGGCCCCATCAGAAACGTCTGATGCCGCCGCAGATCCAGCGTCTGGCGAAACCCCCCCCGATGGCACTGTCGTTCACGAGGTGGCTGCTTCTGAGGCTGAAGGGATGGACGCGCCGGCTGAAGAAGCCTTGGCCACCGAACACCTACTCGCTGAAAGCTCACAAACAGAGGCCACCGGCGATGCGGAGCCAGAGACCCACTCATGAGGCCAAGGCAGCCAGATAACACCAAGAGTACGTCCAAGCCCGCGTCGGACGAATCGCAAAAACTGCAGAAAGTCATCGCAGCGAGCGGTCGCGGATCGCGTCGGCAGATCGAAGAACTGATCGCTGCCGGTCGTGTCACGGTGAATGGCGAGGTTGCCCACTTGGGGCAGCGAGTGACTGCTGCCGAGGAAATCGTCGTTGACGGTACAGCCATTGAAACCGGTGGTGCGCAGGTACCTCAGGTACTGGTGCTGAACAAGGCGGCAGGCTTGGTCTGTAGTCGCCGAGATCCGGAAGGGCGCAGTACGATTTTTGAACAGCTTCCGCGTCTGCAGGGTGGACGCTGGATTAGCGTAGGCCGGTTGGATATCCAAACCACGGGGTTGCTGTTGGTGACCAACGACGGGGCATTGGCGCATCGAATGATGCACCCGTCTACGGGTCTGGATCGCGAATACGCCGTGCGCGTGAACAAAAAACTGGAAGATCATGAAATTGCGCAGCTCAAGGCCGGGGTTGAGATCGAAGGTGAAACCATGCGCTTCAGCGACATCCGTTTTTACAACGGCAGTGAATCGAATTTCTGGTATCACGTGGCACTGCTGGAGGGTCGAAACCGTGAGGTGCGGCGTTTGTTCGATAGTGCGGGCTGTACGGTAAGCCGTCTCAAGCGCGTGCGCTACGGGCCCGTCATTTTGCCGTCGTGGTTGACCGTAGGCCATTGGGCATCTATGGATACCGATGATTTAAAGGCGCTCTACAAGATGCTTGGTTTGGCCCGAGCCCAGGGATCGCTGCAAAAGGTCAAACGTTCCAAAGTGGCCAAGACCAGTTGCTTGATTCCCTATCCGAAGCTGGAGAAGCAATCACGCCGAGCTAAGGAAGGCTAGCCGCTTAAGCGCGCTGTACGTTGCCTTGCCAGTCCCGGCAATCCAGTTGCTGTCCTGTCACAAATTCCACCGTCTCACCGCCTTCGTCTACCGGGCTTTGCAACAGTAAAAACAACTCCATACGAGCCTCGGGGGTGGGCAGTGAGAGGGGATCTTCCAGTGGATAGGCGTCGCGACGCATGGCGGTACGCGTGCCTCCGGGGTTGACGCTGAACACCTTGATGCGGCCAGCGACTTCCGTTTCGTCTGCCAACACTTGACTCAGCCCCTCCAGAGCGAACTTTGATGCCGCATAGGCACCCCAATAGGCGCGGCCTTCACGTCCAACGCTGGACGATGTGTGAATAACACAGGCCCGATTGCTTGCGTCCAAGAGGCTAAACAGGGCGTGATTCAGCAGAAATACAGCGTTCACATTGATTTGCATTACCTTCTGCCACTCATCGTTTGGATAGTGGGCCAGCGGTGCTCGCGGCCCCAGACGCGAGGCATGGTGAACGATGCCGTCCAAGGTGCCGAAGGCGTCGCCAATGGAATCCGCCAAGTTGCCCGCGGTCTCCAGATCCAGAGTCTCCAGATCACAGGGCACGATGACAGGCTGAGTCGATGTGTTTTTGCTGATCCAATCGTTGACCGCTTCCAGCTTTTCTCGTGTTTTTCCAAGCAGTATCACGGTGGCACCAAAGCTTGCGTAGGTTTTGGCTGTGGCGGCACCGAGGCCATCGCCGGCACCGGTGATCAATATGACCTTGCCGCTCAGCGCATCGGTTGCGAAGTGATGTCTCCAGTCTTTGGCCTGCTCCGCAAGCTCTGGATAGTGGTTTAGGTGTTCGGCAATGGTGTCGGGTGATGGATTCATAGTTGGTGTGATTCGCTGATCGATGGACGGTGAGGGTGTATTAGACGGCGATGGGCTTTTTTGCATGCACAATGTAGTTGGCCGACGTGTTGTCGTTCAGGGCCGCCTTACGCGTTACTGGGTTATAGCTCATGCCGCGAATTTCCTGCAGTTCCAAACCCGCAGCGCGGATGGCATTGGCCAATTCCGACGGTTTGATGAACTTACTGTATTCGTGGGTGCCTCGGGGCAGCATGTTCAGCACGTATTCCGCACCCAAGATCAGGAGCACATAGGCCTTGGGATTGCGGTTGATGGTGGAGAAGAACAAATCACCGCCGGGCTGGGCTAGGGCGGCACAGGCTTTGACGGTCTCGCCGAAGTCGGTCACGTGTTCCAACATTTCCAGACAGGTCACCGTGCGAAAGTGTTCGGCATTTGACCGCGCATAGTGCTCGGCGGTGCTGGCTTCGTAGCGAACGGGCACGTCATCTTCGAGGGCGTGGAGTTTGGCAACGCCCAGGGCTTTCTCTGCCATGTCGATGCCTGTGGTGTCGTGGCCCAAGCGTGCAATGGACTCCGCCAAAATGCCGCCACCGCAACCCACATCCAGTGTTGGGCCAGCGGCTAGGGCGGCTTTGTCTTGAATGTAGCTCAGACGGCACGGATTGATGTCGTGGAGGGGTTTGAAGTCGCCTTCGGGGTCCCACCAGCGATGAGCCAGCTCATTGAACTTTTCAATCTCTTCTGGATCTACGTTGTCGCGCTCGGTCATGAAAGTCTCCGTTACAGGCCGCGCAGTTAAATCACTGATCGTCCAAATTACAAGCTCAGTGAGGCGATGGCTAACAACGGCTAGTCTACCTTCGAAGGCCCGAGGGTGCTGGATTGATGCGTCGGTTGCTCAGGGTTTTGGCCGGTTGGCCACCCACATTCGGACGTTCGGTAAGTGCAGAGAGTGCCGGCTAATCGATGATTCACAGTCGCAGTGTGACCGACATCAAGCATCGGTAGCTGCGTCGAGAAAGTGGCTGGTACGCCATGTACGTTAACAGTTTCAGCTGAGATCCATAAGGCGAACATGTCAAAGCTCCACATTCTCGCGCTTCGGGCTCTGCGCCCTGATGCCCAGCGCGGGTTCTATCGGCGTGTTTTGGGTATGGCGACCCAAGACAGCGGCGGTCTGGGATACAGTGACCGCGAGATGAACCTAAGGTTCGTGCAGTCTGAAACTTCCTACCGGCCTCAACCCTCGGATCTGTATTGGAAAATCGCCGTTTCAGTGCCCAACATTGAACTGGCGTACCAGCAGCTTGTGGCGAGGGGTGCCCGGGTTTCAGTACCTCACCAGTTCCGTGATGTGGGCTATCTCGCCCACGTAACCGATCCAGAAGGTTTTACCGTCGAGTTGATTGAACACTGGTTTCAGGGTGATCGCCCGAGTCAGTCCGTGGACAAAACTCTGCTGGGGGGCGGGCCGCACATCAGTTTGCTGACCTTGCGGACCGCAGACATTGCGAGCGTCGAACCAGACCTGCTGGCGGCGGGCATGACACCACTCGGCGTGCAGCCAGTAGAGCCCTACGGATTCACACTCTACTTCTATGGGTTCACGCAAGAGACGCCTCCCGATCCGGATCTTACCGCGATTGAAAATCGCACGTGGCTGTATCGCCGCCGGTATACCGTGCTGGAGATCCAACACGTGCAGGGGCTGGATGTCGAAACCCATCCGCTGAATCAAGCCGGGGGTTTTGTCGGCATTTCGGTTCATCCAAGCGCGCCCACCATCCATGTCAAGCGACTGAGACTGGGAAGCGTCTAGACCGACCACTGCTTAGGACGGGTAAAGCACGCACGGGCTCACCCTGACCCCTGAGGTGATATCGCTTTGCCATTCGGCCCTGTCCCCGTTAGCGTGTGTCGATGGGCTCGAAGAACCACATGAAATACCCACGCAGGCGGGCCGCTCGTGCTGTGCTGCGGGCGGCAACCGGCCGGTTGATTCGTATATTCGGCGATCTGGAAGTCGTCGGCACTGAACATGTGCCGGCATCCGGCCCGATCATTTTGGCGGCGAACCATTTCAATTTTGTCGACCCACCCTTAGTGCTTTACGCCAGTCCTCGCATGGTGGAGTTTATCGGTGGTGCCAACCGGCCAAACTCTCCGCTGTGGGCGCGTATGATTCCTCAGCTGTGGGGTTTCATCCGTGCGTATCGCGGCGGCTTCAGTCGATCCACGTTCAAGCAGTCGTTGAGTGTCTTGGCGCAAGATGGCGTGCTGGGTATTTTCCCCGAAGGCGGCAGTTGGGCCAGTCTGCTGCGACCGGCGCGGCCCGGGCTTGCGTACATCGCGCTGCAAAGTCAGGCCAGCGTCGTGCCCATCAGTATTACCGGAGCGGAGGATTTGTTGGGCGGGCCAAGGCGCGGGGTGAAAATCCAATTCCATCCGGCGATGGCTCCCCCGCAGGCCTCTGTGGGGGGTAAGGCGCGCCGTGCCGAGTTGGATGCCTATGGGGATCAGGTGATGGCTCAGATAGCGACGGGCCTACCTGATGGGCAGCGTGGGAAGTTTTCAACAGATTCTGCCGCTCGAGACGCTGCGTTGGCAGTCTCTGACTTTCCATTTCACGCTGAGGAACTGCGCGGCGGTTAGCTTGCACTCACGGTCTGAAGGCTTCTCGGTCCTCTCAGTCGACGAGTTGCCTGCCATTGACGCGCCTGACACCGGCTACCCAGACATCGGTGACCGCCTGATTGCCCCGTCCGAGCGTGAGCAACTGTGGTAGATCGACGCTCACCGCATCGGCATGAATTCGTGCGTCCAGTACGCGCAGGTCTAGGGCGACCACATCTGCGAGTTTGCCGGCGGCTAGGGTACCAATGTTTTCCTCGAGCCCCATCACTTGGGCTGCACCTTGGGTGGCGTGATAAAGGCCTGACACGCCGTGGGCGGCAATGCTTTTGAAGGGGTCTGCGTAGTAGTTCAGCCCGTAACCACCGGTGCCCAAGGCGACGGACTGTTCGCGATTCATCCACGTCCAGTGACGCATTTGGTGTTCGAAGGGGTGATGGCAGCGTACCAGCCCGACGCGATAACGCCGCAACAGCTCGACATCGCTGTCGTCCAGTGCGTTCACGTGCACGGCCTGTAGGTTGGGTCCCAGTAGCCCGACGTTTTCCAGTAGCGCGATACCACTGCAGCCATGACGTCCCTCAATGGCCAAGGCATGTGCCGGGGTTGGGTGTAGCAATACCTGCACGGCCAGGCCAAGTTCCTCGGCGTACATGGCTACCTTAACCAAGGTGTCACGGTCGATATGTGCCAGGTTCGGCAGGCCCAGAGCGATGCCAATGCGAGGATGGCGGGCGTAGGTATCGTGCAGGGCAAGTGCTCGCTCCAATCCCTGCTGTGCGCTGTCAGCCCAGGCATTGGCTTCGTCTGTGACCGGCACGCTGATTTGGGCGTGTATGCCCACCGCTTCCGCGGCCTTTGCGACAATTTCGCTAAACGGCGATAAATCGGCGCAGGTGGTCGTTCCCGCCAGCATCATTTCGGTAAACGCCAATTGCGCGGCAGCGAACAGCTCATCGCCGGAGAAAGCCTCGGGGTTGCCGTCTGGCTCAAGGGCCAAGGGCGCGGCGAACACGTCTGACGGGGCGGCACGGCCCCGAGAGACGATGCCCAGTGCATGACATTGGGTATTGATCAGTCCGGGGATCAGCAGATGGTTGGGCAGATCCAGAGTCTCACGGGGTTGATATTGGGCGCTGAGGTTTGCCGGTGTATCAAGGGCGATGATATGGCGTTCCTGTATCGCGAGTCCCATACCGGATAGGGCGCTGACGCCTGGCGGCCCGCCTTCCGCGGGCAGCGTGCTTTGTAGGATGCTGTGGGGATTGATCAGTAAGTCGATAGGTGTCATCAGCAGAGTATAGCGGTGTGCCCGCCCAGTGGTAGAGCGGCGAGCGAGCGTCGCTTGGAGTATCGGACGGGATTTTGTGAACGGCTACTCGGTCACCGATTGTCTTATGTTCGACGCTGCCCCTAGTATCGTGTTCTTGCCGGTACCCAATCAACAGGGAGAGCGTCATGCAAATCAATTCGGATTTTTCCTCGACCGCGCTGGTTCATGCAGAACAGTTGGCTTGGACGCCGTCGCCGATGGCGGGTGTTGATCGGCGCATGTTGGACAGGATCGGTGGTGAGGTGGCCAGAGCGACCAGCATCGTACGCTACGCACCGGGCAGTCGATTCTCTGCACACACCCACGCGGGTGGTGAAGAATTTGTCGTGCTCGACGGCGTGTTTCAGGATGAGTACGGTGACTTTCCAACGGGCACCTATGTGCGTAATCCGCCAACCACTGCGCACACGCCGGGATCAGCGACCGGCTGCACGATATTTGTCAAACTCTGGCAGTTCGATCCCAACGACCGCAACCAGTTCCATAAGCTCATGGTCGACGAATTGGCCGCGCCGGTTGATGGCATCGCAACGGCGACACTCCATGAAGACGCGCGAGAAGTCGTGACCTATCGCCATCTTGATGCTGGGGTGACGTTGGTTGTGGAAGACCTGGGCGGCATCGAAATGCTGGTCATTGAGGGTTCCGTTGCCGTGGCCAATAACGCACTGAGCAAACACGGATGGCTGCGCCTGCCAGAGGGTGAGGCGTTGATGGCGCGTGCGGGCGTCGGGGGTGCTAAATTGTGGATAAAATCGGGTCATCTGCCCTATGCAAGAGCCCCGGAGATGCTCGGCGAGTGAGCGATACCGCGTCGTGTTAGAGACGAGGTTGCGGCGTTTTCCTGTCGGCGCGTCAGCCCGAATCAGGGGGATCACAGTGCCTCATTCGACCCCTTTCGGCCCGTAGACAAATCACCCTTATCAGATGGTGTTGTGTTAGCATGTACGATTACTTTTGTTGGTCGAAAACCCGCTTTTTATGTCAGAAATTACGCCCCCAGATCCCCAGGATATTCAGCCGGTAAACATCGAAGACGAATTACGTCAGTCCTACCTTGATTACGCCATGAGCGTCATCGTTGGGCGCGCCTTGCCGGACGTTCGAGACGGTCTGAAGCCCGTACACAAGCGTGTGTTGTTTGCGATGAACGAGCTCAATAACACCTATAACCGTCCCTACGTAAAGTCGGCCCGAGTGGTCGGTGACGTGATCGGTAAATACCACCCGCATGGCGATACCGCGGTTTATGACACGGTAGTGCGGATGGCGCAGGACTTTTCCATGCGTTACTTGCTGGTGGACGGGCAGGGGAACTTCGGCTCCATTGATGCGGATCCGCCGGCTGCTATGCGTTATACCGAAGTGCGTATGGCAAAAATGGCGTCAGAACTGCTCGCGGATTTGGATAAGGATACCGTCGAATTCGTTAACAACTACGACGATTCCTTGACGATGCCCGAAGTGCTGCCGACTCGGGTGCCCAATCTGTTGGTTAACGGTAGTTCGGGTATTGCGGTCGGTATGGCGACCAATATTCCGCCGCATAACCTCACCGAAGTCGTGAACGCCTGTTTGGCGGTGTTGGAAGATCAAGACATCACGATTGATGGTCTGATGGAGCATATTCAAGGCCCAGACTTCCCTACCGGCGGCATCATCAACGGACGCGCGGGTATCGTGCAGGCCTATCGCACCGGTCGCGGCCGCATCTACGTGCGGGGTAGAGCCGAAGTGGAGACTGACGCGAAGGGCCGTGAAAAAATCATCATCACCGAGATCCCGTTCCAGCTGAACAAGGCACGGTTGATTGAGAAGATTGCCGAGTTGGTGAAAGAAAAGCGCATTGAAGGTATCAGTGAGCTGCGGGATGAGTCGGACAAAGACGGTTTGCGGGTTGTTATCGAAGTGCGTCGCGGTGAATCCGGTGAAGTGATCTTGAATAACCTCTACTCGCAGACCCAGCTGCAAAGTGTCTTCGGGATCAACTGTGTGGCTTTGGTGCAAGGACAGCCAAAACTGCTCAATCTGAAGGAGATGCTTGAGGCGTTCTTGTTGCATAGGCAAGAAGTTGTCACGCGGCGAACCCTGTATTTGCTGCGTCGCGCTCGTCAGCGTGGGCATATTTTAGAAGGCCAAGCGGTGGCCTTGGCGAATATTGATGCCGTCATCGAACTGATTAAAAGTTCGCCTTCCGCCGCCGACGCCCGCGTGGCGCTGATGGAGCGTCGCTGGGAAGCGGAAGCTTTGTTCGATTTGTTGAGCCGCGTTGGCAGCGATGCGTGCCGCCCAGAAGGCTTGTCTGAGGACTTCGGCTTCGTCGACAAGCGTTACCGTCTGACGGAGGAACAAGCTCAGGCGATTCTGGAGATTCGACTGCATCGTTTGACTGCGCTTGAGCAGGGCAAGCTGATGGAGGATTACCAGGGCGTTCTGGATGAAATCGCCGACCTGCTGGATATTTTGGGCTCCCACGAAAGGCTCGTGTCTGTCGTGCGTGGCGAGTTAGAGGAAGTACGCGACAGTTATGGCGACGATCGCCGTACCGATATCGTGAGCAGTCAGCTCGATTTGTCGGATGAAGATCTGATCAACGAAGAGGACTTGGTGGTCACGATTTCTCATCAGGGCTACGCAAAAACTCAGCCTCTCGACAGCTACCAAGCCCAACGTCGCGGTGGGCGAGGCAAGGCGGCGACAGCAGTTAAAGACGAAGATTTTGTCGAGCACATGGTCGTGGCGCACTCTCACGACACCTTGCTGTGTTTTTCCAATGTAGGAAAGGTGTACTGGCTGCGCGTTTTCGCGATACCGCAAGGCAGCCGAGGAGCCAAGGGTCGTCCCATGGTCAATTTGTTGCCCTTGGACAGCGGCGAGCGAATTACCGCCGTGCTGCCCATCAAAGAATACACGTCAGATCACTTCGTTTTCATGGCGACAGCCAATGGCACGGTTAAAAAGACACCGCTGGAACAATTCTCCCGGCCACGAAACAGTGGCCTGATTGCGCTGGACTTAGAGGACGATAACACCCTAGTCGGTGCGGCGATTACCGATGGGGGCTGCGATATTTTGCTTTGTGCAAGCTCTGGCAAAGCCACGCGTTTCAAGGAGTCCGATGTCCGGGCCATGGGGCGCAGCGCCAAGGGCGTGCGCGGTATCAAGCTGGGTGCGGGGCATACACTGATCTCGTTGATCATTCCCGCGGCGGACGGCTATCTGCTGACGGCGAGTGCAAATGGCTATGGTAAACGCACCACGCTGGAAGACTTCCCGCTGCGCGGGCGCGGTGCCCAAGGCGTGATCGCCATGCAAACCAGTGACCGCAATGGTGCATTGGTCGGCGCGATTCAGGTGTTTGACGGCGATGAACTCATGTTGATCTCGGATATGGGCACCTTGGTAAGAACCAAGGGTGACGAAGTTTCTGTGCTCGGTCGTAACACCCAAGGCGTGCGCCTGATCAAGCTGCGAAATGAAGAAATGCTGAACAGCGTGAGCCGTATTGAAGAGCAAGAAGAGTCGCCGGAAGAAAACGGAGACGACTAGTCTAAGGGGTCTTGTCCGGGCGCTGAGCCGGACTGGGCCCGTTGCGCGAATTTGAGCCAATAACTGGAGTATCGAGACCCATGGCAAGAACCCATAATTTTTCTGCAGGCCCGGCAGCGTTGCCAACGGACGTGTTGGCCCAAGCGTCGGAGGAAATGCTCGACTACGAAGGTAGCGGCATGTCAGTGATGGAAATGAGCCATCGCAGTAAGACCTTTGTCGGTATTGCAGCGCAGGCAGAACAAGACTTGCGCGATTTGTTTGCCGTTTCCGATGACTACCATGTGTTGTTTTTGCAGGGCGGGGCCACGGGACAATTTGCGGGTATTCCACTGAATTTGACCCAAGCCGATGACACCATCGACTTCATCGATACGGGGGCGTGGTCCAAGAAAGCGATCAAAGAAGCCGGCAAGTATTGCAACGTCAACGTGGCGGCCTCCAGCAGTGCAACCAATTACGATCACATACCGGCCGTTGCTGACTGGCAACTCAGCGATGGTGCGAAACTCTTGCATGTGTGCTCGAACGAAACCATTGGTGGTGTGCAGTTCAAAGATTTTCCCGAACACGCAACCTTAGTCGCTGATATGTCGTCGGATATTTTGTCTCGTCCGGTGAATGTTGATCAGTTCGGTCTGATTTATGCCGGCGCGCAGAAGAACATTGGTCCCGCCGGGCTGACGGTGATCATGGTCCGCAAGGACCTGTGCGGTTCAGCACGCTCCATCACGCCCACGTTTCTAGATTACGCTGTACAGGCGGATGCCGACTCGATGTCGAATACACCCCCCACTTATTCGTGGTACTTGGCTGGGCTGGTTTTTCAGTGGGTGAAAGCCAACGGTGGCCTCGCTGGCATGGCGGAAAAGAATCAGGCAAAAGCCGACCTGTTGTATCACGCCATCGACAGCAGCAATTTTTACAGTTCCCCGGTGGCGAAAGCTGATCGAAGCGCAATGAATGTACCCTTTACCCTGGCGGATGATGCGCTGGACGGGGAGTTTTTGGCTCAGGCGGAAGCCCGGGGCATGTTTAACTTGAAGGGGCACCGCAGTGTAGGCGGTATGCGGGCAAGTATTTATAACGCCGTTCCCTTGGAATCGGTGCAAGCGTTGGTAACTTTCATGAGCGAATTCGAAAATGAGCGCGGATGATGACCTGTTAAAGCCTTTGCGCGAACGGATCGACGCGCTGGACGAGCAACTGCTGACTTTGCTGAATGAGCGTGCCCAATGCGCGCTGGAAGTAGGCAAGATCAAGGAGCAACAGCCGGCGGCGGATCAAGAAGCGACGGTATTTTATCGGCCCGAACGGGTTGCCCAAATCCTGCGCCGACTCACGGAGCAAAATCCCGGGCCGTTGTCTAACGCCGATGTTGAGACGTTGTTTCGGGAAATAACGGCCTGCTGCTTGGGGTTGGAAACCCCCATGAGCGTTGCTTATTTTGGTCCTCAGGGCACCTATACCGAAGCCGCTACGCTGAAGCAGTTTGGACACTTTGTGCAGACATTACCCATGGCGTCGATTGATGAAGTCTTCAGAGAAGTGGAGTCTGGTGTCTGCGATTACGGTGTGGTGCCTGTGGAAAATTCCACGGAAGGCATGGTCAATCTCACGTTAGACTGCCTGCTCAACACGAACGCTCGGGTTTGCGCCGAGGTGGAACTGCCGATTCACCACGCGCTGATGCGCGCAAAGGAAGCCGCGCCAGATCATCAGGTGAGCAAAATCGTATCTCATGCGCAAAGCTTGGCGCAGTGTCGTGCGTGGCTCGATCAGCATTATCCGGGGGTGCCGCGAACGGCGGTGGCCAGCAATGCAGAAGCGGCCAAGCAAGCGGCCGCAGACCCCAGTTTGCTGGCCGTCGCTGGTGAGATGGCTGCGGATCGCTACGATCTTCGGGTATTGGCCACACGCATAGAAGACAATCCACACAACAAAACGCGGTTTTTGGTACTGGGACGGCAATACGTTGGCCCGAGTGGTGACGACAAAACGTCGATATTGGTATCGGTGAAAAACGAGCCGGGCGCCCTGTTGCGGGTGCTGTCGCCGTTTCAAGCCAACCAGATTGGCCTAACGCGCATTGAGACACGACCGGCCAGGTCCGGCGATTGGTCCTATGTCTTTTTCATTGATTTTGATGGGCACGAATCCCAGGCCGAAGCCGATGCCGCTCTGAAAGACGTTAAGGATATTGCCCTAGAAGTGCGGGTGTTGGGTTCTTATCCGAAAGCAAGCGGGCAGGAGTGACAATGCAAAACCAATCCATTAATCCTCGTATTGCAGGACTCAGTCCCTACAAACCCGGCAAGCCCGTAGACGAAGTAGCACGGGAGCTGGGTATTAACGACATCGTTAAGCTTGCCAGTAACGAAAACCCCAGAGGCCCCGGTGCGAAAGTGCAGCAGGCTATTGCTGAAGCGGCGACTGAACTGTCCCGCTACCCGGATGGCGGTGGCTTTGCGTTGAAGGCACGCTTGTCGGAAAAAATCGGTGTCGATGCAAACCAACTCACCTTGGGTAACGGGTCTAACGATGTGTTAGATCTGATTGCTCGTGTGGTGCTCGAGCCTGGCGCTCAGGCGATTATTGCCGAACACAGTTTTGTGGTTTATCGGCTTGCTGTGACCTGTTGCGGCGGTGATTTGGTTACCGTTCCAGCCAAAAACTATGGTGCGGATCTGGCTGGTATGCTGGAAGCGGTAACAGACGCCACTCGGCTGATTTTTATTGCAAACCCCAATAATCCCACCGGTACCCGCACACCGGGCAGTGAATTGCTGCCGTTCTTGCAGGCGGTGCCTGAGCATGTGTGGGTGGTACTAGACGAGGCCTACTTGGAATATGTGGAAGACGACGATCATCTCAATGGTGCCACGTTGTTGGCCCAGTTTCCCAATTTGATCGTGACTCGAACCTTCTCCAAAGTGTACGGCCTAGCGGCAGTCCGCTTTGGTTACGGGGCTTCAAGCCCGGCCTTTGCCGACCTGTTGAATCGTGCCCGACAGCCGTTCAACGTCAACAGTTTGGCCATGGCAGCGTCCTTGGCCGCACTGGAAGACGACGACTACGTAAACGAAAGCGTGGCGCTAAATCTTGCGGGAATGGTGCAGATGACTGAGGGTTTAACCCGTCTGGGTTATGACTTCATTCCGTCTGCCGGTAATTTTGTGGCTTTCGACAGCGCAGAGCCCGGTCACGATTTGTTTCAACGCATGCTGCAAGAGGGTGTCATTGTTCGCGCTATTGCGGAATACGGTCTGCCCAATCATGTGCGGGTCAGCATTGGTCTCGAATCAGAGAACGAGCGATTTCTATCCGTGTTAGCCAAGGTTGGCTCCCACGCCCGGCCAAAGTCGACCCCTCAGGCCGAGTCCTGATCGTGAAGCTCGGCACGCTAGCCATCGTTGGTGTGGGCTTGATCGGTGGCTCCATTGGTAAGGCCGCCAAGGAGCGAGGCCTGGTCGAGCGCATCGTCGGTATTGAGCCAAATGCAGACTCTGCATTGTGGGCGGTGAAAAACGGGGTAGTGGACACGGTGGTCTCAGAGGTGCCCGCGGACGCAGACCTGATCGCCCTGTGCGTGCCCAGTGATTTGGTTGCCCCGTGGGTGATAACGCTTGCCGATCATGCTGCCCCCATATTCGATGTGGGCAGCGTCAAAGGCCCTATTGTCAAAGCGGTCGAGGTCACCCAGAGCACAGCGTCACACTTTGTTCCCTGTCATCCCATCAGCGGATCAGAAAGAAGCGGTCCCCAAGCGGCTGACGGCGACTTATTCGACGGTTGCACCGTGGTGTTGACGCCATTGGCGACGACGGCGTCGGTGGCGGAGCAAACCTGTGCCAGTTTTTGGGAAGCTGTGGGTGCTTCCGTCGTCCGAATGAGTCCCGACGAACATGACGCGGCATTGGCGGTCACCAGCCACCTGCCGCATTTGCTCGCCTTTGCATTCATGGGCCAGGTGACAGACCAGCATCTGCCACTGACCGGCGGCGGCTTCCGCGATTTCACGCGCATAGCAGCAGCCAACCCGGATTTATGGTGGCGTATCATGCAACTCAATCACGAGGCGTTATCCCAAGCATTGGACGATTATTCCAACAATCTCCGTGCGCTGTCCGATGCCATAGAGAGCGGCGATCAAAGCCGAGGTTTGGCATTGATCGAGGCGGCGGCGCAAAAGCGCCAAGCCGCAGATCCCAGCGCGCCATAGCCTGCCAGAACGATGAGGTACCCTGAGCAAATGGCCGTCCCAGTCGTCACAATCGACGGCCCCGGCGGTGCAGGCAAAGGCACCGTGGCCAGCGCCATTGCAAACGCCTTGGGTTGGCACTTACTGGACAGCGGTGCGCTGTATCGCATCATCGCAGTCGCTGGCGTGGCGGATGGCATTGCTCTGGATGATGCTCAAGCGCTCGTTGAGATGAGCGAAGGGTTAGATATTGTCTTCGATGACGGTCAAGTGCGTGTAAATGGAGCGAATTTGACCGATGCCATTCGTACCGAAGAGGCGGGCAATAACGCGTCTCAAGTGGCGGCTCTGCCACCGGTAAGGGATGCAATTTTTGCGCTACAGCAAGGTTTTCGGCGGGCCCCGGGGTTGGTTGCGGACGGGCGTGATATGGGCACTGTGGTGTTCACCGATGCACCGGTGAAAATTTTTCTCGACGCTTCGGCGGAAGCACGTGCGGAACGCCGCTATAACCAGTTGAAAAACAACGGTTTGGGTGTTAATTTGCGCGCCCTTCTCGAGCAGATCCAAGAACGTGATGCTCGGGATAGAGAACGTGTAGTCGCGCCGCTCAAGCCGGCGGATGACGCGCTCATTATCGACAGTACCGAGATGACAATCGACGAGGTAGTGGCGACGGTAATGACGCAGATTTCGAGCAAGGTTGAGTAACGGAGTGTTGTTGCGGTCACAGCGCAAGGTTCGTCCTTGGTAAAGCGTGACCGTCGCGCCGCATTCCCGGCTTGGAACCTAACCCTTCTGCATTCATGTTAACTAACCAACGGAGAGTTCCGCCGTACGGTAGGCTCGCGTAACTGCACTGAGCTTCCTCGGCTGACGAACACTATGAGCGAATCTTTTGCCGACCTATTTGAAGAAAGCCTAAACACCATCGAGATGGCACCCGGGTCCATCGTAACCGGCACGGTGGTAGATATTGACGATGACTGGGTTGTCGTTCATGCCGGACTGAAGTCCGAAGGGGTTATCCCAAAAAATCAATTTCTCAACGAAGAAGGCGTTTGCACACTGACCATCGGTGACCAAGTGAAGGTTGCAATGGAAGTGGTAGACGACGGCTTCGGTGAAACGCGCCTGTCCCGCGAAAAAGCACGCCGTGCAGAAAGCTGGGAGAAGCTGGAAGAAGCCAGCGAACAGGGCGAAGTGGTCATTGGTATCATCAATGGCAAGGTCAAGGGTGGTTTCACCGTTGACGTTAACGACATCCGAGCCTTCCTACCCGGTTCCTTGGTGGATATTCGTCCACTGCGCGAAACAGCTCACCTGGAAGGCAAGCCGCTTGAATTCAAAGTGATCAAGCTGGACCAAAAGCGCAACAACGTGGTGGTATCTCGACGTGCGGTTCTGGAAGAAGAGAACAGCCATGAGCGCGAAGAGTTGCTGGCTTCCATGCAGGAAGGCCAAGACGTTAAGGGTATCGTTAAGAACCTGACNGATTACGGCGCCTTTGTTGACCTNGGTGGTGTAGACGGTCTGCTGCACATTACTGATATGGCCTGGAAGCGCATTCGTCATCCGAGCGAAATGGTTAACGTTGGCGACGAAGTGGACGTACGGATTCTGAAGTTCGACCGCGAAAAGAACCGCGTCAGCCTCGGTATGAAGCAACTGGGTGATGATCCATGGGCTGATATCGTACGACGTTACCCAGAGGGAGCCCGCGTTATGGCAACGGTTACCAACCTGACCGATTACGGCTGCTTTGCTGAAATCGAAGAGGGCGTTGAAGGACTGGTACACGTCTCCGAAATGGACTGGACCAACAAGAATATCCACCCATCGAAGGTTGTCTCCGTTGGCGACGAAACCGAAGTCATGGTGTTGGACATCGACCAAGAACGTCGTCGTATTTCACTGGGTATCAAACAGTGCCGTCCGAATCCTTGGGAATCCTTCAGCATCGCTCACGCGAAGAGCGATACGATTACCGGTACCATCAAGTCCATTACCGATTTCGGTATCTTCATTGGATTGNAAGGTGGCATCGACGGATTGGTTCACTTGTCGGATATTTCTTGGAACGAACCAGGCGAAACCGCTGTGCGTCGCTACTCCAAGGGCGAGCAAATCGAAACCATCATCTTGTCTGTGGATCCAGAGCGCGAGCGTATCTCTCTGGGTATCAAGCAGATGGAGAAAGACCCGTTCTCAGATTACTCCGCAGCGCATGATCGCGGCGATATCGTGAAAGGTACGGTGCTTGAAGTGCAGCCTAAGGAAGCCATCATTGAACTGGCTGAAGACGTCACTGGACTGCTCAAAGCCGCTGAAATCAGCATCGATCGCGTGGAAGACGCGCGCAACGTGCTGAAAGAAGGCGATGAGCTTGAAGTCAAGATCGTCAACTTAGATCGAAAGAACCGAACCATCGGTTTGTCGATCAAGGCGAAGGATGTGGAAGAAGAGCGTCAAGCGGTCAAGGATCACCAGAAGCAGGAGAGCGATCGCTCAGGGCCTGCGACGTTGGGCGACCTGATCAAGGCTCAGATGAACAAGCCGGAAGACGATTAGGCTTTGCCTGATCCGGTTGATTGATAGATGACTGATTCCAGTATGACCAAGTCTGAGCTTATTGATCGTATGGTCAACGCTCAGGCTCAGGCGAGTGGCCTGCAGCTAACCAGCAAAGATGTTGAGTTGGCGGTGAAAACGATGCTGGAGCAGATGTCCAATACCTTAGCGACCGGTGGTCGAATAGAGGTTCGTGGTTTTGGCAGCTTCTCACTGCATTACCGCGCACCTCGCATCGGTCGCAACCCAAAAACCGGCGAGTCCGTGGGCTTGTCCGGTAAGCATGTTCCTCATTTCAAACCCGGTAAGGAGTTACGCGACCGCGTCAACTCCGCCTTAGAACGCAGTCAGGCCGCGAAAGCAGAATCCTGATAGCCCTGATAGGATGGACCAATGACTTGGCTTAAATCCCTCCTCTTCGTTTGTGTTCTGATTCTGGTTTTTCTGTTTGCCGCACTGGCAGTGAATCAGCAGCAAGTTGCTCTGAGTTTCGTTCGGTGGGAAACACCGTTCACCCTCAGCATTTTTTGGTGGTTGTTTTTGGCTCTGATGCTCGGGCTGTTTATGGGCTGGTTGTACAACCTAGTGCGGCATCTGCCGCTGCGTATGCAGGTACGTAAACTCAAAAAATCCCTCGCCGCGGCAGAGCTTGCCCAGCAGCAGGCGCAAGATCAGATTGCCTCCTCCATCGACAGTACGCNCCAGCACCCACCGCAGTAATTGAGCCGCGAATCGGGCGGGTTGTCGGTNAAAGCGTACAGGTTGTTCAGCATTTACCGGTCTGTGCACGAGTGCTGTGCCCTGTGGAATGTGGCGCCGTCTTTTTATCATTTTACGCCTGAACAACAGGAGAAAATGATGAATGCTTTCAACATCAGGGCCGTTTATCGGCTATGGATAACGCGACGTGCATTGTTGGTTCTATTTTTGGCTGTAAGCATCGCCTCACCCATGCGCGTCAGCGCCGACACGATCGCCTTTGCGGGCTCNGGGGCAAGTGTTGCAGTTAAGGCAACGGCTACCGGGCAAGCATCGCAGTCAACCNCAGGATCATCGAAAACGTCACCGGAACGATCTTCAGGCGCTGTCACCAGGGTGGATCTCAATACCGCAAGCGCAGAACAGCTGGCGTCAGTGCTCAAGGGTGTGGNATCTTCAAAGGCGAAAGCCATCGTACGGTATCGTACCGAGGTCGGGCCATTTCGAAGCATTGCCGAATTGGAAGAAGTGAAGGGTATTGGCCCCAACATTGTTGCGCTGAACAAAGAGCGGATTTCGGTGAGTCGGGCGAAACGCTAGGTGCTNGGTAAGGGCTTATCTGGATAACCCAGAGGTTTGTTTCATGGCAATCGCGCGGGGATAATGGTCACTCGAGGCAGTGTAGAGAGAGAGGACGACGATGAGCACTATTTGGAGTCCAATGTGCGACCGCTTTGGTATCGATAGCCCGATTTTTGGGTTTGCCCACGATGTAGAGACGGTCGCGGCGATAACCAATGCGGGTGGCTTTGGCGTTTACGGAGCCACCCGGCGGTTCCCCGAGGAAATCACCAAAGAGCTGGCTCAGATTCGCCACTTAGTAGGGAATCGCCCGTTTGGCGTTGACCTTGTATTGCCTCCCGGCATGCCGGAATACAATTCCCGTGAAGCTATACAGGCTGAAATTCCCGCGGAACATACCGAATTTGTCGAGCAATTGATCGAGCGGTACAACGTGCCCGAAGCGACCAAGCCGGGCATGCGAACGCGATTTATCCGCTCCAAAGAAATCGAAGACGCGCAGCTGCGCGCGGTCATGGAAAGTGATGTGGACATGTTAGCCTGCGGCATCGGTGCACCGGCCGACGTAGTGGGCGAGGCGCGGGAACGTGGTAAGACAACGCTTGCACTGATCGGCAGTCCCCATCATGTGCCCAAAGCCATCGCGGCGGGTGTGGAAATTATCGTGGCGCAAGGCTACGACGCAGGCGCACATACCGGTCCGATAGGCACGTACTCCTTGGTGCCACAGATTGTCGATGCGGCGGGGGATATTCCGGTGCTGGCAGCGGGCGGTGTGGCGACCGGTAGACACATTGCGGCTGCTCTGGCGATGGGCGCGCAAGGTGTCTGGTTGGGTACGGCTTGGCTGCTGTCCCGGGAGCATCAAGGCGATATGCATCCGGTCAATCGTGACAAGTTGATACAAGCCGGTAGCGCCGACACGGTGATTACACGAAGCGAAAGCGGTAAACCGTTTCGTCAGGTACGGACCGGCTGGAGTCAGGCTTGGGAAGCAGAAGGTGCACCCGCACCGTTGAAAATGCCTTACCAAGACGTGCTGGTCGGGGACTTGCTGGGGGCGATTGAAGAGCACGATATCGAGCCGTTGATTCACTCCGGAGCGGGTCAAAGCATCGCGTATTTCAATGACGTTAAGCCCGTAGCCCAAATAATGCAGGGATTGATCGACGAAACGGTACAAGCCCTGCAAACTCAAGGGCAGTTCTTACGTAGCGAGTAATCTGAAAAGGTGTTTGGATTGATGCATCAATGGATTTGGATACTGATCGCGCTGGCCTCTGTGACAGGTTGCGGTGGGCTGCGACTGGATGCTGCACCCTCGAGAGATGTCCCCCTGACCGGGACTTGGGTGGTAGATTCGGCGGCATCTGACGATGTGGGCTCCGCGATGCGTCCGGATGCGAAATTCGGTGACCGTCGTCAGCGAATGTCCACAGCCGCGGAAATTCAGCGTATTCGTCGAGGCTCAGGTCTTGCCTACGTAGCTCACGATTTCCAAGTTTTGGATGCTAAACGCATGCGAATCGAGCTGGATTCGGATTCTATGGGCATTCAGCACTACCCAGGCATTTATCGAGACGTCACATGGGGCATCAGAGAACGAGGTATTTGGAAGGTGCAAGCAGGATGGGACAACGATGTGCTGGTCGTGGCGTCCAAGACCCGTGGCATCAACGTGCTAGAACGTTACCAACTGCAAGGACGCAGTCGGTTATTGGTTTCTTTGGATATTGAGGCCGACGGCAACGTTCGATCGATCAGTCGATCCTTCCAGCGTCGACGTTAAGCCTTAAATCGGCTCGTTTGAGTATTGCATTTGAAGGCGCACACATTAAGATATGCGCTCGCTCACGGGACAGCTTCTGTTTCGTTCGACGATTCCGCCTTAGCTCAGTTGGTAGAGCAAATGACTGTTAATCATTGGGTCGCTGGTTCGAGCCCAGCAGGCGGAGCCACTTTCTTATTTCCCGTGCCTTTCATGGCCGCTCTAGAGGACGGTCGCTAGCGAATGGCGAGATTGGCCGCTCTCTAAGCCGCCTACCATCTGCCCTCCTACTCAGTGTTGGNACGATTAGGCTCCNAAAAGGNTCAAACTGTTCTGTGAGCGGCGGTTGACGTGCACCCTCTACTACAGCCNCGCTCTGCCTCTCGGCGNACACTGCCGTTTTGACAAGCTTCGAGTAAGCCCGGCCTGAGAGACAGTCGCTACAGCGCGTTGTCAGGTTGATACGTTCCTGCGCTCGACGGTTGCGGCGAGCCTGGCGAAATATGAACAAAAATTGGACATTCCGTTTGGGTGCTGTGCATTATCAGTGACCAATATCGAGATTCCATTAAGAGAGGACACCATGTTGAGATTGATCAAATCACTTTGTTTCATAGCCTGTTTGTCGCCCGCGGCGGCCCTGTCAGAACGTCATGTGGCCAGCGAAATGCCCACTGCGATGACTCAGGTTAACCTGTGTTATCTGAACGAAGGCAAAACGATGGAGGACGTTGATACGTTCAACAAAACGTTCTTCGATTGGACGCGTGCAGAGGGCATTCAGCCGCACAGCTTGATTCTGACTCCGGTGGCAAACGCTGCTGAAGCTCTCGATCCAACCTACGACTTTGTGGAACTGCTGATCGCGCCTTACCAAACGATTGGAGGCATGTGGGATAAAGTTGCCACATCCGAGGAAGGTCAAGCGCAGTTTACCGGTTGGGCTGAGATTGCTACTTGTGCCACGCGATTCACTCACCTTGTACATAAGTACACTGACCAAGCGGCGACGGCAGCCACGGACAATCGAGTNGTCGAGTTCAATCGGTGTCGTGTGCACGAAAGTGCGGAAGGTCTGATGAAGGATAAGCACGCCAGAATGCTGGCTAGCCGGCCTGAATCCGCNACGAATATTTACTGGGGCGTCATGTTACCGGCGGCTGGTGGTGAGCGTTCGGTGTTTAGGCATCTGATCGGCTATCCCGATATGGTTTCGTATACCGCGGCACTGCAGCGCAGAAGCAGTAAGGAAAGCATGACAGCGCAACAAGAATACAGTCGTATGTATGCCAAGTGCGACGGACCCTCTGTCTGGGCTGGCCGGGTTCAGAGTCGGCCTGCAACGGAGTCGTAAACTTAGGTAATCCCTGAATACGGGCTGTTAGAAAGACTAACGGTCCGTTTCTGATCTTCGGATTGCGTGGTCAGCACTTGGGAGCGGCGTATTGCTAGGCCAGGNCAACACCGCAATCCTGCAGCGCTTTTAGACGATCCGGTGCTAAACGCTTACCAATCCGTTTCTGGCCATGTAGCCAACTGCCCAGGCGAAATCCGTCAGCACAGACATACATAATGGGTACGTTGGCGTCCCCGTTGACGCGTTTGTAGCTTTTCAGTTGTTTGATGCCTTTTTCCCACGCAGGGTCTCGCTTCTTCCAAAACATAGGCTCTCCCAATCGCTTATAAATAACGACTTTCCTACGCCGCACCTTTTAACGCTTTTGTCATATTTCGTCAACGTAAGATTTACGAGTCCGGCGGGGGATGCCTTCCGCGCTAGATCGAATGTTGATGTGGTCTTAATGAAGCGGACGTAGGGAAAACTACCGCTGGTAACCTNTTTACGACTTTATGTCGCCAGCAGGCAAGGCTCGGTGTTTCTTTCGCACTACCGTTGGTAATCACGTTGCGTCGAACCTCAGAAATGGGAAGGTCATGTCGTTGTTGATAGAAAAAGTGGTCCTTGGTGATTACAAGCTGGTGGTGGGATCCGATATGGATAACGACGTTATAATTTGCGGTGCCGGTGAAGCCTGTGGCGCGTTCCCTACCTTGAACGACGAGCAAGAAATCCTGATAACGGCTGACGCAGAATTTTCGTTAGATGTGAGCTTTGATCAAAGCCNATTTTNNCNTTCGGGGGCGGGNAANGAGGCATCNAATCNNGAGCGNTTTGAGGGGTACCGTTACAAAGATANGTTCAAAGTCGCCCGGTAATAGCGCCCGAGTTCTTCGTGGTGAGATGGGAGCCAGGCTCAGCATCGACTGCTGATCGTGCTAGGGTGCCTGCAGTTTTCTGGAGAGGAACAGAGGGTGAAGGTAACCATTGCGGGAGCAGGCATCGGAGGACTGACGGCGGCGCTTGCGCTGCATCAAGCGGGCTATGAGGTGTCTGTCTATGAATCCGTGAGCACGATTCAGCCTCTAGGCGTAGGGATTAATTTGTTGCCCCAGGCCGCGCACGTACTGAATCAACTTGGTGTGTTGGATACCCTTCTAGCTCAGGGCGTCGCGACTCAGGAGCTGAGTTACTTCAATATGCATGGCCAGCGGATCTGGACCGAGCCCCGCGGTCTTTTCGCCGGATTTGATTCACCGCAAATTTCGATTTCTCGCGGCACCCTGCAAATGACCCTGCTGGCGTTTGTGCAAGAACAATTGGGTGCTGATCGGGTGATTACTGGTCACCGAATGACGTCGTTTGCCAGTACGGATCGCCATGCCACAGCAACTTTTCAATCAACGGACGCGGTATCTGTACCAGTGCAATCCGATCTGCTGATTTGCGCAGACGGTATTCATTCGGCTGCGCGTGCGCAAATGTACCCAAATGAAGGTGCCCCCATATATTCCGGTCGTCTGCTTTGGCGGGCTACGTCCTTGGCCAAACCCTATTTGAGTGGTGCCAGCATGATCATGGCGGGATATGAGGATCAAAAATTCGTTTGCTACCCCATTGAGAGGGTGCGCGATGACGGATTGCAGCGCATCAATTGGATAGCCGAATTGCGACGCCCACAGCCAGACCGGGCGCAGGGTTGGAGCCGAGAGGGCAGTATCGACGATTTTTTGCCTCAGTTTGCTGACTGGGATTTCGATTGGCTCGATGTGCCCGGGTTGATTCGAAGCGCCGAACGGATTTACGAGTACCCCATGGTGGACAGAGATCCGGTACCAACATGGAATGACGACCGCGTTACGCTGCTGGGTGATTCGGCACATCCGATGTACCCCATCGGTTCAAACGGAGCCAGCCAAGCCATTCTCGATACCCAAGCATTGGTTATGGCTCTGGCTCAAACAGATAGCGCGGCTGTTGGGTTGGTTCAATACGAGCAGGCACGTCTGCCGAGTACAGCGGCCATTGTGGCTGCTAATCGAGGCAACGGACCTGAGCAATGTATGCAATTGGCACACCAACGAGCACCGCAAGGATTCGCATCCCTAGACGACGTGTTTGAAGCCGGTGAGCTGCAGGCCATCGCTGATCGCTACAAGCAGCTTACGGGTATGTCCAAGCGCAAAACCTAACCTCAAAGACAAACCTCTGCTTTAGGCAGAGGCGTCGGAGTGTCATCTGATCGTTCAAAGCNCGCCCAACTCGCAGCCTCGATACGCTAGCACTGGGCGAAGCTCTCGGTACGCCGCGGGCGTAAGGGACAAGGGTATTCGCGGATACAGATGATGGATGATGTGGAACTGCATACCCATGGAAATCAGGTTGCCGAAGCGGCTTTTGAAGGCGCGCGTGTCACGGTAGCGTCCTTGCTCATCGCCGGGGTGGTGGGGAGCCCAGGCCAAATAGTAGGTTAGATACGTTTCTCCGAGCAGTTTAGGCAACCACCAAAGCAGAGCCATTTCAATCGCGTAACCAGACCATGCCATAGCAAACATAAAAACCAAGTAGGCTGAGTTCATTAGCACGGCGTCGAGCATCAGATGACTTTGCCCAGTGCGCTCCAGGCATTCAGAGTACGCCTTGCTGCGCCCTGAGTCGGGTTGATGATTGACCAGCGTTTGCCGCAAAAAATCGATGCCAGACGTGGCATGTAAGTCGATATCGCAGTCCTTTTCCGGGTGGTTGGTATGCTGGTGGTGCTCCATGTGGGTTGCCCGCAAGACGCGATACGGCATCACTAGGGGAATAGTGGAAACGTGCCCGACCAGTTCGTTCAGCCAGCGCAGTGGTTTGCCCTTGCCCGCAATGATGTTGTGTTGCGCCTCGTGGGAGGGCAGGTAGGCCAAAATGGCGTTCAGTGTGGCGATAGGAAAAGCCGCCCAAAGGGGCATCAAATCCAACAGCACTGCAGGAAACAAGGCGATAAAGACTGCGCAGTTGCCTAAGCCCCAGACCACGGCACTCCAAGGCACCCTGCCCATATATTTACCAGCGATCTGTCGTTCCAGTACATCCAGCTCGGCGTCGGTGAGCCGGTCAAGATTTGACGTATTCACTATTTGAGCCATATCCAGCTCCTGCGAAATTGGGCCATAAGTCCTAGTGGAATAGCTACAGCGGCACCGGCAACGATGGCGGGTAAACCTGCTTGTGCCAGTTCCAATGTTGCAACGACTTGCCAGCTAAGGGGCCACAAAAAGCCAAGGGCAAACGCCATGGGCGAAAATAAAGCACTGATCATGTGTTTCATGATGACCTCGATTGGGTTGTTGATCGTCGTTTTGGTGTTGCGAATCTGAGCATAGATGGCTAATGTAGGCGGTGTCAACATAGGGGCCGGCTTGAACGGACAAAAGAAAAACTACCACCACGGCAATTTAGCCGAAGCGGTATTGCTGCGAGCCGCAGAGATCATCGATGAACGAGGGATTGAAGCGCTGTCATTGCGCGGCATTGCGCGAGATCTTGGCGTTTCTCATAGCGCTCCTAACCGACATTTCAGGAGCAAGGCGTCCTTGCTGTCCGCGTTGGCTCTGGATGGATGGCTTAAGGTTCGTGATGCAACGCTATCGGCTGCAGAGGAAACGGGCAGCAGCAATCCCCACATTCGACTGAATGCGATGGGCCGAGGGTACATGCGCTGGGCGTTGACTAATCGAGCGTTATTCCGTGCTATCAATCACCCGGATGTTAAGCGTTATGCCGGTGATGAGCTCAACGACGCCGTAGACAATTTTTCCGCTATTGTGCGCTCAGCGATTGACGCGACTCGGCGGGCTGGTAGGCATGCAGAAACCTCACTGACAGTACTGACGATTTTNACCAATGCCGTGCCGATTGGCGCGGCAACTGTCTTGTCGGATTCGTTGCTGGCTAAGTTCATGCCCACCGATATGGACGAAGAAGAACTGATCGCTCAGGTCGTGGATTTAGTCGTGCCGCTGTCCGGTGTTGAAATCGAGGATGGGAAGTCGTTGTCCAACAGCAGGCCACCATCTTCATAGTTCACGGGTCTGAAACCCGCTGCCTTTGGTGGATTAAGCGAGCGGAACCCCAAAAACCTTTGTCATGAAAGGAGTCTGTAAGCGGCATGGGCTATCCTCAATCTGAGGCATCTGTGTAACGGGTTTGCTGCGACTTGGACTCGCTGTAGGCCGCCTGCAGATTCCATCGGTGAAAACCGGTCATCAGTCTCTCCAATGTGGGTTCGATGGCGTACTTTGGGTCGATAATGGCTTTCGCAGCAAAGTTTTCGGCCGTTATGTCGTTGAGCTCTGCTCGCCTAGCCTGTTCGATAATTTCGTCCAAATAGGACAGGTAGTTTTGTATGGCCTCGCCACTGACGATCTTGCCATGGCCGGGGACGATGGTGTTGGGGCTAATGGTCTCGGCCATTTTGCTTAGCGTGTCGCGATAGTCAGCAATACCCCCAGACCGTGCCCATGGGATTGTGCCCGCGCCAAAAATTAAATTGGCGGTCCAAGCGATTTTTTCCTTGGGCAGATAAACGATACTGTCATGAGGCGACATACCGGCACCGAACCAGTGCATTTCAACAATTCTGTCGCCCAAATCCACCGACCAGATGGTGTCGAAACCGATGTCGGGCAAGCGAAGTTTAACCCCGTTGAAAACCGATAGATCGCCGTTCACGGTGCCGCGCATGGTCTGAGCGATACCCTCGACAGTGGAGATGCTCAACGAATCAATGGTGCTTTGGTGGGCGATGATCCGCGTGTCTGCCGGGAAAACGTAATTGCCAAAGACATGATCACCGAAGGCGTTGGTGTTCAGTAAGTANCGGATGGGGAGGTCTGTTACGGTGCGCACCGCATCAATGATCTGCAGGCCCATCTTCCCGTTAAAGTGTGAGTCGATCACTAGCACCGCGTCTTCGCCCACGATAAAGCCTGCGTTGTCCGCAAAAGGTGTGTTGGACATGAGCGCGTATACACCGTTGCTCAATTGGCGTGTTTCCAGCTGTACGCCCCTTGGATTTAGAGGGGGCGGTACAAAACCGGGTGGTGGTGAAGGGGGCGTTGCCAGTTGGGCATTCGGTAGCACCCTTGTTTGTTCCGCCATCGCCATGTTGGCGTGGACGATTGAACAGGTACAGGTCAGTAGAAACGCAGCAAAAACCTTCATGAATTCAATCCTCCGTGAATACGCACACCATAGAGGAAAGTGCCGNAAAAAGGTTGGCGTTTCAGCCTAAGAACCATCGCTGCTGTGCTGATTCAGCACTTCAACGATCTCAACTTGATAGGACTCATACCAACGTGATTTGCCTAAGGCTTGGGCCTGCTGGTGCTCAGGGTTGTCCTTCCAAGCCTGAATATGCGCCTTGCTGGGCCAGTAAGAAATNGCGATTTCCCGAGAGCCTTCAGCAGTTGAAGTGAATTCGAGGCAGCCGTATTCCTGCAGGGCGAGTTCCCGCAGTCGATCAGCCGTGCTCTGATAAGTCGGGTCGAGGGTTTTGATTTTTGCTTTGAAAATGACGGCGTACATGACAACAGTGTGCCAAGTTTAAGGTCAAATGACGCGCCGATTTGCCGTCCTAGGTGCCAAGAAATCGCTGCAATGCAGGCCTAACTCGCAAAAATTGAACGTAGGCTTTTTCCAGCANTCTCAGTACGAGGGGTATGCGCGCCACTACGCCCAGNGGTTTCAGCAAGGGCAGGTGGCGCCAAAGCGCAGCAAAAGCNGCAGCGCCGTCAACGATGGGCTGACCTTTCTCCCGNGCATGGAAGCGAGCGAGAAGCTGCCTTGGGTCAAGGGGGCAATCCGCGGTCGTATAAATATCGACGAACTCAACGCGCTTGAACCAATCCAGTCGTTTCATGAAGGCAATTTCTTTCGCGCACAGCGGGCACTGGCTGTCGAACCAAACCTGCACTTGGGTTTCTTTGCCTTCCATCTTGATCCTCCGCCCAGNGATAATCGGAAAGACAGCGTATCCGGCAAGCCGTGAAAAACGGGTGGGATACTGGGCTTTTCGACCGCGCTTCAGGCTTTCTCGATCAGCGAACTTGGACTTGAGCGGGACGCTTGCCGTTGGGTCCATACAGATTTACCTGCAAACTCGAGATGGCATGAACCAGCGCGTTGGGCGAAATGGTTTGTTTGCCCGTCCAGGTGATATCGGGAAAGCGCTCAAAGATACGCTCGAAGGCCAGTCGTAACTGCATCTTGGCGATACGAGAGCCCAAACATTTGTGCACGCCATGACCGAAGGCGAGATGCTTTTCGACGTTGGGGCGATGCATGTCGAAGGTGTCAGGATTCGGGAAAACGTCCGGGTCGCGATTTGCTGCTCCGTACCAAAGCACTACTTTTTCGTCCTTGGCTATTTTCTGGCCATTGATCTCGGCGTCCTCGGTGGCCGTGCGGCGCATATGGATTACCGGTGAAACCATGCGCAGTGCTTCCTCAGACATTTGCGGAATGAGTGAGGGATCCTCCAGAACCATGGCCCTTTGATCAGGAAACTCGTTCATTAATCGAATGGTACCGGACAGCGAATTTCGTGAGGTGTCGTTGCCGGCAAATATGATCAGCAGCCAGGAACCGTCGAGGAATTCCTGGGGCAGCAGTTCGCCGTTCAGCTTGGATTGGGCAATGATCGTCAATAGATCTTCCCGAGGGTTAGCGCGTCGATCCGCCATGACGCGCTCACCATAGGCAAACATATCCGTCACGACCCGGTTGAAGCGGAACGGAAACATGGGTTCGGAGAAAAACGTTTGCCATGGATTCGCCAAAAATTGGGCCGCAAGCTCTAAATGATGCATCCAGACTTTGATGGCTGGCCGATCGCGGTCGTCCACGCCAAGCATCTCGCATAGAGTGAACAGCGGCAGTTCCTCGGAAAACATTTTAGCGAAATCCACGACGGGACCTTTGCGTTCCATCTCGTCNAAAAGTCCGTCGATATGGGTAGCGACCCGATCCCGAATGGTGGCGACGTAAGCGGGGAAAAAAAAGTCGCTTTGCTGCATGCGCATTTCCCGGTGCAGCGGCTCGTCCATATTGATCAGGGAATTCAGAGCGGCAGGCATCAACTTCTCAGGCCGCCACTGCGTGCGGTCTGGCACCGCCATGTTGATGCTGCCCCGCTGGGACGAAAAGACGNTGTGGGCCAGTTCCGTCTGCTTGATGTCGTCGTAGCGGGTGAGCGACCAAATGCCGGAGAGCCCTTTTTCGCCCGGGGACCACATGACAGGTGCCTGTTCTCGCATTTTTTTGTAAACGTCGAAGGGNTGGCCCTTGGTCCATGCGGCCGGATCACCAAAATTGAAGCCATCAAACATCGGGTAGGTGGCGTCGAAGGTGGGTGTCTGCTGTCCTGAATCAATTAAGATTTCGTCGCTAATCAGTTTCACGTTTGAGCCTCTGTTCACATTTTATGCCAAGCTGCTGGGCTGCCGATGGACGGTAGCCGTTATACTGTACCTGACTATCTATTCAATACTCAAAGTGACGGTTTGCCTATGAGCGACGAGCAAGAANCGATGAATCCTTACGAAGGTTTTANATTACTGCGCGACCACGCACCGGTAACGCAGTTGGAAGACGATGGGCCTTGGCAGGTAGCCCGTCATGCGGACGTGCATGCCATTTTGCGCGACCATGAGACTTTCTCGTCGGAGGTGTCCACCCGTCCGCCAGAAGAGCGNGGCGCNCCGTCGATGCTGTTCAGTGATCCGCCGGTGCATCACCGTTTGCGCCGNNTNGTGAGCGTGGCTTTCAANCCGAGTCAGATTCAAAAGCAAGAACAGCAGATTCGCCACCGCTGCAAAGACCTGCTCGATGCCATGCCCACCAATACCGAGGTCGACTTGGTTCAGGCCCTGGCGGCACCCTTGCCGGTGATGGTCATTGCCGAGATGCTTGGTGTCGAAGACGGTGATATGGCCACNTTCAAAGCTTGGTCAGACGAAATCTTCAGCAACATAGGGGAGATTTTGTTTGGCACGCCCAGTGCCGAATCGGAGCGCGCAGCCGAGGAGATGAACGCCTATTTTTTGGCGCGAATTAACGAGATACGAAACCATCCGAGAGAACACTTGCTTGGCCAGCTAGTGGCGACGGAAACCGAGGATGGAAAACTGGATGATGAGGAACTGTTGAGTTTTTGTCGGCTACTCCTGATTGCTGGCAACGAAACGACGACAGGGCTGATCACCGCATCGGCGCGGATCTTCCACGAACTGCCACAAACTCTTGAACGCCTGAAAGCATCTCCCGAACTGGCTCCTTCGTTTGTCGAAGAAGCGCTGCGTTACTACTCACCGTTTTCAGCCACGGTGCGGCGCACCACGAAACGCGTTGAGATTGCGGGACAAACCATTGCCGCTGGTGAGTTGGTTGTGCCGCTCATTGCTTCAGCGAATCGAGACGAGCGGGTGTTCGAGAATCCAGATGCCTTTCAGATTGATCGCAGCCCGAATCAGCACTTGGGTCTTGGCTTCGGTATTCACGTGTGCCTCGGCGCGCATCTGGCTCGATTAGAAGGCAAGGTGGTGGTGGAGCAGATGGCCGAGCGCTACGGCAGTGTGAGACTGACGGAACCCAAAACGGCATCGGTCGGAGAGTTGGGNGGCCCCAAGGAACTGATGGTAATNGTGAGTTGATTTCTGAACGAAGTGAGGATTCTTAAGGCTGGGAGGCCGCAAGGGTCCTCCCAGTCAGCTGTTCCTGTGCCGAGGTTAGTTGGGGTTGGCGGCGTAGAACGGCATACCCATGTAGGTTCGCATGGGTCCGCATGTGGCTACTGCGCCCAAGCCGGCCTCTACCTCAGAGAAATCGTTAGCAGCGTACATGTCGTAGCCTTTGCCCCATGCGACGACGCTGGGAAAGATACGAGCCAAAATAACGGCGCCCTGGAGGTCGGCGGGTACCCCAATGCCACCGAACCACATGTGTGATGTGGCCGTGGAGCCAGCGTCCGCTAGGGCTGCCGAGCGCGCTTTCAGGGCGCTGCGCAAATCGTCGATGTCAGCGCCGTCATTCAACGAACACGTCCGAAACAGGCCAAAGCCACCAGATGAAGCCGTTTCACCTTGATGAATGGTTTCTCCGCGCATCAGACTGCGTTGGTTGTTGATGCGAACATCATCAAATTTGGCTTCAAGCGCCTGGCCATTCTCCATATAGGTAGTCAGGCCCGATGCGAGAGTTTCACCACTGGGTGAAAAACCAAGCCAAACCGCATCGTAATCACCGGCAACTGGGGCAGACGACTTCGCAATGAAGTGCGGAACGATGACAAAAGCGCTGTATTGAATATCGCCTGATTGAGCGACCTGGGCGAAATCTCCGCTGAGCGCCATGAAATCGTCCAGTGTCTTGCCTTCTTTCAGAGAGAAGGGAATGGACTCAACGACGTATGAATTTGCCGCCGGCTGATCATCGGCATGCGCGAGAATGGAAAGGGCAAGGGATAGTAAAAGAACTAGGATTTTCATTATTTTTCTCAAGTTGGTTCTAGTCGTTAAACACTATGTTGTTCTGTTTGCAGTGCCAAGCNCAATTTCCGAGTCAGTCAGTTTTCCGAAATTTGGCAGTGGCTGCTTTGAGCATTTCTCCTGATACGATAGCTTGCTAGGGTGTAAGGGTTTTCACTGAGCAGACCACTATGACCAACGTTATCTTGCACCAATACGCCGGTTCTCCATTCTCCGAAAAAATTCGTTCACTGCTGGGCTATAAAGGTCAGGCTTATCAAAGCGTTGAAATTCCGGTGATTATGCCCAAACCGGATTTGATGGCCCTGACAGGNGGCTATCGGAAGACGCCCGTACTTCAGCATGGGGCGGATATTTATTGCGATTCTGGGATTATTTGTCGATTCCTTGATCGTGTCTTTCCCGACAAGCCCATTTATCCCCAAGAGCAGATCGCTGCGTTAACCGCCGCTGTTCATTGGACCGATACGTTTTTGTTTAAGGCCAGTGTTGCCGTTGCGTTTCAGCCTCGAGCTCTGGTTGAAAACGATCTCTTCAGTGATCCGGCCGCTGCTGAAGCGTTCATGAAAGACCGGGCCGAGCTCAGTAAAGGTTCGACGGAACTGGGTATGGATCTGAGCGTCGCGGAACCGCACTGGATGCAGCATATGAAGCGTCTGGAGGCGCAATTGTCCTCGGCGAATTTCTTGGGTGGCGAATCGCCGACCATTTTGGATTTTTCGACTTACCATTGCTGCTGGTTTGTTTACAAAAACGAAGTGCTGAAAAACGACTTGGACGGNTTGCCCGCGTTGGCTCAATGGATGCAAAGAATGGCAGCCTTCGGTCACGGTGAGCCGACGACGATTTCCGGCGAGGCAGCGGTAGAAATTGCCCTCAANAGCCAGCCATTGGTCTCCCCTGATGCATCGGAAACCTCGGAGCCACAGTTTGCGATTGGCGATGCGGTAGAGGTGTTGCCCATCGACTACGGCTTCCAGCCAACCCGTGGGGAACTGCTGCTCGCGTCGATGGATGAACTGATCGTTCAGCGAACGGACCCTCGTGCCGGCGACGTGGCCGTGCACTTTCCGAGACTGGGCTTTCGTGTGGCGGCTGTTTCCTAACAGCCGCGGAGTTTAGGGCGCCACGTTGGCTACCATTTGAGCACCGCCTGTGCGGCCGGTCTGGCCCGATAACGTGCATCCCAAGCCCGGAGCAACGGACGATCGCCGAATACATCCGCTTCGACGAAGCGGGTGAACTGCAGAAACGATTGCAGGGTGCAGTCTGCGACGTTTACGTGGTCTCCGCACAATAAGGGGCGTCCGTCCCCGAGCAGGGTTTCCAGATAATTCAGCGGTGTTTGCATGGACTCCAGATACTGGGCGGCTTTTTCCGGTTCTGGCGGACGTCCCAGTGGTGAATTAGTGGCATGACCAAAGGCCCCCATGGGCCCGCCCAGTCGCAGGTCGATGACCCGTTCCATATCCCGTGCCTTGCCTTTTTCTTCTGGCGTGCCCTGATACATCGTGTTGTTTGGGAACTTGTCCTCCAGAAAATCGATCATGGCCAAGGACTCTACCAGATAGGTGCCGTCATCCAGCTCCAGCGCAGGCACGGTGCCGAAAGGGTTGCGTGCTAAGTGCTCGGGTTCTTTGTGACGGCCTTTTACGGTGTTGACCACAATCTGCTCAATAGACATGTCCACGCCGAGTTCTTCGCGCTCTGCGATATAGAGCATGACCTTGGTGGGGTTGGGGGCCAACGGAACCATATATAACTTCATGAAAGTCCTCTTGTGATATCAACGATTTGTTCCAACAACTCGTAACGGGCGGGTCCGATTGGGCCTGCACTGTCTAAGCCGAGTTTGAGTGTGGTGACGCCAGCATCGCGGTATTTTGCCAATCGCTTCGTGACCATGGCNCGGTCGCCCAAGGCTTGGAACTGCGTCACCATGTCTGTGGGCACTCTCTGAGCGGCTTCTTCGCGCTTACCGTCGAGCCACAACTGCTGGATCGCCAGCGCATGGTCTGCATAGCCCGCACGTTTGAAGGCGTCGTTATAGAAATTGGTTTTGGCAGAGCCCATGCCGCCCATATTGAAGGCCACAGCAGGCTTGCGGCGCGCGATCATGGCATCGATGTCGTCGCCTAACTCGACACGCACGGAAACGCATAGATCCAGATCGCNGATGCGGCGTTGGGCGCTCNTGGCACCTTCGGTGAGATGGTCGAAGTGTGCACCNGGATGATCTGGCGAGAACGATGTGCCTAACCAACCGTTGGCGGTGGCACCGGTATAGCGCAAAGCGTTAGGGCCTAGCGTGGCAAGGTAAATGGGGATGTCAGCCGGCTCGTGAGCGATTTTAATCGGCTTGCCTTCGCTTTCGGGTAGAGGCATCTGAAAAATGTCGCCTTGGTATTGGACTTTCTCTCCAGCGAAAATCATGCGGCAGATATCGACAGTTTCCTTCAGTCGTGACAGTGGCTTGTTGTATCGGGTGCTGTGCAGTCCTTCGACGACTTGAGGTCCGCTGGCGCCTAAGCCTAAGACAAATCGGCCGCCGCTGAGATCGTGCAGAGTAAGTGCGCTCATGGCCGTCATGGCCGGGGTACGTGCTGTGGTTTGCATGATGCCAGTGGCAAGTTTGATGCGGTGAGTCTTGTCCGCCAAGTAGGCGAGTGGCGTGACCGCATCGCTCCACCAGGCCTCTGCGGCAAAGGCCATGTCGACCCCAAGCTTTTCAGCGAATTGCACCCATTCCACTGTTTGTTTGAGTGAGTCCGNCTGGATGGGGCCCATTTCTATGGCGAGCTTCATGGCTGTCCCTGCTCGTGAATTCGGTCGATCAACCGGCTGCCACCTGGTCTAAGGTCGGTAGCAGGTACTGCAGAAAGGCCTTGGGGTTTTCGCTCATGGGAAAGTGGCCGACGTTTTTCATTTCTTGAAAGGTTGAACCCGCAATGGCCTCATGGGCCGCTTGTCCCAGCTCGGCGGTGCCGCTGCAGTCGTATTCCGCAGACAAAATGTGCACACCGCAGCGATCGGTGTCGATCTCCGGGGCCACGGCGGTAAGGTCGTAGTCTTCAAGGTAGTAGTTCAAGTCACCCAGAAACACCGGGGGCCAACCGCAGGAATACACGTAGGCAGTTTCCTTGCGATAACGCTTGGGAGAGGTTGGGGACATCAGTGCGTCCATTAGCCTTGCCTTGTACTCGTTGTTNACCTGGGGGTGCCACAGTTCGGTGTTGTGCTCGAGCTTGCCGGGAATCTCCAGCGCACCTTCCAGCGAAATGACCGCACGGAAATCGTCGGCGTGCTTATGCGCCAAGTCCAGTGCGAGTAGGCCGCCTACTGAGCAGCCGATAAAAATCGNACGGTCTAATCCGAGTACCCGACTCAGAGCCAAGGGAATGGAGCGCAAGAACTCGCCCTTGAGTAAGTATTGTTGGTCCCACCAGTCTTCTTCGACTGGGGGCAGCGACTTGCCGTGGTATGGCAGGTCATAGGCGATCAGGCGAAAGCGATCGGTAATCTCGGGNGTCTCAAACAGGTGTCGCCATTGACTGCTGTGGCATCCAGCCGTGTGCTGCAGCAGGATCGGAATGCCGGTGCCGGCTTCTTCAAAGTAAATCCGGTGTTTCGCTCCGGCCAATTCAAGCTGTACGTAGCGGCCGATCGGAGCACTAAAGGTGCCCTCGGGCAGTAGGTCATGGGCCATGGCCTCACCCGCATCTGTGGCGGGTCGGAGTAGCTCGATGGCACGGGCCGCTGCCGCAAAGTACTGGGCGAACACGACCGGATCGGCGTTGCGCTGGATACCTTGGCCCTGCATCACATTGGCCATCACATCGTTATGGAATCGCTCGGGAACTGCAGCAAGAATTTTTTCCCAAACCGATGGGTCGGCAGAGAGTTCGATCACACCACCACTCAAGTCTGCTTCCGGGTCTGGGGCACCTGACCTGACGGACAGTTCGAGGGTCTGTGCGCCGATAACGAGTCTGAGCCCGCCATCCCANTATCGTGCNGCCAGCATGAATTCGCCGTCNTCGGCACAGCTTTTTGCCCACTGTTGCGNGGTTGGTCGTTCTACAGACATTGAAAGGCCCCTCCAATTCAATGAGATGTTCTGATCTATGCCGCCAGATATTGCTCGGTTTTCGCCTGTTGCGCTAGAGCAATATCGCAGATGAAGGGGCGCTTGCTCGCGTTGGGCTAGGCGTTCGTTAAGACTAGTTTGCCGACAATTCGGCCAGCCAATTGATCAATCAAACCGTGTTGATAGTCGCTCATCGGGCGGCTTTGTACTGGGGCAGGCTTCAGCTTGCCGTCACGAATCCACTCCATTAGCGTCTTCATCAAGCTCTGATTGATGGCAGGGTTGGCGCGCATTTCGCCACCCCAATCGACACCGACAATGGCCGAGCGTTTGAGTAGGGCTAAGTTAAGCGGGATCTTTGGGATTTCGCCGGCAGCGAAGCCGACGACGAGGAATCGCCCGCCGGGTGCCAGTGAGCGAAAGGCGGGCTCGGCCTTATCGCCACCAACNGGGTCATACACCACATTCAGGCCCTGTTCCCCGGTAAGCTCCTTCAANTCCCGTCGCCAATTCGGGTCGGTGTAGTCCACGCAGTGATCTGCGCCGAAGGATAGCGCCGCCTGCCTTTTTTCCGAGTTTGATGCCGCTGCAATAACGGTCGCCCCCATGGCCTTGGCCACGCAGATGGCTGAGCTGCCAACCCCGCCGGCTGCGCCTAAGATCAAGACGTTCTCGCCCGCTTGAAGCTGGCCGCAATCGCGCAGACCGTACAGGGCGGTTGCGTAGTTAATAAAGAATCCTGCCGCNACGTCTGCGGACAGGTTGTCCGGAATTTTAACGAGCTTATGACTGGCGATGGTGAGTTGGTCCGCAAAGGCTCCGTTGTTGGCGATACCCAGAACTCGGTCGCCGACGGCAATGTCTTTGACATCGGCGCCTATCTGCGCGACCACCCCCGCAAACTCGCTGCCGGGAAAATAAGGCAGTGGGGGCTTCACTTGGTACAGACCCTGAACCATCAAACCATCGACAAAGCCCACGCCTGCGGCGCTCACATCAACCAGAACTTCGTCCGCGCCCGGAACTGGCGTATCGATTTCAATGCGTTCGAGGTTCTGTGGTGGTCCGAATGTCTGGCAGCAAACGATGTTCATGGATCTGTTCTCACAGGCTGATGTTGCGGGGTGCTCGATTAAGCGTTTGGCGATGGCGACTTGCGTCGTTGTCGCCAGAGGACAACATTCTGCGCCAGTGAGGCCAGCAGCATCAACACCGCGAATACCCAGACGTGGGGNGCCATTGAGCCGTTCATTATAATTTGGGTGGGGTAGGAGACNGTGCGTTCAATGGCCGCGAGTTTGTAGATATGACCGTCGGCAAAGCTCGGATCCATCACCAACTCCGCGATATCTCGTCGACTGCGGTAGCGCATCATTGCAGTGCCAGAGAAGCTGAGGTTGNCCTCCGCATTCCACGAATCGATAAATCCGCCCACGGTGCGTGCCTGAAATACCGGATGACCACCGCGCAAAAACAGAGCCCAAGCGAAGGGTTCGAAATAGTTGGCCAGCAGCGTTCTGCCGGGGATCATCTCGCCGGTTAACGGGTGTGCAATATCGTCNTCGTATACCTGTACCTGATTCAGCATGATGAATTCTTTGCCATCGTCCTGCTCNAAGAANGCTCGCAGGGTAGCTTTATCGGTATGGCTGCTGCCTTCCTGCTCGGCAAATTGAGCCATGAATTGCTCGACTTCTGGCTGAGTGATCGGTCCTTGCCAGTTGAAATACCACAGGCTGAACAGCCCATAGACGATGGGTACACAAATCCAGAGTTTCCAGTTCATCCGAGTTCCTTTTGATTCGTTAGTCAAACAGTGCGTAGCGCGGGCCCCTTGGCTGGGGTTTGATGTGCTCGGCAGGCAGTGTGCACAAACGCTCCATGCGGGTCGTACTGCCGTCGGCGTACTCCCAGATCAGATGTTCGCCGTCCAGATACCGCTTAACGACGACAGGGCCCCAGCCGAGGACGCGAAAGTTCAGCACGCCTTCGTCCCAGGTGACTCCGGCGGATGTGCGGGGACAATACTCCTGATCGCCAACGGTAAATACCACCATGCCTTCAGTGTCATTNCTGGTGAGGCCACCGGTTAGGTTTGGGCCTTTGTCGTGAATGACGCCGCTGCTCGTTACGACGGTGCGGTCACCGCACTGTTCTACCCGTTCCACGTGGCCGACTTTGCCGCTGATACCCCGCCACAGACCACGGATATCCACGGCACCATCCGCCAGTGGTTCCGTGCACTCACGCAGAATCGGCAGCGGAAAGTGTGTGTAGCCGCAACCCGGGGTATTGCCCTTGGGGATGTCGGCAGCCCGTTTACCAGAACCATCGAGTATTGGCAGTTCGCAGTAGTTGATGGTGCTGCCGTCGCCGGCCAATGTGACGGGATCTGTGGTCAGCGGCGGTCGCGCGGAAAAAAAGATCAGCCAAAAACCGGCAAGAAACAGACCAGCAACAGTAACCGTTAGGCGGGTCATCCAGCGAAGGAAAAACGTCATCGTGATCCGTCCTTTGCCATCAAGCACAAAATTAATGAACAACATTACANCGTGGGAGGTGAGAAAGCCAGCGAGGTCACGGAAACGGTTCGGCAAGTGACGTGATTTGGTGGATTGGCCTAAGCCTGCCTTTTTTGTATGGTCTGTCGGTCGTCAGATCAACCGTTTTGAATTTATTGAGAGTGCACGCTATGAACGCCAAAACACAATCGTTGCCATTTGATCCTGAAGCGCTAGGACGCAAGTATCGCGAAGAACGTGATAAACGACTTCGCGCCGATGGCAATGACCAGTATCAGGAAGTCACCGGCGAGTTTGCCTACTTTGTGGAAGACCCCTACATCGATAGCGAACTGAAACGAGAAGCGATCGAGGAAGAGGTTGAGGTCGTTATTATCGGTGGTGGCTTTGGCGGGATGTTGGCCGCTGCGCGACTGCACGATGCGGGTATTACGGATTTCAAAATCGTCGAGAAAGGCGGGGACTTTGGCGGCACTTGGTACTGGAACCGCTACCCCGGTGCGTCCTGTGACATCGAGGCCTACGTCTATTTCCCACTGCTGGAAAAAACAGGGTTCGTACCCAAGCAGAAATACACCAATGCGCCAGAAACGCTGGAGTATTGTCATGTCATCGCTAAAACCTATGGCCTGAACGAGCGCGCGTTGATGCAGACGCTGGTCACTTCCACCGATTGGGATGAGGATCAGGGGCGTTGGGTTGTCGCAACGGATCGTCAAGATCGGTTGAAAGCGCGTTACGTGGTTCACTCTAACGGCCCNTTGAACCGTCCTAAGTTACCTGCGATACGGGGCATCGGTGATTTTAAAGGTCATACCTTTCATACCAGCCGCTGGGACTATGCGTACACAGGAGGTGATTCAAATGGCGGACTGACTAACCTCAAGGATAAGCGTGTTGCGGTAATTGGCACGGGAGCCACTGCGGTTCAATGTGTGCCGCATTTGGGTGCGGCTGCCCAGCATCTGTATGTCTTCCAGCGCACGCCTTCGTCTGTCGATGTGCGAAACAATCAGCCAACGGACCCGAGCTGGATGAACAGCCAAGAGGCGGGCTGGCAGGACGAGCGCCGGCGCAACTTTGAGTCGATCATGACCGGCGCGCCGGTGGAGAAAGATTTAGTGTCTGATGGCTGGACAGAAGCGTTTCGCCTGCTGTTTGGTAGCTTGCAAGATAAAGCGCCATCCAAGGCCCGTTTGGCGCTCTGGGCATTGACGTCGCCACTGTCATCGGATTTGTATCGGTTGGGCATGAAGAAGTATCTGACCCAGAAAGCGACGACCTTTATGGATTTGGCGCGGGAGATGGAACTGGCCGATTACCAGAAAATGGAGGGTGTGCGAGCACGAGCCGCTGAGATCGTCGAGGACGAAGATACCGCTGAGGCCTTGAAGCCCTATTACCGCCAGTTCTGCAAGCGCCCGTGTTTCCANGACGAATANCTACCCACATTCAATCGCCCTAACGTGACCTTAGTGAATACCGATGGGCGGGGCGTTGATCAGATCACGGAAAACGGGATTGTCTTTGACGGCCAAGAATACCCAGTCGATTGCATCGTGTTCGCGACGGGCTTCGAGGTGGGCACGGATTATTCTCGCAGAGCGGGTTACCAGATCAACGGCGTGGATGGATTGACGGTATCGCAGAAATGGTCTGATGGATTGTCTACNTTTCACGGCATGCACAGTCGCGGTTTCCCCAACAGCTTCTTTTTTGGGCCTGCCCAATCAGGATTTACAGCGACCTATACCTATTCTTTGGATGAGCAGAGTGTCCATCTGGCCCATATTTTGAGCACGGCGAAGGCGAAGGGTGCGACGCGTATCGAGGCCAGCGAGGCAGCTGAAAGCAAGTGGGTGCAAACGATCATCGATAAGGCGCGTCTGACCGCAGATTTTCAAGAAAAGTGTACGCCCGGGTACTACAACAACGAAGGTAACGTGAATACGAAGCCGCAAAATAATACCTACGGCGGGGGGCCTATCGAGTTTTTTGATTTGATGGCGGACTGGCGCGCCAAGGGTGACTTGCAAGGCCTGGAGCTTANGTAGCGCCTAGGCCGCGGTGCCAGCCCCGTACATCCACATNCAGGCAGTCCCGTCGGGGCTGCCTTCGTTTTATCTGTAAGAAGGCATTTATGTCGCAAGAAGTGACCGACCGTCAACGCAACTACACCCTCTTTATGTTGGTACTGGTCTTTACGTCGAGTCATGTCGATCGGCAGATCATGGGTATTCTAGGCCAGCCGATTAAAGAATCGTTATTGATCACGGATACCCAGCTGGGGTTGCTGACTGGCATCATGTTTGCGGTTTTCTATGCGACCTTGGGTATGCCCATGGCCATGTGGGCTGACCGCAACAATCGCCGCAATCTGATTTCGTTCTCTGTCTTTCTCTGGAGTCTGATGACGGCATTGTGTGCTGCTGCCACCAACTTTATGCAGCTTTTGTTGCTGCGTATCGGCGTTGGCGTAGGGGAAGCCGGGTCCAATCCGCCCTCGCATTCCATGATTGCCGACTTGTATCCGCCCGAGAAACGTTCAACAGCGATGGCGATCTTTGGTACGGGTATTAACTGGGGCATTCTTATNGGGTTCCTAGTGGGCGGCTGGATCAACGAATGGTANGGCTGGCGGACGGCCTTCGTCGTCGTAGGTTTGCCGGGCATTTTGCTGGCCATATTGGTCCGCTATACCGTGAAGGAACCACCCAGAGGGTACTCAGAGGCCATAAAACAGGAGACGCCGGCCCCTGCGTTTGGTGAAGTCGTGGGCTTTATCTGGCGCAGCGCGGTGCTAAGGCATATCGTCGTCGCCGGNGCGCTGGTCTCGTTCGCCGGCTATGCCTCGGTGATTTGGGTACCCATATATTTGGTCCGCATCCACGGTATGGGTACCGGCGAGGTGGGTTCTTACCTTGCACTGCTGATCGGGGTTGGTGGTGCGATCGGGATTTACTTCGGTGGCCGTATCGCAGACTTCATGGCAGCCAGGCGTGGTCAACAGTGGTTGCCCTGGGTTGTCGCTGTGTCATCACTGGTTACCTTACCCATGCTCTATCTGACCTTTATGGCGACCACACCCATGGGGGCGATTGCCGCCTATGTGCTCCCCGCTATGCTAGGCACACTGTACGTCGCACCGGGATTCGCCCTGATTCAGAATTCCACGCCGTTGGAAATGCGCTCGGTTGCCGCAGCAATAAATCTCTTCATTACCAATATCATCGGCTTGGGCCTTGGCCCGTTCACGGTAGGTTTCTTCAGTGATTACTTCTCCCAGACTCATGGTGAGGATGGCTTGCGTTGGGGGTTGGCGACGACAATCCTGATCCTGCTTTGGGGTGTTTTTCATTACTGGCGTTGTGGCGTCATGATAAAGCGAGAGCAGAGCTAGCATGCGCCGGCCAATGCATCTTCTGAGTGTGTTGGCTCTGGCTTTCTCTGCCTGCGCGATGTCCGTTCGGGTGGACGCTAACAGCATGGATCCTCAACGTGTCGCCGAACGCTTTTTGGACGCGTTTTACGCTTGGGACTCAAAAGCACTGGATGCGATGATGTCTGGCAATGCGGAAGGGGATGATATTCGCTATTACCAAGGTTGGGCTCAGGGAGCGAATTATCAGGTCGTGTCTCGGCCACCGTGCGATTTAGTGGATACGGGCAATTCTGTGGCCCAAGTAACGTGTGCGGTTACGGTAACCGATGACTTTGGCCGTGCCCTAGGCTACCGGGCGACAGATACCTTTCGCTTGAGCATCGCGAACGCTCAGGTGGTGGCCGTTTCCTTTGCGGGTGACGATCCGCCGATTTTCGCCGAAATGTTTGATTGGATTGGGCAGCAAAGGCCTGATGTTCTGTTGGGGCCGTGTCATTTAATGTTTACCGGGGGGGAAACACCAGGCCTCTGCGCCAAGGCCGTCGCCCGATCCGCCAAGGATTTCATGCGTGAACGCGTTAGATCTGGCGCCAAGGAGTAAACGATGTCTCACGGTCAGTCGGTTATGCCGAACAGTTCGATAGCCCGCGTGCTGTATTTTGGCCTTCAGCCAGCAGTTTTGTTGGCTGTTATCGGCCTTTGGCTGTCCCAGCCAACGAATCCAGCCCTCTATGTCGGCTGTATTTTGGCCGTGCAATTGGTGTTAGGGGTGCTTGAGCATCTGTACCCGGCCAGAACCGAATGGCGAATCAAGGGTAAGCAGAAGTCATTAAGCGTCGTGNTGGTTTTGCTGCTGTTTATGGTGTCCGGTTCGGTAGGCGACTTTTATACTCAGGTGCTGAGTCCGCCCCTTGAAGCGCTGCGCGAGAATCTCGGCATCGACATTTGGCCCCACCATTGGCCGTTATTAGCTCAGATGTTCGCGTTATTTTTTCTCAACGAATTGTTGTGGTACTGGGTGCACCGAGCGGAGCACCAATTTTCTGTCATCTGGCGAGTCTCTGGTCATGGCGCCCATCACGCCTTCCAAAAACTTGGGGCGTTGAATTTTGGCTTGANCCATCCGTTAGANTATTTTTTTCTGCTGCTGCCGGGAGCCTTGCTGGAACTGACGTTTGGTATCGGTGCGGCGACCCTAGGCGCTTCATTGCTGCTGATCACACAAGCGAGTATCGCCCACTGTAATGTAGCGATGAACAGTCGCGTCATTGGCTGGCTGTTTACCACCAACCAATATCATATTTGCCATCATTCGCTGGATTTAGTGGAAAGCAATACGAATTTTGGTTGCGCAGCCATTGTCTGGGATCGCGTGTTTGGTACGTTTTCGGATAACCGGGCAATGGCGGTGGGCTCTGGACCTATAGAGCCCAGTACGTGGCATAAGCTGATCATGCCAATCAAAGAGTACGAGGTGTCCGATATCGCGCCGGGAGCAAGCCAGTANGCCGTCTGTGCGGCTAAACGAGAAAAAGGAAAAGACTCACTTTGGAGAAAGAGCTTAAAATTCCCAAACCTCGAATCGCCATGGTCATTGATCCATGGTTCCATCCGTTTAATGGCACGGTGGTATCCACTAGGCGCTTTGTTGCGGCGCTGAAGAACCGTTTTGATTTCCGTTTGTTAATCGCCGAGGGGTCTGACGATCCGATAGACAAACAGTGCATCGGGTTTGTGCCGCTGCGAATTCCTGGCATCAATTTTATCCTTGACCGAATGAAGGCGCCCTTGGCTTTGCCGAATCGAAAGCGATTGCAGCAGGTGATCTCCNATGCTGATCTGCTGCATGTGCAGTTCCCGTTTTTTCTTGGGCATGGGGCCATCGCTGAAGCGCGTAGGCAAGGTAAGCCTGTTGTTATGTCCTTTCACGTGCAGCCCGAGAATATTCTGAGTAATTTGGGTTTGTCGTCACCGTGGCTGACGAGAGTGCTGTACAAATTTTTTGTCTGGCGCTTTTACAGTCGTGCGGACCGAGTGATCGCACCGTCGCAGTTTGCTGCGGACTTGCTTCAGGATGCCGGGCTGAAAAAATCCGTTTCGGTGCTGTCCAACGGCGTGACAGAGGCCTTTTTTCTTCAACGCGATTCGGCTAAAGACGCGCCTCCTTACGATGTGGTGAGCGTCGGTCGTTTGGCGAAGGAAAAGCAGCAGCCCCAATTGTTGCATGCGGTGGCTGCCAGCAAACACAGTAAAAACATACGTCTGACACTGGCAGGCACCGGTCCACAGCAAGAAAAGCTCGCGGCGCTTGCTGACGATTTGAGTGTGAATGCCGAGATTGGCCGTGTGTCAGATGAGCGTCTCAAAGGGCTCTATCAAACAGCCGATCTGTTCGTGCAAACCAGTGCGGTGGAGCTTGAAGGTATGTCGGTACTGGAAGCAATGGCTGCGGGNTGTCCTGTGCTGGTTAANAAATCCAGCACCAGCGCCGTACCCGAATTCGTCACGGCTGAAGAAGCCACTTATACGATGAACGACGCAGCAGAACTGACGCTTAAGCTCGATGCCATACTCGACAGTCAGGCAGTACGCACGGCTGCGGGCTTGCAAAACCGAGAGATTGCCCGAACTCGTCATCATGAACGTTCGGTTCAAATGCTGGCGGAAATCTATACGGATGTTTTGTCTGCTGTGGACAGCGTGCCATGAGCTTGGTGTCTGAAGACGATAGAAGATCACGGCTTGTCGGCAACGCTTGGATTGCCTGGTTGTGTCAGCGAACGGGCTCTGTGCTANCGCTGGGTACGCTGCTCTCGTTGCTGTCGTTGTGGTGCTTTAACCAGTATGGCGCATTGAACTCGGATCTGAGTAAGCTGATCAAACCATCGGATTCGCTTAGCTGGTATCAGGACAACGAACGGTACAAGGCCGCTTTTCCCCAGTTTCAGCAAACGGCAGTAATCGTTGCTCGCTCGGATGATTATCCGCAGCTGCAAGGCTATGTGCGTGAGCTGGCCGCGCGTCTGCCCATGGACACTGTATTCGCCCCGGGGATTGACCCCTTTGTCGCTGACGCTAAACCGTATTTTCTGAGCTTGCCCCAGCTGCAGGAGTGGCTCGACGGTGCGAGCTACAATCAAGGTTCGCTGCTGCGATTGATGGATGAAGCCAGCCTGGCAAACGTGCTCCTAACTTACGCGGATTTTGTGAGCGCTAATCCCGGTCAAGTGCTGCCTATTTCGCTTGAGTCGGTATTGGACGGGGTAGCAGGTGGCGATCTGGACTTTAAGAGTCATTACCCGCTGGAGCCAGCGGGTGACGGGCATATTGAGCTCATTCTGGTGAGTGCGGAACAACGGCTGGACGCCGCCCTGCCGAATGCTGCCATCGTCTCAGCATTGCAGGGGGCAATCGATAAATATCCCCCTCCCGTCGGTGTTGAGGTGGCACTGACTGGTGAGGTCGTGCTCGCTCATGAAGAGATGGGGGCTGCCTTAAGCGGCATCGAACGGGCGGGTTTGGTGTCGCTGATTTTTTTGCTCTGCATCGTGGCTCTGGGCATCCGCTCCGGTCCGATCCTGCTTGCGATATGCATTATGCTGGCCATGGGTATCAGCCTGACGCTGGGTTTTGCCACCTTGGCGGTGGGCGAGTTGAACACGTTGTCGATGATCTTCGTCGTGCTGTTTTTTGGTTTGGGTGTCGATTTCGCCGCGCATTTTACGCTGCGTGTGCAGGCAAATCTCGACCAAGAACTAAGCACAGCCCTAGGGCAGGCGCTGCACGATACCGGGCCGGCCTTGGCTCTGTGTACGGTGACTTCTGCGGTGAGTTTTCTGGCATTCCTGCCAACGGCTTATCGAGGCCTAGCCGAGTTGGGTGTGATTGCCGCCGGCGGCATTGTGATTGCCTTCGCACTGACGCTGTCCATTATTCCAGCGGTGTTGCTGCGCTGGCCACCAGTTTCTCGGAAGCCGATGGAAANAACGGCATTTACTGCAGTTTNCAGTCGGATACGTTCGCGTATTGACGGCATCCCGGACCCTTGGGTTGTGGGAGTCTTTGTTGCTGTGTCCCTGTCTTCGCTATGGCTGGCTAAGGATCTGCGCTTCGACTACAGCGTACTGGCCATGCGCGATGCACAGTCTCCTGCCATGCAGGCACTGTTGGCGCTGCAGCAAGATCAGCAAACAACGGATTACAGTGTGCATGTGCTTGCCGACGACGGTGATCATGCGGCGCTGCTCAAAGAAAAGTTGCTGGGACTGCCGTCGGTCAGTGCAGTGAGTACCCCGGCAGACTTCGTGCCGTCAGAACAATCAGAAAAGATGGCGCTGTTGGTCAGGCAGTCCGTCTTGCTGGAAGAGATCGCCCCACCGGAACAGCGTGGAGCAATCGATACGGAACTGACGGCCCTTGCCCTCGAGTATCTGAAAGAGGTGGCCGTAGAGCTACCCGACAGTGCAGCAGAGGAGGCACAAAAAGTACTGGAGTCGGCGCAACGTCTGGTGCTAGACCAGCCGAAACTCGCTGCTTTCGAGCAGCAAATGTTTCAGCAGTTTCCTCTGTCNCTGGCGGAGTTTCGTAGGCTGCTGGTCGTCGAGCCCTTTGGCCTCGCCGACGTGCCCGTGTACTTTCGTCAGCAATTGGTGGCGCCGAGTGGTCAGCACTTGGTCTCGGTCAATCCAGCGTCCCAGCTCAATGACCGAGATGCCACGGACGCCTTTATTGCTGAGGTCTCCGCCGTTGCGCCGAATGTCGCCGGCAGGAGTGTGGTCGAGTGGGGCGTTGGTGGGGTGGTGATCCAGTCGTTTCAACAGGCGGTGGCGACTGCGTTTGGTTTTATTTTTCTATTGCTCACGGTTTATTTTCGGGGCTGGAAGTTGCCGTTGCTGGTGTTTATCCCCATCGGGGTGACAGTGATTCTGACGTTCGCATTCTGCGTTGTGATGAACATCAGCCTGAACATGGCAAATATTCTAATGGTGCCGTTGATTTTGGGGCTTGGCGTCGATACCGGTATTCACGTTGTGCATCGGCACACTCAGGGACAAGGGGGTGCGAGGGGACTGGATCCGGCCATTCGAAGGGCTGTGATGATCAGCGGCTTGACGACAGTGGGAACCTTCTGTTCTCTCAGCCTGAGCCCCCACCTGGGTGCCGCTTCCATTGGTATCTTGCTATCAATTGCCATCAGTGTGCTCTTAGTCACCAGTTTGGTGTTGATGCCAATATTGCTCCGGTGGTTTGCGGCGGATCAGACCAATGCTTAGTGGATTGTCAAAGCGTGCGTTCCTTCGTATAGTGGAGCTTCGCCCAAGTGGCGAGTTCTCAGGGCGGGGTGAAAGTCCCCACCGGCGGTAATCGCGTCGAATGACTCAAAGGGTCAGCAACGCGTAGCCCGCGGGCGCTCTCGGTGACTTCCTCGTTTGAGGCGGGTTCGAGGGGACAGCAGACCCGGTTAGATTCCGGGGCCGACAGTTAAAGTCTGGTTATGAGAATGAGGTTTGCTACCGACACGTCCCAGTGGCTGTGAAGGTTTATCTCCTTGTTGCCCTGTTGTGTAACCCAACGATAGGCAAGCAACAGATGAATACCTTCAGTAACAATTTCTCCGAAACCACGTCCCGTACGCGAATTGCCTTTGTGCAATCCTGCTGGCACCGCGACATTGTCGATCAGCTACGTGATTCTTTCTTACGAACTCATGCAGAGTTGGATAACCGTGACGTCGATTTGTTCGAAGTGCCCGGCGCCTTCGAAATTCCCTTGCGCACGAAAATCCTCGCCAGCAGTGGTCAGTATGCGGGGATTGTTACCGGTGGTCTGATCGTCGATGGCGGCATATACCGGCACGAATTTGTCTCCAGCGCTGTGATCGACGGTCTGATGCGCGTGCAGCTGGATACCGGCGTGCCGGTGTTTTCTGCGGTTTTGACCCCCCAAGATTTCCTCAGCGACGGGCAGCCGGAATTTTTCCGGGAACACTTCGTCGCCAAAGGGGCCGAGGCCGCTCACGCCTGTATAGAGACCATCGGAGCGCTGAAACAGCATCAGGTTGCCTGATTTCAGTCGGTGGGGTCCGCAGCCTCGAAGGTCAGCAGGTCCGCACCGCCATCAACCAAGTCACCGATGCCGTAGAAGACATCGGTCACGGTGCCTGCGGTGGGCGCCTTGATGGCATGCTCCATCTTCATGGCTTCCATAACCGCGAGAGTGGTACCGGCGTCTACCTGTTGACCCGGTTCGGCAAACAACGCAACCACGGTGCCATTCATGGGCGCTTTGAAGCCCGTGCCGCTGGATACATCGGTGGCTTCCCCCAGATCCAAGGGCTTGGTTTGACACGCGAAAGAGTGTTCGCCACTGAACAGCATCAAGTCCCTGCTGCCGTTGAGTCCTCGTTCGAACACTTCCGCTGTTTGCCGATGACCGTTTAACGTGCATTCCAGGCGTTCGCCGACAAGATCAGCGGTTGCCTGAAACGTCTCGCCCGCTGCGACTACGTGGTATTCGTTCTGGGCTGTGCGGTTTACTGTGACGCCATGCTCGTCCGCGCCAACCAACAGGGTTTGCTGCCACTGACTCGGCGCGTTCATGCGCCAAGCATCTTGCAGGAGCCACGGTGATGTTGGGTCTGCGGTCTGCGCGTGAGAGCTCGCAGGATTGGGTGCAAGCATCAGGTACAAGGCAATCTGTGCCAGTGCGACGGGAAGCGTGTTGGAGGCGCGCGCAAAAAGCGATGCGTGATTTTGTTCGATAAAGTCCGTGCGCAGCTCCGCCGCTGTGAAGGCTTCGTTGGTCACCAATCGTTTGAGGAAGTCGATGTTGGTGATGACGCCAGCGATACGGTATCGACTCAGAGCCTGCTTCATGCGTTGCAGCGCAATCTCTCGGTTTTCCCCCCAGACGATCAGTTTGGCGATCATTGGGTCATAAAATACGCCGATGTCATCACCTTCGATAACGCCTGTATCGATCCGGATATGGGCGTTCTGCTCGGGTTGCAGCAAACGCCACAAACTGCCTGCCGCTGGAAGAAAGTCGTTCTCTGGATTTTCCGCATAGACGCGCGCTTCTAGCGCATGGCCGGTGATGCTCAGTTCTTGCTGGTTTTTGGGTAATGGCTCGCCATTCGCCACTTGAAGCTGCCATGCCACCAGGTCAGTCCCGGTGATCATTTCGGTTACTGGATGTTCTCCCTGAAGGCGCGTGTTCATCTCCATAAAGTAGAAGCCGCCGCCGGCGTCTAACAAAAATTCCACGGTACCTGCGCCCACGTAGCCGACAGCCGATGCCGCGCGAAGGGCGGCTTCGCCCATTTGTTGGCGCAGGCTGTTGCTGAGATTCGGTGCAGGCGCCTCTTCGATGATTTTTTGGTGTCTGCGCTGAACGGAACAATCACGCTCAAATAAATACACGCCATTGCCATGGCTGTCGCAGAACACTTGCACCTCGACATGCCGGGCATGCTCCAAGTATTTTTCCACCAGCATGTCATCGTTGCCAAAACCGGCCAAAGCTTCGCGTTTGGCTGCAGCCAAGGCTTCGGTGAATGCCCCTGCCTCGTGCACCTGTCGCATGCCCTTGCCGCCGCCACCGGCGACGGCTTTGAGCAACACGGGATAGCCCATGTCGTTTGCCGCCTGTTGGAGTTTGGTGGTGTCTTGATCGTCACCGTGATACCCGGGTAACAGAGGCACGTCGGCGCGCTGCATGATTTGCTTGGCCGCAGCCTTAGAGCCCATGGCTTCAATGGCGTTTACCGGCGGGCCGATAAACACCAGCTCATTGGCTGCACAGAGTTCGCAGAAGGCGGCGTTTTCGGACAAAAAACCGTAGCCCGGGTGAATGGCCTGACTGCCTGTGGTTTTGGCTGCATCGATGATGCGCTGCATTTGCAGATAGGAATCTGCTGGCGCGGAACCGCCAATATGAACGGCTTCATCGGCCAAGGTGACATGTAAAGCATTGCGGTCTGCATCGGAAAAAATAGCGACGGTTTCGATGCCAAGGTGTTTGGCGGTGCGGATCACCCGGCACGCTATTTCTCCGCGATTGGCGATAAGGATTTTATGAAACATGATTACATCCTGAACACGCCGAAACGAGTCTCGGCTATGGGTTTGTTGAGCGATGCAGACAGTGCCAGACCGAGCACGCGCCGGGTATCGATGGGGTTGATGACGCCGTCGTCCCAAAGTCGGGCGCTGGCGTAATAGGGGTGCGCCTGAGCCTCGAAGTCGTCGATGATGGGTTGTTTGAAGGAGGCTTCATCCTCGGCGGACCACGCCTCGCCACTGCCCTCGATCTGACCGCGCCTTACCTGAGCCAATACGCCGGCGGCCTGCTCGCCACCCATGACCGATATGCGGGCATTCGGCCACATAAACAAAAAGTTAGGATCGTAGGCTCGTCCGCACATACCGTAATTGCCTGCACCATAGGAATTGCCGACGATCAGCGTCAGCTTGGGCACCTTGGCACAGGCCACAGCGGTGACCATCTTGGCGCCGTGTTTGGCGATGCCACCAGTCTCATACTGTTTGCCCACCATAAAGCCCGTGATGTTTTGTAAAAAGATCAGCGGGATTTTTCGCTGCGCGCACAGCTCTATGAAGTGCGCGCCTTTTTGCGCCGATTCGGCGAACAGCACGCCATTATTGGCGACAATGCCTACGGGGTACCCATAGAGGCGAGCGAAGCCGCAGACGAGGGTTTGGCCATATAGCGCTTTGAATTCATCAAATGCCGAGCCGTCGAAGACTCGGGCGATGATTTCTCGGACATCGTACTGTTCTCGAACGTTCTTCGGCACGATGCCGAGGAGGTCGCTGGCGGGATACAAGGGCTCGACGGTATCGACTACGTCCATGTTGACCGGTTTGACCCGGTTGAGCCTAGCGACGGCAGCACGAGCAAGATCGAGTGCGTGGCTGTCGTTGTTCGCGTAGTGATCGGTGACGCCGGACTCGCGACTGTGGACATCGGCACCACCTAGCGCTTCCGCGCTAACTTCCTCGCCCGTCGCCATTTTTACCAGAGGCGGTCCGGCCAAGAAAATTGTGCCCTGATTTTTTACGATGATGGACTCGTCCGCCATGGCAGGCACGTAGGCGCCGCCGGCGGTACAGGAGCCCATGACCACGGCGATTTGCGGAATGTTCTCCGCCGACATGTTGGCTTGATTGAAAAAAATCCGACCAAAATGATTTTTGTCGGGGAACACGTCGTCCTGATTGGGTAAATTGGCCCCGCCTGAATCCACCAGATAGAGGCACGGCAAGTGGTTTTCTCGCGCGATGTCTTGGGCACGAAGGTGTTTTTTAACGCTGACGGGGTAGTAGGTTCCGCCCTTGACCGTGGCGTCGTTGGCGACGATCACGCACTCGATGCCGGCGACGCGACCAATGCCGGTGATGATGCCAGCTGCGGGCACATCGTCCTTGCCGTACATGTCGTGAGCCGCAAGCTGGGAAAATTCCAGAAAAGGCGAGCCGGGATCCAGCAGTAAATCGACTCGATCTCTTGGCAGCAGTTTGCCCCGTGCTTGGTGTCGCGCCTGATAGCGCTCGCCGCCACCTTGTTTGATTCGCTCCACCAGCGTTGCCAGATCATCGACCAATGACTGCATGTGTTCGACATTGTCGCTGAAGGCTTGGGATCGCGAATTGATTTGGGTCTTAAGAGTGTTCATTCCGGTGTTCCTTAGGCTTTTTGGGACCTGCGCCTTTTTATGCTGTCATTGCTGCGCTTCTCCCAGGCATCGAGATCTTCAATCAAGTGTTCCAGTTCCAGCTTTTGTGCCAGCAGTTGCGCTCGGCGTGCCTGTATCTTTTCGATTAGGCGTTTGATTTGCTCGCGATTATTAGTCGCTGGGTTATACATCCCAATCAGTTCGGCACTTTCCTGCAGTGAGAGCCCAAGCGTTTTTCCTCGCAGCACGAGCACCAGTCTGGCTCGGTCGGCTGCTGAGTAACGACGGGCTTGGCCAACTCGCGTGGGTTGGAGCAAGCCCTTTTCTTCATAGAAGCGAAGGGTACGGGGGGTTACCCCGAACTCGCTGGACAGATCGCTGATCGAATAGGCTGACGTCATGCCAAGATAGTGCATTCCCTTTACGTAAACGTCAATCTCAACGACATCGGGAAGGCGTGGCTAAGGGGCGGTGTTTAGCGAATCGTAGCTGGCGCAGGCTTGGCCGCCACGTGATCAGTCTGGGGGTTTGATTCAGGCGTTGGCAGCGCTCTGCTCGGTATGCTTCATTACCCGGCGGCGCAGGGTTTTATCGATGTCTAATGCGAGCAGCGAGCGTAACTCATCGGATGCACTGTCGATAAAAGCATCATCAAAGGGCCCCATCGTTGTCAGTGGCCGTACTGCAATCTGAGTGTAATTGATCAGTATAGCCACCCTGGGCTGGTCGGCATGATTAACCGCCGTGCGGTGCCACAGCAAACCGTGGCTGACAACGGCGTCACCGGCATCGCCGGTGGCCTGAATGGCGTGTTTTTCAAAACGCTCCATGTTTGGGGCACCTGTCCACTGTTGGCTGCCCGGGGCGACCCAAGTGCCTCCGTTATGTTCGGTAAAGGGTTCCATCATCCAAATCACCTGCATCATCAGCGCAGGGTCGACGGGCAGGCCTGGGTTCATAGCCCAATAGGGATAATCTACGTGCAGTCCGCCTGGCGGGCAGTTGGGTGGCAGTACTCGAGCGGATACGGCACCAAGGGTTGCATCGTCACCCAGTAATCTGTGAGCCAAACCCAGCAGCGTGGGGTTTGTCACCATATTTTGGATGGTTGGGCCCCAGTGCAGAATATTCCGTATGGCGATTTGACCGTTTTGATCCATACCCTCATCCAGTCGAGTGAGCGTTAAGTCTCTGACGGCTGCAGCCTCCTGGGCAGAAATGACGCCGCGCAATTGATGGTAACCGTTGCCGTGCAGTAGATCGTTATAAGCTTCGTCAGACATAAAATCGCCCTAGATGTTGTGCGTGTTGGCCATGCCTGACCTCCGTTAGGGTCAGTACGTGTATTCTGGAAATACTCCAAGATCCCAGATTATGACGGTCGCGCCAAGTAGCGCAACAAAGGCGACGAGGGCAACGGCGAACAACGCAGCGGCGTACAAGAATGCGCGTTCGGGAGGCACCTGCATGATGGCGCCGGTGCCTTGGAAGAGAAGATAGATGCAGAAGCAGGCGACGGCTGTGCCAACCACGATATCGAGCTATAACAGCGACAGTCCATCTCAGCCTTGACCGCCGCGCGTCGAGCCTCTCTACTGGAAATTCTTTATCTCTGGATGCTGATAGATGGAAAGCAAACGCAAAGGACCGCTTGAAGACCTCACCATTATCGACTGCACCCGGGCACTTGCCGGCCCCTTTGGCGCCGGTTTGCTGGCTGATATGGGGGCACGGGTGATCAAAGTCGAACCACCGTCCGGTGATGGTTACCGCAACATTCCGCCCTTTTTGCCGGATCATGCGAAGCCTCACGAAGAACTGGATGCCGGAACTGACTTTGGTGCTCCGTTCGCTGCCGTAAACCGGAATAAACGCAGTGTCTGTCTAGATCTAAAGAATGAGGCGGACAAGACCGTTTTTTTGCAGCTTTGTGATCAGGCCGATGCCGTGCTGGAAAATCTTCGAGCTGGCGTGATGGATCGCCTCGGCTTGGGCTATGAAGTGATCGCCGAACGTAACCCGAAAATTGTCTATGCCTGCGTCCGTGGCTTTGGCGACCCGCGTACCGGGGAGAGTCCCTACGCACACTGGCCGAGTTTGGATGCCGCGGCGCAGAGCTTTGGTGGCCTGGTGCACGCTAACGACGGTTTGGTGACGCCGGCCATTGCCGATATTTTTCCGGGCACGCTGATGGCCCTTGGGGTGGTGTCAGCCATTCACAGTGCTCAGCGATCCGGCAGGGGCCAGTTTCTCGATGTGGGTATGTATGATGCCATGTTGGCATTTCAAAAGAGCGCGGTTGCCCAGTACGGTTTTACTGGCAAGCCGAATCCAGCCGGGCTGCAGCGCGCTATGACGTTGTATCCCTTTGATCTGTTTCCCGCTAAGGATGGCCGTATCGCTATAGCCGTCGGTCAGCCGCGACACTGGGATCTGCTATGCGCTGCCATGGAACGTCCGGATTTGATGGATGACGAACGCAGTTTTTCCAACGAGGCGCGTTTGGCGAATGTGGATTGGGTTGAGGAACAGATTTGTGGGTGGACGCGCAATCTGTCTCGTCGGGACATCATGATCAAACTGGATGGCGCGATCCCTGTTGGCCCGGTGCAAACCATGGAAGATGTGTATATTGATCCGCACGTCAGTGCGCGGGGTATGTTGGAAACGTGCGAGCCGGCTGGGGACAATCCGCCGATTTCTCTAGCGGCGAGCCCAATCAAATTCCTGGATACGCCAACCTCGCTGTATCAGCGACCGCCGAATTTAGGCGAGCACAATGCCGAAGTGCTTGCAGAGTTTGGTATCGAGGTGCCGGTGCCTAAGGATCATTAATTGCACGGTTGTCTGACCTATGGTCGAGCACTCTAAAATGCTTTAGCTTTAGGACATTGTTGGAGAGAGAAGTCGATGCATACACTGGTTGATCCTTTAAAGCGGGCCTTGCAGATCAGGCCTCAAGGCCTAGCACTTATTGACGGTGACCGTGAGGTGACTTACGAAGAGCTGGCTCATCGTTGTTCCTTGTTAGTGGGAGCGTTGCGACATTTGGGAGCCGAATCCGGCTCTCGGGTTGCGATTCTGGCGAATAACGGTTTTCAGTATTTTGAGGCGTTTTTGGGCATCCCCGCCGGTGGCATGGTTGTTGTCCCGCTGAACACCCGGCATGCGATGCCGGAACTGGTCTACGCACTCAAAGATTCTGGCGCCAATATTCTGATTACCGATCGCGCCGATTTGGGCGAACTGGCTGATGTGGTCGAACACGTTATTTCGCTGTCTGATCGTTACGAGATGATGTTGGCTGAGGCGGAGCCCGCGCTATTGGGCGAGGGCCTTGTCGAAACCGATTTGGCTGGACTGTTTTATACCGGCGGCACGACCGGTGCCAGTAAGGGCGTGATGCTGACGCATCGAAATTTGATCGCGAACGCACTGAACTGGTTGGCCTCGGTGCCCCAAACAGAAAATGATCGCACCTTGGTCATGGCCCCGATGTTTCATGCCGCGGGTTCCAACGGCATTCTTGCGGCGATATGGCAGGGCTCTCTGCAAGTACCCTTGGGCACATTTGATCCCGCTGCCGTGCTGGATCTGATCGAGAAACACCGTATCAATATCACCCTTGGTGTGCCCTCCATGCTGGCAGCCATGGCGGAAGAGCAGCACGCGAATCCGCGTGATACCAGTAGCTTGCAAGTGCTGACTCATGGCGGTTCACCCATCGCCACGGAAGTGATTCGTCGTGCCAGCTCGGCGTTTCCATCGGCTCAGATGATTGAGGTTTACGGGGCCACAGAAACCTCACCCTTGGCAACCTTGTTGGGCCACGAAGAAACGTTGATGGACAATGTTCTTGCCAGAAGCTGTGGCCGAGCGGTTGTAGGCTGCAACATTACGGTGCGTGATGCAGACGGTAACGAATTGCCAAAAGGCGAAGTCGGCGAAGTGGTGGTGAGCGGTACCAACATCATGAAGGGTTACTGGAACAAGCCCGAGCAGACTGCGGCGGTGCTCAAGCATGGCGGTTACTGGACCGGCGATCTGGGGTACCTGGACGCGGAGGGGTATCTGTTTCTGGTAGACCGCTCCAAAGATATGATCGTGAGCGGTGGTGAAAACGTCTATTCCACAGAAGTTGAAGATATTTTGTATCGCCATCCGGCGATTCTTGAAGCGGCGGTATTTGGCGTACCCGATGACAAGTGGGGCGAAGCCGTACACGCGGTTGTGGTGCCTCGACCGGAGAGCCCGTCAGTTGATCCTGCGGAACTGATTGCTTTTTGTCGCGAGCACATTGGTGGCTACAAGGTGCCTAAGGGTATTGATATACAGCATGAACCCTTGCCGAAGTCCGGGCCCGGCAAGGTGCTGAAACGCGAGCTGCGCGCGCCTTTCTGGGAGGGTGCTGATCGAGCAGTCAATTGACCGAGGCCGACGGCGATGTTTCCGAGCTAACTCGAACGAGGGAAGGAGAAGTCGGGTATGAAAGAGATTCTTGATCGTATTTTTGAGCGCAATCGCCTCAACCGCAGATTGCACTGGACCACGATTGCATCGGAAAAAGTGCTTTTGGCCATTATTGGCTTACTGTCGGTGATTGCCAGTGGGCAATACATTTGGGGCATGTTTGAGGTTGGGGTAATTACTCTGGCTGATCTGTTTCTGTTGTTCATCTACGTCGAGATCATCGGCATGATCGGCGCCTTCTACTCCACCAACCGCATACCAGTGACCCTGCCGATTATCATCGCCATTACCGCTCTATGCCGCCTGATCATTATGCAGAGTAAGGATATGGAGGCGCTGACGCTGATTGCCGAGGCCGGCGCAGTGCTTATTTTGAGTGGAGCAGCGTATTTGATGAGCCTTAAAGACAAGCTGAGCCAAGATAAGCTGAACCAAGAGCGCGACGAGGCGGAGAGCAGTGACCCGCTTGACCGATCCCGCGACGAGTAGTGGCTGGGTTGAGCGCGGTTCGCACCTATCGTCTCCACAGGTAATAAACCGCCGGCAGAATCAGCAAGGTCGATAGAACGGCGCTGATCATCCCCCCGACCATGGGGGTAGCCAAACGACTCATGACTTCCGAACCAGTACCCGAACCCATCAAGATGGGTATCAGGCCCGCGATGGTGGCACAGGCGGTCATCAAAACAGGGCGCACACGAAGCCCTGCACCAGCGACGATGGAATCTTTCAGTTCATCATCGGTTAAACTCTGTCGCGTATCCGATGCCTGCTGCCAACTTTGATTTAAGTAGACCAACATGATCACGCTGGTTTCAACCGCGACACCGGCGAGTGCGATAACCCCCACGCCTCCCGCGATTGAGAAATGGTAGCCCTGCCAGTAAATCAGCCAGACGCTGCCGACAAGGGCCAAGGGTAGGGTGCACAGCAAGACTGCAATTTCGGCAAACCTTTGGAAATTCAGAAACAGCAGTAAGGCGATAATCAGCAGGGTGAAGGGTACTAGATAGGTCAGTTTTTCTTTGGCGCGTAACATGTATTCGTACTGTCCAGACCAGCTGATCGAATAGCCATGAGGCAACTCCAGCTCCTCGCCGACCGTTGCCATCGCTCGGTCAACATAACTGCCGACATCGGTGTTTTCGATGTCGATGAGAACCCAGCCATTGATACGCGAGTTTTCGCTTTTGATCGTTGCGGGTCCGTCCTCAATAGAGATGTTGGCTATGTCGCCCAGCGCAAGGCGTTGACCGGTAGGCGTGACCACCGGTAACAAGGCGAGCTGTTCAGGGGAGTCCCGGTAGGATTGTGGGTACCGGATATTGACCGGATAGCGTTCGAGGCCTTCAACGGTTTGAGTAACATTCACGCCGCCGATTGCCGATGAAATGACTTGCTGAACATCAGCAATGTTCAAGCCAAATCGTAAGGATTTTTCTCGATCAATGTCTATCTTGATGTAGCGGCCTCCGGCGACTCGTTCGGAATAGACAGAGCTCGTGCCCGGGACCCCCGCTAGAATGGTTTCCAGCTGTTGCCCAATGCGCTGAATGACATCCAGATCCGCCCCCGCGGCAATGCTTTGGGCTGTCGCCGCTTTTTGTCTGTGTCGGCTCCTGTCCAGCCAAGGGTCGGCTGATTGAGCCAGCGATACCGCGTGATCTAATGTTAGCGGGGTCTCTGCCTGTGAGAAGGCAGAACCCCCCATCA
>PAFU01000020.1 GCA_002704225.1 Gammaproteobacteria bacterium | reverse complement strand
CAAGCGGCTTTGCGTATGGCGTCCCCAAGGGGAGTCGAACCCCTGTTGCCGGGATGAAAACCCGGAGTCCTAGGCCTCTAGACGATGGGGACTAAGATCGTGTGCTCTGACAGGCTCACTTTAGCCGTTCGGAACTCAACGAAGCGGCGCATTCTATGAGCGCACCGATACACAGTCAAGGATTTGCGAAGCCCTTTCGCCGCTAACCATGCGTTATCGAAAATCAGCGGCAAACTACTGCTTGATTACCTAAAACTTAATGCCGACCCCCAAGCTGTATGTGGTGTCGGTTCTTTCATTGCCCGGCGGCGGGTCGCTTTCGTACGCCAGATCGATGCGAAAATTGGTGTCTATGCGTTCGTTGTAAGCGTAACGAATACCGGTAGAGGACGAGAACACTTGATTTTTCTCGTCTCCCAACAACTGCAGTATCGACTGTCGATGGAACAACTCAATCGTTTTTGCCAACACAAACCGTTGATAGTCCACGCCCAAACGTAAGGCAGGTTCGACGTCGCTGTCCCCACCAATATCTTCCCTCACCGCGCTGATACCGATGTCCGAAGATAAGTTCTGGATGCTATTGTCGATAAACTGCACACCCGCACCGACACCCAAGGTGATCCGAGAGTCAATGTCCTTAAGCGTGTCCTGAAAGTACTCGGCGTTTCCGGCCCCGTACCACCGTTCGGTCAGAAAACGCTTGTACCCGTAATCAATGTCCAACTGGTCGCGGGTCAGCAGCCCCTCGCCTTCTTCTCGCGCCAGCAAGGCCGTCACCAAGTGAGCGTTTAACTCGTCTTGATAGTCCACCTCCAACAACACATTGAACGCTTCCGTGGACGAATTTCCATCGGCCAACGATAGCGCAAGATCCAGATGTGAGCCCCACCCGGCGGCAAATCGGGTAAACGCGTTGCGACTTTGGGTAGCGCTGCGAACCCCCGTCCAGTTCACGATAGCTGCCTGGTCCGCACCAATCAGTTGCTGCAGGTCGCCCTCGCCCGCAAAGGTACCCTCGATCATCCGGTCGCCCATACGAACTGCATACGCCTCCTCGGTTTCCAGGGTTCGAATATTCGCTATCTCGACCCAGATCCGACCTGCGTAAGGCGTATCAAATATCGCCTTTCCGCCGGTGATGCTGTCCAGTCGGCCGGTTATTCGATCGCCGTTATCCATCACCAGCAGGTCAGCGTGAGCCGCCACTGCACATGACAAAAACCCAAGCACACAAAGTTTCAGAAACATAGGACTCTTCTTATCGGTGTCCGACGAGGACCGTCAGAACATTAATCGTTATTCAGCAGCTGCTGACCCACCCAGTGCCGTGCAAAGTGCTCAGCACTGCGCCCGTTTCGAGCGCCCCGGGCCAAGGCCCACCGCAGCGCCTCCAAACGATAGCGATCGGGTGTGAATGCAGGATCAGCCGAACGAGCGGGATTGACGTGGGTAACCAGCCGCGTGACCGCGCGATTCACCATATCCAGATACTCCGCTTGCCGCACCGGGTAGAAGGATAACCAAAGACCAAAGCGGTCAGACAACGAAATCTTCTCCTCCACAGCCTCGCCGTGATGCAGTTCACCATCAACCAACTGACTGGGCGCATTATCGGCGGCTTTTTCAGCCAACAGATGACGCCGATTGGAGGTCGCATATATCACTACGTTTTTCGCGTGGGCAAGCACGCTGCCTTCCAACACGCTTTTCAGCGATTTGTAAGTGGCATCGTCGTCCTCGAAAGACAGGTCATCGCAAAAGACGATGAAGTGATAGGGCTGAGGGGCCAGTTGTTCGATCACCTCGGCCAGATCAGCAAGAGCGTCTTTGCCAACCTCGACAAGCCGCAAACCCTCTTGCGCATGAGCATTGAGCACGCCATGCACCAAGGAGGACTTACCCGTACCTCTGGCACCCCAGAGCAGAGCGTTATTCGCCGGCAGACCCGCCAACAATTGCCGGGTATTTTGAACCAGTGAATTCTTTTGGGCGTCCACGTGCAGCAGGTCATCCAGCGAGACGACGCCAGTTTCTTCGTAACCAACAATGGACGAGGACCAGCGCCCTCTTCGCCAGTAGCCTGCAATACGTTGCTGCCAGTCTATGTTGCGAGCAACGGGCAACATCGCGAGCAAGCGCTGAGCCACTTCCGCCCAAGCCAGTTGCGAGGCAGACTGATTGTCGTTTTGACGATTATCTTTTGGCAAGAGACACCACGTTGTTTGATTGCTTATGAAAAAGTTCCGCCGTGCCGTCTTCAGCGGTCAGGCTGATGACCCCAGGCTGAAACATCTGCACCGCGAAGGAATGTTGTGGTTCGCCATTCAGAGTCAGCGTGTCGCCTTGGTAACGCCAGTAGCCACGATCGTTTGACCTTTCGCCTTGGCGTACGAATTGACCTGAATCGAAACTGCCCGACAGTGACAGATGCGATCCATCGCGCCGCGATACCCAATGACCCGGCAGCGACAAATCTTGCAGCCATCTCGCTCGCGCCTTGCGGTTGCTGCGCAAGTATATGACCACTAGCCCGGCCACGAGTAAGGTAATCAAAACTGACATAACTTTTGCCCCAAACCGGTTCGTTACGCGAGAGCTCGTAAGTTTGCCATAGGGTCCTGCATAAGCGAACATCATCCTGTTTCTGAGGGGAGAACAGTGACAGTCAGGAGCTCCGATACGGGCTTGGCATCTCGGTCAATTGCTTGGCAAAGGACAGACGACACATCTCCCTCCTTACTCCATCAACGAAGGTGTTCCTATGTCTGACAATGCCGCTACGCCAAAACCAGCCGCTACCATTTTGTTACTTCGCCCTGGCAAAGAAAATCTAGAAGTTTTCATGGTGGTACGACACCACCAGATTGATTTTGCCTCAGGCGCGCTCGTCTTCCCCGGTGGCAAGGCAGACCCTCAAGATTTCGATGACGCGCTCATCCCCTATCTACGCGGCGCTGAGACAGACACCGACATGCGAGCGGCGCAAGTCAGCGCTATCCGAGAAGCCTTTGAGGAATGCGGCATTCTGCTCGCCCGGGAAGCAGGAGCTGACAACATCATCAGCGGCGAACGATTGGCGGCGTTGCAATCTGCCCGAGAACCGATGAACAAGGGAGACATTCTCCTACTGGACTTCCTGCAGAACGAAAAGCTTGAACTTGCCTGCGACGCATTAACCCACTTCGCGCACTGGATCACACCGCCCATGATGCCCAAGCGTTTCGATACCCATTTCTATCTGGCGATCCCCCCAGCTGACCATATTGCAGTGCACGACGGCTACGAATCCGTTGACTCGGTATGGATTGACCCTGCCGACGCCATCGCGGGCGCAGAAAACGGCAAATACACCATCATTTTTCCGACCCTGCGCAACATCGAAAAGCTGGCGACCTGGTCGACACCAGAGGCCGCCATTGAGGCCGCAAAATCAACCACCCCGGTACCCGTGCTGCCCTGGACCGAGAAGCGAGATGATGGCCAATACCTGTGCATACCCGTTGAAGCCGGCTACGCCATCAGCGAAGAAAAAATGCCGGAACGCGCATCCAAATAAGCACCCATTCAATTCAAGGAGGCTCCCATGACGAATAGCCAAAACAACGACATGCTCTATGAGGTGGCGGACCACATTGCCACCATTACGTTCAATCGCCCCGAGCAGCAGAACACCATTTCCCGGGACATGCTGGCACGTTTCAGCGAGTTGCTGCTGGAAGCCGATGCTACCGAAGACGTTCGCGCCATCGTCATCACCGGCACCGGCAAGTTTTTTTGCGCGGGCCTCGACCTCCGCGGCAGTGATATTACCGACAGCCTGAGTGATCGCTCGCGCCGAGTCTCGCCCACCTTGGATTTACGCAATACTCCGCCCACGGTCCTGCACAACATCGATACGCCCACCATTGCTGCTTTGAACGGATCAGCGGCAGGCTACGGCATGGACATGGCACTGGGCTGTGATATGCGAATAATGGCGGACACGGCGAAATTGGCAGCGGCGTTCACCTCACGGGGTATCGTCCCGGAATCCGGCGGCACCTGGATTTTGCCCAGATTGATTGGCTGGTCCAAAGCCAGCGAAATCATTTTTACCGGCAAGACGCTGACAGCCAGCGAGTGTGAGGAAATGGGACTGGTATCTCAGATCGTCAACAACAACGAGGTCGGCAGCGCGGCGCAGGACTTGGCAAAACGCGTCGCCGCCCAAGCACCCATGGCAGTACAAGCCTCTAAGCGCATGATGCGCATGGGCATGGACGAGAATTTCGACGATCATGTGCACCACGTATTTTTGCAGTTGCTACCGTTGTTCCAGTCCGATGACTTTAAAGAAGGCATGGCATCGTTTATGGAGAAACGTGAAGCAGAGTTTAAAGGCCGCTAACACAACAGGATTATTAAAACGGAGAGCATTATGACTGAGGCATACATTATCGACGCCGCGCGAACCCCACGAGGTATCGGCAAAGCGGGCAAGGGTGCGCTGTCTGAATTTCACCCCAGCCGGCTGCTGGCGAAAGTGTTTGAAGGGATCGGTGAGCGCAATGATCTGAATACGGCAGACATCGACGATGTGGTCGTGGGGTGTAGCTCACAGGTCGGCAAACAAGGATCTTGCGTTGGGCGTATGGCCGCGCTGGACGCAGGCTGGGATACCTCCGCATCTGCGGTAACGTTGGACCGCTTCTGCGGTTCGGGCATCACCTCGGTCAATCTCGCCGCGGCCAACATCATGAGTGGCATGGACGACCTTTGCGTTGCCGGCGGCGTTGAAATGATGTCCTACACCGCCACCCGCGTACCCGAAAACAACAACCGCACCGTTGATGGCGGCAACTTGCACCTGCGCGACCTGCACCCGCAGCCGCACCAGGGCGTGTGCGCGGACATGATCGCTACGCTGGAAAACTTCAGCCGAGAGGAGTTGGATGCACTGGCCGTGGAATCTCAAAACCGTGCACAGCGCGCCATCGCCAATGGCCACTTTGACCGCAGCGTTATGCCCGTGTTCAACGATGACGGCACCGTTGCCTTGGACCGCGAAGAATTTCCCCGTCCGGGCACCACGCTGGAAAGCTTGGCGGACCTCCCTACGGTCTTCTCCCAGTTTATGCAGGCACCCATTGACGATACCGGCGAAACCTTCCAGCAATTGGTGGCTCGCAAATACCCAGACATGAACATCAACCATGTGCACCATGCGGGCAACAGTTCTGGCGTGGTCGATGGTGCTGCAGCTCTGATTTTGAGCAGCAAGGACTACGCCGACAAAGTGGGCTGGAAACCGCGAGCGCGCATCACATCCATGGCAACGGTTGGCGGCGACCCTACCCTGATGTTGAACGAGCCCGTACCTGCGGCGCTGAAGGCGTTAGCCCGCGTTGGCATGACAACAGACGACATCGACCTGTTCGAGATCAATGAAGCCTTCGCCGTCGTCGCTGCCAAGTTCATCCGCGACCTCAACTTGGATCCTGCCAAGGTCAACGTCAACGGCGGAGCCATGGCGCTAGGGCACCCTATTGCGGCCACGGGTTCGATTCTGATCGGCACCATGATCGATGAACTGGAACGACGTGACCTGCAGACCGGTCTGATCACCATGTGCACCGGTGGCGGCATGGCGCCAGCCATCATCATCGAGCGGGTTTGATCCTCAACCTGCGATCAACGCGTCGGCAACAGATTCTGTTGCTGACGCTGTGCACCGCCCTACTCACAAGCTGTGCACCCGACCCCAGCGTCATTCAATCGCAAGCTTTAGAGGCGGCAGCGAAATGGTTTGATCAAGCCAAAGCCTCACAATCGAGCGACGACGCCGAAGCACCCAGCTGTCATGCCTTTGGTTTGCTAAAGTTTACCGACGCGGTCTGCACCGACATGATCGAACACGCCGCCCGGCTTGATGCATCAACACGACGCATCGAGCGCGTAGAGCTGTTGAAGTGCTTTGGTCAGGGTGCCAAGGAGGTTTGTGGCGAATTCGCCGAAATATGGTTTAACACCAAAACCGTGGACGGTGTTGGCGTCAAAGAGGGCATGGTGCTCAAGCGTGACAACGAGCAGTTTCGGCTCTACTGGTATCGATCCGATACGCTTTTTACCGAACTGACCGATCGCGCCGAACGGCAAGAAGCCGGCACCAAATCCGGACAGATGGCGGCCAAACAAGAGCAGTTGGACGCGATCTACACCCAGATGGTCGAGCGCGACCCCAGTGTCTACGCCTATCCGCCGTGCATTGATGCCCGAGTCACCAGTTCGGCAATGGTTGGGGAACTGATACCCCAACAGCAGGTGACGGGCTTGGTCTTAGATCGTCGCGCCGATCAGTGCGCCCAGGATCTTTGTCTGGCATTAGTGGGCAAACGGATTGCGGCGCTGTGTATCTGACAAGACCGAATGTATCTGATCGAAGACTCGTCAGCGTCACATATGCTTAAACAAGTGGCCAGGGGCAAGGTAACCTCAAATGTCATTTCCCCGGCTTCGGCAAGCTGGCTTATGGCAACGGGCGGCGGTGCAGCGGAATCTTCTGAAAACTCAAATCCCTTTTCACTGTTGGCCACTTGAATCATGAGTCGACCTTCGCTTTCACGAATGTCGGCAATTGTTATGGTCAAGGTTTCTGCGCTAACCAGCGCTGGAGCAAATGCTGCTGACGTCGCTAGGGCGAGAAAAAGCGGTACGATGCGTGACATAATTCGATCCTATAATTGAGAAGTCAGACCAACATACGTCGTGTACAGCAGACAAAAAACCGGTTGCGACGAAGCCGCAAATAACACGATAAACGGTATATTCCGGGACTCAACGTGTCCCCTGCGGCCCAACTCGCATTGCTCTAAGGCGTGCTTTGAGTTGTTCTGCCCAACAACAGGTCGCTTTGAACGACGCTAAGACACGACTGTTCGATTACGAAAAGAAAAGGAGACCGTGTGAGTAGCACCCTAGGCAGCGAATTCCGCCAAGAGACCCGAGCATGGTTAGCAGACAATTGCCCTGAAGGCGCGCGCGGGCCGGGCCAAACGCCCTGGGGCAGCAGCAAAATACCCTTGGATCGGGACAGCGCGCTGTGGCTGGAACGCATGGCAGAGCGCGGCTGGACGGTACCTACCTGGCCCAAAGCCTATGGGGGCGCAGGACTGGACAAAGATCTTTACCCGATACTCATCGAAGAACTGAAACGCATCGGTGCGCGAACACCTCTGACCGGCCGCGGCGTGAACTACATTGGGCCGACGATTTTAGAGCTAGGCAGCGAAGACCAACGACAGCGGTGGCTGCCGGGTATCGCCCGCGGCGAAGGCGGCTGGGCCATGGGTTATTCCGAACCCAGTGCGGGCTCGGATTTGGCGAGCTTGGCCTGTCGCGGTGAGCTAATCGGCGACCAGTACCAACTCAACGGACGCAAGGTATGGACCTCAGATGCCATGCACTGTGACTATATATTTGTGCTGATTCGCACTGACACTCAGGCACCGAGACACGAAGGGATCAGCCTGATCTTGGTCGACATGGATCAACCCGGCGTTGAAGTAAGCCCGATTCGGCTGATCTCCGGCGAGTCGCCGTTTTGCGAAACGGTGTTCAATGACGCACTAGCACCGTCAAACGACATCATTGGCGGCGTCAACAAAGGTTGGACTGTTGGCAAGCGCCTGCTTCAATACGAGCGTTCCACCCATGCGGGCATCAACACCTCCGGCTCCCAAGGGGGGCGATCCGTGGCCAGCCCCTTGCCGGATTTGGTCAAGCGCTATCACTCGGATGAGACCGGTCGCATCAGCGAGCCAGCCCTGCGAAGCCGGGTTTTGGATCACCAATTGGCCTTCAGAGCTCAGCAGCTCACCCAGCAACGAGTGATACAGGAAACCGCCGCCAGCGCGCCGGGCTTTGCGTCTTCGGCGGTGAAGCTTTCCAATGCACTGATCACCCAGGAAGGCGATGAAATTTTGGTCGCCGCCATGGGCACCCAAGGCGCCGGTTGGGTGGGCGACGCATTTACCGATGACGAAATCGACGCGACGCGGAACTGGCTGAAACAAAAGTCGCTGACCATTGCCGGCGGAACGAAGGAAGTACAGATGAACATTATCGCCAAGCGCGTGCTGGGATTGCCCGACGCATGAGCCAACAACCATCCACGCCATACGATCAGCTGGGAAACGTGGCCCAGATAAACGGCATCGACCTGCACTACGTACTCGAGGGTGAGCCCAACAAACCGGTTTGGGCCCTGATCAATATGGCCAGCCACAACCTGACCTGCTGGGAAATCGTTCTGCACTCCTTACTGCAACGCTACCAAGTGCTCCGCTTTGATCTGCGAGGCACGGGAAGGTCTGGTTGGGGCGATGAGACGCAATTTAATTTTGCACAGTACGCCGACGATCTTGCGGGTTTGCTCCAGCATCTGAATATCCACAAAGCCTTTGTGCTTGGCGTGGCTTACGGCGCCCGCACAGCGGCTCAGTTCGCCCTGCGCCACCCCCACCAACTCAGCGGGCTGGCCATGTTCGACGTGGCGCTAACGCCACCGGTCGACCAAGGTGATCAAGGTGCACTTGGCGCTCAGGCCGCCGAACTGCTTGAGGCAGCAGGACAGGCGATGCCTGAACGGCAGAAATATTGGCGATTTTATGAAAATCGGGACGCGGCTCTACTCTGCCATACCGCACATCAGCGTGAAGGCGATACCAACGCATTACTGCACAACATCACGACACCCACACTGGTGGCCTGCGGCCGTCAAGACATGAACCTCGCTGCGGCTCAGGAAATTGCCCAGCTGATCCCCGGCGCGCGCTTTGAGGTCATGGAAATGACCGGCCACGGCTCGATTTTTTATCGGCCTGATCTGTTCGCCCGTCTGGTGACCGACTTTGCATCGCGCCTAAACGACGGCTGAACAGAGGTTGTTCGCAGCCGAATTAAGGCTGCAGGCGCTCAATCACCCAGCCACTGTTGGTTGCTCGGTACTGCAGCCGATCGTGCAAACGTCCCTCGCGCCCCTGCCAAAATTCATACTGATTGGGCCTAAGACAGTAGCCACCCCACGCCGGCGGGCGCGGCACTTGCTCCGTATACGATTCGGTCAAGACCCGATAGCGCTGCTCCAGCAGGTCGCGACTGTCCACCGGCTGGCTTTGTTCTGATGTCGCTGCCGCTAGCTGGCTGTCCAAGGGCCGAGAATAAAAGTAGGCGTCGGACGCCTCTTCCGACAGGCGTGTTACCTCTCCCCGAACACGCACCTGACGATCCAACTCACGCCAATGAAACAACAATTCCGCGTGTGGGTTATCCGCCAGAGCCTGTCCCTTTTCACTGCGTCCATCGGTAAACCAGCGGAAGCCGTCCTCGTCCAAGCCTTTCAGCAAAACGATCCGTGCGGAGGGTACACCGGCCTGTGAGGTCGCCAAGGCCATAGCGCTGTAATCCAGCACTTGGGCATGTTCTGCTTCCGCAAACCAATGCTGAAATTGGCGTAGCGGGTCTTCTTGTACATCCCGCTCACTGAGAGTACCAAAGCGATATTCCCGGCGCAGTTCGGCAATGGCAGTTTCTTCCGCAGACCTAGGGGAGGACGACATGGGATCGGGTACTCGTTTGGCTCGTTTGAGCCGCAAGATTAGGCCCTTGGTCGCTAAAGAACCAGCCCAGACCTACTGCGCTTCACTGCTCCGATAGGCCCACACAGGAGAAAACCAAGCGCCGTAGATAAACAAAATGGCCGAAAGGACCATGGCAGGAATCAACGCATTCAACGTGCCGGTAGCCTCGATCAACCAACCCAATACAATCGCACCCAATGGCGCACTGCCCACCATGCCAATACTGAAGACCGATAAGATCCGCCCTAAGAAGGGCTTCGGCGCAGACTCTTGAACCATGCTGCGCGCCAGATTTGTCGTAATGCCCATGTTCAGGCCCCAGCCGATCGTTGCCACCACCAACAACCAGAACGGCGGCTCGATCCACATCAAAAAGATCACCACAATGCGCGACAACTGCATGATCAGAAACAGCCGGCCAGGCCGAAGCAAGGGTTGGTAACGCAGCAGCAACATATTCGACAGCGTGGCGCCGGCGAAGAACACCGCCATCAACAGTGCCAGCAACCAGGCCGTACCGTCATAAACACGGGCGACGATGAACGGGAATACGGTGATAAACGCGCCAGCATTAAAAATGCTTGAGGCAAACGTAATGGCGAGAACATTAAAAATTAGCGGGTGGTCATAGGTGGCGTGCAAGCCCTGCCGAATGCCGGTTAGCGCGCCCAGCTTTTCCGTCTGGTCTGCTTCAGCGGCCGGCGGTTCCGGGTTAGCCGCAGGTGTTCGCACCATCATCACACCGGCCAGACACAAGCCCACTGCCTGTGCAAAGAGTACAGGAGTGACACCCACTGTATCGATTTGGCCGGCAAGAATCAGACCCACTACCTGAACAACAAAGCCAATGGCCGTCGCCGCGGTCACACCTTGTTGAATGTTTTTGCCGGCAATGCGGTTTAGCAATGCCTGCTGACCGGGCATTGAAAAAGACTGCACTACCGTCATGCCCAGGCCCCAAAAAATGACGCTTGCCACACCCAGCAGCTGCCACTGCTCTACGAGTACGAGAAACAAAGGGAATATCGGTGCGAGCAGATAAACGCGGATGAGCATGCGGCGCGCATCCGTCCGATCCGCGCTAGCACCGCCGGCCAGCATGACGAAGACACCCGGCAAGCCGATCACCGCCTGAATCAAGCCCACCTGATCCGCGGGCAGCTTCAAAATGCCAATCAAAATCCAGCTGAGCAGCAATTGCTGCATGGCCAAGGCCATCCCGGAAAAACCGGTGGAACCCAGATAGGCGCGGAATGCGACGTCCCGCCATATTGTCGCTTGGTTTTCGGACTCTGACATCTCTTTCCCCCCACCCGAGCATGTGCTGCCGGCGCAGCCAGCGCAAGACTTGTCTTAGCGCAAAGTGCTGACCTCGCCGGCTCAGCAGCACGGATCGGACGGGCAAAAAAAAGCCGGAGATTGCTCCGGCCTTCCCTCGTCGCACGTGTCATCCAGACACGTCGACCTAACAAGCTACTGAATCTCTAACAACTCCACCTCAAACACCAAGGTGGCGTTGGGGGGAATGGCACCGCCTGCACCGCGCTCGCCATAGGCCAGTTCGGAAGGAATCACTAAACGCCACTTGGATCCCGTACCCATCATTTGCAGTGCTTCGGTCCAGCCAGCAATCACTCGGTTCACTGGGAACGTCGCCGGGCTACCGCGCTCAACTGAGCTGTCAAACACCGTACCGTCCGTCAGGGTACCGTGGTAGTGGGTGACTACCGTGTCGGTAGCGGAAGGCTTTGGGCCAGTCCCTTCGACCAGCACTTCATACTGCAATCCGGATTCTGTCGTGGTGACTTCGGCTCGAGCGGCATTTTCTTGCATAAACGACTCGCTGGACGCTGCTTTTTGCTGCATCAGCGCATCGGTTAGTGCGCCCATCAGCTGCTCCTCATTCTCGACAGGTACTTGGGACTCCTGGCCTGCGATAGCATCACGCGCACCCTGACCGTAGGCCTGCATATCTATGATATCGCCACCCTGTTGCTGAATGTTTTGTGCTTGGCGAAAGCCGATCAGATAACTCGCGCTCTCGACATCGGACGAAGCATCAAAGGTGGATTCAGACATGTCATTTTCCTGTTGCTGACAGCCCGCCAGCATAACACTGCCCAGCAGCAGCATGATTAGGCTCAGCGGTGATTTGTGATTATTTTTCATTAAAGTCTCCGATTCACGGTTGCGACCATCAAAGCGCGGTCTTGAGATATATGTTGCTCTTCACGCCGTGCTAAAGGATGGATAGACTATTTATCCAGTCCGTCAGCTGGCCGGAAGTTCGTGAGGCCGCAGAATACGGCAGCAGCCAAGAAATTACACGATGAGACTTTCCTCAGGTGATTTAATCGCCCCAAAACGGCCTTGGTACCATTAGCGTCTAACCAATGGGTGATCTTCTTAAGGATCCAAGATTGGAATTTGCGCGGATATCACGATCTACTATCTATGACATGCTTTTGACACTACGACACCGATACTATCCGGCAACCCGACGCGCCAATAGGCAACCAAGACGAAGAGCACAATTATGAATCAGCACTGGATTTCAGACCGTTCAGGCAATCCGGGTCTAGCCCGCTCCAAAGGCTTGACCCCACTATTGAGATTAGCCGCCGTCTGCGTATTCGGCATCAGCTCAATCGGCACCCTACACGCCGAAACCGCCCACCCTAGCGAATCAAGCCAAGTTCAGCCGCCGCCCATACTGTCTCCCCTTGCCGCGCACCCGCGCACAGCGCAAATTGTGGTGGAGCAGTTACGCCGAAATCACTATGTCGACTTACCGGTCAATGATGCCCTCTCCAGCCAGATGTTCGACAACTATGTGGAAGCATTAGATCCCGGCCGCTACTACTTTTTAGCCAGCGACATCGCTGAATTTGAAACCTATCGCTACGAACTCGACAACGCGTTACGACGTGGCGACCTGCTGCCAGCCTACCGTATGTTCAATCGCTTACAGCAACGATTGATCGAGCGCACGAACTACGTACAGCGACAAATCAGCTCTGGCCTTGCGCAGTTGAGTTTTGATACCGACGAAACCATCCAGCTCAAGCGCGAAAGCGCCCCGTGGTCTATCGATGCCGCGGCACAGGATGACCTCTGGAATCGGCGGCTGAAGTCACAAGTCTTGAGCATGAAACTCAACGACAAAGACTTAGAGGAAATCACCGAAACGCTTGCCAAGCGCTATCGGAATCAGCAAAAGATTGCCCTGCGCAACCGCAGTGAAGATGCCTTCCAAACATTCATTAACGCCTTCGCAACGACATTCGATCCGCATACCCAATACTTTTCGCCGCGAACCTCAACAAACTTCAACATCAACATGTCGCTGTCCTTGGAAGGTATTGGCGCGGTGCTACAGACTGACGAAGACGCTACGACCATCGTGCGGTTGGTACCTGCGGGACCCGCGGACAAATCAGGGGCATTGAAACCCGCGGACATTATCTCTGCTGTTGGCCAGGGAGAAAACGGACCCATGATCGACGTGGTTGGTTGGCGACTTGACGACGTCGTTGAACTCATTCGCGGCCCGAAAGACTCCACCGTTCGCCTCTCAGTTAGTGATGCAGACGCAGAGAACGACGAAAGTCGAATCGTCACCATCGTGCGCAACACCATCAAACTCGAAGAACAGGCGGCTCAGGCCAACATCATCACCCTCAAGGAAGCAGAACGTGAGCGACGTATTGGCGTGATTGATATCCCGACGTTCTATCTCGATTTCAAAGGCCAACAAGAGCGCGATCCTGATTTTCGCAGCACCACAAAGGACGTCACCAAGCTGATTAACCAGCTCAACGCAGAGGGCATCGATGGCTTGGTCATCGACTTACGCAACAATGGGGGTGGCTCGTTACAGGAGGCCGACACCTTGACATCTTTGTTCATACCCTCCGGCCCTACCGTGCAAGTCAAGTCCAGTCGCAGCAGACCGACTGTTTACAGCAGCGACGACGATTCCGTGATCTATGACGGGCCCATGGCTGTGCTGGTAAATCGTCTCTCTGCATCTGCTTCCGAGATTTTCGCAGGCGCCATGCAAGATTATGGTCGAGCTCTGATTTTGGGTGGTCAAACCTTTGGCAAGGGAACTGTGCAAACCATGATCCCGCTGAACCGGGGCCAACTGAAACTGACCGCGGCAAAGTTTTATCGAGTCTCGGGCCAAAGCACCCAGCATCAGGGTGTTATCCCAGACATCGACTTCCCCTCATTGTTCGACAAGGAAACAATCGGTGAAAGCACCTTGGACGGTGCCATGCCGTGGGACGTTATTGACGCGGCGCGCTTTGCCCCCTACGACGAACTCAACCCCTACCTAGTAGAGCTGCAATCACGGCATCTTCAACGCGCCAACGAAGACCCTCACTTCACTTACTATCGTGCGTTAATGGCGAAAGCCGAAGAAAAATCCGGCCGCACGCATTTGTCGCTAAACGAAGCAGAACGCCGCGCGGAACGGCAGCAAGAAGACGACTGGCGACTGGCACTTGAAAACTCTCTGCGCGCGGCAACGGGCAAGCCCGTCGCCGAGACCCTCGACGAGTTGGAAGACATGCAGGAAGCGGAAGAAGAGGCTTTGTCAGCAGACACCGCCCAAACAGACGTCCAGTCTGAAGAGGCTACTAGCGCAGAGCGCGGCGACCAAATCCAGAACTCGGAAGCGGCCAAAGCCCAGCCTGACGCCCTCGCCCAGACCGACTCGCTGACGGGGCCGGAGGCCGACGCAGAAGAAGACAACTCCATAAAAGAAATCGACGAAGACCCGCTGCTACGAGAAGCAGGTCGCATCGTCAATGATCTGATCGACCTCGTCAGTCAACCAACCCCACCAGCGCCCATGACTGCCAGAGCAGCCGCGGCCTCAGAGCAACCAAGAAAGGCATCGCCTGCCGGTTAACCCTCCTTGACTCTCAGAACGTCGCACGGGCGATGCTGCACTGCATGTTGAGAGGCAGCCTCAAAGGCCGCCTTCAGCAGTACATCTACGAAGGGATCCCAGCCCCACCCTGGGCACTAGACTCGTGTTTTGATCACGAAGAACCGGCTGGTGCCTCTTTGACACCAGCAAGCAACCAAACTCCGATCACAATCAAGACAACCAAGGCGCTCATACCGATCCGCGCCGAGTCGAACACATCCGTCGTCGTTGCCACCAGCAAGGGTGCAAGAAAAGCGGTTACCGAACCACTCAAGCCATACAGCGCAAAAAATTGCGCTGACATGGCGGGTGGCGAAATGCGCGCCATTAGGGTGCGCGACGTCGACAAACCCGTGACAAAAAAGACGGCAAATATCTGATTGGTCGCAAAGTACAGTAACTCGGCTGAGGTGTTAAAAAATGGCAGAGACCACACCGGCTCGGTGGCAATGTTCAGCGCAAATAGAATTTGTCCCGGCGCGATGGACAGCATGAACAAAAAGATCACGGCGCTGGCACAAACCGCAATCATCAGCGTGCGCTTAGACCCCAGCAAATCATCGAATCGACCACCGAAGTAAGCACCCAACATAGCCGAGGTGCTGGTGCAAAGGCCAAAAATCAGCAACTCAGAGGAATCCCAGCCGAAGACTCCAGAGGCATAGATACCACCAAAAATCAGCACTCCAACCATGCCGTCATTAAAGAACATACGCGCCAACAGGTAGCGTGCCACATTCATGTAATTCTTGAGTTTGCGAAGGGTTTGCCAAACCTCAGCGACACCTGAACTGGCGGCCTCACGAATCGACAATTCAGAGCGCTTACCGTCCGGGGTAAACAGCAATACCGGCAAGGTGAACAGCAACAGCCAGACGGCGGCGATGGGCCCGACGATGCGATCCTGTTGATGAGTTGCCTGATCGATACCGAGCCAAGGCGCATCGGCAATCCAGCTCAGTGACACCGTACCTGGCAGCGCGAACGCAAAGAGCACCAGCAACATCAATGACACGCCGCCCAAATTCCCCAGCGCAAAGGCCAGACCCGAGATCAAACCCGCCTTATCCGCTGGCGCGATTCTCGGCAGCATGGCGTTGTGAAAGACCTCGGTGTAGGCAAAGGCAACATTCATTAGGATCAAGGCACCCAAAACCGGATAGAGCCCTCCACCTTGCTGCACGGTCTCCGGTGTGACCCACCACAGTCCGAAGGTGCAAACAGAAACAGCCAGCGTTGTGCTGAGCAGCCAAGGCTTCAGTCGCCCGGTCTTGTCAGCAATCGCGCCGAGAAAGGGCACGGTTAGCGCCATGGTGATGCCGGCAACGGTATTCACGTAACCGACCAGGGCTTGTCCGCGCACCGGATCACCAACGACGACGTTGGAAAAATACGGAAAGAAAATATAGATCACGACCAGAATGTACAGTGGGTCTCGCGCCCCCTGCCCTAGGGTCCAACTGTAGTAACCCAGCGGTGCTGCAGGTGCGGTACCTGCCAAGGACAAAGGTGTCGATCCACCTATCGAGTCCGCCATAAAACTGCTCCTAAACTCATCGGTGACGACGCAGAAACTCGGGGTAGTCGAGAAATGACTTGAGCCCGAGCCTACCCACATTAGACTGCAACCATGACAAACAGCAAATCAGGCGGCGGCAAGTCTCGCAAACCCGCCAAAAACCACCCCTGGAAGCTGGGCCTGTCTGGCCCGGTATCCTATGGCGGCAAAAATCGTGGCAACTGGAGCGGGTTCTACCGACCACCAGAGACCGCCAGCCCGGTGAAGACCCTGAGTCCGGCCGAAATCAAAGCGCTGGGTCTCGACCTAGTGCTACCCATAGAGGAAATTGTTGAAGCTCGACGCATGTGTCAGCAACACCACCCGGATCGAGGTGGGGACCCAGAAAAGTTCCAGTACTGGAAAGAACGCTTAGATCGCCTGCGCAGGCGGGTCAGAAAATAATCGGAGAACCGTAATGCAACAACGTCGCTTCAACCTCAACCCCGTCCGCCTGCTGATTGGTCTCGCATCCGTGCTGGCAAGCACCCTCGGCCTTGCATCGCAGAAGCTCATCGACGATGTCAGTCATCACTATGCCGATAACGACGGGGTGAAGATCCACTATGTGAAAACCGGTAGCGGCCCCCTTGTGGTGATGATTCACGGGTTCCCCGACTTCTGGTACAGCTGGCGGGCGCAAATGGAAGCCTTGAAAGACAACTTTACTGTCGTCGCCATGGATCAGCGGGGCTACAACCTCAGTGGCCAGCCTGACGGTATTGCCGCCTACGCCATGCCCAATCTCATTGCCGATGTCGCAGCCGTCGTCGCTGCTGAAGGTAACGACAAGGCCACCATCGTCGGTCACGACTGGGGTGGAGCGGTGGCTTGGCAGGTCGCCTTTGCGATGCCAGAAATGGTCGAGAATCTGGTGATCATGAACCTCCCCCATCCAAACGGCTTGGCGCGTGAGCTGGCCAACAATGCAGAACAGCAGCGCAACAGCGAATACGCGCAACGCTTCATTGCCGGCAGCGCGGATGATCCGACCATCATCGGCGGCAATCCCATGACCGCGCAAAGCCTGTCCGGTTGGGTTCGCGAGCCAGACGTGCGCGAGCAATACTTGCAGGCTTTCGAGCGCAGCAACTTCGCCGCCATGCTGAATTTCTACAAAGCCAACTATCCAAGACGCGGCTCAAGCTCTGCGGTAGCACCCAGCACACCGCCCCCGCTTTTGGCCATGCCACTGCTGATTTTCCATGGATTGGACGATACGGCCCTGCATTCCGACGGCCTCAATAACACTTGGGATTGGGCTGAAAAAGATGTCACTATCGTGACTGTTCCGGGGGCGGGGCATTTCGTACAGCAGGATGCTTCTGCGCTGGTCAGTGAGACCATGCGTTGGTGGCTATCAAACCGCATCAGGCGGTAGCTTTTTTTAGTCGAGATAAACGGGGAGAGCGTTTTGTCGGAACCACTGAAAGAACAGCGGGAATTTAGCCCCGCGTATCGCAACTACGCGCTTGGCATTTTGTTCGTCGGTTACATCGTCAACTTTGTTGACCGTTCGATCCTCTCTCTCCTGCTGGAACCCATTAAGATCGAATTGTCGTTAAGCGACAGCCAGCTTGGACTGCTGGGCGGGCTGGCGTTTGCGGTTTTTTACACGTTTTTAGGTATTCCTATCGCCGCCTTGGCGGATCGACGCAGCCGAGTAAAGATCCTCGCGGTGTCCATGGTTATTTGGAGCGCGATGACCGCTCTGTGTGGTCTGGCAGCCAACTTCTGGGGCTTGCTTTTGGCGAGAATTGGTGTGGGTGTCGGCGAAGCGGGTGCCAGCCCGCCAAGCCATTCGCTGATATCCGACTACTTCCCCATCGAGAAGCGCGCGACCGCGTTGTCTATTTATGCCCTTGGCATTCCCTTTGGCACCATGATCGGCAGCTACGTCGGTGGCTGGGGGGCAGATACCATCGGCTGGCGTAACACTTTTTTTCTCGTCGGCCTGCCGGGTATTTTTGTCGCCACAGTCATTCTTTTTACCCTGCGCGAACCGCCGCGAGGTATGTCTGACGGCAAGCTATCAGCAGCTGACATGCCTGGCGCCGCACCGAAGGTCGAAGCCCCTGCCGTGAAGGAGGTACTGGCATTTCTGTGGGCAAAAGTTTCCTTCCGACACTTGTCCTTCGCGGCAGGCTTGCACGCCTTTGTTAGCTATGGCGCGAGCACTTGGAACGCCCCGTTCTTTACTCGGGTGCATAACATGTCTTCCACCGACCTCGGAGCTGCTCTGGCCCTTGTCGCCGGCGTCGGCGCCATCGGCACATTTGCCGGAGGCTACCTCAGCGATAAGCTGTCGGACCGCACCGGCGACAAACGTTGGTACTTCTGGGTTCCCGGCATTGCCACTGCCCTTATGGTGCCATTTCAATTAGTAGCCTATCTCTATGACGGCACCGTCGCCGCCATCGCGAGCCTATGCATAGTCGGCATCCTTGGCCCCGTCTACCTCGGCCCTTCCTTTGCGATGACTCAGGCCTTGGTGTCTTTACGCATGCGAGCCGTAGCGTCGGCAATCTTGCTGTTTGTTCTCAACCTCATTGGCATGGGATTAGGCCCTTATTTGGTCGGGATTCTAAGCGATCTACTCAACCCTACCTTTGGCATTGAGTCCATTCGTTACGCCCTGTGCGTAGCGGTGTTAGTCAATTTATGGGCTGGTGTGCACTACTTCGTAGGGGCTCGCACCATGCGTGGAGACTTGCTCGAGACTGAGGCAATGAACGAACGACTAGCACAGGCAAGCTAGCAAGCGCTCGGTACGGCTCGGCAATAGGGTTGATCCGAGCCGCCCACCTGTGCAAACGATCCAACCGCCCTTTGAAGCCACTCAATCAGATCGATCTAGCAACGCAGGATACGGTCAAACGCACCAAACCGGAGATTAAGTATGTATCCAGGACACTGGGCCAGCGTAAAACCCAATAAACCGGCCGTTATCGACGCGGCCAGCGGTGAACAAGTCACGTGGCTGGAGCTTGACCGGCGATCAAATCAAGTGGCCCGTCTTCTGGAAGATCTTGGTTTGAGGGTGGGTGGCCACGTATCAATTCTAATGGAGAACAATCTTGAGTATTTCTCCATTGCCTGGGGAGTGCTGCGCTCGGGCATGTACTTAACCTGTATCAACCGGTATCTCACCCCGGATGAAGCGGCTTATATCGTCGAAGATTCCACCAGTCAGGTTTTATTTGCGTCATCGGAACTAGCTCAGAGCCAAGAACTACCTCAACTGATACCTAGTTGTCCGCATCGATTCAGCGTTGGCGGCAACATAGCTGGCTTTACTGATGCGGCTGAGGCCATCGCAGCGATGCCTACCACACCCATCGCCGATGAGCGTGCGGGCGACACCATGCTATACAGTTCCGGTACCACGGGACGCCCCAAGGGTATTAAGCGCCCGCTTACCGGCGATCATGTGGGACATGGTCTGCCCGGCGTCGAGGTAGACAATCCCTACGGCATGAACCCAGACACCATTTACCTGTCGCCCGCACCGCTGTACCACGCGGCACCCTTTGGCTTTTGCACGCGGACACTGGCCCTGGGCGGCACCGTAGTCATGATGCGGGGCTTTGATCCGGAAGCTTCCTTACGCCATATCCAGCAGTACTCGATAACCCATTCCCAATGGGTGCCGACCATGTTCATCCGAATGTTGAAGCTGGACGAAAAACTCCGCGGACAGTACGACTTGAGCAGCCACCAATGCGCGATTCACGCAGCGGCACCCTGCCCTAAGGAAATAAAACACCAAATGATGGATTGGTGGGGGCCCATTCTGTGGGAGTACTACGCTGGCACGGAGCGTAACGGAACCACGGTGATATCCCCACAGGAATGGCTTGAGCCCCCCGGCTCTGTGGGTCGAGCCATTGCCAGCATTCTGCACATTTGCGACGAAAGCGGTGCCGATGTGCCGGCCCGCGAAGAGGGAATGGTTTACTTCGAGCAGCCGAAACGCACCTTCGAATACCATAACGCTCCGGACAAAACCCAGTCGGCCACCCACCCCATTCATGACAATTGGACGTCGCTGGGGGATGTGGGCTACGTAGATGAAGACGGCTTTTTATACCTAACTGACCGTAAGGCTTACATGATCATTTCCGGTGGAGTGAACATTTATCCTCAGGAAATCGAAGACGCCTTGGTCCTGCACCCGGCGGTTCAAGACGTTGCCGTCTTTGGTGTGCCCAACGCCGACTTCGGCGAGGAAGTCAAAGCCGTGGTCGAGCTAGCGCCGGATCAAACGCCATCCGAGAGCATAGCGGATGACTTAATAGCGTACGCCAAGGTGCATTTGGCGGGCTACAAGGTGCCCAGATCCGTTGATTTCACCGATGCTCTCCCCCGTTTACCCACCGGAAAACTGTACAAACGCCTTCTCAAAGATCAGTACTGGCCAGCCAAAAGCTAGCCTAAAACTTCAGCACCGCTTGAGCTGCCGGCCGTTGCCGGTAGCGTTCATCCCAAGCACGAATCCCCGCGTAATCCGCAATCACATCTACCTTGCCGAACCGCGCAAACTGCAGCGCCGACTGCAGCGTACAGTCGGCGATGGAAACATCATCTCCACCAAGCAAGGAACGACCATCGCTGAGAACGTTCTCGATATAGCCCAGCGCCTTCGGCATGGCGGCCTCAATCTCGCCGGCAATCTTAGGATCCTTGGGCAAGCCTAAGGGGGAGTTCACGGCGTGTACGTAGCGCCCCAAATTGTTAGCAAACCGGGTTTCGATAGTGCGTTCCATGTCCCGGGCCAGACCCCTCGCCACCGGCTCGACCGGCTGCAACGCGCCTTCGGGAAACCGATCTTCCAGGAAATATATGATCGCCAGCGACTCAACAATAAATCGTCCATCCTCCAATTCCAGCGTGGGCAGGGCGCCGAAGACGTTACGTGCCAAGTGCTCAGGCTGATTTTGCTCGCCCTTCAGCGTGTTCACTCGAACCTGTTCGATGTCCATCTGCGCGCCCCGGGTTTCACGCTCGGCCAGATACAGCATCACCTTGGTTGGATTTGGTGCGGCAGGTACTCCATACAGTTTCATCATCATGCTTCACCTAAGTAATTCATGTCCTTATCAAGCACCGGCTGGTCAATCATGTCCAGCAAATTTACCGCACCGAAGACCTGCTCAAGCGCCGACCCGGACGCTCTAGGCTTGCGCCGTATGCAGTGAGTACCTAGGATTCTGATATCCACTTACGAGCCGACCGAGCAGATGAAAACGACATTGGCCTCATCCCCACCGAAACGTCCCATCGAATGGCGCAAGGCGTTCAGTGCCATGCGCCGTCTGATCAAAAACCCGGATGCCACGGATGAAGTATTCACCATCATTGAGGCCCTTTCCGGGAACTCGTTGCAGAAAGGGTTCAGTCGCTTCGTAACCACAGATTTAGGCCGTGAAATATTGGTCGACCGCCGGTCGCTGTTGGAAACGCTGCTGAATCGAGAGTATCTGGCAACCCTGCCGCAACACTCATTGGCCGCCCACTACCTGAACTTCGTCACCAAGGAGAACATCCGCGCCGAAGGTCTGGTGGCACCAAGCGAAGGCATGCGCGCGATGAAAAATCTGGACGCCGACACTCTGCTCTTTGCCAATCGGCAGCGGGATATGCACGACTTGTGGCATACCCTCACCCACTATGGCCGCGACGAGTTGGGCGAGGTTTGCTTGCTCGCCTTTACCTGCGCCCAGAGCCCGAATCGGGGCTTGGCCTTTATCGCCTTGGTGGGCATATTCCAACTATCCAAGCGTTATGGCCGAGGTGTATACGGCGCTGCTTACCGCGCCTACCAAGACGGAAAAAAAGCGGCTTGGCTGCCAGCGCAAGACTGGGAGTCTCTGCTAACCCAGCCAATAGGCGCCGTCAGAGCCCAACTGAATATTCACCCGCCACAGCGCTACCAAGACCTGCAGCGTCTGGATTTGCTGGCGAGCACCTAAACCCATCCCACTCGAATCAGGGGCACTCGTCCCGATGACGTAAGGCTTACTATGGATCGTTTTGATTACATTATTGTTGGCGCAGGCACTGCAGGCTGCGTATTGGCGAATCGCCTGTCTAAGGATCCAAGCAAGCGTGTCCTGCTGCTGGAAGCCGGCAAGAAAGACAATTACTTCTGGATAGACATTCCCGTTGGCTATCTCTACACGATTGGTAATCCACGTACCGACTGGTGTTTTGAGACCGAACCCGAAGCGGGCCTGAACGGTCGCAGCATTGGCTACGCACGGGGTAAGGTGCTGGGCGGTTGCTCCTCGATTAATGCCATGATTTACATGCGCGGCCAGAAGTCCGATTACGATCATTGGGCCGAATTGGGCAACCGCGGTTGGGGCTGGAGCGACGTGCTACCCATTTTCCGGCGGTCTGAAGATTACCAACACGGCTCCGACGATTTTCATGGCAGCGGTGGCGAGCTGAGGGTAGAAGAGCGACGGGTAAACTGGGAGATTCTCGACGTGTGGCGCGACGCGGCGGAACAATGCGGCATACCCAAAATTGATGAGTTCAATCGGGGCGACAACTTCGGTAACGCCTACTTCCAAATGAACCAACGCACGGGCAAACGCTGGAGCGCTACCCGAGCCTTCTTGGACAATGTGCGCAATCGACCCAACCTAACGATCATGACTGAGGCCACGGCCGAAACGCTGATCCTGGAAAAACAGGGCGACGGCCTCACCACCACCGGAGTTCAACTCATTCACAAGGGAGAGCGCCAGCAGATCTTTGCTGACGCTGAAGTCATTCTTGCGGCAGGTGCGATTGCTTCGCCGCAGTTGTTGCAGCTCTCGGGCATCGGCACGGCGGATCAGTTACAGGCCCATGGTATTCCCGTGCACCATACGCTGCCTGGCGTCGGTCAAAACCTTCAAGACCATTTGCAGATTCGCACCATCTATCAAGTGGACAATACGGTCACTTTGAATCAGCGCGCGCGCACCCCTTGGGGCATGGCCATGATGGGGCTGGAGTACTTTTTTAACAAAACCGGGCCACTGACGATGCCGCCGTCCCAGCTAGGTGCCTTCGCGAAAAGCGATCCTTCCCAACCGTCGGCGAACATCGAGTGGCATGTCCAGCCACTGTCCTTGGATAAGTTTGGATCGCCTCTGCATCGGTACAACGCCATTACACCCTCTGTATGCAATTTGCGTCCATCCAGCCGGGGCACGGTCACTCTCAAATCGGCTAACCCACACGACGCGCCGGCTATCGCGCCGAATTACCTCAGCACGACTGACGATCTCGATGTTGCTGTGGCTGGCTTGAGGTACACCCGAGAAATTATGGCCGCTCCGGCCCTGGCACCGTTTAACCCAACCGAACTCAAGCCCGGACCGGAGATTCAGTCAGAAGACGATTTAAAGCGCGCTGCCGGCGACTTAGGCACCACCATCTTTCATCCAGTTGGCACCTGCAAGATGGGACCGCGACATGACACCAACGCGGTGGTTGATGATGAACTCCGTGTGCATGGCATCAAAGGCTTGCGGGTCATTGATGCCTCGATCATGCCCACCATCACGTCCGGCAATACCAATGCACCGACAGTGATGATTGCGGAGCGCGGAGCGGAGTTCATTCGCCGCGATCACGGCCATAGCCGGTAGGCGTTAGCCGGCCAGAGGGCTCTCAGCCTTGGCTAGGCAAGGCGTTTAACCAATCCGCAAACCGTTTATTGCGAGGGTAGTTTTTCGCGCTCCAGCCCAGACGCACCATTACCGCCTGCTGGGTAGGAAGTATCATCACTGCCTGACCCCGGTTACCCGTGAACCCATAGGCGTCTTCGGGCAGATCCGGCCAGTACCTTTCCATTTCGCCGCGGTTCAGCCAAACCTGATACCCATAAGCACGATCGTTATTGCTTGTGTTCGGCTGCACCAGCTCTCGCATGTAGCTCTTGGGCGCAATGCGAACCCCGTTAAGTTCACCCTCATGTAAAAAGATCTCGCCCAAACGCGCCCAATCTCGAGCCGTTGCATAGATATTCGAGCTACCAACAAAGACGCCACTGGCATCCGGTTCCAGCGTCGTATCGTGCATACCCATAGGCCACAGAATGTCCTGATACAGGTGATTGATTGCGTTTTGCGGACCGCCCACGCGCTGGGTAAAGAGTAGCGACAGTAAGTTGGTCGTACCCGACGAATAGGAGAATCGAGTTCCTGGCGGATATTTCAACGGGCTCTGCAGCGGCACGCTGGCGGCACTGGGTTCCATAAACAACATACGCGTAGCATCTGAACCCGGCACATACACCTCTGAAAAGTCGAGGCCGCTGGCCATCTGCAGCAGGTCCTTTATCTGGATTGACGCTCGTTCATCCTGCGACCATTCGTCGAACAGACGCTCCTCTTCAACGGTCAGTTGGCCCCGCTGCTCCAGCCACCCAAGCATCAAGGCCGTGAGGCTTTTGCCCATGGACCAACCCATCAGGGGGGTATCAGGTGTGATACCTGGTGCGTAGGCCTCCGCTCGAATCTGGCCGTGCTGAACCAGAACCAAGGCGCGCGTTTGCAATCCTTCTGCCTGATCCTGTGCCATCGATGCCGCAAGCCTCTGCATGAGTGCTTCATTCAATAAAGGCTCTGCTGAGCCAGCAGGCCAAGGCAGGGTGTTATCAACCAAAGGCGCCTTAGGGGCGTTGAGCTGTGTCAGCAAATCGCCATCCCCTAGGTCCAACGTGCAGCCGATACCTTCGCGATAGATGGCGCTTGTCTCCGCAAACCCCATCAAGCTCACACGAGCGCGTTGCGACTGTTCGTCAATGTCCAGCGAGAGCCAATCGTAGGCCGGGCTGTAGGAGGCTAAATCCTGACGAATCTGCGCTTCATCGAAACCACTCAGGAAATGCCCGGAGCAGGCGAGCTTTGCCCCCATGCCGGTACCGACTGCCACATTTGCCACCAAGCTCGTTGGCGACATGCCGACAGTGGACATACCCAGCATGCCCAGGCCGACCAGTATGGAAAAAACTAACAAAGATCGCATCGCCAGACCCCTGACAGAAAGCCGCCCGGTTAGGCACCGGGCGGTCGCATTTACGCCGAGCGCCTTATCGCGCTACTTATCGTCCATCTGACTCTGTGTCATGGCACTGTAGGTCAGCACTTTAAAATCACCAGCCAGCCGAGTTCGGTGAGGAATGCTCTGCACCATGAAGATCCCGATCAAGTTCTCTTGGGGGTCGATCCAGAAACGCGTGCCCGCTGCGCCACCCCAGTTGTATTCGCCGGCAGAACCCACTTCGCCGACATCTCCCGGATTGAGCAAGACACCAAAACCCAGGCCAAAGCCACCGCCTCTACGCGCAAAGCCCATGGGCAGATCACCCAAGTGATTGGTCGTCATCAGCTGCACGGTTTTAGGTGACAAAATACGCACACCATCAAGCTCACCGCCATTGAGCATCATTTGCGAAAATCGCAGGTAGTCGCGAGCGGTGGAAACCAGGCCACCGCCACCACTCTCAAATTTTGGCGGCTGGACAAAACCCGCACTGACCCAGGCATCCGCAACATCCAGTCCGGGGCCGGTTGAAGGCGCCATAAAGTTATTGCCTGTCATCCCCTTGGGCTTGTAGAGCTGCGCCAGTCTCGGCATCTGGTCTGCGTCGACTGAAAACGCGGTATCCCGCATATCCAGCGGCCCAAACAACCGTTCCTGTAAAAAATCACTGAATTTCATACCCGACAGCACTTCAACCAATCGCCCCTGAATATCCACAGACACACTGTAGTGCCACTGGGCACCTGGCTCGTATTGCAGAGGAATCTTGCCAAGGGCTGCCACGAATGCTTGCAGATCCATATCGCCCATCAACCCGGCTTTCCGGTACATCTGATCTACTTCTGTATTGCCAAAAACGCCATAGGTAAATCCGGCGGTATGGAGCATGAGATCTCGAATCGTCGGCTGGCGGGCTGGTTTGCGTGTTTGACCCAGCAGCTCGGTTTTACTCTCACCGACCCCACGGCTGACGGTGCCGTCTGAGACAACGCCTGTACCGGCAGTCGATAGCGCGACCTCCAAATTCGCCAACTCTGGAATATACATAGCCACAGGATCGTTTAGACGAAACTTACCTTCTTCGTAAAGCATCATCAGCGCCACGCCGGTGATCGGCTTTGTCATGGAATAAATGCGGTAGATTGCATCGGTTTCCATCGCCCGTTCGGTTTCACGGTCAGCTTGACCATAGGTCTGGCTGTAAACGATCTTGCCATTGCGCGCGATCAAACCCATGCCGCCGACCATGGTGCCATCCGCTACCTTGCCGTCCATAAATTCTGTCAGGCGATCAAGCCGTTCACTGGAAAAACCCTGTCGTTCGGGTGAACTGTCGGAAATCTCCCGTGCCGAGACGGGGCCCGTCGTCAGCATACAAACCGCCACTAAGGCGAAAATTAGTCGTTTCATTTAACCCATCCTCCTATTTAGCCTTTTTGGCCATCAATTACCGAAGCGATAACGCAACTTAGCGACAAAGGTATTGATTACTGGCTCGCTGAAGCTCTCGTCAAACAAATCTAACACGTCAAATTCGTCCTGTGGTTTTAGCGCGTTACCACGGTTATACACCAAGTAGAAATCTGTCAAAGGCGCAATCGCCCATCGATAGCGCAACTGCGTCGTCAAGCGGGTGATGTTGAAATCGTAGTTATCACGTTCACGCTCTGCTGCTATCAGATCGCCGTCGCCCAAGGGCACGGCAAAGAAGCCCTTATCCGTCGCTCGAACACCCGCCCACTGCAGGTTCCAGCGCAGTTGATGACCCGGCGCGATAAACCAGTTGATGTCTAGGGACGGCTGCCACTCATCTGCATCGAAGGCACCGAAATTACGCCCCCCCTGATAGACTAACCAACCACTGCGATCCTTGTAGCGAAGGTCCATGGATACACTGAGTTGATCGATGGGCAGGTAGGTGACGCCCATGGTGGCGTTATAGGACCAGTCGCCCAGATGCTCCTGCGCCCCACCCACACCAAAACTGAAGCTGGCTTTTTTGCCCGCATCTGTGGACAAAACGCTTTCAAACCAGCCACCGCCGTCTACGCGATAAGCACCGTTGCCACGGCTGTCAATGTCTTCATACCGTTTGGGAAAATAGCCCACACCCGCTCGCAACGTGTTGCGCCCGGGCAGGACAACTGAGGAGCGCCACAGCACAGCACTGTCGGTAATCTGGTTCTCGCTCAGATTTTGCTGGTGCTTTACCACCAACGTTGTCCGATAGTTGCTCAAATTGGGGCTCAAGTTTTGTTTGTTGTACAGCAACACATAGCGGCCTTTGACGTAGTCGTTACGACGCAAAAACCCAAGATCGTTAAAGTCGATATCTTCATCCATCACATCCACTTCGAACTTGTGTCGCAAATTGGGGCTCACTGCATACAGTGCATCGAACATCGCCCCATAACCGGTAATACCATCACGATCGCTCATGATCCATTGTGCGTCTGCGTTGAGCGAGCCGTCCTTACTCTGTAAATGCCCATCAAGGCTGTGCACGCTGGTATCAAACCGACTGCCGCTCATAAAGGTGCCCATATACCCCCATGAGGTTGTCTCCGGCGCTGTATACATCAGTCGCGCCACTGCGAAGTCCCGCCCTGTCCCGGTCAACGTCACCGGCTGATCATTGGCATCTCGAGCCAACCACTCCACATCGTCTTCAAAGGCTGCCAGCAAACCGTAGCGCAGACTGTCGGTGCTGCCAGTGACCTTCGCCGCGCCAATCAGGTCAGTAGGCACGTCCCGCTGGCCGCGATCCAGCGTGACGCCATCAGGCACCATCATTTGGCTGGCTGTACCACCGATGCGACGGGTGTTGAGCAATGAAATCGGCAAGGGTACATGCTCTTGCAGATAGACCCGACGAGATGTGGTTGAAAAATCCTCGTTCAGCGCAATACGGCTGATCGAGCTGAAATCGTCTCGCGGCATCACATTAAATACCTCACTGCCTTCGAGGAAGAACAGCCGTTTCTCCGGGAAAAATGTTTCGCTTGCGGTGAGATTCAGCACCACGTCATCAGATTCCACCGCACCGAAGTCGGGATTGATGGAGCCCGAGATTTGCGCCTTGGGCGATGGCTTCCACGTGAAGTCAGCGCCAACGCGGAATTCTGTGTCACCATAGACCTCGTCTTGGGTGGCGGCGATAAAGGGAATAATCGACTTTTGTGGCACGGGCTTTACCCCTTCCATCTGCATCCGATTGAACGCTGAGACGTAACGCTTGGTGGTTACTCCATAACGAGGCCACTGATAACGCTGATTCCGATGAGACACCATGCGGCTGGCCACGAAACCCATATTGCGCAAGCCTTCGCGCTGAGGCATGTCCATCATCGACCAAGGCAAATACATTTCTGCACTCCAGCCGGTGTCGGTACGCGCGGCCTCCGCCGTCCAATGTCCGTCCCAATCTCGTTGAAAACGGCGTTCAGGCAGCACCTTACCGTCGTTGAGACTGTTGCCTAACGCAACATAGAACCAATATCCGAGCTTTCCTTCGCCCGAGGCATCAATGGTGACACCGAAAAGATCTCGGTCTACCCAGTCATCACGCCGCGTCAATCGTTCAACCAGGGTGTCCACGGGCTGCTCCATGTCCGCACTCACATACAAACCTTTTTCCGTAGCTAAGAGTCGTATTTTGGTGGAGAACTCTGCGTCTGTGCCCAGATCTGGGATCGAAACACCCATGTTGTCGTAGTATGGAATACCTTGCCAAACCGCCTCGTCGATACGACCATCGATGGTGATCGATGCACTCGTATGGTCCACGGTTTGGATCTTAAGCTGATGCAAATCCACACCAGCCTCGGTGCCGAAAACCGTCTGCTCGCCACGTCCAGCTGCGTCGGCAAGGGCGCTATCGACGAGGACGGCGGGCTCACCCTGCTTTGTCGGCCCGGCAGTTTTTACTTTCGACTCCGTCTTGTTCGGAGTCACCACGCGCACTGGGGCAGGAGCCGACGGGACTCGCGCTGCGCCAAGAAGGGCGCTGTCGCTGATATGCCACGCGTCAGGAAAACCGCTGATGCGCAAGCGCTGAAGTAAACGCCGACTGGCCATATCCTGAGACTGGGCAACAACACGGAACAGCCCGCGACCGTCGGGCAACACCGACAGCACTACATCGATGGCTGCCATCTTCGGAGCCAGGCCCCGAACACGGCGTTCAGCATTATCCCGCTCACTGAAACTGCCAATGACGACTCCCTCTGCACCCGGCCTTTGGCCCTCAGCGGGTGCTGAAAGAGCGGTTGCAGAACCAAGGACTAGAGCCCACAGCAGACTGAAGCAGAGAGCAAATCGAGGCAAAACGGATAGGGACAAAACATCCTCCCAAAAAATACACAACAACCGTGGAGCAACTCGACAGTAAAACTACGAACCGAGGGCAGCCTGACATTTTCCGATATTTGAACGGGAATTAATAGATTGCGTCTTCCTCGGCGACTTGACCCCAGCGGTGGATCCGTGGATCTTTTCATCTGAAAACATCAGCAGAAATTTGAGGAGAGAGGTGCATGAGCATTACCCAGTCGACTACCGACCAACTGATATTGGAGCAGCATGATCGCGTGTTGTTAATTAAGTTAAATCGCCCGGATCGCCTCAACGCCATCAGCCGCGACATGCTCGATGAACTGTCTGCCAAGGTCGTAGCAGCGGATAAAGACCCAGACATTCGCTGCATCGTTCTCACCGGCGAAGGCAAAGGCTTCTGCGCCGGCTTGGACCTCATCGACACGAACAAGCGACGTGAAAACGAGCAAGGCGATGAGGAAACCGGCAATCACAACCGTCCGCCGCGTAAATTGTTTGATCTTCGAGACGCCCCCATCAATGTGATGTGGCATTGCGACACGCCGATCATTTGCGCCGTCAATGGCGCAGCCGCCGGCTACGGCATGGATCTCACCCTGCTCTGCGACATGCGCATCATGTCCGAGCACGGCAAAATGGCGGCCATTACTGCCAGACGGAATGTGGTGCCAGAAAGCGGCGGCACATGGTTACTCCCAAGATTGGTGGGTTGGGCGAAATCTGCCGAACTGTATTACCGAGGTCGAACCGTGATGGCCGATGAGTGCCTCGAACTCGGCCTCGTTAACGCTGTGGTGCCTCACGATGAACTGCTCCCCACAGCCATGGCCTGGGCCCAAGAAGTGGCCGATAACGCACCGATGGCCGTACAAACCACCAAGCGTATGATGCGAATGGGCTTGGAAGAATCCTACGACACCGCGGTAGACCACCTCATGGTGCACCTAGCAGGCATGTTTGCCAGCGAGGACTTTGAGGAAGGGCTGAAGGCATTTTTGGAAAAACGAAAGCCTAACTTTACCGGTCGCTAGCCGCTACCCAACCCTCGCGTTCCTCACTCGCTAGCGCTTGGCATCATCCCGTATCACCTGAGCGCCGGCTGGATCCACCAGTCGGCCATGCACGATCTGATTGTTCGCATGACCCAGTTGTTGCAGTGACATAGCGCCCTGCAGCGCGGTCCAAAAACCTTGGGCATCCTGCGCCTGATTGACGCTCTGCTTAGCCAATCGCAATCCCATACTTGGTCTACTGGCGATACGTTCGGCCATGGTTTGCGTGAAGTCGTGCAAGACGTCTGCTGACACCACATGATTCACCATACCCAATGCCTTGGCCTCCTCAGCACTGATCTTGTCACCGGTAAACAGCAGTTCCTTGGCTTTGCGCGGTCCCATCTCCCAGGGGTGAGCAAAATATTCGACGCCGTTCACGCCAAAGGCGACCACCGGATCGGAAAATGTTGCGTCGTCTGAGGCGATGATCAAATCGCAGACCCAGATCAGCATCAGCCCACCGGCAATCACCTTACCGTGCACTTGAGCGATGGTCGGCTTGGGCAGGTTGCGCCAGCGCCAGCACAGCCCCAGATAAATTTCTTCTTCTTGGGCTTGATAGCCTTCCGCACCGGGTTTACCAAACCCGCCCCAGTTAGACACCGGCTGGAAATCTGCCATGGAGGTTTGATCCGCCAAATCATGACCAGACGAAAAATGCGGGCCATTGGCGTTCAGCACAATGACTTTCACGTCGTCATCCTGTGCCGCCAAATCAAAGGCATCATTCAGTTCGTATAGCATGGTCTTGTCTTGGGCGTTGCGGACATCCACGCGATTCAACGTGATTCGGGCAACCTGATCGGTCACTTCATAGACAATGGTCGAAAACTCTGACATCCCTCTCTCCTCGGAATACAATTGCGTCATAGTAGCAAGCGCGGGAATGCCTGCCATGCGCAAACAAGCAACGCTGCCCGCGGAGCATTATTACTAGGTTAACCCGGTGCAAGAAACACCCAATTCAGAGTCATTTAATCCACAAACGGACACGCCGCTCAAGCGCTTAACCGGCGCGAGCCTGGGCTGGCGATGGATGGCCGTTGCTCTTATCTTTCTCATGGGCTTGGTGGCCTTCGCCAATGGCGTCGCACTGAGCGCACGACCGGACGTCACTCAGGCCACGATTCTTGAACAGACTTACTACATCTTGGGACTGTTCGTGGTCGGGGGGCTGGACCTTGGCATGCCGACCGGAGGACCCGTATGGGCTCAAACCTTACTCTGGATCGCTTTTTTCGGCGCACCCCTGCTCACCGCCTCTGCGGTAGTTGAAGCGGTTCTGCGCATGCTCAACCCTCAGCAATGGCTGTTGAGAAACCTGCAAGACCATGTGGTCATATTCGGCTCGGGTGAGCTGACGATCAGTTATCTGCGTCTGTTGCGCCGTGAAAACCGTAACTGCCGAGTCATCGTTGTTGATACCGAGTTTGAATCCATACGTGAACAAGAACTGCAGCAAAAGTACGGTGTGGCCACCGTAGTCGGTGACTTGACGCTGGGCTTCTTGCGTAAACAGCTGAAACTCAAGCGCGCCAAGCGCGTTCTGCTGCTGGGCAAAAACGATTTCCAAGCCTTTGAAGCCGCCACCCGAGTGCTGGAATCCGCGCCGAACCTCAAGTTCCGGGTCGTCATTCACTGCCAAAATCTGCGCTTCATGCGCACATTGTTAAAAACTTCGCTGGGTCGACACTGCGTTATTTTTAACCGCTACAACATGGCCGGCATGGCCTTCGTGCGCCGCAACCTGCGTCAACAGTTTGCTCGCACCGAAGGGTTGGACAATGTCGTCATCGCAGGTTTCGGACGCTTCGGCCAATCCGTGATCGAACAACTCCGGCGTACTCAAGAGAGCGAGCTGGCCCACGTCGTCATCATTGATCAAGACGCTGAGCGCCGCATGATGGTGGTTGAAGAGCAGCAGCAATTGCCCTCGAACTACGAGCGCTCGGTCATGCGGGGTGACATTTCAAACCCTGAAGTGTGGCGACGTGTGGCCGCCAAGGTCGATCTGGAAAACGAGAACACAGTTTTCATTCTCGGCACAGGTAGTGGTCGTGACAATCTGCGCACCGCGCTGTGGCTAAAGCAAAAGTACCCTCAATCTCATGTCTTCGCGCGATCCAATGGCGACTCGCGCTTCGCCAGTTCCGTGGGCGAAGAAAAAGACATCAACGCGTTCAGCATTAACGGTCTTCTCGAAGGCATGATTCCCGTGCGCTGGACCCGATAACATTTAGGTCATCGGCTACCAACCACATTGCCGGCCTGCATTTTGCTCATTGAGCCAGGTCATGAGCGGCTGAAAATAATCAATGATCGCGTCTGCATCCATACGTCGTTGCCCAGTGAGCGCCTCCATGGCTTCGGGCCAAGGCTTGCTCGCCCCCATGGCCAGCATGGCACCCAGGGCGTCCCCAGCCGCCTCGCTGTTGTAAATCGAGCAATTGTGCAGCGGGCCCTGATAACCCGCCGCGTCACACAGTGCCCGATGAAACTGAAACTGCATCACATGGGAGAGAAAGTAACGGGTATAGGGCGTGTTACCGGGAATGTGGTACTTGGCACCGGGATCAAAATCGTCCTCGGTGCGCTCAACGGCGGGGTCGATACCTTGATAGGACGCTCGCAGAGCCCACCAACCGCTATTGTACTGTTCGGGCCCAATTTCGCCTGAGAACACTTTCCAGCGCCACTCGTCGATCAGTTTGCCAAAGGGCAGAAAGGCGATTTTATCCAAGGCCAGCTTCATCTGTTGGTTGATCACTGCCTCGTCGCTGACGGCTACGCTGTCAACCAAGCCCTTTGCCTTCAGATAGTCCGGTGTCATCGATAGCACAATGGTGTCGCCAATCGCCTCATGAAAACCGTCGTGTGCACCACCCTTGAAAAATGGCCGGACATCTTTATACATCAGGTAGTAGTAAATATGACCCAACTCGTGATGCAGCGTCGCCAGTTGTTCTTCGTTCGCCTCGACGCATTGCTTAATACGGGGGTCATTGCCGTTGTCTAGATCCCACGCACTGGCATGACATACCGCGTCGTGATCCGTCGGTGCCACCAGCATGGAGTTCTCCCAAAAACTCTGCGGCAGTTCAGGCAAACCCAGCGAAGTAAAAAAGGCCTCTGCGGTTTCGGTCATACGAACAGGATCGTAATTTTGCGCTTGCAAGGCCGACGTCACATCAAGCGGAGCCACTCCCGGATAGGGTTCTAACAGGTCATAGATGTTCCCCCAACTTTGCGCCCACATATTGCCCAGCAAATGCGCTGGAATCGGCCCTTCGAGGGACACTCGATCCTCACCGTAATGTTCGGACAAGGTATCGCGCACATGACAGTGCAGGGCCTCGTACAACGGCTCCACCTGCCCCCAGAGGCGCTGGGTTTCCGCCTCAAATTCCGCAGTCGATAGATCGTAGCCGCCTTTCCACTGCTCGCCTAAGTTGGCAAAGCCCAGTTCCCGAGCGCCTTGATTCGCCAACTCGACAAAGCGTTGGTACATGGGCCGCATCGGAGGGGAGACTCCGCGCCACGCCTGCCATGCCTCAAGCTGTTCGTCGTAATCTCGAGAAGCCGCCAGTATGTTTTCCAGTTCGGGTAGCGTTTTACAGTTGTCGCCGTTGTCATCACAGGCCTTACCCGCACCGTATAAGCCCTCCAGATCGGTAGCCAGCTGGGCCAGCTCGGCACGCAGCGCCGGATCGTTGGGCGCCGGCATGGAAGAGCCGCGTAAAATCAGCTCAATCGCTCTGGCACTTTCTGGATCGGTGGGCACCCCTTTTAGCGCCTTGGCCTGGGCAATCAGCGCACTATCGAATGCAAGGGATCGCTCGCTGGCCCGGGCAGCCAGCTCACCGGTATCCGGGGTGATGTAGGTTGCGCGCAGCCAGAAGGCGAGACCCACTTCTTTGTTGAGCGCTAACATTTCCTGCTCACTACGAGCCAAAAAATCAGCGGGTGTTTCTGACGCGACCGAATTGTCCATGTCGGTTTGAAAATCTTTCGCTGGCGAACTGCAAGCGGCCAGAAACAGAGCGAATACCAGTGGTAATCGTGATTTCACCTCATCCCCCAATCGTCACTAAACAGCCTCGAAGATACGGCAAGACACCCACCGACCCAAGCGCATCTATGTGAAGAGTCTGGCAAACTGTGTTATCGGTTTTTGAGGGGATTCTATGCCAACGTTATCAGTACTCGATCTGTCGCCCATCTGCGAAGGCGGCGATGCCACTCAGGCGCTGACCAATTCTCGCGCACTGGCTCAGCATTGTGAAAGCGCGGGCTACCATCGCTACTGGGTCGCCGAGCACCACAACATGCGTGGCATTGCCAGCGCTGCAACGTCCGTGGTCATTGGCCACATTGCCGCTGGCACAAAATCCATACGGGTCGGATCTGGCGGCATTATGCTTCCCAATCACTCTCCACTGATGGTCGCCGAGCAATTTGGCACTCTGGAGGCGCTGTATCCGGGGCGTATCGATTTAGGCTTGGGACGAGCCCCGGGCACCGATGGCGTCACCGCCCACGCGCTTCGACGCACGCTGCACAGCGACCCGAACCAATTTCCCCAAGATGTGATTGAGCTTAAGGGCTACCTCGGCAGCACCTGCCAACCTCAACAGCGAGTAACCGCCGTACCCGGTTTTGGCTCAGAGGTTCCTTTGTACATTTTGGGTTCCAGTTTATTCGGCGCTCAGCTCGCGGCCATCTTAGGTCTACCCTTCGCCTTTGCCTCGCATTTCGCGCCGGATGCCATGATGCGTGCGATTACGCTGTATCGGCAGGGATTTGAACCCCCAGAACAAATCGATAAAACACATGTCCTCTTGGGCTACAACATCTGCGCCGCCGACACCGAAGAAGAAGCCCTACTGCTACGCTCATCCGGACTTCAGGCTTTTTTGAATTTGCGTCAGGGTAATCCTGGGCCTCTACCCAAGCCTGATCCGAATTTTGAAGCCAACTTAAGTGATACCGACCGTGCCATGCTGCAGCACGTCAGCTCGGCCTCTGCCGTCGGCACCAAGGATTCAGTCGGTGGTCAGGTACACGCGTTTTTGGAAAAGACTCAGGCCGACGAGCTGATCGTCGTGTCGCAGATCCACGATCATGACGCACGCTGCAAAAGCTACGATATTGCCTTTGACGCTTGTGCGGGCCTTTGAAGCCTGTGCGGGTCTTTGACTCGCACAGTCTGATGACGAGCACTCCAGCTAGGCGGCTCGTCTGAGGAGCCTGACTTACAGGCTTGGATTCACCAAGTACTTCTTGCCCGTCGCTTGCAGCGCATAGGCCTTCAGCACGTCGAGCTCTAACGCCTGATTCAGCGATATTTCTTGCGCATAGCTGCTGGCAAAAGTGGTCTTAATTTCGTCGGCCACTCGCTGACGCAGTTCGGCGGCACGTTCCCGACCGATCTTCTGCAAAAATGGCGTGAGCAACCAACCGCCAACACCCCATTGCAAACCGTAGCTGCGAGTGAGCGTGGTTGGACGACGCTCCAAACCGCCATAAATGTAGACCTGCTTTTCTTGCGAAGATCCGTAACGGCTGTACTCCGTCGCTGTCTCGTTCGCTGCAGCTTCCATGGCAACCAAGATCTGATTTGCCAACTCACCGCCGCCGGTGGCATCAAACGCTAGGTAGGCGCCGGTAGCGACGATGGCATTTTTCAGGTCTTCGGTGAACGAGGGCAGGCTGGAATCACACACGTGAGTGGCACCAATGTCGCGCAACAGTTGCGCTTGTTCTGGTTTGCGCACGATATTGACCAGATCAACACCGTCGGCGATACAAATTTTCTGCAGCATTTGCCCGAGGTTCGAAGCGGCTGCCGTATGAATCAGGGCGCTGAAGCCTTCCCGACGCATGGTTTCAACCATGCCCAAGGACGTCAGCGGATTAACGAAGCAGGAGGCACTCTCACGAGGCGTCACGCCTTCGTGCATCACCAGACACTGGCTGGTGTGAAGGGTGCGGTACTCTGAGTACATGGCACCACCCAAAACACCAACGGTTTTGCCCAGCAGAGCCTGAGCTTCGGCACTGCTACCCGCCGCAACCACAACACCGGAGCCTTCGTTGCCCACGGGCATCGCTTCGTCGAACCGCGCTTTCAGCATCGGCAGTACGTTCGCGGGCACATCGGCTTCCACATGATTTTCGCCAACGGTCTGGGCTTTGGGAATATCAGCCATTCCCAATAGCAGGCCTAAATCGGATGGATTAATGGGCGACGCCTCAATACGTACGACCACTTCCGCATCGCCAGGGGCTACGACTGGTGTATCACCAATGGTCAATTGCAGTTTGCCGCCGGAAGTCACACAGGACAAAATCTGGCGGCTGGTCGTGGGTAAATCGCTCATGGTTTCTCTCCGTTAAATTGGCGGCAGAGGATATCATCTCTCAACCCGCAACGGCTCGGCTTGCACGTATTTTTCTGCGCGCCGCCTGCGCGCCGACTCATCACAGCTTGTGTCTGCCTCAAGACAGCACATAAACTGGGCCTTGTGGAAGCCCTCAACATCAACGACATCAAAGGTTTGTTCCGCCAATCCAGCAGTGCTGAGCTGGCGCTTCCAGACTTGGCACCCATTGACTGGGGCATTCTGGACTACCTCGGCTGGATCCACCCGTCGGGTTCTACCGCTTTCGTCGTCATGCCGGTTGAAGACGAACTCCGCAGTTTGCGGCTGCGCCGGGTGCTGAATGCCGGTGCGAGACCACGAACCCGCATGTGCTCTTGGTGTCATCATGTCTACCGCAGCCGAGGCACCGCCCTATTCAGCGTATACGTGTCTGGCTCTGACGGTCGGCGCAGCATCGGCAACCACATCTGCCGAAACCTCGACTGCAGCCTACGCATCCGCAATCTGGTCTCTGATCCACCCACCTATTTGCCGGAAACCTTACACATCGAATCGAAAATCAGACGCCTGGAAAATTCGGTTCTCACCTTTATGTCACGGGCCAACGTACTGGCCTGAAAGTACTCAGGGCGCCAGACCAAGCTGTTCTCGACATTTCGTAGACGACGATAGAAATACGCGTTCATTCGCGCTGCAATACGACCCGGTTGGCAGCTGAATGCCAACCCCGCATAATAGCGACCTGTTCATGCGCGAAGCCGCGCACACCGATTTATCATTAAGCGAAGAGAGCATTATGGAATTAGAGACGTTCCGCGAAGAAACCAGAGACTGGCTGGAATCCAACTGCCCCCAAGAAATGCGATTGGGCGCCATCCACTTTGAAGATGCCTACGAGCTGTATCGCACCGACGCAGCAATCGAATGGCGCGACCGCGCCCTGACTCGCGGCTGGACTGCCCCAACCTGGCCTACCGAGTACGGTGGTGGCGGCTTGGATGCGGCGCACCAAAAAGTGTTGGCAGAAGAGATGGCGCGTATCAAGGCACTGCCTGCCGCCACCGGCATGGGTTTGGCGATGATCGGGCCGACCATCTTGGAAATGGGTACCGACGAACAGCGCCAGCGACATATCCCTAAAATCATTTCCGGCGAAGCCCAATGGTGTCAGGGGTATTCTGAGCCCGGTGCCGGCTCCGACCTTGCAGGTTTGCAGACCAAGGCAGTACTCGACGGTGATCAGTTCATCATTAACGGTCAAAAAATCTGGACCAGTGGCGCGCAGTACGCGAACTGGATGTTCGCTCTGGTTCGCACCGATCCCCAAGCGCCTAAGCACGAGGGCATCAGCTTTGTCGTGCTTTCCATGGATCAGCCAGGCGTAACCGTTAAGCCGATCAAGCTGATTTCTGGCAGCTCGCCTTTCTGCGAGACCTTTTTCGACAACGCCGTGGCGAAACGCGAAGACCTCATCGGCGAGTTGAACAAAGGCTGGAGTGTGGGCAAGCGCCTGCTGCAGTACGAACGCAATGCCACCACTCGCGCTAAGCCAAAGAAAAAAGAAGGTGAAGCCAAGCCCAAGCTGAATGTTTATGCCAATACTGCGAAGCAGTATTTGGGCGAAGACGCCAGCGGCCGCATCGCTGACGCGGACTTGCGCAGCGACGTTTTGACTCAGGTCATGAACGAACGCGCTTTGTCGTTGACCACTACCCGTGTTGTTGAAGAAAGTCGTTCGGCTGGAGCACCCGGTGCGGCGACGTCGATCTTTAAGATGGTCGGATCATCGTTGACTAAGTCCGGCTCAGAACTGAAGTCCCGCCTGCGCGGCACCTCGGGTCTGGTTTGGGAAAGTAACGAATTTTCCAATGACGAACTGGAGTCCACACGCGGGTGGCTGCGCGATCGCGCGGTGACCATTTACGGTGGTACCAATGAAGTGCAGCAAAACATCATTGCTAAACGCGTATTGGGCCTGCCTGACTAAGGCTCTGATCTTCCCCTGTCAAACGCGGCCGAGCCACCAATCAGGGTGGCTCTTACCATCGCATTCTCCGCCTTGCCCCGAACCTCAGACCATTTCCCCTGCAAAATGCACAAATCCGCGGGCATGCCGGCCACTACCTGCTTTGCCTCAGCGAAGGATAAAGGTCGATTCAAAGCCGATGTTGGCGTGAGGTAGCCAGCCAGGGCCTGTTCCGCACTGACTCGCTCTGTGGGGCCCACTACGACACCGTCGAGCGTCTGTCGGTTCGCAGCCGTCGAGATAATCTGCCAAGGGCTCACCGGACCATAGGGCGCATCGCTACTGGCAATCACGGGTACACCACGATCTTGCAGGCCGCGAAACCGATACAAATCCGACAGCTCGGAACCCGTGAGATCTGCAAGATAGCGATCACCCTTGGTGTACATAAAACCGGGCTGGGTTATGACTGGCATACCCAGACTTGCCAGTCTCAGGGCCATTTCATCGTTCACCACCGAGCCGTGCTCAATGCGATCAAAACCCGCTTCAGGATTCGCCGCATCGGCGAGAGCGGCCAAGGCAAACACCAACTCCAAGTGACTCACACAGTGAAAGGCAACGTTTCGACCCTTTGTTCTGGCTGCGTTTATCCGCTGCACTAAGTCATCTAACGGCGGAAGTCGGTCTCCGTCCAACAGAATTTTCAGATAACCGCTGTCCAGCGAGTCGTCGCCCATCAGCTCCACTCGCTGCAGGATCTCACCCTCACGGCGCAGCCGGTCAAAATCCTTCTGACTTTGCTGATTGTTGTGCGCAGAGGTATCGGTGACACCCACAATCCCCAGTTGCGCCAGCAGGCGGGACAAACCCTGCACGTCGGGTTGCACGCCACCCCCGGTGGCTTGCAGTCGCTGGGCGATCAGAGTGTCGTTGCGGACGATGCGACCGTTTAACCGTCCCTGGGCGTCACGTTCAACACCCGCGATCTGATCCGAAGCGTTTAGCTGCAACAACTCAAGACCCAAGGTATTACACACCCACAACTTACCGCTGCGGTGCTGGATACGCAGCGGACGGTCTCGACACAGCGCATCCAGCGCCCAACGGTCCAGCTCGCCCAGCTGTTGTTCGTGATACGCCACGCCGCGAATCCAACCGCTGCCCGTTGCGCTGGCCAGTCGTTGGGCCAATCTGTCGCGACAGTCCGCTACCGTCCCGGAACCAACATCACAATCCAAGGAACCGTAGGCTGCCGCAGCCGCAAACACGTGAATGTGGTGATCGTGCAAACCCGGCAGGACTTCCCCACCCCCGGCATCAAGCACCGATTCGCCAGGTGCCGGGGTTAGATGCGGCCCAATCTCTTGGATCGCCTCACTCACTCGCAGATCAACGGAGCCGCCGTTGAGCCAGGCGTTTTTGATCAGCACGATGTCGCGGCCGATAAGGGGCAAACAATGTATTGTCCTGCGGCCAATATCTTTTGCCGACAACGGCGAGCGATGCTCGCCATGGACACATCCAACAAGCCGCTGCGCCCTTGGGCCAGACTCTCAACAACAGCGAGCGCCCCGTAGACGCCGGTCAGCGGATCGGCGATCGCATCGCCAACGAACTGAGGGTGACCACGTTCGTCCCAGTGCAGCAGACCTGCACTGACGGCCACATCATCGCCAAAACCCACCCACTGTTCTGCCGGTGGCTTGCGTCCATAGGCCGTGATCGAGAGCCAAATCTGGGGATTGTTGATTTCCAAGGATTCCCGATCCAAACCCAGCTGACGCAAGGCTCGTGGCCGGGACGCTTCGATCACTACGTCGGCGCTGGCCAACAAACGAGCCAACTGTTGGCGCTGAGTAGGATCATCAAAGTCCAGCACTAGGTGCTCGTGACCGGCATGCAGTTGCTGGTAAAGCGCTGGATTGCCCTGTCGGGAACCGTCTGGGCGCTGAACGCTGGAAACACTGGTGACTTCGGCACCGCACCGGTGCAGCAAATGCGCGCACAGTGGACCCGCCCATAGAGCAGACAGATCGACCACCTTGGCACCCTGCAGTGACCGCCCTGCTGTATTCAAACCATCAATGGCCATCAACCCCGTCGGGCTCTCTGCGTCATCCGCATCAGAACCGCCTGCCTGGACGAACGCCAACGGCATGCCCATTTCCCGACCTCGATCGAGCAGATCCATGCCGCAGCGCTGCGCCAGTACCGTCCGCAACGCTGCCCAGTCGGTGAGGCGCGCATCGGTTTCCAGCCAAGCATTCAACAACGTCCAGTCGCTGTCCCGGGCGAGATTGACCGCCAGCCAGCCATCCTCGCAGCCCACCAAGTGACAGCTTCGGTTGGCAGACCATTGGCCTACTGGGGCAATACCCAGTTCCATTGCTCTGGCTTTAAGCACCCAATCAGCGCTTGGTAGACTGGCGTTGGGATAGCGTTGGGCAATACCCAAAACAGCCTGCTCAACACAAGCGTTCAGATCATCGGCAGGTATACTCTTGACCATGTCAAACCCAGCCAAATTTTCCGCAAAGAACGTCATATCACTCGAGAGGTATTGCCAACTGTTGCATACCCCCATGTTGGCGGAAGAACGCAGTGTTGTCAGCGGCTGTCGATACCTCGCGGTGGATTTCGATCAGGCACCTGACGATGGGCTAGCGACTCCTCACCAATCCGCCTGGCAGCCAAACACCACCGTCATCGCCTTTAGCCGTGGGCCCGTCGAGGCGTTGCCCGAGCAAACACGCGCGTTGCTGCCCTTGGTTGACTTCGTCGCTGACACCAACACCAGAGATGAACTGCTGAACAGTGCTCTGAACAACCTGCAAGCCAACCCTATGGCGAGCACGGCTTTGATTCAGCTGTTGCGCAAAAACCGTCAGCTACCCGTTGAAGCGGGTCTGATGCTGGAATCGTTAACTTACAGCACGCTGCAGCACGGAGCCGAATTCACTCGATGGCTGAATGGACGCACGGCCCCCAACCCGGATAGCAGCGCTCCACCGCATCCGGTCATCACCCACCGAGACGGAGATGATCTTGCGATCACCCTGAACCGGGGCGATAAGCACAACGCCTTTTCCGCAACCATGCGCGACGCGCTCTGTGAGGCTCTAGCCCTCGCTGAGGCAGATCACTCTATTCAGCGGGTGCTGCTTCAGGGCGCAGGCCCATCCTTTTGCGCCGGCGGCGATCTCGACGAATTTGGTCTGGCCCGAGATGCGGCGCTGTCTCACCTGACTCGCACGACCCGTTCCCCGGCACGTTTGATCGATCGTATTTCCCGGCGCACCACCGCCCGACTGCACGGAGCTTGCATTGGGGCTGGTATTGAAATGACGGCGTTCGCTGGGCATGTGCTCGCTACGCCGCAAGCCTACTTTGCCCTTCCCGAGGTGGGCTTTGGCCTCGTACCGGGCGCAGGCGGCACCGTCAGCATTCCGCGCCGCATCGGCCCGCATCGGGCAGCCCTGCTCGGCTTGAGCGGCCAGCGCATCGACGCTGCACTGGCCTTAGAGTGGGGTTTGGTTGATGAGATCAGCGATCCGGCAGAACTCAGTTAAGGGTCTCTTCGAAAGATGCCTTAACTACTCGCCGCAGCAGTTTGCCGGTTTCGTTATAGGGCAGCTCCGACCATACCTCCATATGTGCGGGCACCCGAGAACTTCGCAGCTGTTCCTTCACCAGTTCTTTTAGCGCCTCTTCATCAATGCTGACACCCGCCTTGGCGACCACTGCCGCAGCCACGGCTTCGCCCCATTGCTCATCGGGCACGCCCACCACCGCAGCATCCGCCACAGCGGGATGGGTGAGCAGAACGTCTTCGATTTCACCCGGCGATAAATTTTCTCCGCCGCGCACAATGACATCGTCTGCCCGTCCTTCCAAAAACAGGAACCCCTCGTCGTCCATGCTGCCCGCATCCCGGGTAGGGAACCAACCGTCCGCATCCACGACAGAGCCCTTACCTTCGTACTCGCCGGAGACCTGTTCACCACGAACGTAAATTTCGCCACGCTCGCCGGCGCTAAGAACACGCCCTTCGTCATCGCGAATTTCGATCTCCACACCGGGCAAGGCCTGGCCAACGGAGACCAAGCGACGTCGGCCGGCCTCGGTGGTACTCGACACGGCATCACGATGGGCATCAGGGCCCAGCACGCAAATCGTGGAACTGGTTTCAGTGAGGCCATAGGCATTGGAAAAATCTGTTTGCGGAAACAGCGTCATGGCTTTTTCAATCACGCTGAGCGGCATCTTGCCGCCGCCATAGGCGAGACTGTTCAGATAAGGCATATCCGCATTGGTAACGCCTTGCGCCTCTAGGGTTTCAACAATGCGCGCCAGCATGGTCGGCACCACGAAGGCCGTTGTGACCTTGTGATGGCGAGCCAGTTCGATCCACCGTTCTGCGCTGAAATTGGGCAGCTGAATGACGTGGCGGCCGGAGTAAACCGAACTCATGATCGCTGCAATACCCGCGATATGGTAGGGCGGCACACACACCAAGGATGCGTCCTCTTCCGGTGCGCTGGCAAATTCCACAGAACTGAGTATGTAGCTGACCAAATGCTTGTGACGCAGAACGGCGGCCTTGGGTTCTCCCGTGGTACCACTGGTGAACAGCAGCACCGCCACCTCATCTGGGTCCATCGCCCATTCACCATCCACCGGCGCGGTGTGTTGCTCGGCGTCCAAAAACGCGTCCGTGGCCACCGCGTGCACGTCATCGAGTGCACCAAAGGCATCCACCCGATCATTGGATGTCACCAAATACGCAGGCGTGACCCGTTTGAGTAGGGCTTCAATTTCTTCATTCGTCAGTCTGTAGTTCAGTGGCACATAGGGCACGCCAGCCCAAGCGCTAGCAAACAGGCCCAAGGGAGTGCCCAGATTACTGACGTCGAGCTTGGCCATACGACTGGCATCCTGCGCCCGGATCGATCCGGCCCGCAATCGGGCAGCCTCGAATAGCTCACTGTAGGTATAGGTTAAACCGCGTTCACCGTCGGTAAACGCAGGGCGATCGGGAAAGGCTCCGCTCGCCATTTCCAGCAGCATCATGACATTCATTGCTGCCGCCTAATCTGTTTTCGGTAACTGTTTGGTATCCTTCTGCAGCATCAACTGGCCGTTCACAGCCAAACTGCCATCACCGGCTTTGACGCATAGCACCTCGATGGTCTCGTCTTCCGTGATGTAACGCTTGCCCATGGCGATTCCAACCGCGTGATCTGGGTGGACTTGGGCGTCGTCCGCCACCTCGGTTCCCGGCGCGCCCATATCTGCTCCCCCGCAGGTCAACGTCACATCATCCTCTGATGCAGTCACGACCATGATTTCTCCTGCGCAGACTGCGCTTTTGAACCGACCACCGGTTTTTAGCTTTGGCATCATTTCTCCCCGATATTTAAGCTGACCCTGATTCTAGGACGTGTCGCGTTCCTTGACAAAGTGCGCGAACCATATGAAGTTGCCATCCCTCAATAAAAGCTATTTCACGGGAGACATTTCATGCGAATTTCCATTTCCATCGGCTCGGCCTATTACAACGGTGAAGAGTGGGACAGCCTGGTGGATTACACCATGGCGGCTGATCGTATGGGTGTGAATGAAGCGTGGTCTGCCGAAGCTTGGGGCATGGATGCCATCGTGCCCCTCGCCTATTTGGCGGCCAAAACCGAAAACATCCGGTTGGGCACGGGCATCATGCAGATTAGCTCACGGGTGCCTTCCATGATGGCCATGACCGCCCAAAGTTTGGATACGGTGTCTAAGGGTCGTTTCAACATGGGGCTTGGCGTGAGCGGACCTCAAGTGGTTGAAGGTCTGCACGGCGCAGCCTTTGGCAAACCGCTCTCGCGACTGCGGGAGTGTATGGCCATCTTGCGCATGGCTCTGAACGGCGAAAAATTGCAGTTCGACGGCGAGCACTACGTGCTGCCCCGACCAGGCGGCGAGGGCAAACCCATACGCCTGTCCCAGCCACCGCGCCCGAACTTGCCCATCTATCTGGCCACCCTTGGACCCAAATCCCTGCAGATGACCGGCGAGCTTGCCGATGGCTGGTTGGGTACGTCCTTCGTGCCGGAACAAAGCCATGTATTTCTCGATGACCTGCGCGAAGGCGCGGCGAAAGCAGGCCGGAGCCTGGCGGATATCGATATTCAAACCGGCGGTTATTTCGAGATGAGCGATGATGTCGAACGCTTGATCGCCGCGCGCAAGCCTGCCATGGCCTTTACCTTGGGCGGCATGGGGTCTGCAAAAACCAATTTCTATAACGATGCTTACTGTCGCGCAGGTTACGAAGACGACGCCAAGGCCGTGCAAAGCCTGTGGATTGAAGGCAAGCGCGACCAAGCGGTCGCCAGGGTACCCGATGAAATGGTGCTGCTGACTAACCTCATCGGTACCGAAGAGATGATCCGCGAACGCCTCAGGGCATTCCGCGATGCTGGCGTGAACACTTTCCGTTTGGGCACCGGCGGCGAAAGCTGGAAAGAGCGCACTACGGCGCTAGAGGAAGCGGTAGACCTGATTCAACGAGAAACCACGAGCTGGTAGACGTTGGCGTCAGCGACCCATACATTAAGGCATCATCGACGGAGATAGTTATGCGGCTGGGAACCATCTTTTACAACGACTTCGAGTTACTGGACGCCTATGGTCCAATGGAAATGTTTGGTGCGCTGGGTGACAAAATCGAGTTGGTGAACATCGCCGAGCAAGCCGGAACCGTCAAATCCTCTGCAGGGCCCAAGACCGTAGCGGACTTCGGCTTTGACGATGCTCCAGCGCTGGACATGATTTTAATTCCCGGCGGCATCGGCACCATTCCCGAACTGGAAAACGATGCGCTGATCCAGTTTCTCAAAGACCGCTGCCCGCAAAGCCAAGTGACGATGAGCGTCTGCACCGGCTCGGCGCTGTTGGCCAAGGCCGGTTTACTCGATGGTATGCCCGCCACTTCGAACAAAATGTTCTTCGAGTTGGCGCGAAGCCAAGGGCCCAAGGTGAATTGGCAGGAGTCCGCGCGCTGGGTAGACGCGGGCCAGTACGTCACCTCGTCAGGTGTTTCCGCCGGCACCGATATGGCCCTCGCCGTCATTGAGCGAGTGTATGGCCTCGAGCTAGCGGAATCGGTGATGAACTACGCCGAATATCAGTGGCATCGGGACGCCGATCAAGACCCCTTTGCTGCCTTGCTTAATCAGGGTGTGATGCCGGAATAAGCATCGCCCTGGTTCATTGCGAGAATCTCAAGACAGCTAAAACCGGCGACGCGAACACATTCGGCGCAGCTTGCCGACCATCGTATCTGCTCACCGTGATCNGCTCGTGAGCTACAACCTCGGCATCCGATCAGNGTCGCCGGTCGCTCATTCCATACCGCCGCCGACCACGCTCGGATCTGCGTCAGCATCAACCACGCGATAGCGTACCGATCCGAAGAGCATTTCATCCCAAGACTGTTGTCCCCAAGGAACGTCGCGTGTCGCATCTGGATTGGCAGGATTGCGGGCCGAGTTATCCCACCACGTACGGTGAACCATCTTGGTACCTGCTGGCAAAAAGCGAGGCTCTTCAAGGTCGTAATTGGTTTGCCAGTTGAAATCGTAACGAGGCACAGACAACAACGTTTCCTTGGTGCCGTCGGGCAGATGCGCGACGAACTCCGATGCCTTGCCCCGGTAATGCGCATGGGGAAGCAAACTGTAGACCAGCACGTCTTGATCGAAGGTTCTCACCATCACTTCCGAGTGATTTGGCGCACCAGCTGGAATCAAGATGCGAGGATTCAACAAGATCATGCTACCCAGTTTGTGCTTTGGTGGCGTTTTATGCAGGTACAGGCCCATGCGCGACGTGTCCCTAGTCGCAAGACCAGCAGGCGTGTAATGCATTTGGAATTCAATGGTGGCACCGGCAGGTAATAAAATACCGGTGTCCTCAGGAAACGGCTTACCGACCGCCCCGGGCACGTAGCCACCCAATCCACCACCTGTACCGCGCTTCAGCCGTCCCGCGCGACGCCCTTCGGTCTCCAGCTCACCAAAGGTTGTGATCACATGGTGCAGCACGCTGCGGTCGCCTGGAATAATTTCCGCTGCCTTGACCCAGACGTCTTGATCCAACGGGTTCGTTACCATTTTGTATTTGTAATCAACGACGCCGCTTGCGGGTACGTCTTCGGGTGGAATCTCGATGATGACATCCGGTTCTCCCATCACCCACAGGGGCCACTGCTGCGCAGTCTCGGCTAGCAGGTCTGCGCCCTCACCTCGAGGTGCACCAGCTTCGATCCAATGCACCAGGGTGCGGATTTGCTCATCGGTTAGGGAGCGGTCGTTGGAGAATTCGCCCACATGGGGATCAGCATGCCACGGTGGCATGCGCTGAGTTCGGACCACTTCGCGGATCATCAGACTGAAACCACGCACCATGTTGTAGTCGGTCATCGCCCAGGGGCCTATGCCACCTTCGCGATGACAGCTCACACAGTTCTCATTCAGCATGGGTGCGATGGTCTCTGCGTAGGAAATGGTTTTGTGTTCGGCACGGCGGGCCAACTCTGGGAAATCCACCGAGCAGTCGGAATTCGCGCTAGCGTTGGAAACCGCTGTCACCCGATCACCCTGAACCAACTGAGCCACTGCCTGCCTTGCACCCTTCACGTCGCCCCGGTAGGCCAGGGTCCACGTCCTGGGGTCGATCACTAACGCTTCGCCAGCCGTCGCAGCCATCAGGCTTTCACCAATGATCTGTGTCGTATCCAGCAAAATAGGCAGCGCAATACCTTCCCGAGCAGCCGCGGCCCGCACACTGCCGCGATCGTCGCGCAAATCGGAATTGATCAGCATGATCTCGGCGCCCTGAGGTGCGAATTGCTCATGAATAGACGTCAATTCCTGCAGGCTATCGGGTAGGGTTGCGCAGCTGGTGTTGTGTGTCATCAGAACCATGGCTGGCGCGTCAGCAAAATAGTGCAGCTCATGAGAGCCCCCTGCGTGATCCATCAGGCGAAAGTTTTCCACCCGATCACCGACGGACAGCGCCGTCACGGACCCCGTCAAACTCAGGCCCAAGAAACCGGCCACGAGCCGCTGAAACACACCAAATTTCTTGTCTGTCATTATCGAATCCTCTCCCTAAAGAACCCCGATAGTACCCAACCGCTCGGAGCTAACCAATCCCTTCAAAACGTCGTCAAACGACGACAGACGCGAGGCGAACCCGCTACTTCGAGCGGCCCAATGCCTCCAAATTCGCTTCGTGTTTGCTGCGATCCACGGAGTACATAGAGATGCAGGCAATCATCAGCATCCAGACGGTGAACACCGTCGGCACATAGATCCAGACAAAGTCAGTCATGACTGAATCCGGAATATCACCCGGTGTAGCACCCACTGGGAATTGGCTTACCGTCAAGATAACGCCCGCAAAGGCCGCTCCCAAACCTTGGGTCACCTTGCGCACAAACGTGACTGAGGCAAAGAACACACCCTCACTACGGCGCTGGGTTTTCACCTCCGCTTCTTCGACCAAGTCCGCGATCATGGAGGAGGATAATGTCTGATACGTGATGATCAGGGCCACATCAACAACGATGATGGCAAGAACAATGGGGAACAGCATGGGGTCGCCGTTCTCAGGCATGAAGCCCATCATGCGCAGCACAATGGGCGCGGGATTTACTGTGAACGCCAGAAAACCGATCAAAATTGCGCCCTTCTTTTTTCCCAGCCTTTTGGAAATAAAGGGCGACAGCATAAATCCCAACATGGCGGAGATAACCACACTGATGGAAATAAAACCGATCTGCTGAGTCGAAAATTCCCACAAAAACGTATAGATGTAATAGCTCAGGGTTGCAGCAACCCCTGACCCTACCGCCCCGAACAGTGCCGCCAAAAACAGCGCGAGAAAGGAACGGGTGGCGAGTGTTTCAAAAATTTCCTGATAGATACGCTTGAGCGACAAATTCCGCTTTGGCGGGGGTGACTTGAGGTTGGGAATCAAGCGGTGTGTCCCCAAGGCGGATGCCATGATGGCAAGAAAAATCACCCAAGCCGCGACAAAACCAACCTGACCATGACCTTCGACATTGAACATGCCATTGCTTATCTCCGCGGTGGGTACCAGCAAAAACATCGTTGCAAAGGTTGCCATTAAGGTGCCACCGCTCCAGCCGAAGAAATAACGGAAGCTCAACATGTTCGTTCGCTCGTCATAATCATCGGTGATTTCGGCCACTAAGGCGGAACTGGGGATTTCATAGAGGGTGATCAGGGTACGCACGAAAATCGCGATACCAACAATATAGGGAAAGAGCTCGTCTCCGCTCAAGCTTGCCGGAGGATTCCAGACGAAGTAGTAACCCAACGCCACCGGCATCGCTGCTGCGTACATGTACGGGTGTCGCCGCCCCCAACGCGAGCGGGTATTGTCNGACAAATAGCCAATCAGGGGATCACTCAACGCATCGAAGACCAAGGCGATGAGCAACGCCAAACTGACCAGATAGGCGCTCACGCCCATCACTTGGCTGTAGAAAATCAGGAAGAAATAATCGAAGCCATTGTTTTTGACTCCAAAAGCGACGGAACCAAAACCGTACGCAATTTTATTGCCAAGACTCACGCTCTTTGTCGAACTCATATTTNCCCCAATGGCCAATGCCGTATCCGCCGTTCACCGTTCGCCGTTCGCCGTTCGCCGACGCTGCAATTCTTCCCTGCCAAAGACTGCACGGTGATTGAGACCGACGCAACACATCGGAAGCGGATCAGACTTGCCGCCATTGCCCAGCCCTGTATCCTGCCGCAGACTTTGTGATTACGTATTTGTTCAGCAAGGCTAAGGAAAAGACATGTCGAACCGACTCGCGGGCAAAGTGGCCCTCATTACTGGCGGCACCAGTGGTATTGGCGCTGCAACCGCGCAACTNTTCATCAACGAGGGCGCACAGGTAGTCATCACCGGGCGCTCAGTAGAAAAGGGTCAGGCCTTGGCTGAAACCTTGGGCCAGAACGCGACATATCACGAGGCGGATATCACTCAGGAAGAGGCGATCCGCGACTCCATCGAATTCACCACGGCAACCCATGGCAAGCTGGATGTNTTGTTCAACAACGCCGGCGGTCCGGTGGGGGCTCCTCTGGAAAAACTTACCCAGGACCACATCGATTATGGTGTTCGCCTGCTATTGTCCAGCGCCATTCTTGGCACGAAGCACGCAGTAGCGCCTATGAAGGCCAATGGCGGCGGCTGCATCATCAACAATTCCAGTATTGCCGGCCTGCGTTATCGTCAGGGCGATCTACTGTACTCTGCCCTCAAAGCGGCGCTGACCCACTACACCCGAATGGCGGGGATCGAGCTGGGCGAGCACAACATACGGGTGAACTCGATCTCTCCGGGGGCGATTGCCACACCGATCTTTTGGGGCGGTTCTGAGCGCGCAAACACCCTGACCGATGAGGAAAACGAGCGCAAAATGAACAAGCTGCAGCAAAGTCTGGCGCGATCTGTACCGCTGCAAAAAACCGGTGTTGCCGATGACATCGCCGAAGCCGCTCTGTATCTGGCCAGTGACGCTGGCCGATTCGTTACCTGTCACGATTTGGTCGTGGACGGTGGCCGTACCTCGATGTTTCACGAACCAAGCTAACAACAGGCCCACGCGCAGCGTCGGTCGTGTTTCAGCGACTGACTACCGCAAAAGACCACCAATGATCGGGGCGTGGTTCACCAACGCCATAGCCGGTTTTCGACGCTCTAGCCAGCCAAGCTGCGTCCAAGGTTTCGGCATCTTGTAAACGAGTCAGNCGCACCGGATACACTTGGCCGGCTATGCGAACTCTGGCATCAGAATTGACCAGCGCCCGACCCGACCAATACTTGCCTTCACAGACCGAACAACTCAGATACAGCGCGCCGTCGCCATCGGCCATACAGTTGAGATTCACGGACCACGGAATGACACCCTGCACCTGTATTTGACACAACCCCGCAGCATTGGCGAATGCCCAATCGCTGACCGGTTCCTCCACTTCAACCCCAAACAGCACCGTCCCGGGAATCCGCTCGCAAGGGCAGCGNACGATGTAGGTCATCAGCAGACCGATCACCACAACACCCAACAACGCCCCCAGCAGAGTTTTGATCCCTGCTGGGTTNTGAGACGCTGGCGAGCCAGTCACGAATCAGACCCGGGCGTTTGGCCACAGACGAAGAAAGTTCTCGCTGTAGAACGCATCGCGTATGGCGGGTTCCGAGTTTTCAAGAAAACGTTCAAACCGGCCGATGGGATCTTTCGTGCCTTCCAAGTGAGGATAATCGCTGGAGAACAAATACAGATCAGGATGAGAGTCGTTCATCAGATAGGCGACATCTTCATGAGAGAACGGCGTAAACGCCATCTGCTCGATCAGCTGTTGTGACGGAGCGCGTTCAAATCGAACAGACTTATCCGAGCGACCATAAATTCGCGAAACCCAGTCCAGCCGACGACACATTTCAGGCACCCAACCCGCGCCCAGTTCTACTGCGGCACCACGTAGACCCGGATGACGGTCGAAAACGCCGTCCATCAGCAGAACGCTCAGGAACATTTCAGGGGTTTGGTGCAGCACCGCTGCATCCTTGGTACGCACATTTTCGCCGCCGCCGAGCCAATCTTTGACCGGTGCTCGTCCGTTATTACCCCAGGCCTTAGAAACCTGAAGCGGCGCACCACCGACATGCAGTACGAAGGGCACACCGGCTTCAGCCAGACGCGCCCAAAAACCTTCGAGGTCAACATGACCCGGTGAACGGTCGATCGGTGCACGATGCGGAATCCAGATGGATTGCAAACCTGCCTTGATCGCCCATTCCACTTCTTCAATAGCGCGCGCGGGATCGTCTAGGGGCACAATACCCACACCCATCAAACGATCGTCGGCCGAGCAAAAATCCACCATGTGCCGGTTGTGAGCACGCGTGGCACCATAACGCAGTACCGGATCTTTTTTACTGCTCGGGTGGAAAGGGAACGCAACCGAGTGCGTGGCGAACACCAACTGTTTTTTGAAACCCAGAAGATCCATTGCCGCCGAGCGGTCTGGACCGTTGAACGCACCCAGAGCCTGAATTTCCTTGGAATTTTCGATCAGAGCATCGCCCATGGCCAACTGCGCCGCCACATGTTCTTCCGAGTGTCGTCCGCCCTGACTCATGATCAGTCCCACTTCATCGTCGGTCACAACCGACGCTGAATAGCTGACTTCTGGAATATCATCCCGTAGCGCCGGATCAGCATACGCTTTCAAAAAATCCGGCAGCTCCATGATGTGACTGTCTGCGTCGTAATAGGCGCGATCAGCAGATGCGTAAGCCATGTTCCATTCCCTCTTTTTATTTAGCTTTGAACATACCTCAACAGGCGGCAGAGAAAAATAGAAGAATTGTCAGAATCCTCGCGGATTTCAGATCGGCAACTTATAGTAAGGCTTTTCTCAGAGCCGACGGCTCTGGTTTATTCCACTATCAAAAGGCCCTTTCCCATGCCCAACCTGCTGGACACTCTGTGGCAACTACAACAACAGCCCGATAGCGACCCAAGTGCGCTATTTGATCAACCAGACATCAGCGCTGATGAGGGTCAGGCACTGCAGTTTCAGCTGCTGGAGCGCTGGTTGAACGAAGGGGAGGAACTCGGCGGCTGGAAGATCGGGATGACCTCTGGCGAATCTCGAGATGCTCTAGGTGTCGGCGTGCGGCCTTCAGGCTTCGTGCTGAAAAGCAGAATATTCCGCAGCGGGGCGCAGATTCCAAGAGCAAGCCTGTATAAGGGNGGCGTCGAAAATGAACTGTGCTTTGCCGTCGGCAGCGCCCTGGGAGACGGCGCGACAGCTGATGCGGCTCAGGCCGCAATCGCTGGCATGGCAGCAGGTTTTGAAATCAATCAGAAGCGCTTACCACCGAATTCACCTGCTGGCCTACGCATTGCCGACAACCTCTCCAATTGGGGCATCGTCTACGGCGAGCCAGTCACCCAGAACCAGCTCAGCGACGACCTGTCACACCTGAACGTCACGTTAAGCGAGTTGANCAATGGGCAAACCCGCACCATCGAGCAGGTTGCCAGCGAAGGACATATGGATCCTCACTATCAGTCCTTGGCAATTTTGGCCCAGCGTTTGGCCGACTTCGGCCACACACTCCAACCCGGTCAATACGTCATCACCGGCGCTTACGGCAAAACACCGTTTGAAGTCGGTCGCTTTGCCGGCGACTTCAGCTTGGGTATCGGCCGAGCGGAACTGGAACTGACCGGTCGCTGAGGACAGTCGGCAGGGCGCCACAGACTCATGTTCAACCCATGTGTCTTCGGCTAACATCAGACTTTGGCATTCTTTTTTGCTATCCATTTATACGAGGCTTTCGTCGTGACAGAACAAACCAGCAAACCAGAACCCACCCTGTTTTCCCTATTGTCTCGGGATACCGCCATCGCCGCTGCGGCCATTTCAATTTGGGCTGCAGCCGACACATGGCATTTGGTCACCGGCATTTGGTTTGCTCAAGCCATTAGCATTGTGAATGCGATCTTCGTGGGATACGTGCTCGGCGCACTGTTTCACGAATGGGGACACTACACCGGAGCAAAGCTATCCGGTGCCAGCGCGCCTCGGGTCAAACCCAAGGGCACTTCGCTGTTTCGATTTAACTTCGATATGGCCGCAAATTCCCAGCGGCAGTTTCATTGGATGAGTTTTGGTGGCTGGGTATTTCATTGGGGCTTGCTACTGCTCTTGGTTATGGCCATTCCTTTTGACAGCTTGGGCCGCATCGCCTTAGTGAGTTCGGTCTTTGGTTTCATCATCTACGCCACGGTTATCGAGACCGGTATTTTGCGCCAAACATTGGGCGGCTCTGATCCTGCGGAGACGCTGGGCCAGCTGTCAGCCAAGACATTTCAGCAAGCGAGCATCGCCGGATCCCTTAGCGGCCTGTTTGCCTTGGCCGCATTAAGCTAAACCAACCCGAGTTGATGCGCCTGAGAATAGAAGACCCATGACATCGCCCTTGGTGTTCCGCCGGGAGACCCATCTGCGGGCCCTAAAAATCGCCCTAGTGGTCGGCACCATTCTCGCGGCCATCAATCATGGCGACGCCATCCTCGAGGCGAGCATGACGACCACCGCTTGGGTAAAAGTCCTTTTGACGTTTTGCGTGCCTTACGGCGTGTCTTGGTACTCGGCAGTACAGGCCGAGCGTCGAGCCCCCGCTAAGGGTTGATACCCGCTTCCGTGCGTGGGTCACCGGCTACCCGAACATGCCGCATCACACGCGGCAGGGAGTAGTCATAGGGGCGCGCCCGATGTAACACACAACGGTTATCCCACATGACGACATCTCCCGGGCGCCAGGTATGGGCAAAAACCCGTGGTGGCTGGCAGGCAAAATCTGTCAACTGATCTAACAGCGACTCGGATTCTTCTTCACTTAAACCGGGTATGGCATGGGCATGCCGACCAATAAATAATGCGGGGCGCCGTGTCACCGGATGCACTTTGATCAGCGGGCGCAAAGGGATGTCTTGATCGCTGAGTCCGTAGGACGCGCCACTACTGGCCTGATGACCTACCTTGGCCTGGCTGTAATAGAGCGAATGATGAGCTGCCAAGTCGGCTATTTTTTTGCGAGTGTCTGGGGCCAGCGCATCAAGGGCTGCACGCATGTCTGCCCATTCGGTCTGCCCGCCTTCCTCTGGCACCACATCCGCAGCCAAAATAGACGCCCGCGCTGACAGCGGCATGTAGGTACTGTCCGTATGCCACCCTTCATTGCCCTTGAGAATTTGAAAGTGNTCACTGCTCAGATCAACCGAGCTGCCGTCTGCTTTGCGGTTGCTGATGGGCACCGCTTTTCGATTCGTCATCAGTTCTTCCAGCGGGCCAATACGCTCGCCTAGTGCAATATGCGCATCCTCTTCAATATGCTGAGCTGGAAAAACGAGCACTGCGTATTCGTACCATGCCGCTTCGATGGCCTGCCATTGTTCGTCGTCCAACGAATTGAGATTTACACCGGTCACCGTTGCACCCAGCGTCGCCTGTGTGGGTTCGATATTCATGCCCTTAGCTCCTCTTAACGTTGCATCTAGCTGCTGCCGATCGACAGCAGATTGTCAACGGGTTGGTAGAGCTCTTCCAGATAGCTCACATCCTCCGCGGCCAGTTGCAGGCCCGCTGCAGAGACCAAATCGTCCAGCTGACTGACTTTAGATACCCCGACAATGGGCGATGTCACTTCCGGTTTGCTGATCAACCATGCCACCGCAATTTGTGCCGGCGAGCATTCGTACTTACTGGCCACTTCAATGACACGCTCCGCAATCGGGAATACGTGATCACCGTGATACAGGCTTTCGGTGCGCATCCGATCCTTACCTTGCGAACGATTGGTGCTACCACCACTGAAACCGCCTTGATAGGAGCCCGCCAAAATACCCCGCGCCAGAGGCGACCAAGGCGTCAACCCCACCCCTGTGCTGGCGCAATACGGGTTCATTTCGCGTTCTTCTTCCCGGTAGACCAAATTGTGGTGATTTTGCATGGAAACAAATTGAGTCCAATTGTTCATCTTGGCGGTGAGCTGCAGCTCTGCGAATTGCCAAGCGAACATGGACGAGCCACCCAAGTACAGTACCTTGCCTTCTTTGACGGCGTCGTGCAGAGCTTCCAGCGTTTCCTCAATGGGCGTTTCGGCCGCGCCGGGTATGCCATGAGGATGGCGGTGAATTACCAGATGGTCGATGTAATCGTGACCGGAACGTTGCAGGCAGGCGTCGATACCCTCGCGCACGTGTTTACGCGAGAGGCCACCTTGGTTCGCACCACGCCCCATGGGCATGGCAATTTTGGTTGCCAGCACATATTCGTCCCGGGGCATCATTTCTTTTAGGAGGGCGCCGACGACTTCTTCAGAGGCGCCTAGGCCATAGATGTCGGCGCAATCGAAATAGAACAGTCCGTGGTCAATTGCAGCCTTTACAATGGGTCGCGCCTCATCGAGGGTTAATGTCCAATCCCCCTGATGGCCTCGCCCGGGAATACCAAAATTCATGGTCCCCAAACACAGCTGCGACACTCGTAGCCCACTTTTCCCGAGTTGAACCGCCTCTAACATTGCTTCCCCCAATAAATCGTCATTACCGCTCAAGCGTCTTTTATATCAGAAAATGGAGGCGTGGAACGGATTGCTGTATTCGCAATCAAGTCGCCTATTCCCTCCACACCACCAGCTTTGTTAACGTTAGCCCACAAAAAAAAGAGACGTTACATGAGTCAGTCAATTGCCGTAGTCGGCGCTGGAATTTGTGGCCTGTTCACCGGCCTGTCCCTAGCGCGTAAGGGTTTCGACGTCACCTTGTTTGAGCGAGATGTGCCGCCGCCGGAAGGCAGTGCCGAGGATGCCTTCTTTTCGTGGCAGCGCCGAGGTGCCGCGCAGTTTCGCCATCCACACGCGTTCTTGGGCCTCATGTGNAGTGTGCTGGGCGAGAACTATCCCGACTTGTTGGATGAGTTACTTGCAGCGGGTGCGCGAAAAATGACCTTTGCCGACATGGTGCCCAAGCACCTGACGGATCAGTACCAACCCGAGCCCGGCGACGACAAGCTTTGGATGCTGCTGTGCCGCAGAGCAACCATTGAAACCATTCTGCGGCGCTATGTGGAACGCGAACCCAACCTGCGCATTCGCAGCCAAACATTTGTCACCGACGTGCTCGTTGCGCAAACACAGACCGACAGCGGCGAAAACACGCTCACTGTGACAGGTTTGGAGCTCACGGATCGACAGAACAAAAACTTAAAGAGCACCCACAGCGCAGACATCATCGTGAATGCGTCTGGCCGCGCGGACAAGTTTTACCATTGGTTACAGGCCAAGGGTGCGGAGATCACCGAACAACGTGATGATGCGGAAATCGTGTATTACACGAAGCATTACGCGCTGCGCGACGGCGTCAGCGAGCCGGAACGCGACAGCGACAACCCCTCGGCAGGTGATCTAGGCTATCTGAAGTACGGGGTTTTCCCGGGAGACAACGGTCATTTTGCGATCATTCTTTGCCTGCCCAACAACGAAAGCGAACTCAGAGACGCCGTGAAAGATGGCGACAAATTCGACCAAATTTGCATGAACATTCCGGGACTGGTGCCTTGGATCAGCGAGGACAAGGCGACACCTACGACCGCCCCCTTTGGCATCGGTGAAATCCACGCGGTCTGGCGGGACTACATCCCCAGCGATGCAGCACCCAAGCTGCTGAACTATTTTGCCGTTGGCGATGCGGCAGCGCGCACCAATCCTTTATACGGCCGCGGCTGCAGTACCGGCACCCTGCACGCGCACTTACTCAGCGAAGTGCTCAGCAGTGAATCCGATCCTTGGCAGCGTGCGTTGGATTTTCGAGCCAAAACCGAAGAAGAAATCAGGCCGATTTTTAATGCCAGTTTGAATGAAGACAAAAACGGCATCAAAAAAGCCGAGGCCGTTCGCGAAGGCCGCACGGTGGATCAGGCCAAATCGCTGAAACAATGGTTCGGGCTGGCCTTTGGCGACGCACTGGTCGCTGCGGCCAAGTACCACCTTCACGTGCATCGAGGCATCATGCGCACAGTTAATTTGGTGGAAAAACCCGGCGCATTTTTAAAAGACAAGAAAATCCGCAACACCGTGTTCCGCTATATGCTGTTCGGTCGCAAAAAGAATGCGGCCGCTCGCATCCAGCGCGGTGCCAGCCGCGACGACATGATTCGCACGGTCTGTGATCCGTCCTAGCGCATCACGCGACGTTTAGATTCGCCGGCTTCGACCGGTATCCCATGCAAGGAAATCAGTAATGCAAAATCTCTTCTCAGTTCAGGACAAAGTCGTTGTCGTTACCGGCGGCTCACGGGGCATCGGCGAAATGATCGCCGCTGGCTATTTGGCCAACGGCGCCAAGGTCTACATCACCTCCCGTAAGGCCGACGTTTGTGACGCGACCGCAGCCCGCTTGATGGACACCTATGGCGGCGACTGTGTGTCCATCCCAGCGGATATGGCGACATTGGGGGGCATCGAAGGCTTTGTGAGCGAATTTCGCGCCAAGGAAACCCACTTGGATGTGCTCGTGAACAACGCCGGCGTCGCTTGGGGAGCACCATTAGAAGACTTTCCTGAAGTGGGCTGGGACAAGGTCATGGATACCAATGTGAAAGGCGTCTTTTTCCTTACGCAGAAGCTGCTGCCTTTGTTGGAGCAAAACGCGGCGCATGGCAGTCCCGCCCACGTCATCAATGTGGGTTCCATCGATGGCATCAAGACGCCGATTTTCGATAATTTTTCCTATGGACCCTCGAAAGCCGCAGTTCACCACCTGACCCGCGTTTTGGCCGCACATTTGATCAAGCGCCACATTATCGTTAACGGCATCGCACCGGGGCCCTTTCCGACCTATATGCTCAGTGCTGGTGTGGGCGGTGGCGGTGATACCGAAAACACGGATTGGGACGCCCTCGGCAAGGGGAATCCGCGCGGACGTGTGGGTACCCCTGAAGACATTGCTGGACTGGCGATTTTTCTCAGCTCCCGGGCCAGCGGCTTCACCGTGGGCGACGTGATCACCTGCGACGGCGGATCGGTCGTCTCGTAGCACACTGACGTTCCGTCTCGACGATCTGGCGCTAGGTTATCTGGCGCCTTTGCAGACCTGGGGAATACATACTGATTAAACGCTGGTCTTCCCCCCAAGCCGGGGTGGCACTTTCTGGCACCTCAGCGATCAACGCCTGCACCGCATGATCCACCGCTTTTAACTCCGCTAGACCTTCAAGATTGGCGGGCACGTTCGCTACCAGCGTGGCCAACCGCTGAATCAGTCGTTCGCAGCGTTCCGCTTGGGCGACAAATTTTCCGGCCCACGCACAGAACGCCATGTAAATGTATAGCGTTTCCCTGAGACCAAAATGCGCCACTTGGCTGGCGTCCAGAGGCGTTGGTACAGCGACATTGTCCAGATGAGCGATCCCTTGACTCATTTCGGCCAGAAAGCCGCCGTGTTTGTCCGTCAAGCTCAGACCCTCAGTCACCCGTTCAATGCTGTAATAATTTGCCGCTTCTCCGCGATCCGCTTTGATCACCAAGTGCGACAACGATGCGCTGCAGGCAACCCAGGTTTTATAGCCACTCACCTGCACGCTGCCGTTTTGTAGCAGGCTTTTGACGCCCGGCAGGGGCGGGTCATTCTTTCGGTCCTCGGAAACGGCAAAGGCTGCGATGCCATCAGCCGGGAGTTCAGCAAAGGTATGGCGCAAAGCACACTGATACCCGGCCACAAACACCCAAGCCATGCGATCAGCCAGCAAGCCACCCTGCACCGCTTGGGCGGTCAGGGAGTCCAACCCAGAGACCTGTTCTGACCACAGCGCTGCGTAGGCGTGTTCGTCTGGAATCTCTGTCGCCACGTGAGCGGCCAATGTTGTTTGGTAATCAACTGTCATACCGGTGCACTCCCTCGCACCTGCAGGCGATGAATCAAACGCGGATCGTCGCCATGATCGTGAACCGCATAGTGCAGCAAGCAGCGGTTATCCCACATCACTAGATCGCCTGCCCGCCACTGATGCCGCGCTTGATACTCGGGACGAACGCAGTGTTCAAACAGGTAGTCCAACAACCCCTTACTTTCCTGCCGTGACCAATCACGAAACTGTCGGGTAAATGCCCGGCAGACATACAGCGCACGCTGACCGGTTTCGTCATGCGTTCGTACGACCGGGTGTTCGGCCTCAGACGCTTGATCCGGATCCTGACCGTACAAACGCGCCAGATCCTTGGCCGAGTGCAGGGCGACCAAGGAATCCACCAAGGACTTCATACCAGTGCTCAGCTCTTCGTAGGCGTGAATCTGATTCGCAAAGGCGGTTTCACCGCCAATGGCCGGTGCCTCAAGGGCATACAGCATCGTGAGCTTTGGCGGCCTGGGGTCATAGGTCATATCCGAATGCCAATGCTGATTAACGTCGCGTTTTTTTCCGTGATTTCGCAATTCAATAATATTTGGGTAGCCCGGCAAACTGCCGTAAGGAAAGGGCACCAATTCACCCCAATGTTGTGCGAAAGCGATTTGTTCGTCTGGCGTAAGCTGCTGCTTTGGAAAAACAAGCACATGATGTTTGCCAAACAGTTGGCTCAACGTCGCGGCTTCGTCCTCACCCACCGTTCGCACGTCGAGGTCTTCTATCACTGCCCCAAGGGGGGCGGCCATTTTCGTTACGCGCATTGATTATCCTTAGTGCAAAGCAGTCATAACTTAACCACAACCGGTCGAATTTTACCCCTGCAAAACCCACCACCTGAAAGGTTACACTCGTGGCAAATTCATTGATGCGGAGCAAGATATGCCTTTCAGCACCAGCACAATCGGTGCACAAACGGAGTCCGTCCAGCACACCACCGATGCGCGCTGGCTGATGGCCTACGCCGGTAGCCTTGGAGATACGAATCCCTTGTACATGGATACGACCCAGGAAATTCATGCCCACCCGGTCTTCCCGGTTTGTCTGGAATGGCCCTCCATACAGGCCACCCGTCAGCTCGCTGGCGCAGGCGGCCTAACAGATAGCGAAGCAAGCAAGGGCGTACACGCCACCCACGATCTGCACATTTATCGAACCATCGGCCCCAATGAAACGCTACGCACACAGGTTCGGGTGATTGACGTGCGGGAAATCCGGCCCGGTGCCGCCTGCGTTATGCAAATCGACACGCTGGACAGCGAAAATCAGCTGGTATGCCGAACGTATCAGACCAGCATTTATCGGGGTGTGGGTGTAAGCCAAGACCAAGCCAACCCGGGAAAAACCGCTCCGCCCTTACCGGCGCAAGCTTCTGACTTTCAGGTCGACAACGTGATTTCCATCCCCGTCGCGGCACATCTGGCCCATACCTACACCGAATGCGCTCACATTTGGAATCCGATTCACACCGACCGCGCGGTTGCCCTTGCCGCAGGCCTACCCGATATCATTTTGCATGGCACCGCAACACTTGCATTGGCGGTGAGCGCCTTGGTCGATCAACAGTTAGGCGGGGATGCTGGTCGGGTGACACGTCTGGGCGGCCGATTCGCCGCCATGGTGCTCATGCCCAGCGACATTGAACTCCAGATGGGCAAGGCCGATAACGGCAGTATCGGGTTTCGTGTGCTCAACTCACAGGGCCAAGAAGCCATCAGCAAAGGCTTCCTGAGCTACCAGTAGCCTTGCTGTTTAGAAGCCAGACCGACAAAGGATCGAGTCTGGCGCGGCGACGCTAGACGACCTTGTCTAAGTCCCGGTTGTCTGTTTCCTTCAACGCGTGAATCGCAAACCATGTCAGCACGTTGGCTAGAGCAATGTAAGCCGCAACCCACATAGAGCTGCCAAAGATCAGCAACAAAGTTGTCGCGATAATGGGTGCAAAACCACCGCCTAAAATAGCACCCAACTGATAACCCAGTGAGGCGCCAGAATAGCGAACCTCCGTGCTGAACAACTCGGACAATAGCGCCGCCTGAGGGCCATACATCATGGAAATGAAGATATGACTGATGGAGAGACCCGCGGTAATCAGGTACCAATTGCCGGTGTCGATCATGGCGAACATCACGAAGGCCCAGATGCCGGTCAGGATCGCACCCAACTTGTAGACGCCCCGGCGTCCATGACGGTCCGACCATGCGCCAAAAAAGAAGTTCGCCGGAATCGCGAACATCGTGCTGACGAGCACGGCCGTCAGCATATCCGATCGCGCAATGTTCAGACCCTCAGGGTCCGTACCGTAAGAAATAATGAAGGCGACACAAATATAAAAGGTCACTTGCACACCCAAGAACGAACCCGCCGCCAGGGCAATTTCCCTAGGGTAGGTGGTCAACGCTTTGAGCACTGGTGAGCGTGGCTTGGCCTCCGTGGGCTGAGAAGCTTCTGCCAACTCTTTGAACGCTTCGGTGTCTTCCAACTTCAGCTGCACGTAAAGACTCAGACCGATCAGCAACACACTGGAGATGAAGGGAACCCGCCAGCCCCAATCCATAAACGCTTCGTCAGACAGACTACCGCTCACCGCAAGGAACGCGAGGTTGGCCAGCACGAGACCTGCCGGCGCGCCGCACTGCGCGAAAGCACCATAGAACCCGCGCTGGTTCGATGGCGCATTTTCCGTGACTAGCAACATCGCGCCGCCCCATTGACCGCCAACGGCCAAACCCTGAACAAAGCGCAGAAAGATCAGCAGAACGGGCGCCAGCGGACCAATCTGCTCGTAGCTGGGCAACAATCCGATCAGCGTGGTCGCCACGCCCATCATCATTAGGGCGGTTACCAAGGCAGCCTTTCGCCCTACTCGGTCACCAAAGTGGCCAAACACTACGCCCCCAACAGGGCGCGCCAAAAAACCAACGGCAAAGGTACTGAAGGATGCAAGCAGGCTGACGTAGCGCGGCATGTCGTCGGAAAAAAACAGGGTGGGAAAAACCAAGGCCGCTGCGGTTCCGTAGATAAAGAAGTCATACCATTCGATACTGGTGCCACCCAAGGCCGTCATGGCCACGGTGCGCATGGAGCGGGCATCCGGCTCAGACTTAGCAGCCCCAGTCTGGTTGTTGTGTTGATCTGTCATGTTGCTGGTGTCCTTAGATCATTGGCGATGCGGTGCTACTGACCGCAAAAAAGGAGCGCTCACCCCGATCTTGTTTTAAGGCAGGAACAGCGCTAATACAAACGAGCAATTGGATTCCCCTCCGACTCACTCTTGGGCCATCATAGCGCATTGCAGCAAGATAACGAGGCCGCATAAGCGACCCATGAAAATCCAACTTTTCTTGTTAGCGGCCTTTGTGGCCGCCATACCATACGCAACCGCTGACGAGCCCTTACGCATCGCGGTCGCGAGCAACTTCGCGTCGCAACTGAAAATTGCCGTATCCGCCTATCGAATCCAAGATTCCGATTCGGGTGAGATCTCCATCAGCGTGGGTTCTACAGGAAAATTGTTTGCCCAGATCAAGCAGGGAGCGCCCTTCGATTTGTTTTTTGCCGCAGACCAACCACGTCCCGCGCAACTTTACGACGAGGGCTTTACAGCAGGACCGAGCCAAACCTATACCGTCGGCCGTTTGGTTTTATGGCACCCCAAGCAAGCCGCGTCGACCGTATTGACAAAACAACTGGATGAAACGGAACGACTCGCCATGGCAAATCCCGCTCTGGCCCCCTATGGACTGGCAGCCCAGCAAACTCTGATGTATTTGAACTGGAAGCCTGAATCGAAAACCGTGATCGCAACGGCAGAAAATGTTGGCCAAACCTACGCCATGATCGTGACCGGCAACGCCGATGCGGGCTTCGTCGCGTTATCGCAAGTCTTAGAGCAACAGGTGCCCGAGGGCACCTTTACCACCATACCCGCGGACGCCCACGACCCGATCAAGCAAGACGTCGTATTGCTCAACACCGGCTCCCAGGCGGCTCGCGCAGCGGACTTTCTCAACTTCTTTATGAGCCATCATGCTCAGAGACAAAAACCTGTCCTTGGGCCGGGCGCTACCGACCGTTAAAGACCGGATTGCGCTTCTCAACAAATGCCTTGGTTGCGTTCCGGTGATCTTCGGTGCGGCCACACTGCCGATGGTGAGTCGCCTCTAAATCAAGACAGTCGTTCAGGTCACCCGACGACAGCGCCCGGGCAAAATTCTCTTTCATATAGCGATAGGCCACGGTAGGTCCCGTGGCGAGCTGGCCAGCAACTTCTTCAGCCTTGGCCGCCAACTCGTCGGGCTCGCACACCCAGTTCGTCAGCCCAAGATCCAATGCCTCGTGAGCGCTCACCCGTTCGGACAAAAAGTAGAGTTGTCTGGCCTTGGCCGTGCCCACCAGTTGGGACATAAAGAACGTACCGCCGTAGTCACCAGAAAAACCGACCTTGGCGAATGCCGTGGTCATGATGGCCGTACTCGCCATGATGCGCATATCGCAGGCCAGGGCCAGTGACAGACCAGCACCCGCGGCCGCGCCGGGCAGCACGGCAATCGTTGGCTTCGGCATGTTGTACAGCCTGCCGGCGGTAGCCCGCTGGGCAAGGCGTTGACGGTGCACGGCTTCATCGATGGTGTCCTTAGCTGCACCGCCGGTGGTTTCTACATCATCACTGCGCGCCGCCATACCCTTGACGTCGCCACCGGCGCAAAACCCTTTGCCTGCTCCGGTAAGCACCACACAACGCACATCGGCGTTCAGTTCCGCATTTTCCAATTGTGCTGCCAATGCAGTGGTCATTTTGCCCGTTAATGAGTTGCGCGCTTCGGGCCGATTCATCGTCAGCGTCAACACTCCGGCCTGCAAAGTTGCCAACAATTCATCGGTGCCTGTATCTATTTGTTCTGTCATGGGTCTCTCCTCCTGATTCGTTTCTGGGTCGAGCTTATCAAGGTCTAGGCCAATAGACAGGGCCTCAGCACCGTTCGAACACCCTTGCCTCTCAAAGCAATCCCACTACACTCAGCGCAAACCATCCGAGTAATTGTCATGCTGACGCCTGTTATGTCCCTTCACTTGGCCACCGTCGCACCGGCCGCTGTTATTGGCGCATACCTTCTGTTGCGGACCAAGGGCACCTCTTTCCATCGTCTGCTGGGCAAGGCTTACATGGCACTGATGTTGGCCACAGCACTGTTTTCACTCTTCATTCCTGCGACGGTCGGCCCGCAAGTTCTGGGTCACTTTGGCGCGATTCACCTGCTCTCCTTAGTCGTGCTGTATTGCGTACCCAGTGCCTACATCGCCGCGAGAAAGCACAAGGTGGCGGCACACAAGGGTCATATGATCGGCGTTTACGTGGGCGGCATTTTGGTTGCCGGTCTCTTCACTCTCGCTCCGGGGCGCTATCTGCATCAACTGTTCTTTGGCTAACCAGAGACCCGATCTGTGCTTATACTCAGTGGTTTAATGCAATCGGCAAAAGGATCCAAGACATGACGCAGCAGCATTTTGAAACCTTCGACCTCACTATTGAAAACGATATCGCACACATCTGCCTAAACCGACCCGACAAGCGCAACAGTATGATTCCGTCGTTTTGGGAGGATCTGCCCAACGTTGTGCAGGACATAGACGACGGAGCCAAGGCTCGGGTCATCGTCATTTCTTCCAGTGGCCCGGTCTTTACCGCAGGCATGGACTTAAACGCCTTTACACCCAAAAGCCATCCAAATGCCGATGAAGCCAAGCGCGAGCGCATTCGTCATGGGGCAGCTTTTTACGATACCGCGCGCAAAACCCAAGCCGCCTTTAACGCGTTAGAAGCCTGCAGATTGCCAGTATTGGCCGCCATTCAAGGCGGCTGTGTGGGTGGCGGATTGGATATGGTGACCGCCTGTGACATGCGCTACTGCACCCAAGACGCCTTTTTCACGATCTTCGAGATCAACATCGGAATGACCGCAGACGTCGGTACGTTCCCCCGACTGGTGCAGCAAATGCCAGAGGGACTGGTGCGCGAATTAGCCTATACCGGAAGACGCATGGCCGCTGATGAAGCCTACAGCACAGGCTTGGTTAACCGTGTTTTTGCCAGCCACGAAGAAATGCTCGACGGAGTCATGGATATCGCTGCAGAAATAGCCTCCAAGGCACCGCTGGCCGTCTATGGCTGCAAACACATGATCAACTACTCCAAGGATCACACAACGGCTGATACGTTGGACTATATCGCTATCTGGAACGCCTCGTTTTTACAAAGCCAAGAGATGCAGGAGGCCATGGTCGCCAATGCGGAAAAACGTTCCGGCGACTTTGTCCTGCTGCCGAGCCGCCAAAAAAGTTTCGGTTCGCATTAAACGGGATTCAAGGGAGGGAAAAACGATGACGATTCAACTTCGACAAATTTGTTTGGTGGCTCAGGACATTCAACAGGTTGTTGATGATCTGCGATGCGTCTTGGGCATCAACAGCTGCTATGTTGACCCGGGCGTAAAAACCTTTGGTCTGGAGAACAACCTCATGCCTGTAGGCCGGAACTTTCTCGAGGTCGTTGCGCCAATTCAAGACAACACCGCCGGCGGGCGCTACCTGCAACGTCGGAACGGGGATGGCGGCTACATGGTCATCACCCAAATTGACACCTATGCCGAACACCAGCGCCTGCGTCAGCGGGCCATCGATGCCGGTGTGCGGGTTGCCCACGAACACAGCAGCGAACAATGGACACTGACCCAACTGCATCCCGGAGATTTGAAGGCAGCTTTTTTGGAGCTGGAATACGACAAAGACGAGGACTTCACCGGCCGCTGGAATCCGGTGGGCGGATTCGGCTGGGAAGACCAAGTCAAACAGGATGTCACCACGGACTTCGTCGGTGTGGAGCTACAGGGTGATGATCCTGAAGCGCTGGCAGCACTCTGGGGACAGTGTACGGACCTCGCGGTAGAGACCAATGCCGCCGGGCAGCCGTGTCTTTCGTTCAACAATGCCACTCTGCGCTTCGTCCCGATAACCGACGGGCGGGGCCCAGGCTTGGGAGGATTGGATATTACCGTAGCGGATCGTGAACACATTCTGCGGGAAGCCAAGGCGCGCGATGGCTACATCAGCGATGATCAGGTCATGATCTGTGGCACGCGCTGGCATTTAATTGACGGCTAACGGGTCTTATTCAGCGCTGTCACCGACCACGCGGTCTGCGATGAGCCGCTGAATACCCGCCTCTGCCACACCAAGTTCGGCAAGAATTTCACGACCGTGCTCGCCCAAATGAGGCGCTCTACGCGGCGCAACCGGTTGCGCCGCGTCGGAGAAGAAACCCGGCTGCAAATAGCGCAGGCTGCCCAACTCCGCATCGTCCATGGTTTGCAAGATCCCTGAGGCGGCCAGCTGGTCATCAGCAAATATCTCTTGTAAGGAATTCACCACCGCGCAAGGCACATCATAACTTTTCAGCGCGTCTAGCCATTGGTCATTGGTTCTACTTGGCGCAACTCGAGCAATGAGTTCGTAGAGCTCATCAATACGATGCGAGCGCGCGGCACCGTCGCGAATCCAGTCCGAAGCTGCCAGTTGATCTTCTTCAACCAGAGTCAAGAATCGAACCCACTGCTTCGTGTTATACGGCATGATCGCCATATAGCCGTCAGCGGTTTTAAACGGACGACGGTTTGGTGACATCAATCGCTGGTAACCGATCTCCCCTTGGGCTGGCACCATCGTGTGACCGGCAAGGTGCTCCGCCATCATAAAGCTGGTCATGGTTTCCAGCATGGGCACCTCGATGCTTTGCCCCTCGCCTGTGCGGAGCCGATGCACTAAGGCAGCGGCGATCGCCAGCGCCAGATGCAGCCCCACAACCTTGTCGCAAACAATACTACGCAAGAACTGCGGTGCGTCGTCCGCATCGGCGTTGAGCGCAGCAATACCCGAGCGCGCCTGAATAATGTCGTCGTACGCCGGGCTGTTTGCATCTGGCCCATGACTGGCAAACCCCGGCGACCAACAATGCACGATATCTGGCTTGATCAGCTTGATCTGCTCATAGGAAATACCCAGCGCACGTGCCGACATACCGCGCATGTTGTGTACTACCACATCTGCGTCCTTGACCAATCGAGCCAGCACATCTTGGCCAGCCGGCTGCTTCAGATCCAAGGCCATACTGCGTTTGTTGCGATTGAAGTTCGCAAAGCCTGCACCTATGTCTGCACTGGGGCCCGGGCGCACCGCACGAAAGCCATCACCCTCAAGAGGCTCTACTTTCGTGACTTGTGCCCCAAAGTCACCGAGAAACTGGGTGGCATACGGTCCCAGCACCACCGTGGTGAAATCCACCACTTTGATGCCTTCAAGCAACTTCAACACGGTCGAGACATACTCCTCATCGACGCTATTCAGTCGGGTTTAATCAAATTCTTTTTCACCGCTGGCAAACAGCAGGTAGAAGATCATACCAAACAGGGTCACACCGGCGGTGACTTGAAAGACCAGATCCCACGACCCGGTGTATTCCAGAATCAAACCCGTGACGGCGACTCCAACAATCCCCGGAATGGTACCCGCAGTATTTGTGATGCCCATCAACGTGCCTGCGTGTCTGGGGGCTACATCCATATGATTCACGTTGAACCCGCCAATGCCCGCGGCACCAAACAGTTTACCCAAGCAAAGAATGCCAATGGCAGCCCATACCGTATCCACCGTGGTGACCAGCAACAAACAGGCGGCCAAACCACCGAAGGCAATGGTCTGCATAATTTTTCTTACCCGGGTGACGCTCATCCCGCTGACGATCATACGGTCTGCAATGTTACCGGCAACGTTCAAACACAGAAAGGAGGTGATATGAGGCAGCATGGCCACGTAGCCGATATCACTGAACGGCACGCCAAGACCCTCGTTCACATACTTGGGCAGCCAAGACAGGATCACATAGAGAGTCCAGTTGTTGCAAAAATGCGCGACTAAAATTGCCCACACCGCTTTGCTTTTCAGAAACACCCAAATAGGCGGCGTTTCCTGATCTTCTGCGGCTTCGCTGAAACGGGCGTTACTCTTGATGTAATCCAGTTCCGCTGCAGAAATGCGCGGATGATCTTGGGGGCGTGTGCTGACAATGTACTGCCACGCAGCGAACCAGAACACACCAACCAACCCAAACAGGTAGAACGCCCACTCCCAACCCAAGTACGTCACGATCAGCGGGGTGACGATCAGCGCAAATACGGTACCGATAGGAATCGCGCTGGCGTTGAAGGCTATGGCCTTGGCGGTTTCGCCCGCCGGAAACCATCGCGTCACCAAGCTATATACCGAAGGAAAGGTCACCGCCTCGCCGAGACCCATGCCAATTCTGGCGAGATACAACATCATTAAGCCGCCCATGGCCGCCCANGGAGTAATCANCGTAAACAACGACCAAATCAGNACCCCANCTCCCAGAACGACCTTGCCGCCGAACGTATCCGCGAGCCGGCCTCCACCGATCTGCATCAGCAAGTAGCCGATGTAGAACGAGGACAAAATGTAGCCTTGGGTTTCCAAATTCCAACCGTAATCTTCGGCCATAGGAATGATGGCCACGGAAATATTGACCCGGTCGATGTAGCAGACAAAGGTCGCCGCAAAACACATAGCGATGATTGAGTAGCGGGTTTGCCAGAACCCGTCTCTCGTGGCATTCAGTTCAGACATGTTCCCTCCAGACATTGCCCGTTTTTATCCCAACGCCCGAAGGTAACCCAGCAAGGCGCGGCTGTCGCCTACCCCTACACCCTTGAATACAGCATCTCAGGGAGCCCTAACCCGCCAATGTCGGATCTTGCGACACCACCATCAAGGTCTTACCAAAGTTATCACCCCGCAACATTTGGGCAAAAACTTCAGGAGCCAACTGCAGGCCGTCGCGCTTGTCTTCGAGATAGCCCACCTCACCGCTGCGAACATAACCTCCCATCTCCTGCAGAAAACGGTCTTGATAGTCCGCCACGAAATTACCCACGAACAAGTCGTGCACCTGCACCTGCTGTCGCTCAAATGTCTGAGCGCCTCGCGCCCGCCACTGGGCACGGGGATCACCACCATCAACATTGCCGTACTGGGAAATCAGGCCGCAAAGCGAAATCCGTGCGCCTNGGTTTAACAGCGGCAGCACGGCATCGAATACCGGTCCGCCGACGTTTTCAAAATAGATATCGCAGCCGTCTGGACACGCCCGCCTAAGCTCATCGGCAAAATTCTCAGAGCGATGGGATACCGCCGCATCCACCCCCAGGGTTTGCAGATAGGCCAACTTCTCGTCGGACCCCGCAATGGCCACCACCCGACATCCGTAGAGGCGTCCCAGTTGGGCAACCACCTGCCCGACGCCGCCAGAGGCGGCAGAAACCACCACGGTCTCTCCGGGCTGGGGAACACATTGGACGATCAATCCAGAATACGCCGTAAGACCCAACATACCCATCACACCAATGGCAGTAGAGATCGGTGCCTGATCCGGGTCGAGCTTGCGCGGAAACATGTAGCCGAACACATCGATGTTGTCACCGGACAAACCATATTGCTGCCAGCCATTGGTATTGAATACAAAGTCTCCTTCGCTGTAGCCCGGCAAACGACTGGAAACAACCTGAGATACCGTGCGGCCGTGACAGACATCTCCGGGTGATTCGGTACCACCGCGCCGCCGTCCCCACTGATAGGGATCGAGGGANAGATAGATGGTGCGCGTCAGCATCTGGTTGACGGCTGGTTCCGGAGCGATCTCTTCGCACCAGCGGAAATCTTCCAGTTCAGGCCAGCCATGAGGAGGTTTTCTGGCCAGACGCCACAGTTCATTTTTCATTGCCAATCTCAAGTTGTTCATTTCCGGCGAGGATTCGGCCTCGAGCACCCGACATTATGCCCACATTGGCTCTCTTTTCTTCAGACGGATTCCTTTGTATAACCGTAGGGAGATCAAACATTGGGAGAGATATCGGGTGACTGAAAAAGCGAATATCGTGGAACTCATGGGCGGACTGGACTTCGACCCGGCAGCACTCAAAGCGAAATATCTGGCAGAGCGCGACAAGCGACTGCGCGATGACGCCAACGAGCAATACGTAGAAGTCACCGCTGAATTCTCTCACTACGTTGACGACCCCTACGTTGATCCTGGCTACACCCGAGAACCCCTCTTCGACACCGTGGAAATGGCCATCATTGGTGGCGGCTTCGGCGGGCTGTTGATGGCCGCGCGCATGAAAGAGGCAGGGTTCAACGACATTCGAATGATCGAAAAAGCCGGCGACTTTGGTGGCACGTGGTATTGGAACCGCTATCCTGGTGCCATGTGTGACGTGGAGTCCTACTGTTATCTGCCCTTGCTGGAAGAGCTGAACTACATGCCGGAGCATAAGTATTCCTTCGCACCAGAAATTCTCGAGCACAGCAAACGCATTGCCCGCCACTACGATCTATACGACAACGCCTGCCTACAAACGAGTATCACTAACCTGACGTGGGAAGAGGACACCGAGCACTGGATCATCGAAACGGACCGTGGCGATAAGATGCGAGCGCGCTATGTGGCCATGGCCAACGGCCCGTTGAGTCGCCCCAAGCTACCGGGCATCGCCGGCATCAACGATTATACAGGTCACNCCTTCCACACCAGTCGCTGGGACTACGCGTACACCGGCGGCAACTCCTACGGCAATCTGAGCAACCTCAAAGACAAGCGTGTTGGCATTATCGGCACCGGNGCCACCGGCGTGCAGTGTATTCCGCACTTGGGTGAATGGGCCAAGGAACTGTATGTTTTTCAGCGCACTCCTTCGTCCATAGACGTGCGCAACAACGGCAAAACCGATCCCGAGTGGGCAGCCAATCTGAAACCGGGCTGGCAGAAAGAACGCATGGACAATTTCAACATTCAGGTCAGCGGCGGCGATCAAGAGGTGGATTTAATCAACGATGGCTGGACCGATATCTTCCGGAATTTGACCGGTATCGCTGCTAAGTTGGCGAGCCGCAAGCTGGGCCGGCGACTGACCGGCGCTGAGCGCGCCGAACTCATGGAATTATCCGATTACAAGAAGATGAACTTCATCCGCGCCCGAGCAGAAGACGTCGTCAAAGACCCCAGCGTGGCCGAAAGTCTGAAACCTTGGTACCGACAGTTCTGTAAGCGTCCGTGTTTCCACGATGAGTATTTGGACACATACAACCGCGACAACGTCACGCTCGTGGATACCCAAGGCAAGGGCGTGGACGGTCTCACCCCGACCGGTGTTCAGGTTGGAGATCAGCACTACGAAGTGGATTGCCTGATTTTCGCCACAGGCTTCGAAGTGGGCACCACGTTTACTCGCAGAGCGGGTTACGACATCGTAGGCCGCAACAACCAAACCTTGAGTGATCACTGGCGCGATGGCTTGCGCACGTTCCATGGCCTGACCAGCCATGGTTTCCCGAATTGCTTCTTCTTAGGGTTCACTCAAACCGCTGTCACCGTCAATGTGCCACACGCGCTGAATGAACAGGCTAAGCATCTTGCCCATGTGCTGCGCGAGGCGAAAACTCGCGGNACGCCTACTGTCGAGGCATCGGCTGCGGCAGAGGAGGAATACGTAGGGATCATTCGTCAATCAGCCAATACCGGTGCGCGCTTCTATCGGGAATGCACCCCGGGTTACTACAACAGCGAAGGCAAGACCGACAATACCAGCGGGTTTTTCTCGGATATGTTTGGGGCCGGCCCGATCAAGTTTTTCCGCATGCTGGACGACTGGCGTCAGGACGGTAAGCTGGAAGGGTTAGACCTTCGTTAAACTAACGCTAGATCGCCACACCGTCGGTGCGTTTCAGATTCCAGTCTAGAGGCTCCCCTGAAACCACCTCCACCGTTCGCTCAAACATCAGCGCCCGTTCCATGGAATACGATCCACTGGTATCGGGCGGATAAATACTGCTCACCATATGCAAGATCAGCCGATGCGGCCCGGGTACCGGCCCCTCGCACTGATCAAGATGAAAGCGCCCGCCGCCTGTGGCATTGAGACGCACACGNGCCAACGGCGAATCAGCGCGCTGGGGCACCAGAGTCAGCCAACCCAAACCCATGGGTTCACCGTCCACGAACACCTGACCCTGCACGGCACAGCGTTTTCCCTGACGCGATTGATCCAGAAAAAATCCGTGTCGACGCAACCAAGCGATCAACAGATCTCCCCAAGTACTTGAGGAACCGTTCGAAACCTCGGCGCCCCGATTCAACCCCAAACCATGCTCTCCAAAGTTAAAGATATGCAGTTCAGCCGGAACGCCCGCTTGCAGCAGAGCATCGTAAAGCAGCGTCGCTTGACTGGCGGGCACGATAGAATCTTGGTGATTGTGCACAACGAATGTCGGCGGAGATTCAGCAGTCACTAGGGTATCCATGGGTAGATACTCATCGGCCTTACGACCACGCCTTGCTCCGTTGGTCACCGCGTAGACGGGCACCAAGAAATTGGGTCGGCAATCTAAGGCGTCGATCACATCCAACGTCGCCGGTTTCGCGGACTCGTTAGCCTTCGGTTCACTCGTCAGCGCGGTTGCCAGGGCCAAATGGCCACCGGCGGAAAATCCCAGCATACCCAGTCGCATGGAATCCAAGCCCCACTCGGACGCATGGTGGCGAACCATTCGAACCGCGCGCTGGCCATCCTGACGGGATATTGAGGAGTGGTATTGCGGCCCCAAGCGATAGCGCAGTACGAAGGCATGCACGCCAAACTCATTGAGCCACTGGGCAACCTGCAAACCCTCATGATCACTGGCTAGGGTGCGGTAACCGCCACCCGGGCAAACGATGACCCCACACCCATTGGGATGATCCGCCAGATGAATGNTAAGTTCGGGGCGGTGGTCTGGACCATCGCCGAGACTCCCCGGCGGAAATTCCCACAAGGGTAGGCGCGTATGGTGACTCTCTAAAACATCCGATTTCATGGCAGACTGCTCGTTCACTGATTGCCTGCCATTTCACAGGAGCCCTGCATGATCTACAACAACGTAATCCTCAAAGCCCGCAACTCGGCCGATATCGACACCCTGAAAGGCTTACTCACCACCCAGGCCCAAGTCTCGCTTACCGAGCAAGGTTGTCAGCGTTTTGAGGTTTATCATTCAGAGGCAGAACCCGAAGTTTTTCTGCTGGTGGAATGGTGGGAAACCCAAGAAGATTTGGATGCTCATCGCAACGCAACACACTTTGTCGACGTGTATCGGCCTCAGGTAATTCCACTGGTCGAGCGATTTCCCCATCCCTCCCAGCGCTTGGCATAAAGCCGCGGTTTACCCCACACCCAGCACAGCTGACCACGGCTCTCCCCGCAAGAAGCGCTACTGTCCTGAGATGCTATAGAACCGTCCGGATTGAATAGAGAGGACCGCGCCATCAAAACGATTGGCCCTCTATCATCTAGGTTGTATTACGTGCCCGTGGTGGTGGTGGTAGCGGTAGTAGCAGTCGTGGTAGTGGTCGTCGTCGTGGGAGGGTTGACGGTCTCAGCCCGAGCGTCATCGTCGTCGTCATCGTCAACCGCAACCGCGATCAGCGCCACGCCCAACACGCCCAAGGCAACCGCTGCGCCAGCACTAATGCCACCGGCTGCGCCGGCTCCTCCAGGGCCGCCCGAAGCCCCCTCTTCGGCTGCGGAAACACCCACCGAACTGACGAGCAACAGCCCGATCACCCCAAATTTTTTCAGAAAATTGACCATCACGCTGAACCCCCCGCTCGCAAAATCACATTTTTTTGCTCGTTCATTTTCATTCTTACTTAACCTAAACCCAAAGCCATAATTAAGCTCAAACCCTTAAAACAGCCCACCACGCTCTGACAAAAACCATCAGCGAAGTAGACGGGCGCATTTATAGCAGCGAGTTCAAACAAACCCGTTCAAAAGGGATGACCCGTATGTTTTAACGGACGAACGGTAGTTTTTAGGGGCGTGTAGACTGGACGCAGGGCAGGTTGGGCCTCAATTGGCAACCAACCTGCCAAAAAGCGAGATCAATGTCCGTATTGATCCGGGTTCGCGAGCATATAGGCGGCCCCATGCAGGTCATTGATTGCCGCATGCTCACCAAAGAGTCGCCGTTTTTGACCACCATAGTTCTCTCGATGGGCCGCCAAGGGCGCCAATTGAGCTGCGCGAGCTTGGGCGGCGGCCAGCAGTGTTTCCACATCACCGACTTGCTCAACAAAGCCGGCACTCTGAGCTGCAGGCCCGGTCCAGCGCTTGGCAAGCTGTACGGTTTCAAAAAACGCTGAAGCGGGCAGCTTGTGTTTGAATAAAGCCAGTTCTGGGCTGGGTATGGACAGTCCAATTTGCAGTTCATTCGCGCACATGAAACCACGATCGGCGCGCATGAATCGCACATCGTGACAGAGTGCCGACATGAAGCCCGCCCCAAACGCGTGGCCATTCACCGCGCAAACCGTTGGCATGGAAAAGGTCATGATTCGGCTCATCAGGCCCATGAACTCTGGACCAAAGGCCTTGCGATCGCCGGCGGCAGGATAGTCATCGGGGGCTTGCACCCAATCCAGATCCAAGCCATTGGAAAAAAACTTCGCATCCGCAGATGTCGTGACCAGCGCTGCGGCTCCGGTTGACGCCTCAACCTCATTGAGGACCTCATCAATGGCCCGCACGAACGTTGTATTCCAGCGGTTTTCGCCAGCATTCAACGTCATGGTAAACACATCTCCATCACGTGTTAGATCAATCATAAATCGTCCCTATCCCCTTGTGTTTGAGGCCGGTAGTTTGGCGACTCACGCAAATCGACGCAATATGGGCGCTCTAGACGATCTATCGGCCAGTCGCACTTCTGTTTCGTTCAGGGCAAACTCCACCGGTCTTTAGGCTCCAGCAGAACATTAATCGGCACGTCTTCAACATGAGCAAACACGATCACCCACTCGGGCAACAACCGGTCGAGCAGCCAATCATTCCACTACTGGAGGGGTTGGCCACCACCCGTGCAATCAGACGCTATAAGGATGAGTCCATTCCAGATGCTCACCTGCGCGACATATTGTTCTCGGCAACCCGGGCACCCAGCGGCTCCAACCGCCAGCCGTTTCGTTTTCTGGTCCTGACGGATGGTGAAAAAGCAGCTCAGGCCAAGGCTCTTATCGCCGGATCCGCCCAAGCAATCTGGACCGAAAAAGAACGTGACGATGGCTACGCGAAGGGTTCTGGCTCGAATCCCGACTCCCCAAAATCTCGCATGGCCCGTACCATGCGCGAGTACGTCGGCAACTTTGGCAACGTCCCTGCCTTGATTCTACCCTGCATGATTCGTTACCGGGCGCCAGACCCTATGGAGGGTGCGTCGGTGTATCCCGCAGTGTAGGACTGGGTCCAGCCCAGAGTGGCGCCGCCGCCAGCCG
>PAFU01000063.1 GCA_002704225.1 Gammaproteobacteria bacterium | reverse complement strand
GTGTTCTTGACCCTCTTGGTGCGTCGATTGACGATGGTCCTGGTCTCTATTTCACCTTGATCCGGAACATGGCGAAGTCTTTGAAGGACTGCCTGATCAAGTAGAACAAATTTCATCCTACGAGCTAAGGTGCAGATGCGAGATGTTGTAATCAACGTCTCGCATTTTTGTTAATGTCATAACGCCAGATGATGACGCTCTTCATCAAGACCATTTTCATTTAGATCTTGGCCTTGGTGTTGGCTGCAAACTGAAGCCAGCAGTTAGAACAGTTAAAGATTTTCTCACTGGTTTGTTGATACGGCGATCCTTGAACTGGCGGTATCAGGGCAACAAAAAACCGCAATCCAAAAGGATGGCGGTGTGCGTGCTTTTCGAGGTGCTGATTGATGTTAAGGGACTCGTTGCAAGAAAATTAATCAATGGAATTTGAGCTAATCAGAGCTGCGTGTCTATCGCCACTGATGTCGACATAGCCTCACGTTCAAAAGCGAGAACACACACGCCAGAAAAGCGGCTTTGCTTAAACACAAAAGCTTGGTTGATGTCCTCAAGAAGCAACGGGAGCTGCTTCTCAAAATTCGTCATCGTAGAGGCTTCTTCGAATCGAACATTCACAGCCAATTCACCATCCTTGCCGATAGTTACATGAAGCCCGTGAAAATCAAAGATGCTTATCCGCCCCTTGAGAAGCTCACAAAGACTTTGTGCGGCTATCTTGGCTTCTGCAATAGACGCAAATTTTAGTTGCAGCTGGGTCGAAAACATCGTTGCTACTCCAGCTTTCCAAGAAGATCGTCGAGACCACCGCCTTGTGGCGCCAACACCTGCTCATTTCCGCGGTAGCTCTCGGGTGCAAGGCCAAGGGCGCTACGAAGATCAGTTCCATCACGTGTCAGTTGCCTGCCAACATCACTCTCAGTGATGATGTTGTCCCGCTCCAGCACCTCGATGATTTCAGGAAGGGCTGTCCCTCGAGCGCAAAAATCCAAAAACCCAATCAATTCATTAATCGTGCCTTCAGGAGCAAAATTCTTAAATTTGCCAAGCATGCTCGCCACTCTTGATGCCGTCAGATTACTTTGCTCCACCATTGTCTGGATCTGCCCAGCAGCCGTAGTAGCAAGCTTTCTCATCATGCGGATTTGGGTGTCTGTCAGGATGAGAGGTTCAGGATGCGTTCCACATAGTGTACCAAGGATAACACCGTCGGCAGTATTCAATGGAAAACCGGCATATCCGCGACAGTTGAGCGGCGGGTTGGGAAGCGGGGGGTCAGCAAATCGTTTATCTTCGCTGGTATCTGGAACGAGAAGCGGTTCTGGCGATGCCAGTGCGAACTGGCAAAAGGTCATGTTTTGGGGAACACCCAAAAGCGGGTCAAAATTCTCTCCAGCCCCAGTGATTGTGTACTGGCAAGCACCATCAAGTAAGTTCAGCATGACCTTGTCACAATGCATTATTAGTTTTGCAACTTCGGCAAATATCTCGAACTGCGCACTGACATCTCGGCCAATCAACCCTGTTTCGTTAACCCGGGCGACGCGAAGCTTTTCATTAGCTGGCACAGTTGCTACTGCAACCTTTTTTGAGGTGGCAATGGCAAGGCCAAGCTTCATAAAATTTCTCAGACCCTGCGCTCTGATAGCTCTTTTCAATGACATCGCATTGCCCCACTTAATCTGAGAAATAGTTTTGGCCCCAAACCTTCCGAAGTCCAGTGACAATTATTAGGTCGCTAACACTGCTGACCTCTTCACCAACAGGGCCAGTTCCTCCTTCGAGGATGGTTGCGAGCAGTCCCTCAGCTGGTTATCCGGTCAAGAGTTTAATCCTTTCGGCGGAAGTCGTCGGAAGTCACATTCATGGTAAGGAAGGTATAGAGCCCTATACTACAATGTTCAGGCATAGCTCCAACTTGGTTTAGAAAAAATGAGCCAGTTGCCTTGCNGAAGNNTCCCANCTTANNAANGCNAANGANGGNTCTTTAGCCTCAAACTGACTTTTCTGTTTCGCAACATTAGACACTGCAAAGAAATACACCCGACATACAAGCCATCCATAACCTCCGCATCATTACGAACAACTCGTGTCAGCTAGTTAAATATATTAGGATTGAGATCCAAAAGCCGGCTCTGTCGCAACTCTATATTTGGCGTTAGGACGTCTCTTCCAGTTTCACTTCGCCACTCATTACCTTTTCAAACTTCTCGAAAAACATCTTGGAGAGTTTTTTTGCAGTGCTGGTAATCAATCGCCCGCCAAGCTGTGCTAGCTTGCCACCAATCTCCGCCTTGGCGGTGTAGCGCAGAATCGTCTGCTGACCATCCTCAACCAACTCAACATCAGCACCACCCTTGGCAAANCCGGCTATACCGCCGTCGCCTTCGCCCGACAGGCTAAAGGCGTCGGGCGCCTTACTTGGATCGAGCGTCACCCTTCCACCAAACTTCGCCTTCACCGGACCGACCTTTAGCGTGACTTTGGCCACCAGATCATTTTCACCTTCCCATTCAAGCTCTTCACAGCCTGGGATACAAGCCTTCAGCACGGCAACATCATTCAGAGCCTCGTAGACCTTGTCGCGAGAGACCGGGATGGTAATTTCATCTTGCAGTTCCATAAATAGTCACTCCGTTGGGTGTAAGTGCCTTGGCCAGCTAGTTGTGGGCGCCGGCAGAGGGCTCCCGGTTTCGNCAATGTAGGTNTCTGGGGTATCGATATCGACGAAAAAACCATCTGACAGGGTTGTGTGGGTATGAATTAGGTTGGGCTGTCGGTCAAGAAGGCCACGGCACCCCAGCTTGATCCCACCGGCGACGACGGCATCGCGCGCAATGCTGGACAGCATGATCGGGTTGCCTCGCTCTGGGCCGTCCTGACCTCCGCGCGAGGGAACTGTCACGGCTCCANTAGGTGCTGCAGCGTGCGATGCGATCAGCGCATAGCAGTTCGCTGATGTCAGACGCGGCAGATCAGCAGGCACCACCATATAGCTGTCTGCCTCACCGGCATGAATAATCCCGTGATGAACGCTGGAACGCTGCCCTTTGGCAAAATCAGAGTTTACGGTTAACATCACATCTAGACCAGAGAGCGCCGAGGCAACTTCCTTTGCATCATGGCCAAGAACANCTGTAACCCGCACGCTGGCCAGCGATACCAAAATCCGGGCCGTGCGGCGAACAAGCGGCTCACCATCCACCGGCAGCAACAGCTTGTTGGTAGCGCCCATGCGGCGCGACTCACCGGCTGCAAGAAGTATGACAGCGATCTCAGCCATCAGCCGTCCGGGTGACGCGGGCAGCTCGGCGCGTCTGGACGATTTCTGCCATGATTGACAGGGCAATCTCCTCTGGCGTGACCGCGTTGATATGAATCCCCGCAGGCGAACGCACCAACGCCAGCGACGTCTCGTTGATACCAGCATCCNTCAGCTTCCCAGCATAAGCCCCAAATTTGCGCCGGCTGCCGACAAAAGCGACGTAAGCACGGCTTGCCGCCAGTGCCGAAGTTAGCGCAGCGACATCACCTGTCCCCTGAGTTGCCACCACAACATAATGGTCAGCGTTGGTATGCGATTGTTTGTCCAGTTCATTTGGCGACACAAAATGACGGTCTGCATCCACTTCTCCAGCCTCAACATTGCCGCATATTGTTAGTGTGAAACCAAATGCGCGCGAAATCTGCGCCAACGCCATCGCTACAGGTCCACTGCCATACACAGTCAATTCAGGAAGTGGCACAACAGGTTCGACAAATATGTCCATCGAACCCTTGCTAGGACACCCGTTACGGGCCAGGGTGACCATCGTCTCTTTCCCATCANTGCCAAGTAGTTCTTCCGGGCGCAGACATACAAGTGTCGCCTCGCCTGTCTCTATGGCGGTCTTTGCCGCTTGGCGCACCGCAGATGTCACACATCCACCACCCAGCCAGCCCCCGGCAAACTCACCACTATCCAGAATGATTGCCTTCATGCCCGGCTTGGCAGCTGTTGACGACAGCGTGCGGACAACTGTTGCCACTGCATGCGGAACGCCGTCAGCACGTAGTTGCTCTTGTGTCTTGTCGATGGCGATTTGCGAAGGCCAGTTCATAATTGTTCCAGTACAAATTCCAACGCTGCAAGGCTCTTTAGCGTATTGCATGGTGCAAATCTGTCCAGATNTGGCAACGCTGCGCTCATGCTGGCCGCAACCGGTTCATAATCTTTCCAGCCGAGAAGCGGATTAAGCCAGACGATCTTGCATTTCTTCCGACGCAAGCGNGCCAANTCTGCACCGACGCTGTTCGGGTCGCCGGTATCATAACCATCCGACATGATGATTACCACACTGCGACGGCCGATGATGCGGCTAGCATACTGGCTGTTGAATTGATGAAGACAATGGCCAATTCTGGTTCCACCACCAAAACCCTGTGCCATCATCGAAAGCCGGTTGACGGCGCGCAGAGAGTCATTGTCGCGCAGCGCGTCACTCACATTTANTAGGCTGGTGTGAAACAAAAACGCATCGGCCCGCTGGTCTACATCAATCAGCCCGCGAATAAACGCCAAAAAAACCCGTGCATAAAGTGTCATTGATCCTGACACATCCAGAATAGAGACAAGATGTGCTGGACGATCAGGGCGACGGCGACGCAGCAACTGCATTGGCTCACCACCTGTCCCAACTGACCGCCGGATCACCCTTCGCAGATCAATCATCGCGCCTTTACGGTCAGCCTTCCGACGGCGTGACCGCCTGTAACGAATGGCAGCTGCAATGCGCTGTGCTGCTCGTTCAGCAACGGCCCGGTCTTCGGGCTGGAGGTATTCGCGCATGTCGGTCCGGTTGTTATTGACCACCCGGGTAGACACCAACTTGCCCTCACCATCGCTGTCAGCCTCGCCATCATTGTCATTGTCAGGCGACTCACTGTCTCTCGCACTGCCGGTGTCATGTTGCTCCATAAATTTTGACNGGTTGCTGATGGTCGATACATCAGGCTTNTTAACTTGTGTTTTCTGATGCTGNGTGCGCATCACTGACTGGTTNAGCCAGAACGCATCAAACAGNTNNTCAAACTGGTCAAACGCATGCAGATCGGCGCAGCAAACAGCCTTCAGGGCCATCTTCACTTCCAGCNGGTCACTCATATNAACACTGTCCAAACCACGCAGTCCTATCTCAGTTTCCTGCACACCGACACGAAACCCATTCTGGCGCAAATGACGCGTGAAATCGCCCATACGTTCAGCAATCGAGGTGCGCGTCAGAAATCTGGTAACGGTAATCATAGCGCCTATCCGGCAACACCAGCCAGGCGCTGTACGACCTCACCTGGCATAGCTGCCTGATCAGCTTCGGTTTTCAGCAACGCCACTAGTGATGCTTGCAAGGCTACTGGATCGTCTGTCAGGTCTTTCAAACCCAGCCCAGCAAGTGCCGCAGCCCAATCCAGCGTTTCTGCGATACCCGGTTTTTTTTCCAAATCTTCTTTACGGATAGATTGTACAAACCCAACAATCTGACCAGCCAGATGCGGTGACAACTCCGGGCCGCGTACCTTGAGGATGGCCAGTTCGGTTCCACGATCAGGATACGGCACATGGCTGTAGATGCAGCGGCGGCGCAGCGCGTCCGAAAGATCACGCGTGCCGTTTGCGGTCAGCACGACAATCGGCTTACTGGTCGCAAAAATGGTCCCAAGCTCGGGAATGGTTATCTGAAAGTCAGACAGAACTTCCAGCAGAAAGGCCTCAAACTCTTCATCCGCCCGGTCAATCTCGTCAATAAGCAGCACCGGTCGCCGCTCTTGCTGGATCGCACGCAGCAACGGGCGTTCAAGCAGAAACTCGCGTGAGAAAATCCTGCTTTCAATAGCGTCCGGACTCGCGCCGCTGTCAGCCGAAGCTCGAATTGACAGAAGTTGGCGCTGATAATTCCACTCATAGATTGCAGCAGCCGCATCCAACCCTTCATAGCATTGCAGGCGGATAAGCTCTGTATTTTCAATCTCGGCAAGTGTCTTGGCAACCTGTGTCTTGCCAACCCCAGCATCGCCCTCAAGCAGGATCGGCCGCTCAAGCTGAAGGGCGATATGAATAGCCATTGCCAACTCGTTCGAGGAGATATAGCCGGCGCACCCGAGGCGTGATTTCAGATTTTTCCAGGTCATATAGTGGTGGCCGGGGGCCGCAACCCCCTGCCTATCCCTTTTGATTTTGCTCAGTCGTGAAGGCCCAGCCTTTCAGCTGTCTTCCAGATCCTCCAATGGTCATGAGGCATGTGCGACTGGGTCAAGCCAAACGCACGGAAAGCATCATGCACCGCGTTCGAGAAGGCTGGTACACCGCCAACATTTGGGCTTTCACCAACACCCTTGGCTCCAATCGGATGGTGCGGGCTAGGTGTCACTGTGTAGTCGGTCTGATAATTAGGTGTCTCGACGGCCGTTGGGATGAAAAAGTCCATAAGCGTTCCAGTTGTCACATTGCCCTGATCGTCATAGGCAATTTCTTGCCCCATGGCGATTGCCAGTGCCTCGGTCAGGCCACCATGGACCTGCCCCTCGATAATCATCGGGTTGATGCGGGTACCGCAATCGTCAAGTGCAAAGACCTGACGGATCTCAGTTGTACCTGTATCAACATCGATTTCCATGACGCAGATATAGGATCCGAACGGGTAGGTCATATTCGGCGGATCATAATAGCTGACCGCCTCCAGACCGGGTTCAACGCCGGGGATCGCCTGGCTGTAAGACGCGAAGGCAATTTCCTTCATTGTCTTGAATCGCTCTGGCGCGCCCTTGACCACAAAACGGTCAACATCCCATTCAATATCGTTATCGTGAACTTCGAGAAGGTAGGCCGCGATCATCTGTGCCTTTGCACGAATTTTCCGGCCAGCCATTGCCGTTGCCGCCCCCGCAACAGGTGTAGAGCGTGACCCATAGGTACCAAGACCATAAGGGGCCGTATCGGTATCACCTTCTTCCAGCGTGATGTCTTCAGCGGGAATGCCGATTTCAGAGGCCAAAATTTGTGCAAAAGTTGTGGCATGGCCCTGACCCTGCGAGATCGTACCAAGACGAGCAACAGCCGAGCCTGTCGGATGGATACGGATTTCGCAACTATCGAACATGCCAAGACCCAGAATATCGCAGTTTTTAACCGGACCAGCACCAACGATCTCGGTAAAGTGGCTGAGCCCAATACCCAATAGCTTGCGCGTGTCACCCCGCTTGAACGCTTCAACACGCTCAGCCTGCTCTTTACGCAGATCCTCGTAACCAACCGCTTTAAGGGCCTTTTCCCATCCGGTGTGGTAATCGCCGGAATCATATTCCCATCCAAGAGCGGACTTATAAGGGAACTGCTCCTTCTTGATGAAGTTCTTCACCCGCAATTCGGCTGCATCCATGCCCAGCTTTATAGCCAGCACCTCAATCATCCGCTCGATGAAATAGGCCGCTTCCGTTACCCGGAAAGAGCACCGATACGCAACGCCGCCGGGTGCCTTGTTAGTATAAATACCATCAACCGCCAGATAGGCTGTCGGGATATCATACGACCCGGTGCAGATGTTCATGAACCCAGCGGGGAACTTCGTCGGATCAGCACAGGCATCAAATGCACCATGATCTGCGGTTGTGTGACAATGCAGACCGGTGATCTTGCCGTCTTTTGTCGCTGAAATCCGGCCCTTCATCCAATAATCACGTGCAAAAGCAGTGGCCATCAAATTGTCAGATCGGTCCTCGACCCACTTTACCGGTACGCCGGTGACTATCGAGGCAACGATAGAACAGATATACCCTGGATAGACGCCAACCTTGTTCCCAAATCCGCCGCCAATGTCGGGCGAGATGATCCGAATATTATGCTCGGCAATGCCGGAAATTAGCGATGCCACAGTCCTCACTGCGTGTGGCGCCTGGAATGTTCCCCAGACTGTCAGCTTGCCGTTTACTTTGTCCATCGACGCCACGCTCCCGCATGTCTCTAGTGGACAGGGGTGAGTGCGGTGGTAATAGATCATTTCTTCGGCAACAACATCTGCCTCTGCCAGCACTGATTCGGTTGCTTCAAGATCACCAGATTCCCAAGTGAAGATGTGGTTGGGATGACGGCGCGGCCCGTGAGCGCCTTCCTTCTGGTCAGCAATATCCTCGCGCAGAACCGGGGCATCGTCTGCCTCTGCCTTGAACGGATCTACAATCACCGGCAATTCTTCATACTCGACCTCGACAGCAGCGACACCATCAGCGGCAGCATAGCGGTCATCGGCAACGACAAATGCAACTTCCTGTGCCTGAAACAGCACCTTTCCATCGGCGAGTACCATTTGCTTGTCACCAGCCAAAGTCGGCATCCAATGCAGGCTCAACGGTGCCAGATCAGCTGCAGTCAGAACGGCGTGAACTCCGGGAACTGCCATTGCCTTTTCCGTGTTGATCGCCTTGACACGGGCATGTGCATACGGTGAACGCACAAAATCGCCGAACAGCATGCCCGGCAGCTTAATATCATCGACATAATTACCCTTGCCTTGGGTAAAACGAGCATCTTCGACGCGCTTACGCGATGTACCAAGACCACTCAGCGCTGCGGAGCGCTCTTCCTTTGGAGGGGTAGACTCGTTCATTATGCTGACTCCTTCATGTCATTCATTTTCGCAGCCGCCTCAAGAATGGCCTTTACGATATTCTGATAACCTGTGCATCGGCACAGATTGCCAGCAATTCCAAACCGCACCTCTTCTTCCGTCGGTGTCGGGTTTTCCTGTAAGAGGCGATAGGCCCGCGTGATCATTCCCGGGGTGCAGTAACCACACTGCAAGCCATGATGCTCTTTGAACATTTCCTGAAGCACATGCAGCGCATCAGGCGTTCCCAAGCCTTCAATCGTTGTGATATCCGAACCTTCAGCCTGTGCGGCAAACACTGTGCAGGACTTTACCGACATGCCGTTCATATCGACCGTACAGGCACCACAATGCGATGAACTGCAGCCAACATGCGGGCCCGTAATTCCTAACTCCTCTCGTAATGCGTGGATCAGTAAGGTTCTTGGTTCGGTCAGCAAGTCAACATTCTTACCGTTGACCGTCATTTTAACATGAATCTTTTCCATTTCTGCCCCCTATGCCCGTGACTTGGCGCTTTGGATCGCACGGTTCACAATCACACCGGCAACATATTTCTTGAAATCAACCGGACCGCGCGTATCAGCCACTGGGTCGGACGCATCAACAGCTGCCTTGACCGCTGCTACAACGGCTACGTTGTCGACTGAACTGCCAACCAGAATGTCAACGGCCGCCTCGCAATACACCGGTGTGTCCGACAGATTAGTAAGCGCGACTGACGCAGAACTGCATACACCGCCATCGATAGTCAGCAGAACCCCCGCAGCAGCCGTTGCGTAATCACCGATCTTGCGCTTCTGCTTTTCATAGGCGTAGCCGCCGCTTGTCGCAGCAAAGGATACGGCCGTCAGGATTTCATTATCCTCGCGCGCAGTGAAATAGGCCGCCTCGTAGAAGTCACGAGCGGCAACAGTGCGAGCGCCGTTTGGACCTGCCAGATGGTAGGTCGCGTCGAGTGTCTGCATCAGACCAGGCATATCGTTAGCCGGATCGCCGTTTGCCACATTGCCGCCGATGGTGCCGAGATATCGCACCTGAGGATCCGCAATCTGCAATGATGCTTCACGAATGATCGGCGCAGCACCATACAGTGTGTCGCTGGCAATCAATTGATGCTGTGTGGTCATTGACCCGATTGTAACAGTGTTCCCATCGATGCTAATGCCTTTCAGCATATCAACACCGGCAAGATCTATCAGGTGGCTGATATCTGTTAGTCTCTGCTTCATTACCGGGATAAGACTGTGTCCGCCAGCGATAACTCGGGCGTCCTCGCCCCATTCGCCTAGCAGGCCAACAACCCCGTCAACACTGTCTGGGCGGTGATAATTAAACGCTCCTGGAACCATAACAGAACCTCCCTTCCTTATTATTTTCGTAACGATTAGCCAAGCGACAAATAGTTCTGGCGCCACTAGCAGATATAACCATTGCCCAAACGGCCATTAATAGATAGTGAAAGCGATTCGCAATTCTGTGGCGAATAAACGCATTTCCGTATTCCCTGAAACTTGGATTTATTTGCTAGTGTCATCCCCCGTGGTTCATTGGATACAGCATCTCAGTCACAAACCGAATGGGCGGTGCCAAAAAAATTATTTAGCAAGCGCCTTGCATTACAATATTCTGGGATCAATCCAGAGAGACGAACGTGATCTTTGATATCAAACAGATTGATTACGTTGACTACGGTATGATCGCCGTCTGCTCTCAATTTTCTGATGAACACCAACGCAAGGAGGATCGTAAGCACGGCTATCGCGACCCCCAGCTTGTTCCGCGGCCCAGATCTAGCAATCAGCCCCAGTAACCCCGGTCAACGTCCACGAGGCTGAAGCCACTAAGCTTGAACCTCGAAACGCTGTCCGCAATCCACGGCTTAAGGTCTGTGGGCCACGGAGCCTGGTCCTCGGACAAGGGTTCAGGGTTCAGGCAAGATATCAATAAATCGATTTACGACAGGCCAAGCTTAACGCCTGCTAGAGCCGAACATTACACCTTTCTGCAAAGCAGCAATGAACGCGGCAATAATTCAGAACACAAAAAAGCCGCCTCAAGTCTGAAGCGGCTATAACATTGATATAATGGAATATTGATTGGTTGCGGGGGCGCGCAACCGCCGTTACTTGCACCTAGATTTTGCAAGTGTGTAGAGTCTTCATGGTTGCGGAGGCAAGATTTGTTCAAGACCCTACAATTAAGGTGCTGGTCTGAATTTTTGGCACAAACAGGATCTGAATCCTTCGACTAGCAAGTTACGAACCCCACAAAAACTAACCAGCAAAAGCGCCAGAAAACCAACTTAAGCTTTTAGACTAACTGTTCGGCAGATTGTTTTAGTCAATAGACAGTATCGGCAAAATCCTTGTTATCAAGCCGCATCAAAATGGAATGTCCATTTAGTGCATCATCGGGTGTTCTGTGAAGCAAGCCAGTGCCACCCCCACGGAAGATAGAAATATCCCACTCACCCATAAACTTCTTGCCCGATGGGTCTTTGAGAATTTTATCATTTGGCTCACCTTTTGCGAACGCATCCCGATCAGCTACATCGTCAGCCAACCACTCAGTACCACAGCCATCATAGGTGACCAGAAGGCGTCGCGGTACATTGTCAACGTGGTAGCGGCGGCATCCCCGCCTTGAACCAATCCACATCTGAATGCTTTCACTCTGCTCAACCTCACAAAATAATGAGCAAACCTGAGCCATATCTTTCAACCAAAGTTTGTAAAACGGATCCCGTTGTACATCTATCGAAAGGCTTTCCTCCAGCAGGAACTCAATATCCGGGAGAGTGTCCCCCCTATTTACTTCGCCGGCAATTCCAAAGGAGATGGAAGCCATGCTAGCAAAAAATGGATCGGCTTTAGCCGGCTTTTCGCGCTCAAAAATGGCTAACTGGGTAGGTCGGGAAGCGACGCTCTTAAGAGACTCAAGACTGTCTGCAAAAAACACGCCCATCAAATGGCTCCCACGATCCTTGTCAACACACGTTACGACTTGTATGTAATATTATAACATGATTTTTGCAACGTGGATGTAGCCGTATGCGCCAAGTCCCCAAGAAGAAGCTCACAATTACCGTTTTTCGTACTTTTTAATTCAGCTAGCTGTATTCCACTGAAACTAAAGGCTGAGGTTTAACGGGTAAATGGAACTGATTCCTGTAACTTTGCTGACAGGCTTTCTCGGTAGCGGCAAATCAACATTGCTGACAGAAATATTGCGGCAACCAGCTTTCTCCAACACCGCTGTTGTGGTCAATGAGTTTGGAGAGGTTGGACTAGACGGCATCTTGATCGAACACTCCAAAGATCAGATCGTTGAAATGACCTCCGGATGCCTCTGCTGTACGATCAGAGGCGACATCAGACAAACCTTATTGGACCTGTATTCAAAGCGGGCGCATCTAGAAATCCCAGCATTCGATCGCGTCATTGTCGAGTCGACTGGATTGGCAGATCCAGTGCCTGTCGTACACACCTTAATGAGCGATCCCCTTCTTGACAGGAAATATATGCTAGGGGGTGTTATAACGACAGTCGACGCTCTTAATGGGTTTACTACTTTGGACAATCACAAAGAGTGTGAAAAACAAGCCGCAATTGCAGATAGATTGGTGATTACAAAAACCGATCTCATCAACAACCGCCAATTAACAGACATGCTGAAGGAACTAAGCGATAAGTTGTCGGCACTTAACCCAACGGC